>CAUGNO010000022.1:0-3441 GCA_959600905.1 uncultured Eubacteriales bacterium | reverse complement strand
CACAGAAAACGAGGCCCCGTAAAAATGCGGAACAAGGCGATCTTTAAGCTGTCAGCATATGAGGATACAGGCTTGGAGCCTGAGGAAGTATGGGCGCTAAAGCGACAAATGAGGGAACGGGATGAAACTGATTCTGCCGAGACTGCCAGGCTTGAATGAATACATCAGCGCAGAAAGAAGCAGCAAGCACGCAGCGGCCGGGATGAAACGGCAGTGCGAGCGGGAGATACGGCTGTGTATCCGTGCGCAGTGGAAGGGGAAAGTGCGGTTTCACAGTCCTGTTGCCATGCGGTATCTGTGGGTGGAGAAGAACAAACGGCGGGACAAGGATAATATCGCTTTTGCCAAAAAATTTATCCAGGATGCACTTGTGAAAGAAAAGGTGCTGGAAAACGACGGATGGACGCAGATAGAAAGTTGGACAGATGCTTTTGCAGTGGACGCACAGCGCCCAAGGGTAGAAGTGGAACTGGAGGAGGTATAGACGTGCCAATAAAAAATTACACAACCAAGGTAGATGTGTACCAAAGCCTGGGGGAGATTCAAGGCGCACTGGCAAGAAACGGCGCATGTAAGATCATGGTGGATTATGACGGAAACGGGAAGCCCATAGGCGTAACGTTCGGGATCAATACACCACAGGGAGCACAAGGTTTTTTGCTGCCCGCCAATATCGAGGGAGTGTTAAAGGTATTTGCAAAGCAAAAGGTAAAGCCAGATAGAGAGCAGGCAGAACGGACGGCATGGAGGAATATACGGGACTGGATATTGGCACAAATGGCCTTTGTAGAGGCAGGGAACGTAGAGGTAGATGAGGTGTTTCTGCCGTACCTGACAGATGGTAAAGGGAAAACATTGTACCAGGTGTATAAAGACGGACAACTGTTGTTGGAAGGGTAAAACCACAGACCGCCTGTCTGCCGGGTGAAGCCATACGCCCGGGAAGAGCCTCCTTCAAAGAAGCCGGGTGCCTGAAACCAGGCGCTCGGCAGATGGGCGGTCAGGAGAGGGGAAAGCATGAAGATAAAGCTGGACAAGGGCACAAAGATGCCGACAAGAGCACACAGCACGGACGCGGGGCTTGATCTATATGCACGGGATACGCAGATCATCCCGGCCAAGGAAAGTGCCGTCTTTGATACGGGTGTACATGTTGAGCTGCCGGAGGGCACAGCAGGGCTTTTGAAAAGCAAAAGCGGACTGAACACAAAGCATGGGATCACAAGCGAGGGCGTAATAGATGTGGGATATACCGGGAGCATCGTGGCCAAGCTGTACAACCACAGCGGCAAGGATTACAAGGTCAACGCTGGGGACAAGATCACCCAGCTGGTGATCGTGCCGATTTTAACACCTGAGCTGGAACTGGTAGAAGTACTGGAAGAAACAGAACGCGGGAACAACGGATTTGGGAGCACGGGGAAATGAACCAAGCGAAGCAAAGCAGGATAGAGTTTGAAACATGGGAATACATTCTGCCCGCCATAGAGGAGATCGCAAAAGTAAGCGCCAAGGGCTTTGCAAAGTACGGGGCTGAGAACTGGGCGCGGGTAGAGACAAAGGACAACATCAATCATGCGATCCGGCATCTCTGCTTATACAGAGACAAGGTTGAGGGCGTCGCGCTGCCGGAGGGTGAGGAGCACGAAAACCACCTGGCGCATGCGTGCGCGCGGTTAATGATGGAGATGGCAAAGGGGAAATATATAAAATGACAAAATATGTTCATTGCGTTTTCGTTCGGCATCATGAGAATGAAAAAACATTTTTGTTCTCGGTGGATTCATTAGAACAATTAAAAAGTGGAGCAACGGTGCTATGTGAAACCATTCATGGAGAAACAACAGGAACGTGCATGAGCAACAGCTTTATGGTTTCAGAATCCACGCTTGAAAGTATTGCTGCCGGGGTTGGTGCGTATCTGCCATTAAAAAGTGTTGTAGGAACAGTAACAGAAAGATATGTAAGACAAAAAGAGGTGGAAAGGTTTGACACACTTCCGTTTTGATGAAAAAGACCTAAAGCCATGTCCAAAATGCGGAAAGCGACCAGGTGAATTTTCAATAAGGCATATCCCTGAACATATAGCAACAAAGAGCGGATTAAAACCATATGCTGTTTGTTGCGGTGGAGAAAATTGCCGCTTTTATATCATGGGGGATACAGAAGATGATGCTGTTGCGGCGTGGAACAGGAGGACAGACAATGGCTGAGTACATAGATCGTGAGGATGCAAAGAGGCTTTTTCGTGCTTTGATTACAGACTGCGAGTTATATAGAGATCATAAAGCTGCAAATCATTTTCGTGAAGCAATAGACGAGATTGATTTATTGCCAGCAAAAGAAATGGTTCCTGCGCGGAGTGGTAGATGGATTCACCTTGGCGGAGATGAATGGTGTTGTAGTGAATGCGGATTTGTAATTTCCACAGAAGGAAGCTGGGAAAACCCAATAAAAAAGTATTGTGAAGATTGTGGAGCAAAGATGGATTTGGAGGGCTGACAATGAGGCTGATCGACAGTGATGCATTACTAAACGATATGGGAAAACGATATTGTAAGCCATGCAGATCAGATAAGAAAGATTATAACGGAGTGAGGTGCCGCGCTTGCTGGGTAGGGGATGCAATTGGAGAGATAGACGATGCTGCGACTATAGGAACTGAAGTTTTGGCCCATGGACATTGGATTGAATATCCGCGTGACTTTTATTTCAAGTGTAGTAATTGTAAATATACGGTTCCGTACAAAAAAGCGGTTTTAATAGGCGGTAAGCGTGAATATAACTACTGTCCACACTGCGGAGCAAGGATGGATGTGAAAAAGGAGGGCTAAATGCCAACGTGGGCGAGGATGTGGATTTTGTGCACGGGGCTGGTGTGCTTTGTGGCGCTGTATGCCGTAGCCAGGGAGATCAAGCACAAACCAACGCGCATTGCGGTATGCGGATTTTTAATAGGGCTTGTAAGTGCGTTGATGATTGTGGGGCTGTGGGAATGAGAAAAAGAGCAAAGAAGAGACCAACGCTGTGCTGGTCATGCGCGAGGTTTTGCGGGCAGTGCAGCTGGTCGGCGCGGTTCGAGCCGATAGCGGGATGGAGCGCAGAGGAGGGAAGCCTGACGCGGCAACACGGAGGCACGCTGAAAACCTACACTGTCCTGCAATGCCCTTTGTATGAAAGGGATTCGGAAGAGGACGGAAACAGGAGGGCAGAAAGCCATGCCATTGCCAAAGCATTGTAAGGGATGCTTTTACAGGCGGAGCCTGGGCGCGGACAGTGGAGAGAAGTTTTGCGCGTACATTCTTCTGGAAGGAATCTCGCGCGGGTGTGATGTAGAGAATTGCGACAAGAAAAGAACGGATAAGCAGATGAGGAAGAAAAAACGCTGGGAGGATTTCTATTGACGATAGAACAGCTGGAAAACTGCCGCTCTGCGAAAGG
>CAUGNO010000021.1:0-5073 GCA_959600905.1 uncultured Eubacteriales bacterium | reverse complement strand
CGGCGACGGCGGCTTCCTGATCAAGCCGATCATGGATCTCACCGCTGCTGCTTAAGCTAAAGCCTTATAAAAAGCCCTCCGCAAATGGAGGGCTTTTTCTTTTAAAGAATGAAGGGACTATTGGGGAGCCTTGGCATCATTTTTCTTTTGTGCTTACATTATTATATATAGTTATATATAGTATAGAAAAAGAGCGTGTACCACGCTCTTTTTTTATTCTTCAGAGTGTTGCTCCTCTTCAGCACGCTTGCGATAGAAGTCGATGTGATCAGCACCCCACTGATAGATTGCCTGCAAGACCGGCAACAGAGTCTCTCCCATATTCGTCAACGAATACTCAACCTTCGGTGGAGAATCCGGATAAACATCGCGCTGAACCACGCCATCTCTTTCCAGCTCCCGAAGCTGTTTTGTAAGCATACGGTTACTAATATTTACGAAAATTCTTTGAATTTCTCCATATCGCATTGGGCCCTTCCAGCCTAGGTTCCAAAGAATGGTTGCTTTATACTTCCCAGAAATAATTGCCATCGTCAATTCACGTTCCAATTCAAACAACCGCTTTTCGTTCGTTCCAACCGCAGCAACTTCCTTTGTAATAGACGCCATCATCGTCACCTCCTCAGCATAATCAGACCACCAACAAAAAGGTTATATACAATCTTATTAGTTAGTTTCGTCTATGATTGTGTTATTATACCTTATTTTTTTCAAAAAACATAGTATTATCTCATATTTCGCTATCATTTTTATATTTATTTATCAAAATAAAAGCGGCAATATGTAAATAAGGCACTTTTGTGTTTTATGGATGCAAAATTGTCATTTTGAGATACTTTTTTCCCCATCATTACTCAATGTTTTTTTATTATTTTTTAGTAATTTCACTACAATAAAGTGCGTAATTTACATTCATTTTTCCAGCATGTATGATTGTGATGGTCAAAAAAGTATGATCTGTTCATTAAAATTTTTGTTTTATATTTTCTATTGTTTTCATTTTGTTTTCCTTGCATCAATCCAATGGAGATAGGGGGGAAAGAAATAGTCATTTGCATGCGGGAAAGCATTTATTAGTCTTACTACTTCATTATTTTTTGGGAGGTTTCCTATGGAACTATCTTTGCTGCAAGCAATCCTTCTGGGCTTGTACTACTGGTTCGCTGTTTGGTACATGGGATACAGCGTACTGTTCGTATTTACCGGCCCGCTGTTCACAGCTATGATCTGTGGTTTCGTGCTGGGCGATGTTTCCACCGCTATGAAGATTGGTGCTACGATCCAGCCGATGTTCCTGGCCTTTACAGCTGCGGGCGGTACTGCCGTTTGGGATGAAACTGCGGCCACCATCGGCGGCTGCACCATCACGATGGTCAGCGGTCTGCCGGTTGAAAGTGCTGTTACCATCGCCGTGCCGTTGAGCCTGTTGTGTGCACAGCTGCATACCATCCGCCGTTTGATCATGGTATATCCTGTACAGAAGGCTGACCAGTATGCCAAAACCTGCAACACTAAGGGCATCATGTTCATGGCTACCTGGTGGACCATCATTGTTAAATTCTTCCTGTTTGCAATCCCGATGATCATCGCGATCTACTTTGGTGCAGAGGCTGTTGGTAACTTCATCACCCAGCTGCCGGAATGGATCACCAATGCGCTGAATGCAACGGGTAAATTGCTGCCGGCTCTCGGCTTTGCCATGACCATCAACGTCATCGGCCGTCCGCAGTTTTTGCCCTTCTTCCTGGGCGGCTTCTTCTTCGCACAGTACTCCGGCATCAGCGGCATTCCGCTGGCATTGGCCGGTCTGTTCATCGCTTTCATGTATTATCTTATCCTCCAGGCTTCCGACAACCAGGAAGCTGCGGAAGACACCGGCGCACAGGCGGCTGTGGAAGCTGACAAAGAGGGCAAAAAGCTGCTCTCCAAAAAGGATATCAACAAGCTGGTACTTCGTTGGAACTTGATGGCCGAAATGTCCAACTCGTTCGCTCGTTTGCAGTCTCTGTCCTTCTGTGCAGCGTTCATTCCGATTCTGAAAAAACTCTATGGCAACGACCAAGAAGAGTTCTCTGCGGCATTGACCCGCCACCTGATGTTCTTCAACACCGAAGGTATCTGGGGTTCCGTGGTACACGGTATTGTAATCGCGATGGAAGAACAGCGCGCGCTTGGCGCTCCGATTCCGATCGAGGCCATCACCGGCATCAAAGCTGGCTTGATGGGACCGTTTGCCGGCATCGGCGATACCATCGACTGGTCCACGCTGAAACCGCTGTTCACCATGCTGGTTTTGCCGCTGGCTGAAAACGGCTCTATCCTGGCTCCGATCCTGTACTTCATCCTCTTGGGCGGCGTTACCTACACGGAAAGCTACATTTTCGTAAACACCGGCTACAAGATGGGTACCGAAGCAGCGCTCTCCATTTTGGAAGGCGGCAGCATTCAGAAATTCATCTCTTGCGCTTCTGTGCTGGGTCTGTTCATGATGGGCGGTCTGTCTGCCTCTATGGTCAGCGTATACACCACCGCTCAGATTCCGACCGGCGGCGAGCCGATGAGCATCCAGAGCGACATTCTCGACGCAGTTGCGCCTGGCCTGCTGACCTTGGCTGCCGTACTGCTGGTATACAAATACCTACGCAGCGGCCACAGCATGATGAAAGCCACGTTCTGGCTGCTGGGCATTGGCCTGGTGCTTGGTTCCGTCGGTATCATCGGCGATGGCGGCTTCCTGATCAAACCTTTGGTAGCTGCTGCGGCTGCTTAAAATTAGTGCCTATCAAAAAGAGCCCTATTATGGGGGCTCTTTTTTTAGTAAAAAATTTTTTATAAAAAAAGTGTGCATTTTGCCAAAATTGTGCTATAATATTGCTTGGTTAATGGTTACTAAAAAGTTCTTAACTATAAAAATATATATATTACAACACAAAAAAACGAAACGATTGTTATATTTACCAGATACATTATTTGGTAGTTTATAAAGTTTCTTTGCCTACTGCTTGTAAGGCGAAAGGGGGACGGTTGAGAGATTCACAAGCAAACATTTCTTATGTCATTCTACTTAAAAAAATCCAATAGGGGGTAACTATGGAATTATCAGTTCTCCAAGCTGCTATTCTAGCTCTGTATTATTGGTTTGCCCAATGGTACATCTTCTATAGCGCAATCAACGTCTTCTTGGGACCGCTTTGCACCGGTCTTTTCTGCGGCATCGTCCTCGGCGATATTCCGACTGCAATGAAGATTGCCGCTACGATTCAGCCGATGTTCTTGGCCTTCACGGGTGCTGGCGGCACCGTTGTTTGGGATGAAACCGCTGCTACCATGGGTGGTTGCGTAATCACCATGATCAGTGGATTGGATACTTCCCAAGCTGTCACCATCGCTGTGCCGTTGAGCTTGCTGTGTGCACAGCTGCACACCCTGCGCCGTATCATCATGGTATATCCGGTACAGCGTGCTGACGAGTATGCCAAGACCTGCAACACCAAGGGCATTTTGTTCATGGCGTTCTGGTGGCCGACCATTGTGAAGTTCTTCATCTTTGGCGTACCGATGTTCCTCGCTCTGTACTTCGGTGCAGAAGCCGTAGGCAGCTTCATGAACAGCCTGCCGGTCTGGATCACCAACGCACTGGGCGCTACCGGCAAATTGCTGCCGGCGCTGGGCTTTGCTATGACGGTTAACGTTATCGGCCGCCCGCAGTTCCTGCCCTTCTTCCTGGGCGGTTTCTTCTTCGCTCAGTACTCCGGCATCAGCGGTATCCCGCTGGCACTGTCCGGTTTGTTCATTGCATTCCTGTACTACCTGATCCTCCAGGCTTCCGACAAAGAAGAGGAAGCTGTGGATGCTGGCACGCAGGCCGCTGTGGATGCTGATGAAAAAGGCAAACGCCTGCTGTCCAAAAAAGACGTCAACAACTTGGTTTTCCGCTGGAACTTCTATTGCGAAGTTTCCAACTCCTTCGCTCGTCTGCAATCGCTGGCTTTCTGTGCTGCGTTTGTACCGATTCTGAAGAAGCTTTATGGCAATGACCAAGAAGAGTTCTCCGCGGCGTTGAGCCGTCACCTGATGTTCTTCAACACAGAAGGTATCTGGGGTTCCGTGGTACACGGTATCGTTATCGCTATGGAAGAGCAGCGCGCACTTGGCGCTCCGATTCCGGTAGAAGCCATCACCGGTGTTAAGGCTGGTTTGATGGGACCGTTTGCCGGCATCGGCGATACCATCGACTGGTCCACGCTGAAACCGTTGTTCATCATGCTGGTTCTGCCTCTGGCAGAAGGCGGATCCTTCCTGGCTCCCATCATCTATGCTGTACTGCTGATTGGTGTTACCTACACGGAAAGCTTCATTTTCGTGAACACCGGCTACAAGATGGGTACCGAAGCGGCCCTAAGCATCTTGGAAGGCGGCGCCATCAACAAGTTCATCTCCTGTGCATCTGTACTGGGTATGTTCATGATGGGTGGTCTGTCTGCCTCCATGGTTAGCGTGTACACCACCGCTCAGATCCCGACCGGTGACAACACCGTAATGACGATCCAGGGCGATATCCTCGACGCAGTTGCGCCTGGCTTGCTGACCTTGGCTGCCGTGCTGCTGGTATACAAATATCTGCGCAGCGGCCACAGCATGATGAAAGCCACGTTCTGGCTGCTGGGCATTGGCCTGGTGCTGGGTGCGGTTGGTATCATCGGCGACGGTGGTTTCCTGATCAAGCCGATCATGGATGTTACCGCGGCTGCATAAGCAAAAACCGTTCTTTCAAAAGAGCCCTATATAGGGCTCTTTTTCTTTCCTCTTTTTATCTTGTATCAAAAATAAATTTATAGTATCATTTTTGGTAGATAATATTATGATTGATATATAAAAATATTTTTGTTCTTAGTTTGATTGATTCATTGTCTATTTGGCTACCAATACAACATTATGACCAAGCAACTCAGTGATATCTCCATCCTTATAAGGAGGTAATGTATATGTCTATATTGCGAGCTGCTGTTTTAGGATTGTGGTATTGGGTAACCACCTGGTATATCGGCTATACCTGGGGCTGCGCTGTATTCG
>CAUGNO010000020.1:0-14047 GCA_959600905.1 uncultured Eubacteriales bacterium | reverse complement strand
CCGTTTCCCTGCCCGTAGGCCGTACCCAGCACAGAAAACAGGTTTGCATACGTGGCGCGGCTCACCGCCTGCCCGTTGCACAACAGCCATCCCTCCGGAGCCGTGCTTCCCGGCCAGATTTGGATAACGCCGGGCATATTGCGATAATCATTGTTTTTGGATAACGTGTGCGCGATGTTCTTAATATCCGAGATAGCCAATTCGCCTGCCGTGTATGTGGCCATTTCAAATTCATAGATCAAGCCGTTTGTGTTGATATCCTCCTGCACCAGGGGCGGCAGGGGCGTGCCTACCTGCGTTGTAAAGTAAGCTGGTGTTTCCGTATTGGCCATATCCACCCGCAGGATCAGCCGGCCCTGCTGGCTGCCGGATGTACTGATATTGGCGGTTACCAGCTCATCATCCACCGATACCATCCTCCCGCAAATCATGATCCTTCCTGCTGCTACGCGGATCTGGTTGGCCCCCACGATGGTGCAGGCCGCTCCCTGAATCACGCCTGATACGCCCAAAAGCGCATCGTACAGCACCGCATCGTCCGTTGGCTGCACAGTGCTGCCATTGTATTGTTTAAGCGTTACCATGTTGTTCCCCTTCTTTGCAATTTTAATAAGGTGGTCAGGTCTGTTCTTGCAAACCCAAAGGTCAGATTTTTTACCCCTCTTGCTGTATCAACCGCTGTCAGAACTGCCGCATAGGACACTCCATCATGCAAAATATTTGCCGGCCGTCCGATGTCACCCATACCTAACCTCACTATCTTGTCTTTCCATGAAACGGAAAGGCTTATTTGTTGACTGTCTGCATCCGGCTTCAAAACCTCTCGCGCTTTTTCCAGCCACTCACCCTCCGTTGGTGCTTCTGTTCCGCTCCCGATTCCCCGGCTTGTCATCATCAGCGGCGGCGCGATCCCCTCAAGGCTGTAATTGGGCGGCGTACTCTCCACAATGCTTCCGTCTGCGTTGAGCGCAAACCATCGCGTGGTCTGTATGCCATCCGAATCCTGGTAAATAAGCTGTACCAGGTTGAATTGTTCTCCGTCCCCGTCCATGTTGAACGTTTTGCTGATCACATTTTCCAGGTCTGCCTCTATCGTTACAGGCGGTTCCCTGTCCGCTCCTATCTCAAAGCTTAAGGCCTTGGATTGTGGATCAAACCACGCTCTGACAACAACGCCATACGATTGCAGCGCCGATACAACAAAGTCATACATATTCATCGTTTGCCCTGCTGCGGTGCAAGCCTCCGCGTCGATCTCTGTCTGTGTGGTGGATTGTATCTTTATTGTTGTATAGCTTGCGGGCACGTTATCGTTCCCCTGATACGTCGTTTTTAAGAAATGCTCGATCCACCCCTCCACCGTGCTGTAAGCCGTCATATACCCTGTTGTCGGAAAATCCCTGTCCGTCAACGACAAGAGCGGCTTTAGAATCACCCGCATCAGCGCATTTTTTTCTTGTGTGAATCCGTATACAACCCCCTGGAACGCCATCTTTCCGTCATTGTCTGTAATGTGTGCCAGCTGGTACTGTCGTATGTTCGGCATTTCGTCCAGGCATGCAATGGAGGTGGTGGACATGGAAATATAATCGTAGGCAAGATCAGGCTCTATGATTGCGGAATGCCCCACAAGGTTAAACGTATTGTCAAAGATTTCTATCTTATACAGTTTTTGCACTCTGGCGCACCTCCACATAGGCATTTACCTCGGCCGCGCCCGCATTTAAGACACGGAGGATAGAATTTCCGGGCGGGATCATGAGAAACCGCGCGGTTGAAAAGTTGCTGTGTTGGTACAAATCCCGTACATATGTATTGTTGACAGTATATTCTGCAATCTCCAGCTTGGCTGGGTCGCTGTCTATCACGATTTTTCTTCCTTCTGCAATCTCTGCCGTGACCGCGCCGTCCGCGACGATCTCCCCGTTTTTAATCAGCGCCCACCTGGGGTTGGATACCGGCCCCAGGATATGGATGACACAGCTTGACTGGACCGTTCCTATGTTTTGGATCGACATATCCCCGGCTGTTGCCTCCGCGTATGAGTACGGGTATGTATACGGATATACCTTGCCGTCTCCAACGCTGGGATTGGATTTGATAAACGTTCTGTCGCTGTGCCATAAGGATTTTCTTGTAAATGACACCGAACAAATCAGTTCGTTGCTTGCCGGGTCAATCTCCCCTTTTGCAATGCTTTGCAGGATGCAGTCCGCTTCATACCACGTCTCATATGGGCAATACAGGAAAACAAGGTTGTCCGTTAGAAACTGGATAAACTCGCTGTACTGACCATACCCTGCAAACCGCATTTCCCCCGACAGGGTCATTTGCGACGCATAGCGGAACGTGTCTATATACTGGTCGCCCATCTGGGCAGATTCTATGATTTCATCAAAGCCCAGGCCGTCCGGTGTACTAAAAAAAGCGTCCCGGCGCATTAAGTCGAACGCTTCTCCGCGGCTGTTCATCAGCTTAAATCTTCTCATCGGTATACCATCCCCAGCTCCTTGTTCACCATGCGGGCCACACGCTTTGCATCCGCTGCGGTGAACTGCCCGTTGTTGATGGTGATGCCGACCTGGACCGTATTGCCGCCGCTTTGCACCGCCTGCCTTTGCCTTGTCGTCATCGGAATGACAGCGGCCCGCCCGCTCTGTACACTCAGCCATTCCGGCCCCTCTTCGCCCACAACGGCAAGCCCGTTTCTCAGCGTGCCGCCGTCAGCAAAGCCCTGGATTCCTACGCTTTTTGCCAGGGACTTAAACTTTGGATTGGCATTGATAGCATCCTCTACGCCCTGCATCATCTTTTTAGCTTCGTCGCTCACCTTCCACGAGTTATTTTTGATACCGTTGCTCATTCCTGTTGCAAGGTTTGTCCCCACCTTATTTCCATCTATCGAATTTAAGGTATCGTTTATGTTCGTGGCCATATCGGAAACTTCCGTTTCTGTTCCATCTGCCCCCTTGCCGACCTCTGTTTTCATTTCATTGGCCGCTGTGCCCACTGCGCCGAACCCGCTTGTCGATGCTTTCGAAATTTCTGAAGAATCCACGCCTATACTATCCGCTGTTGAGTTGAACACCGTTCCAAACTCATCGACTTGATCTTGGGCCGTTTCTACCGCGTCCCCCGTTGCAGAGACCGCCTGCAGCTGTGTCCCGAATGCTAGCGTAAGCTTTAGGGCCTCGTCTCTTACTTCCGGCGACAGCATGTTTAGGTTTCCATACTTCTCATACAGATTTTGCAGCTCTTCAACGTCTTTCCCCGTCAGCTCAAGAGCACGTTCACGGATTTTGTTTTCTTCAGCCTGTGCCGCTGCATGTTCATCTTTTGCTTTCTTCAGTTCCTGTTCCGCCTTTACCAGTGCCTCTGCCTTTGCCGTCAGCAAATCATAGCTTGCCTGCGCCAAGGCCATATCTTTTAGGTTCTTGATATAATCCTCCAGACTTTGTGCACTGTCCTTTGTCAGTCTGCCATTTTCCCCGATTTTTAGATTCAAATCCGGGTACTTGCTATTCAGCTGATCCACCAAGCCGGCCAGCGTTTCTTTTTTCTCTGCATTTAGATCCTCAGCATTGTTCAAATCCAATACCTTTTGCAGGATCACGGCTTGTGCGTTTGCATTATTGATAGTGCTTTGCGCACTCTCCTGCGCGGCAGCAATCGCCTCTCTGGATTTCTCCGCTGATTCCTGTACAGCTCGAACATATTCGTTTGTTGTCTTTTCCGCGTTTAACAGACCGACTACGAGCCCTGTAAGCGCCACAGTAATTCCGCCAATAGTGCCAATCATCCCAATGCCGGGAACCCCACTCAATGTCGACATCGCTTTGCTCAAAAGCCCGGTATTTGACGTCGCGTCCATAGCTGGCTTTATCATCTTAGAAATGCCTTTTGTCGCAGAAGAAATCCCCTTTGTTACGCTTGAAGCAATCTTGGCTATGGGGGACAGCGCCGCCGAAAACGCCAGCACCTTGACCGTCGTTTCCTTCACCTCCGGCGACAGCTCATTGAACCAGTCCACCATATCCGAAACCGCGTCCACAATATCCGTTAGGATGGGCTGTACGGTTTCCGCCAGCTTTGCCATGGATTTTTGCAAATCAAGGTTGGCCTTTTTGCTTTCTACCAGCTCGCTGTTTGTGTCCTTCCAGCCGTTGTAGGTATCCGCCAAGCCTGCCTTTGCCAGCGTTTCCAGCGCATAGTTTTGCTTGTCCGCCTGTGTTTTGCACTTGGCAAGCCCCTTGGAAAATTTCTCGGCGCCGATGCCCATCCTATCCAGTAACTCTGCAAACTGCCCTGTGGCCGCGCCGGTGGCCAGTGTTTCCTGCAAGCTGTCCGCCAAGCTTTCTATTTTCATCGTGTCCGGGAACCTGAGATACGCGCCCGTCAGGTTTTCTACCGCCTTTTGCAGGTTGCTTTCCGTAAAGCCTGCCTGCAAGAGGTTGGAGGTGGCCTCCACGGCGCTGTCCGTCTCGTCGCTGGCAATGGTGAAATCCTCCCATGCCTGCCGGGCCGTGTCCACAGATACCTTATGTTCCTTTGCGTTTTGGTCTAGTTTGGATAAATCAGAGCGCAGCTCCTCTGTACTGTCTACCGTGCTGAGCGCCGCCGTACCTAAGCCCAGTACGCCCGCTGTCACAGGGGCCAGCTTGCTGCTTACCTTGCCCAGCTTATCCGATACATTATTAGACGCTGTTTCAACTTTGTTAAATGCATTCTTTGCTTTCTCACCAAATATCGAAAGACTACTTCCCGTATTTTCTGCTTCAGATGCAATATCTGATAATTCTTTCTCTACAGTCGACGATTGTGAAGATAACGATCGTAGTTTGTTTTCTGTTTGAATGATTTCACGTCTTAATTTGTCATATTCCTGCCGGCTCAATTCTCCCTTTTTGAATTGCTCCTGTGCCTTTGCTTCCGCTTGTTTGAGCGCATCCAGCTTTGTACTCGTTTCTGTAATTGCTTCACTCAGCAATCGCTGCTTTTGTGCCAGCAGCTCTGTATTCTTGGGGTCGAGCTTTAATAGCCTTTCTACCTCTTTTAACTGCTTTTGTGTGCTGCTGATTTCTTTGTTGATGCCGCCCAGCGCTTTGGACAGCCCTGTGGTATCGCCGCCGATCTCCACGGTGATGCCCTTGATGCTTCCTGCCATACGTTCACCCGCCTTTTGTGTATAGAAAAAAGCACCCTGTACGGGTGCCCCTTCGTTATTTCTCGCTTTGTCTTTTCAAATCCCAATCGTCGTATATGGTCTCTGTTTCTTTCCCATGCTCCGTCAGTGACGCATAATAAGGCGTCAGCGTCCCGTCTACCTCTACCAGAGAAATACCGCAGGCGGCAAAGGTATCAAAATCCAGCACCACCACCAAAATACTTCCGTCTGCCTGGACGTCGCCGGACCAGTCCGCTGTTTCAAAATCAAGGGCGTCGGTATCCGCCGTATCCTTGATCCAATCCAGCGTGCTTGCCTTGATGCTGTCAATCTCCGCATCCGTCAGCTCCCGTTCCTCTGTGGTCTCTATATAAGCCGCCCCGCCCTCCACGGCGACGGACGGCGCCTTATCCGGCGCTTTATCACCCCCGCCGAACAGGATCACATAGGCCACAAACAATACGATGCAGCCGCCTAAAAAAGGAAACAGTGAGAAAAATACCTTGGAACGTATCATATCCCTAGCAACGCTTCGCTTCATTTTCAAACCCCCTAATCGTATTATACGGGGCTACGCCTTGCTTTGACAAGCCGCTCTACAGCCTGTCCATATCCTCCTGCGTTGCAATGTAAGGGTATGGCACATCGTCGTTGTTGTATTCCGTCATCATGTCGTACACCATGCCAAGCGTCATCTTTTCCAAATCGCCAACGGACAAGCCAATCTGCACGCATCGCAGCATAAACAGCCCTGTGGTATAAGGACGCGTAGTCAGTCTGCTTTTTTTTTGCTCTTTGCCGTTGTCTGTTGGTTCAGCCCCCAGACCTCCATAATGGCTGGTACGGCCTGGTAAATGTCAAAGGTCTCAAATTCATCCAACCAGTCAATGATATTCTCCGGCGTCTGGGATTTATCTGCATGCCTAGCCATGACATATGCCAAGCGTGTAAACAGCGTCGTATTGCTTCCGCTGTTTGCCTCCGCCATATCCAAGAGCATATCCTGCCCAAATTCTTCTCTATATAGGTAAGGTACCGCTGCGGTAGCCCGCAGCGTTACCTCCTTATCGCCAATCTTGATTTTCCTTTCCATCCCGTCTCCTCTTACGCAGTTACGCCCGGCTTCCAAATGGACGTGAACCAGGCCGTTTTCTTTGCTTCCTCGGTCTCTGCCGTTGTCTTGGCCTTTACCATATTCAGCTGAGGCAGAGATACTGCCGAGATTGTGATTGTCTGCGTCGTCGCCTCAAAGCTCTCCTCCTGCGTAGCGCCGCCCACGCTGGGCCGTGTCGCCGTGCAGTTGTAAAACACATGACAGGTGTTGTTGATGTCGTTTTTTACCCGGAACACAAAGCCAAACGGCTTGGTTTGGTCGGTATCCTTTTCAATCAATACCTTGTCCGTATCGTCCAGCGTTTGCCCCAGCACGTCTGTCAAGAACGCATCCGGGACTGTCATGATCTCCAGGTCCCCTTCGTACCCATTGTTACTTGCCGTCTGGTACCAGACGATGTTGTCTGCGTATACCTTGGTTACTTCGCCCTGCTGTTCCAGCGTTAAGCTCACGGCCCCCGGCATCATCACAATATCCTCATATGTGCCGGCGTCCTCGTCGGTCAGCACGGCAAAGCCTGCCTTGTCCAGGCCGTAATACAGTTTTTCAGCTGTCGCCATATTTACACCTCTATTTCATAGATTCGTTGATGGATTTTTTCCGTATCAATGTACGTTTCTTCCGCATTGAAAAAAAGCCCGGCCTCTGTCAGCACGGTTTCCACCTTCTGCTCTGCTGCGGGGTCTTTTTTCCTCGTATACAGTTCAATTTGTATATGGTTGATCCTATGCCATACTGCATTGTCCGCCCCTTGGTTGTTGGTATAGGCCACAAGATAGCAAAGATAGGGCGGCTCCTGTCGCTCTGCAAAAAAGCGGTAGGCTGTCGGATATCCTGTTTTTTTCAGCGTCTTGTATAGAGATTCAAGCGTCATCCTCGTTGCCTCACCACCACTTTCGCTCTGCTTTCCAGGCGCTTTGCCGCCTTCTGCTCGGCAGGCGCAATATGTGCCTTCCCCTCTACCCGGCCGCCGTTTTGCTTGGCGTGCCCATACTCCAATAGGTGCGTCAGCTGCGGCGCGGTTTGGTTGTAAACAGCGATGCGAATGTCATCCTCGCTTTCAAACAGCGTTTTTGCCTTCCAGCCGCGGCGGTATTTTCCCGTATGCCTGGGCGCTTTGGCCTGGATGTCCTGTACGCATAGGTCAGCAGTCTCTACGGCTTCTTTTTTTATTTCCTCCGCTACCACCTTATTGTAGCTGCGCAGTGCATTTTCTACAGCTGCCGCCAAATCCTGCGGCTTGATCGTCTTTACCATTTACACCCCCGCCTGTTCTTCCAAATACAGCTCTATAAGCTCCTTTTGGCTTTCATAGGTGCGGTATACCGCATATCTGACGCCTTTATATTCCACAATGCGTTCGTTCTGATAATCGTACCGAAGCATCGTGATGCGGATCTGTGGCTGAAAGCCGCTTTTCGCGGCTTCAAACCACTCGTTCCTCGTAATGCTCGATACATTACTAAATACGTCGCGCTTTGTTTCCCCGGCAATCTCCTGCCCGATTTCATCCTGGGAAAACGTCTGGGCTATCAGCGAAACCACATCAGACCTATCCATCCGTTTCCCCCCAGTTTGTATATCCCGTTGCCGTTTGCAGCTGCGCTTTCTGCTCGTCGTAAGCAGACCTCATTTTGTCAAAGTCAGAGGGTTCCCCGAAATATACGCGGCAGTAGGTAATCACAGCGCGGAGGATGAGCGGATCGCTCTCCTCGCGCTGATCTATGCCTGCGATCCCAAGGTCAGCCAATGCGGCTGCTATCAGATCCTCTATTTCGCTGTCAAAGGCGCCGGTGGATACGCGCAGCGCAAGCTTTACCTTTTCCAGCATGGCATCAAACCTTCTTTTTGGCCCTGGAAGCGGCCCTCGCGGCAGCCGCGACTGCGCCTGTGGCTGTGCTAAGCACCTCTCCCGTATACGCTCCCGTTCCTACTGCCTTCACCTTGATATATTTTCCAGCTTCCGCTTCGGTCAATAGATAGGTATTGTTGGTTGCATCGGCAATATCGGCGTAGCTTCCCTCCTGTTCGTCGGCACTTTGCCACTGATAAGAAGCCGTTGCGCCTGCGGGCTCTACCGATGCGGTCAGCGTTGCCCCTACTTGAGCTGTCCCGCGAATGGACGCGCTCTCAAGCGGGGTCGTTATTCCCCCAGCGTCACGGTAAGCTGTGCAAAGGAATCCGGGTCAATCAACGCACCCGATCCGCGCGCATAGCCGGAATAGGTTGTCACATGCTTTTTGATGTCCTTATCGCTCTCGATCATAATATCCTGTACCATGTTGTATACAACGCGCTGTGCATCGCCGATGAGCACCACATTATCCGCCACAGCGTCCTCTACCTTGATTTGTGCGCCCAGGATAACACCCTCCTGCCCGGCCTGTGCGGAGGGCTGGAAGATCGGGCGGCCCGTCGTATCCACCATGCCGACCAAGTAGTTATAAATGGTGGAGCGCGTTGCATACACCGATACAGCGCCGACGCGTTTCAGCTTGCCAAACAAAGCCGCCAGCTCCTTAAACGTTAAGGCGTTGTCAGCGGCACTTTCCACCTTGTTTCCTGCCGTCATATCCGTCCCGATCTGCGCAATAACGTCGGCTGCCAGTGCATCGCCCAGGCTGGCGCTGATCTCATCCACCAGATACTGCTCAAAAGCGTCGATGCTCATGCGCTCCATGGCATAGGAAATGTCCACGTGCTTTGAAAAATCCTTGCCGGAAAGCGTGACCTTGACAAACGTATTCTGTTCATCGTCGTTGGCCGCGTTTTCTGCGACGGTCTTGGCCGCACCCTGTGCTACGGCCGTATGCTTGACCACCTCGATGATCGTACCGGTGCGGTAAATGGTAATATCGCCCATGATTGCATGCCGCTTGGATACCAAATCCCAAATGGTATTGAGCATTGTGGTAGGCAGCACTGCCGTTGTGTTCGCCGTGGTATGCACAAACGCGGCGCGTTCCTCCTTGGTCATTTCCTGTCCCAGCAGCTCTTTCAAAAACGCGCTGCGGTATTCCTTGGAATCAGCGCCCATCGCGCGCTCTTCACGCCGCTCCGGCGCGGCAAAGCGTTTGATGACTTCCCCGCCGCCGTTTTCCACCTCTTGGCGCAGCTTGGCCCGTTTTTCCGCTCTCTCTTCGATTTCCTTTTTCTCCTGTTTCAAGGCCCGCACCTCTTTGGTCAGTGCGTCGATGTCTGCGCCGTCCGCATCAATTTCGCCTGCAATGGCCGACAACCGAGCTTCAATTTCCTCATGTCTGTTCATTTCATACCTCCAATAATAGTTTGAGTTTTTTCTTTGCCCGTTCCAGTCTCTCCGCCTTGATTTCTCCGATCACTCCGTCGGAAAATCTCCGGGCACTGATAGACGTCATGTCGTTTGCCGGAATGGAAACGGCACTGACGTCGTATAGCTTGCTTATTTTCGTTATGGTTCTAATTACCGTCTCTACTCTGCTTTCGCTGTCAACAGTGCTGACCTTGTTGTCTTCCGCTACAAGGAATGAAAAGGACATCTTGTCCGTATACCCGCCCTTAATCTCCTGATAAAGCTGTCTTCCGATATCCGTACCGCCTAGGTTTGCCACGGTTTTCAGGCCACCGGAATCGAGGATCAGTGTCAGTGTTCCGTTTCTGGTCCGTGCAAACACCCTGCCTTCGTGGTCATATTGCATGATAACGTCGGACATATCGCAATCATCAAATGCCGTGGGTGCAATCTGTTCAAAGATTCTGTATGACGGGCTGTCATACAGCAAATAGGGTTGATTGAATGTTGCCGCATACCCTTCCACAACCATTTTCCCGTCCGAATCCTCCTCAGGGAGTACCGTCATTGTCATGGCTCGGTATTCCCGGCCGTTTTTCAACCGATTTAATTGCTTATCGCTCAGTTCCACTTGTTAGATCATCTCCTTTTTTCGTAACCGTGCCATCATGATTTAACAGATAGTATTCGCCGCGTATGGTATACGCCTGTCCCTGTCCATTGGGCAGCGGCGGCAGGTTCCAGATCTCTCGAATCTCGTCCCGGTTCATAATGCCCCTGTCCGCCATCTGCGCAGACACATTCAGCTTTTCCGCATTGCTCATATATTGCAACCGGTTCGCCGTCGCCATCAAAAAAGAGCCGGAGGCACGCTCCCGCTCTGTGAATAGCATTTTGGTCACTACGTCTGAAAACTGTATGGCAAACGGTTCGATGGCGCCCTCGTAAAACGCGCTCCATGCATCCCCATACGCCTTATTTTGCAAAATGTCCTCGTTGACACCGAAATAATCAAACACGTTCTTTCGGGCCATCTCCATCTGCTCTGCATCCGCTACAAATGGGCTGCTCTTGATCTGCTGTATATCTGAATAGGTATTGGGAAACAGCAATACGCCTCCATCGCCCTGCAAATTCTCCCTAGTGAACCGCTTTCTTTCCTTAGCCAAATCCTCCGGCTTGGTAAAATTATTGAGCTTTGCCATAAACCGAAACGTAGCAGCGGATCGTACTCCCTCCGTGATTCCCTGGTTTTGAATGTCTATTAAATCCATTGTCGGCGTCAAAGCCCTGTTGCTCTCTCCGAAAAAATCGTCCTCGTATTGGAATTTTGTCATAATGCCGCAGGCCTCAAATTCGATGGAAGCAAATTGCCCGGATCGAAACTGGTACCTCAGCCATGGCTCGCCCTGTATCTGCACGATTTCACAGCCCGTCGGCAGCACCGGGTACAGGCCTGTTACGCTGCCGTAATCATCCATCACGGGCACGATAAATGCGGTATTGTGCACATCCAGGATCGTAGACAGCCTGTACAAAAACTGCCCCCAGGTCTGCCACTCGTTTGGCCCTGCCTTTAGCTTTGTCTGGAGCTTTGGCTTTGCGGGCCCCTGCACGCTGACAGACAGCTTGCTGATATGCGTAGCCCTGGCATGGATGGCAGATCGTACCAGCTCGCTTTCATAGAGTTCCCCACCCCATGTGGTAAATACAGGCGTATAGGCCGTCAATGTTTTGAAAAAGCCCTCCGGCGGTTGATTGGCCGCTGGTTTTTTGAATATTTTATCAAAAAGCCCCATTTCATCCCTCGTTTCTCAACTGTTCGCCAATCTCTGCATAGTATTTCTGGCGCACTGTCATGGCGTCCAACAGCGCCGCGCCGCCGTCTATATGCGCCGATGCGTTGATCTTCACCGGCCGGCATCGCCCGCTTTCCGCCTCCGTCTTAAGGGCCATATCCAGCAGATGAATTTTCAATAAGTCATTGTCACCGATGGCAAACACTCCATCCTTGATAAGCCCCTCCGTCTCCCGGATCACGGGCGTTAGGTTTGTCCCTTGAAATACATCGTCCATATGAAAACCGTACTGCTTCATCTCCTGCACCAGGTACTGCGCGGTATACCTGTCGTACCCGATTTTCAGCGGAAAAATTTGATAGCGCTCCACCAGCGTTCTAAACCATGCAAAGCAATCGCGGTAATCTACATAATTATCTCCCGACGGTACAAGAAAGCCTCGCTGTATATAGGCTTGATAGGGAATTCCATCCCGTGCCGTGGCCTCCTCTATGCGCTCTGCAGGCAGAAAAAATCTGGCAAACACATAAAGCGTCCCGCCCTTTTCTATCACCGCTGTGCAGGCTGTAAGGTCGGTTGTCCTGGATAGGTCTATGCCGCCTACACAGTAACAGTCTCGAAATTCCTCCAGCGCCAGAGGAGCGCCGCTTGCTTTTTCCACATCCTGGGCAGACAGCCAGGCCTGGCTGCTGTTTTGCTTGATGTTGCAATATTTTGTCATAAACTCTGCCCTTTTGGACAGGCTCCCCTCCGCTACTGCGATCTCCTCCAACAGATAATCCACGGATACCGACACGCCAAGGTTCGGGTTGCTTTTTCTTAGCTCGTTTATGTCGTTCCATTTTTCAATGTCATCGATCATATACAAAAAGGGAGCCAGCCTACTTTCTTTGCTGTCTCCCAGCAAAAGCCTGGTACACCGTTTGATCAGTTCGTCATAGATGCCCTCGTTGATGTACCCGGATGTGGAAATGGATAAAAGTAACGGCTGCTTCCTGGCCCCAAAGCTGGATTTTATCACCTCATAAAATTTCAGTCCCTGCTCGCCCGGCCAGCTTGCAATTTCATCCGCCACACAAAGGCTGATATTCAGCCCATCGGACTTTTTCGCGGAAAATGCCAGCGGCTTTGCGCTGCTGTTGCTCTCTGCAATATAAATATCAGACCGCCTTTTTTTGGCAAGCCGCGAAAGCTCCTCGTCCTTGTCTATCATCTGATAATAGGCGTCGTAGCAGAGCGCCGCCTGTTCCAGCTTGGGCGCGGCAAAATAAATTCTCGCTCCATACTCCCCGTCCAGGAAGGTACAGTATTCAGCAATGGCCGCAGCAAACAGGGTTTTCCCGTTTTTCCTGGCAACGATGCAAACGACCTCTCGAAACTGCCTGCATCCGCTTTTATCCACCACCCCGAACACGACAGAGACAAACGCCTTTTGCCAAAGCTCCAGCTTTACCAGGCTTGGCGCAAGCGCGCCCTCGTGATGCCTGCAAAATGTCTCGATGAACCGAATTGCTTTGTTTGCCTTTTTCGCATCAAAATAAAAAAGGCCTTTTTCCAAGCCCTTTACGATGTATTCATACCAAAGCAGGATCCATCGGCCCACAACGATGCTTCCATCCTGGATTTTTTGATAATAGTCATAAATATAGTTATGCATCCATCAGCGCACCCAACTTGCTCTTTTTTCGTTCCGGCGGGAGCATCTTTTCCAGCCTATCTGATATTGTATTAAAGTT
Organism: uncultured Eubacteriales bacterium; assembly: GCA_959600905.1. Classification (GTDB taxonomy): domain Bacteria; phylum Bacillota; class Clostridia; order Christensenellales; family QAND01; genus UMGS1975. The sequence continues at coordinate 963 of CAUGNO010000020.1, read as the reverse complement.
TTTTACAAGGCTGTTATACGCCTGCAGATCGGCGCCCGCTTTTCTTCCATATTGGTTTTCTCCGTTTTTATATTCGTCGCTGCATCCGTGTTCATTGATGCTTTTTTGGAGATCGTCCAGTGTTATTTTCATGAAGGCCATATTTTCTAAAAGCGGCATAACAATGGCAAGCCTATTTTGCGGTAATTCCGAATAAAATTTTTTCAATCTGTTTAATTCTCGTTTGATTCTGGTTTCTTTGCTTAAAACCGGCATGCTGCACCTCCCTTTATATTCCATGTCCAGTTTTTTCTACCCCCGCCCATCGGTCTTCCACGTCCTTTGTTTTTTTATTGAATGGGGGGGACTATTCAATCAATAAACAACATTTGATATTAAAATTATTTTTATTTATTCTTTTATAAATATTTTCCCATTGTCATCTATGCTATACCTTCTTTTGTTTCTATGTTCCTCGCCGTGACAGTCCCTGCATACTAGCTTTAGATTGTCCCAAGACAAGGCAATGCTTGCATCTGATATGTTGTCTGGTGTCAGTGATATAATGTGATGGACAATCTCTCCCGGTTTATATATTCCTTTTCTTAAACAATCCTCACACAAACCAGACACACTTGATATGTACGCAGCCCTTGTTCTCTGCCATGCTTTAGACTTATAGAATCCCCTTGCAAACTCCTTCATAGCCCGGCATGCACCACCAGTCTGTTCTCCTCCTGCCCCTCCGAGGTAAACAGCACAATGGGCCGGCCCTGTCTGTCCCGCACTGCATATTCCGGCAGAGCGGTAGCAAAGCATTGTTCCTGGCACCTACCGAACCCTCGCCCTGTCTTTCTCGTACACAGCTTATTTTTCTTTGGATCGCATTTATAAAATATCTTCATTGCTCTCCTCCTGCTACACCGCCTAGCCCCCGCCCCCTGGCTTCCTTTTCGCAGTGTACGTTTTCCCAAAAGAAAAAGG
>CAUGNO010000019.1:0-16220 GCA_959600905.1 uncultured Eubacteriales bacterium | reverse complement strand
AGAGGGGTGGTGTTGTGGCGCGGCATTTGACGGACAGGGAGAAAAAGAAGATTATTGCGGATTATGCAGAGCTGGGGAGCTGCAACGCCGTGGCGAAAAAGCATAAGCGGTCATGGACGACAATCAAGCAGGTGGTGGAAAGCGACCCGGATACCATGAAAAAGTGCGAACAAAAAAGGGAAGAGAACATGCGGGACGTGCTGGCGTGGATGGACGCGCGGAAGGACACGGCATGCGGCGTTCTGGATAAGCTGCTTACTGCCATGAGCAACGACGAGATCATAGGAAAATCCACCATCAGCCAGATTGCCACCGCGTTCGGGGTGGTTATTGACAAGTTTATGCTTTCTCAGGGTGACAGCGAAGCGCTGACAAAGGCAAGAGAACTGCTTGGAGGTGTGCCGAGTGTCATTGACTGAAAAACAGTCGGAATACCTCATGCGCTGCAATAGACGATGGAACTTCAAAACAGGAGCGACCGGAAGCGGGAAAAGCTATTTAGATATAGCGGTAACCATTCCAAAACGAATCTTAGCAAGCAGAGGCGAGGGCCTTTTGGTATTGTTCGGGAATACGCGCGGAACGCTGGAACGCAATATCATAGAACCCATGCGCGATTTGTGGCCGGAGCTTATAGGACAAATACGAAGCGATAACACAATTCAAATGTTTGGGAAAAAAGTATATGTGCTTGGAGCAGACAATAAAAAGCATGTGGCAAGGATACAAGGGACAAGCATTGAGTACGCTTATGGCGACGAGGTTACAACCTGGAGCGAAGATGTGTTTTCCATGCTGAAAAGCCGTTTGCGCTGCCGTCATTCCCACTTTGACGGTACTTGTAACCCGGACAATCCGAACCATTGGGTAAAAAAGTTTCTGGATAGCGACGCAGATATTTACCATCAGGATTATGTCATTGAAGATGGCGTGCTTCCTATCCATGTGATAGAAGAATTAAAAAAAGAATATGCAGGAACGGTATTTTATGACAGATTTATCCGTGGACGCTGGGTGGCGGCAGAGGGCGTTATATACAGAAATTTTGCAGATGACCCGGAACGCTATATCATAGACAATCCGCCGGAAATTAAGTTTGCAACAATAGGTGTGGACTTTGGCGGCAATGAATCCGCGACGGCGTTCAGCTGTACTGGGTATACAAACGGATTTCGAGAGGTTGTCACGCTGGAAGAATATTATCAGAAAGGCATTACAAGCCCTTCCGCACTGGAAGCGGCTTTTCTTGATTTTGTAAGGATTTGCAAAAGCAAATACAGGGTAACAACTGCCTATTGTGACAGCGCGGAACAAACCTTGATTCAGGGGCTGAAAACCGCGGCGCTGCGTGAGGGTGTGGGGATCATTGTCAAGAACGCACAAAAGGGGCCTATCAATGAACGTATCCGTGCATATTGTATTTTAATGGGATCGGACAGATACAGGATAATGCGCAAGTGCAAACATACGATAGAGGCGTTGCAAACGGCTGTGTGGGATGGGAAAAGCATGACAAAGGATATACGCTTGGATGATGGGACGTATAACATAGACAGCCTGGATGCGCTGGAATACAGCACGGAAAGGCATATGAACACAATCATTCGACTGGGGGTAAGCGATGGACGTACTAGCATGGCTTGAGAAACGCGGATACAGCACAGTGTCTGCGTTTTTTTATGAGCAGATCAGAACGTGGATGGAATGGTATAAGGGAAAGGTTGATTCTTTTCATAAATACAACATCTATAACGGGGCCTCCTTTGTAGGATGCGAGCGGTATTCCTTGGGCATGCCGAAACTCGTATGCGAGGATTGGGCCAACCTTCTTATGAATGAACGCGTTGTAATTGAAGCGGATGGGTACAACACATTGCATGATACCTTGTACCGCAATAATTTTGACGTGCGTGCAAACCAGCTTGTGGAAATTTCCTTTGCAGGAGGCACCGGCGCATTTGTGGAATACCTTGACGCAAAGGGAAGCCCCATGATTGATTATGTACGGGCAGAAATGATTTTCCCCTTGTCGTGGGATAATGGCGAGATTACAGAGTGCGCATTTGCAAGCTTGCGGAAGGTCGGGAAAACAAAAGCGTTCTATATCCAACAGCATATATTAGAAAACGGAAAGTATGTGATATACAACGATTATGTGGACATAAAAACAGGGCTTTCGCTGCCGTTGCCGGAGGGCGTAGAGACAATGGTAAAGACAGGCAGCGAAATGCCGCTTTACCAGATCATAAAGCCAAACATCGTGAACAATGTTGATTTTGACTGCCCAATGGGAATTTCCGTGTTTGCCAACGCAATAGATGCAGTCAAAGAAACAGATTTAGTCTTTGACAGCTATTGCAACGAGTTTATCCTGGGACGAAAGCGCATCATACTTCCCCTGAATATGGTGGAGGTGGAAATGGAAGGGGAAGCGGTCGGCAAGGCTATTTTTGACCCCAAAGATGTGCTTTTTTATGGGATAGACCTAGGCAGTGAAACCAAAAAGCCGGTTGAAATTGATATGAACATTCGTGCAGAAGAACACGAAAAGGGATTGCAGCGCGGCCTGGATTGCGTTTCCAGCAAGTGCGGGCTGGGTACGACGCGATACAAGTTTGAGCGTGGAACGGCAAAAACGGCAACCGAGGTAGTGAGCGAAAAGTCGGATCTATGGCAGAACCTATGCAAGCACACAACAATTCTTAAAAAGGCGCTGACAGATATGGTATGGGCGCTTGCATTTTTAGAAGGCGTCAATATTACAGAAGTCAAGGTCGATATGGACGACAGCGTGATAACGGATGAGGACAAGGAATACCAGCGGATCAAGGAAATGGCGGCTATGGGATATGCGGAAGGCTGGGAAGTACGCGCCAAAGGCTTGAAGGAAACAGAAGAAAAGGCGAGGGCCTCCGTTCCGGCCTCTGCGGCGCTGATGGAATAAGCCATGCTCAAGCCTGAATATTTGGAAGCGCTGCCGGAATCCATGATTGTATTGATGAACGATCTGGAAGAGTGGGCCATCCGTGACATCGTAAGACGGTTAAAGAAATCCGGGATTACAGAAACGGTAAAGCATCAATGGGAACAGCTTGCTGATTTTTATGATGAAACCGAACTGATTGCAAAGACAGGGGAGGTATCTGAGCGAGCGCAGGCATTGGCAGGAGAACTGTTTGACAGATCGGAAAACACCTCGTTTTCATGGCAAAAGGAAGCCTATGCCTCTGTAGGGAAAACCGCGGCCTATGATTCTGTGCGGATTCTTTTGCAAGCAAGCAGAGAACGCATTCTGGATGATGTATTGAACCTGACGGGCAGTTTAGGATTTGCCGTGCAGAAAAACGGAAAAACTGTTTTTCAGAATATTGGGCAATTCTATCTTGATACGCTGAACATGGCACAGATACAGATCATGGCAGGCGTAGCAACCCCGCAAAGTGCAATTAAACAGGCAGTGAAAGCCATGGCAAACAGCGGCCTCCGCACTGTAGAATACGCGAGCGGAACCAGCATGCGGATAGATGCAGCGGCACGCCGTGCGGTTATGACGGGCGTTAACCAAGCCACGGCGAGAATGACCGATTTTCTCATGAGGGAAATGGGGGCAGAATACGTGGAAACGACTGCGCACGCAGGTGCAAGGCCAAGCCACCAGACATGGCAGGGGAAGCAATTCAAAGCCAATGGAGAAGCACCCGGCTATCCCAATTTTGCCTTATCCACCGGGTACGGAACGGTTACAGGGCTATGCGGCGCAAACTGCCGTCATAGCTATTATCCATATTTTCCTGGACACAGCACACCGGCGTATACAAAACAACAGCTTGCAAATATAGACCCGCCGCCGTTTTGGTATGAGGGGAAGCGGTATACGGCCTATGACGCAACACAGATGCAGCGAAAGTTTGAGCGGAATATCCGGGCAAGCAGAGACCGGCTGGCAGGCTATGATGAGGGCGGGCTAACAGAGGATTTTATGCTGGAAAGCGCAAAGCTGAAAGCATTGGAACGAGGATACAAATCGTTCTCAAAACAGGCGGGGCTTCCCACGCAGAGCGACAGGCTGCAGCAGCTTGGTTTCGGGAAAAGCATAAGCTCAAAAGCGGTATGGGCCAATCTGAAATATGTTGAGAAGTACAGTGGTTACAGATATAATAAAGATGGAACCATCATAGTGACAGATGATTGGAAGAACAAAGGGCATGTTTCCATCCCGAAAAAGTATAGACCCTATGCAGTTGTGCAGACGGTGTCTGGGAAAACCGGGCAAATTGACCGTATCATATATGGGGAAGATGGAACCATGGTAAAACAAATACATGCCGGGAATCATGGGTACCCGAATAAGCACAGATATGGGAAAAACGGAGAGCATGCCCATGATTACATCTGGGAGAAAGATGGAACCCTAAAAAGGGCGAGCAGGGAACTGTCCGACACGGAGAGAAAGGAGCATAGCGATATAGTATGACGATGGAAATGTTGAAACAGGAATTGAATACGGCCGGATACGGATGGTTTCGCTATCGCGGCAAGGATTACTTTATTGATTACTTTGCTCCTAACGATATGTATATAGGCATCGGAGAAAAGACAGTTGACTTTGCCTCTATGGATGAAATGATGCAAGCGCCTGTCTTTGACGGGCGTTCCCTGGAAGAAATAGCCGAGGATTTGGAACCAATTTAACAAAGAAACCACCATAGGTCATAAAGCACCCTGCAATGGGTGCTTTTTTGATATAGATATTTCTGTCTAACCGCAGACGTAAAAGAGCGGACACACGGGATGCAACCCCGTAAAAAGCGTAGTGGAGGGAAAGAAAATGAAACGTGAATTTTTGCAGGAGCTTGGCTTAGAAAAGGAAGCCATTGACAAGATCATGGCCCAAAACGGCACGGACATCAACGAAGCCAAAAAGGGCGTGGAAGCGATGGAAAAAGAGCTTGAGACGGCAAGGGAATCTATCAAGGCATTTCAAAAAGAGACGGGAGAGAAAAGTATTGAAGAGCTGAAAAAGCAGTTAACAGAGCTGCAGGGAAAGTATGATACAGACGTACAAGCCTTGCAGAACGATTTACAGCAGACAAGGCTCAACGGTGCGCTTGAAGCGGCCATGACAAAAAGCGGAGCAAAAAACACAAAGGCGCTGCGCGGCCTGTTGGATATGGAAAAAATACAATTCCAAGACGGCGCACTGACCGGGTTCGAAGAACAGATCGAGCAGATCAAGGCAGAAAATGATTACTTGTTCAATGAACCGAAAAGCTGGGGGCAGCGGCATACCGCGACCGCACCGCAAAAGGATGGCGTAGAGGAAGCGTTTGAAGCGTTGAACCCGCATCTAAAATTTGACTAAGGAGAGAAAGAACATGGCACACACTTTACAGGATCGGTATTCAAAACTCGTGGACGCGAAGCTAAGAGCAACGCTGGTAACGAGAAACAACACGATTTTTAACACAAGGTATGAGGGGAACCCGAAGGCAGGGGCCGTGAAAATTCCGGTTAGGGATACGGAGGTTGAGGTTGAAGCCTATGACAAAGCGGCAGGCATCGACCTAAATACCGGGACGACTACCTACCTTACTTTGACCATTGACAAGGATTATGCTGTCAACGAGCTCATTGACGGATACGATGCGGCGGCTGTGCCGGACGGCATTGTAGCAGAACGGTTGGACAGCGCCGGATATTCCCTGGGCTTACAGATGGACAAAGACGCCATTTCTGCCCTGGAAACGGGCGGTACGGCTTCCGCGAATACAACGGCCTTGACAGCAGATACCGTATACGACGGCATGGTTGATTTGCGGACGGAATTGAGCAAGGCCAACGTACCACTGCAAAACAGATGGGCGATTGTATCGCCGGACGTGTTTGCGCTGGTGCTGAAATCGCCGGAATTTATCAAAGCATCCAGCCTGGGCGATGCAGTTGTACAGACCGGCGCGGTAGGCCAGATCGCGGGTTTTTTGATCTTTGAATCCAACAACCTGGGCGAAAATGTCGAGGTCATTGCAGGGCATCCTGACTGGTGCCACCGTGTAGAGGAATGGTCTGTAGCAATCCACTTGCAGGATCTGAACGGATCGGGAAAATACATCGGCGCATCGGCTGTGCAGGGCCGTAAGGTATACGCACATAAGGTATCCAAGGCCAAGGCCGTAGTCATAAAAAAAAAAGCGGGAGCCTGACAGATCAGCCCAAGACACCCGATGATATGACAGTGACACAGTTAAGAGCGTTTGCTGCTGACAACGGCATAGACGTCTCCGGCCTGACAAAAAAGGCCGACATTTTGACTGCGGTTAAGGAGGGGCTTTGATGGAGTACGCTGACTATGCCTATTACACAGACAGTTACCATGGAAGCGCGGTCGCCGAGCAAGAGTGGCCGCGCCTGTCCATCCAGGCCAGCGCCTATCTTGACATGATTACGATGGGAAGGATTCAGAGGTTGAAGGAAATCCCGGACGCGGTGAAAAATGCGGTCTGTGCTGTAGTAGAAATCAAAAAGGAGCAGCAATCGCAAGGGAATATCACAAGCGAAAAAGACGGGAATTATGCTGTCTCCTATACAACACGTTCAAAAAATGAGCAAGAAGGAGAACAGTACAATGCTGCCTATGAACACCTCGCTTGTACAGGGCTTTTGTATGCGGGAGTGAAGATGAAATGTTGAAACAGCATTGTAAGGACACGATCACTTTATACAATTACTTGGGCGAGGTAGAATATAGGGCGGCGTATACAAAGACGGTGATTCGGAACGCCTATGTAGAAGAAAACAGGGGCGTGATGATTCGCGTGACTGGCAACGACACGACGTGCAAAGCCCGCATTGCATTGTATGACGGTACGATCAAGGCAGACAAACCGTTTTTGCCGTATCATCAATGGGCCGAACTGCAAACGGAAGAAAAAACAAAGAATTGGACTTTGTTTCCGGGAGGGAAAGATCGCGTGTGTATCGGTATATGTGAAAGTGAGAAACCGCCGGAGGACAGCTATAAGATCAACGCGGCAGACAGGCGAAACCATGGACAGCGCAATCTGTGGCACTGGGAGGTGACGGGCGCATGAACTTTAGCGGGAAACTCGTGATGAACACGGAAAAAGTAACCGCGCGGTATGCGGGGAACATAGCAGCGGCCCAACGCTTTTTGGACAGCTCTGTGCTAAAGGACAGCGAACCATATGTCCCGGCGCAATCACTAAACCTAGCGCGCTCTGGACAGCGTGGGACATCGATAGGCTCTGGACAGGTACGGTATACTGCGCCGTATGCAAGAATGCAGTATTATCTGTACCCCGTTAAGAATACAAATGTTCATCCACAAGCAAGCAAACAATGGTTTGAAAAGGCTAAGGCTGTGAAAAAGTCTGACTGGATGAAGGGGGCTAAAAGAATAGGAGGACAGGGAACTTGAGCGAAATCAGCGTGACGGAAAGCCAGCAGGTAATCTCAACCCTGCTTGACTATATCAACGAGATACCGGGCTTGCCATGCAAAGCAAGGCTTGAGGAATTGCTGGCCCCGCCCAGTTTGATGTTACAACAGCTTTCTGGAACGGTAAAAAGCGAGGAGGATATATTGGGCGGGTATACGGCTCAATTCCCCTTTGCAATCTATTACAAAGTACAAGCGGAAGATACAAACGAAAGAATCCATGCAACAGGAACGCTCAACGAAATTGGGCGTTTTTTTGATGCACAAACCTTGCAAGCCCATTTCCCTGATTTAGGGGAAAACCGGGTTGTATCAAGAATCAGCATTGAATCGTTTCCGAACCTAATCGAAAGAAACGAGAACGGCGAGGAAACCTATCAAGCGATTTATCAAATGGAATATATACAGGAGGGATAAACAATGGCATATACATTGCCGGGAGCAAGAGACAGAATGATGTTCGTAGACGTATCCGCAGGATCGGGCGAAGAAAAATACGAACGTGTAGGAAAGGGCTTTGACACGGCGACGCCAAGCTCTAACACGCAAACACAGGCGATGCAGTGGATCGACGAGGCGAACCAGACAACGACCACTACATCAAAATCCATTCAAAGAGCGATCGGCGGCAAGCGTGCGGTAGGCGACCCATTCAATGATTATTTTTGCAGCATGTTTGACAAGATCGGGCCGGATGCAGAGACAACGATGGTGCTCGTCGACGCTTGGGACGAAGACGAGGAAACCGCAGGCACCTATAAGGCCAAAAAGTACAGCGTTGTCATCGACTGCACCAACGATGGCGGCGGCGCGGCCACGGACGGACTGCCCATTGAAGGGGTTATTTACATCAATGGCGATCCAACGGTTGGCAAGTTTGTGCTTGCAACGAAGACATTTACGGAAGGGGAATAAGAAATGGCGGCGTTCAAATTCCAAAACAGCATGGTATCGCTGGATATTTGCGGACACAAGTACGAGGTAGACACTACGTCTAAAGAACTGGTGGCCCATTTGCAGCAATTTGCAGGAAAGGCGTTGGAAATGTCCAAGGCCCTGCAATCTTCTGTCGATAAAAATGAAAACACAGAAGCCATGGAGGCTAGGGTGAAGGAGAGTGTCCAGTTTGTCCTGGACAGCATTGACGCGATACTAGGGCAAGACGCGGCAAAACAGATTTTTGAGGGCCGCGTTGTCACGCTGGAAGACACGTGCGACGTGATTACCTATATCATTCAAGAGATCGAAGCTGCAAGGACAAAACGCATGGAACGGTATAAACCGGGAAGAGAGCGCCGCAAGTGAACCTATTGCTGGATAGGCCGCCGACCCAAATAGAGGTTGGCGGCCTTTTCTATGAAATTGATGCAGACTTTCGGACAAGCATTGCCTTTGAGCTCTTAATGATGGACGAAGAATTTACAGAGATGGAAAAGGCGGCAAGAGCTCTTGAACTGTATTTTCCGCAGATACCAGAGGATGAAGAACAAGCAATGGAGAAAATCCTTTGGTTTTATCTATGCGGACGGAAAGATACCAAAGAGGAAGAGAACGAAGAAACGGAATCAGCGCCAAAGAACATTGTATATAGCTACGAATACGATGCGGGAAGCATCTACGCAGCGTTTTTATCGCAATACGGGATCGACCTTGTGGAAATCCCGTTTTTGCATTGGTGGAAGTTTAAGGCGCTTTTCCACGCATTGGATGAAAACCTAGAGTTTATGAAGATCATGCGGTATCGAGCGGTGGACATTACAAAAGTGCCCAAAGAACAAAAGGACTTTTACAGGAAAATGAAGCAGCTGTATGCGCTTCCGGACAACAGAACAGAGGAAGAAAAGGAACAGGACTTTATTTCCAGTTTGTCGAAAGGACTATGAGAAACAAACAATGGGTGAAATGCCCATATTGCGGCAAAAAGCTTGCCAAAATACTGCCGGATGCTCTATGCAAAGGCGTATTCGTATGGTGTAAAAGCTGCAAGAAAGAAATCGAAATCAAGCGTCCATAGAGCCGTGAGCCAGTGACGATAAAGGGGTGTTGTGATTGGCACAGGCAGACGGCTCCATTCTTATAGATACAAAAATTGACCAATCAGGGATTACAAAAGGAATCAAGGGAATCACCACAGCGGCTGCAGCTGCGTTTGGTGCTATGTCCGGCTATGCAGTCAAAGCTGGCATGGACTTTGAAGCACAAATGTCCAAAGTAGAGGCTATTTCCGGGGCGACAGGGGACGAGATAACCGCGCTTACTGAAAAAGCAAAGCAGATGGGCATTGACACAAAATACTCTGCCACAGAATCAGCACAAGCCTTGGAATACATGGCTATGGCGGGCTGGAAAACAGAGGATATGCTAAACGGCATTGACGGCGTGATGAACCTAGCCGCGGCTTCCGGTGAAGATTTGGCGATGGTTTCGGATATTGTGACCGATTCCATGACAGCTTTCGGATTACAGGCCAAGGACGCTGCACATTTTTCGGACGTATTGGCCATGGCTTCGTCGGCTTCCAATACAGATGTTGCTATGCTGGGCGAATCCTTCAAATATGTGGCTCCTGTGGCTGGGGCGATGAAATACAGCATTGAGGACGTATCGTTGGCACTGGGCCTGATGGCAAACAGCGGTATCAAGGCAAGCCAAGCAGGTACGGCATTGCGTTCGCTGCTTTCTCGGATGGTAAAACCGACCGATGAAGTAAAAGATGCAATGAAAACACTGGGCGTATCTCTTACAGACGCGAAAGGCAACATGAAGCCGTTCAACGATGTTTTAGGAGAGCTGCGCACTGGCTTTGGCAAATTATCGGATGCACAGAAAACACAGCTTGCAGCTTCTTTGGCGGGGCAAGAGGGTATGTCTGGATTGCTTGCAATCGTAAATGCATCTGACAAGGACTTTGCTTCCCTAGCAGAGCAAATTAATAACGCAGATGGAAGCGCTAAAAAAATGGCAGAGACCATGAACGACAACCTAAAAGGGCAAATCACCCTTTTAGGGTCAAGCTTAGAGGGCCTTGGGCTTGCCATCTATGATGGGATCAATTCTCCGTTAAAAGAAGCTGCCAAGTATGCAATACAAGCAGTCAATGAGATTACTAGTTCATTTAAGAGCGGGGAATTAAAAAGTGCCCTACAAAGTGTTGGAAATCTATTTGGGAAACTTGTTGAGATTATCGTGAAGATTGCAAAAACAATCATTCCTATATTTGTAAAGGCACTTGGGTTTATAGGGGATAAAATTCATGTTATTATCCCTCTTGTTACAGGTTATATTGCGGCTGTAAAAGGCATGAACATTTTACAGAATGTTGCGAAATGGGTCATGGGCAAGGTAGCCGCTATGGCGGCGGATGCGGCAGCTACGGCGGCTAGTACAGCAGCGACAACAGCGCACGCAATTGCCCAGACGGCAGCTTCCTCTTCAACGAAGTTGTTTTCATCAGCACTTTCGTTCCTTGCATCGCCACTTGGCGCTGTCACACTTGGGATAGGAGCGTTGACAGCGGCGATTGTAGCTGTTGTGATGCACGAGGATGAAGAGACTAAAGCTCTGAATGAGACTAAAAAGGCTCTTGAGGAACAGACGGAAGCAAGACAAGAATTAAAGGAGAAACAGGAAGAAAATATAGCTTCTGGCCTTGCTGAATTGACGCATGCACAGGCGTTATATGGAGAACTTAAAAATCTAGGAGATGCGAATGGAATCATAGCGGAAAAAGATACTGCAAGAGCTAAGTTTTTATCAGAACAGCTTAATCCTATTCTCGGAGAAACAATCAAACTTAATAAGGACGGGACTGCCTCGTTACTGGATAACAGCAAAGCAATAGAGGAGAATATCCAGAAAAAGAAAGCGCAGATTGTGCTAGACGCAATGGAACCAGCGTACAAAGAGGCGGTTACGAAGTCAATTGAAAATAACAATAAAATAAGAGAATTACAGGGGCAGTATTTAGATGACCTTGCAAAGAAAAAAGAGGCAGAAATCCGTGGTGATGCGAATGCGGCAGCAGAATATACCAAAAGCGCTCAAAAGAAAATAGATGCAATCAATCGCTTAAATGATACGCAAAAAGGGTATTATGATGACATTGAGCAGTATGAATTATACGCGAAGGATATAAGTGAGGGAAATTATAACGCGGTTATCGAGGGTTATGGGAGAGTTTCGGATGCAGTGATAGAGAATAAAGATATTACCCTGGATACCTTAGCGGAAACCCTTGAGATAGAAAAAGAAAATCTTGATGAAAGACAGAGGATGTACAATGAAAACGCATCACAAATCAATACTGACTTAAGAAATGCTGCGGAAGGCTCAGTAAAAGCCGTATCCGATCAGTTTATGAATATGCTGTTTATTACAAGGGAGCAAGGAGGAGAGGTTACAGAAGAAAACATACGAGTTGCAAATGAAATTCTCGAATCCTATAAGGGGCTTCCTGAAGAACAGAGGAAAAATATGTTGTTGTCTATGGTGAACATGATAGACGGCATTACGGAAAAGCGCCCAGAGCTAGCATCAGCAGCAACTATGTCTGCCGACGAGATTGAAAAAAGTCTAAGAGAAGCACTTGAACTGGATTCAGGGGAAAGTGTACCAAAAGAAATCGGGAAAAAAACAAATGAAGAAATAGAAAAGGGCTTGGACGGAGAAGATGGCGGAGCGGTAAAAAAGGCCGAAACTATCGGAGAAAATATTGCGCTTGGATTACAGGCCGGTATTGATTCTAAAAAGGATGGAATCCTCACAGATGTAGGGAATTTTGTAAGTACTGTTTTGAAGAAAATGAGTGATGTAGCCGGAATACATTCTCCATCAAAAGAGACGGCTAGACTTGGAAAATATCTCTCACAGGGTCTTGCGGTTGGATTAGCCGGAGAGGCAGGAAGAACAATAGGTGCTATTGATTCAAATATGCGTAAGATCATGAATCGGATTCAAGCCGCCGTAACAGGGGAAACAATGCGGCTTGAAATGGGCGTTCGCGCGCGGGGAGTGCAAAATGTGTTTATTGATTCGTTGAAATTGCGAGGTGCAGACAGTGATAAAACCCTTTCGGTAACGCAGACAAACTATTTTAATCAGCCCTTAGAAAGCCCGGCAGAGGTAGCAAGGGCGCTTGAGAGGCAGTCTAAAAAGCTTGCCAAGGAGATCGATTAACATGGATGCAAGGAATGTAAGCATTGTATTTACAAGCAACGGAAAGGAAATGGTATTTGGAAAGCGCTCAGCCTATAAAATACGCAGTGTGCAGGGCCTTGAAACAAGCGATATAACACTGACCGCAACGGAAAATGCGGGAATAGATGGGGCAACGGTGACAAATCGGAGGCTGGGGCCGAGACACATAGACATTATAGGCGGGATACCTTCCGGGGATAGAGAAGCGTACAGGGAAACCCTTGTGCGCTTTTTTAATCCATCAAACGAAGGGACGGCGATCATTGAGTATTGCGGGCGGAGGAGGAAGGTAGAGTACTTGATAGAAAATGTGGATTTTGGTACGCTCGATTCTGTATACAAAATCCCGGAATTTACCGTATCGCTTTACTGTGAAAATCCCATGCTGTTGAGCACCAGCAGCTATGGGAGGAATATTGCCGCCTTTATCCCGCAATTTGCGCTGCCGTTCAAGTGTACGGTGGAAAAGAAGCAGATTATGGGTTATCAAAAAATATCGCAAAGTATTTTGATTACGAATGATGGGGACAAAGCGGTCGGCGCTGAATTTGTCATCACAGCAACAAGGGGCGATGTTAGCAACCCTACCATTCAGAATGAAACAACAGGACAATATATAAAGGTTGTTCGGACATTATCCATGGGGGACATTTTGAGGATCAGCACGATCCCCAGGCAAAAGGAAATCTTAATCAATGGAAGCAACGCCATTACGGATATGGATAGAATGTCCGATTTATCATTGTCAATTATGCCGGGAGATAATGTTTTGGAATATGACGCTGAAAATGGAATGACAAACATGGATGTTCGATTGTATTACACGCCGGAATACTTGGGGGTATGAAATGGATTTGTTGGTGCTTGATAAGGACTTTCATCCGATAGGGGTTGTGGATACCTTCGAATCGCTCACCTGGGATAGAAGCTACTATGACGTAGGGTCATTTTCCATCGCGACAGATATGAAATATTATGCTTTGTTGAGAGATGGACGGTATATTTTCAGGAATGATGCGGATGAACTTGGTATTTTACAGGGGCTTTCATATAAACAGGATGCGAAATCAGAAACCGTTGAAGCAGAGGGAAAGTTCCTTGAGGTGATACTCGACGGGCGTGTAATCGAGAAAACAAAAGACCTAAAAGGAACGCCGGAAGAGATAAGCCGACAGCTCGTGACAGAGTATTGCATTACACCATCGGACAGTGGGCGCAAAATCCCAAAGCTGCGGTTAGGCACAGCGCATGGATTGGGAACGGAGATTGCTTTTCAGTCCACAGGCGATACGGTTTTAGAAAAAATTCAAGAAATATGTCAATCACAAGAGCTTTCTTTTTCTATGATCTATAACTTTTTGGCAGATGAAATCGTATTTGATGTATGGAAAGGGAAGGACAGGACACAGGGACAGAAAGAGAATACATGGGCTACCTTTTCAAGAGGAATGGAAAACCTTATCACTGCTGAGTATGACAGGGATAGAAGCAAATATAAAAACTTTGCCTATGTAGCGGGAGAGGGAGAGGACACAGAAAGGACGGTTGTTACAGTTGACTTAACAAAAGGAGAAGAAAGAAATGAGTTATATGTTGACGCTAGGGACCTTAAAAGGACAGTAGAGGATATAACGATGAGCGAAAGCGACTATAAAGCAGTGCTTATGCAAAGGGGAATTGAAAAACTCGATGCATATAACCTGGTCGAATCGTACAATGCAAAAATCGATCCAAACAGCGCTTTGAAATATAAAAGCGATTACGACTTGGGAGATATATGCACAGTGATCTATGATTCTCTCGGAGTTATGGTGGAAAAGCGGATTGAAACGATAAAAGAAACGCATACAGCAAAGGGGCTATCCCTGACCGTGACATTCGGGAAAGATTATTTAAGCCTAGGACAGGCTATAAGACGAGAGGTGAAACAGTGAGAAGCGGTTTTTTTAATTCAACCATTACCGGGTATGACGAAGAGGGAATGCCGATTTTTGACAGGGCGGAAGATGCAACTTTTTTTGCTAAATATTTTAGCAGAATTGTTGGAAACGGCATTTTTGCAGACCCAGGCGACGGCATGATGGTACAGGCAAGCAATGGCATGAACCTAACGGTAAAGTCCGGGGTTTGCTTCATCAACGGATATATGGGATGGCTTGAAAGTGATGAAATGATCACGGTGGACGCCGCTCATGCGATCCTTGATAGGATTGATATGATCGTGGCCAGATACGATGGGATCAACAGAGAAATCAATATTCACTATATCAAAGGAACGGAATCAAGCGCGCCGGTGCCGCCTGAGATTGAAAGAACAGAAACAGGTGGAAGCGATATTTATGATTTGGCGCTGGCGCAGGTTTATGTTTCAAAAAGGACAACGACAATCACGCAGGCCAGCATTACAGATTTGCGGTTAAACGATGATGTTTGTGGCATTGTGACAAGCCCTATCGAGCATCTTGATACAAGCGAGGTCAATGCACAGCTAACCGCGGCTTTTAATGAATGGTTTGAAGAGATCAAGGGACAGCTTTCGGAAGATGCAGCGGGGAACCTGCAACTGCAAATTGATTCCCAAGAACAAGTTCTAAATTCACATACATCTAATGCAACCATTCATATTACATCAGAAGAACGGGAAAAGTGGAACAGAGGGGTGCAAGAGGATTACATAGTCGAGGAAGGAATAAGCGGAATCTGGCAGTATCGGAAATGGGAAAGCGGCCTTGCGGAATGCTGGGGAAATTCATCGCAGACAATAGACATAGATAACATATGGGACGCTGCCGGGAATTTGGTTTTCGGAACAGGGCAGCCGGTTCTGTATCCATTCACATTTACGGAAATGCCTTCCTGCATGATTACGCAGCAAAACTATGACGGCCTTACGATCCAGGTGATACGGGCTAGCGGGACAACAACGCAAACACCAACACCGGGCCTGGTAAAAACGGCGCCAATCAAGGGTGGATATGAGATGATATTTGCATTTGAAGCAAAAGGGAAATACAGGTAAGGAGGGCGCAGCATGAAAATATATGCGCGAACGGATGAAAACGGGATCGTGATCAAGATTTTTTCGGACGCGGCGGAGGCACCTGCAGAAACGGATGTGGCGGTAGAGGAAGGGACGGAGGAGCATCATAGGTATCCCTATGAAAAGTACGCTGTGCATACGGACCAAGGGCCATACAAATACAAAATCGTACAAGAAACGATGGTGGAACGAAGCGGGGAAGAGCTGCAAAGGGAACTGGAAGAAACAATGGGGCAAAGCCTTGAAGGACGGGTATCGGATATGGAGGAAGCCGTAGCCTTGATGATATACGGAGGGTAAAGGATGAAGATAGCAGAACTGGAAAACGTATTCCTGCGCATCACAGCAAGAGCGGTACTGACAAGGATGGAGACGGAGGGGATAGGATTTACAAAGGCGGTAGAGCCGTATACAAAGCTGACGAAAGAACAAAAGCAAACGCTGGGGAGTTTGGAAGAATTTCAAGGGAGATGAGGAGGGAAACCATGCAGCAAATCAAAAGCGGAAGCAAGGGCGAGGTTGTAGAGCT
>CAUGNO010000018.1:0-16720 GCA_959600905.1 uncultured Eubacteriales bacterium | reverse complement strand
TCATCTCTTCGATTACAGGCCCTACCGTGTCAAAGTCCGTTGCAAAGACCTTTTCCGCCGTACTCCCCAGGTTCATCGCCTTGTCGTACGCATGCGCTTTTACCACATAGTTCCCTTTCTGGTTCTTGTGGTTCGCCATATCCACTTCGCATGCCCATGTACCGTTCCCCTGGTCTTTGGCGCTGTACCATTGCACATCGTCTTGCCCGCCGTCTTCGCACCATACCTCAAACGCCACGTTCCGTACGCCCGTCCCGGTATCCGTTACGCCTGTGATCTGTACTTCAAACTTTGTCGAAGCGATAGTGCTCTGCCCACCTTTCAGCGTTATGTTGTCCGCGCTTAGCTGCGGCGGCGTAACGTCGCCCGTCACCTTTACCGTCCCCAGCCTCTGGCTTGTCAGGTTCATCGCTTTGTCGTAGGAGTGTACGTTGATGATATACGTCCCTTTTTGGTTCTTGTGGTTCGCGGCGTTTATCGTTGCGCTGTATACTCCGTCTCCCATCTCTTTTCCACTGTACCACTGCACATCGTCCTGGCCGCCTTCTTCACACCATACCTCAAACGCCATATTGTATACGCCGCTCTTTGCATCCGTCGCTTTCGCGCTTACCGTAAACTCGCTTTCCGTCTCCTTCGGCGTTGCCGTCATCTCTTCGATTACAGGCCCTACCGTGTCAAAGTCCGTTGCAAAGACCTTTTCGTCAGTATTCGAAATATTCAGCATACAGTCCGATGCATATGCTACAACTACATAATCTCCCTTTTGATTGCCATGATCGGCAATATTTACCTTGCAGGACCAAACGCCCTCCTTCTCAAAGGTTCCTTCATATAGCATGGCGGTATCCCGTCCCCGGTCTTTGCTCCATACTTCAAACACAACACCCAGCACGCCAGAGCCTTCATCCGTCACCCCCGTCACCTGCACTTCAAATTCTTCGCTGGCAATGGTCTGTTGGTCTCCCTTAAGTGAAATATTTTCTGTCTGGATGGACGGCAATACGGTGTCCTTTACCACTTCCACCGTGCCCAGGCGCTGGCTTGTCAGATTCATTTCATTGTCATAGGCGTGCACGTTGATGATGTACGTACCCAATTGAAGATCATGGATCAGCGCGTTGACATCACAGGTATATATATCACCCTGCTGAGATACATAACCTGCGCCGTACCAGCGAACATCGTCCTGGCCGCCTTCCTCGCACCATACCTCAAACGCCACATTGCGTACGCCGCTCTTTGCATCCGTCACCCTGGCGCTTGCGGTAAACAAGCCGGCTGCGGGGTTGGGGGAAACGTTCATCTGGTCGATCACCGGCCCAACTGTATCAAAGCTGGATATAAAAGTCTTTTCTTTTGTCTCCGAGACATTGCCCGCCTTATCATAGGCGTATGCCTTAACTACATAATCACCTTTCTGGTTCTTGTGGTTCGCCATGTCCACTTCGCAAGACCAAATGCCGTCTTTTTCGACTGCCGCATATTTTTTTGCATCGTCCTTACCGCCATCGGCACACCAAACCTCAAACTCTACTAACTTCACACCAGATCCCGAATCCGTTACACCGGATATCTGTACGCCAAACTGGGTGCTGTCAATGGTTTGCTTGCCGTTTGTCAAAGAAAGGGTTTCCGTTTGGATGGTAGGTGGCGTTTCGTCGCGGCTTACCGTCACCGTACCCAGCTGTCTACCAGCCAAGTTTCCTACTTTGTCATAGGCATGCACATTGACAATGTAGTTTCCTGTCTGATAACCATGGTCTGCAATGTTAATTTCGCAGGTATATATGCCATTCTGCTGCACCACATTATCCACGCCATACCAACGAACATCATCCTGACCGCCCTCTTCGCACCATACCTCAAACGCCACATTGTTGACGCCGCTCTTTGCATCCGTCACACCAGCGCTTACGGTAAATATGCTTTGTGCCGGGTTCGGTGTGATGTTCATGGCGTCGAAGACCGGCCCCTGCTCGTCAATGTCTACCGTAAACTCCTTGATGGCAGTGCTTGCCAAATTCATGGCATTGTCATAGCTATGCACCCTTACGGAATAGGTGCCCAGTTGGTTGTTGTGGTTGGCCAAATCCACTTGGCAAGACCATACGCCGTTTGTATCCAAATCTGCGCTGTACCAATGTACGTCGTCTTGGCCGCCGGCATTGCTCCATACCTCAAACGCTACATTATAAACGCCGGATACGTCATCCGAAACATCCGAAATGGACATCTTAAACTTTTTGGTATATACCGGCTCTCCTCCCTCAATTTTGAACTTGGAAATATCCAGATGCGGGGGATCGTTATCCACAACAGCCCCAGCGCCGGTATTTACCGTGATAAGCTGCGTTTTGTCATAGTAAAATGCCAGGATCTCCTGATAGCTTTGGCCGTCTCTGGCCCGCTGCTGCGCGCCGCGCTGGCTCATCCCTACGCCATGGCCATAGCGCCGGGCCACCAAATTCCAGCCCGTGACTTGTCCGCCGGATTTTACCTCTTCCACGCCGCGCATTCTCAACTCTTCGTTGAAAAAAGCATGGCCTTCATAGACATACTTGCCTTTGCTCTTTTCCAGCAACGTCAGCGTGCACTTTACACCATCCTTGGTGATCACGCTGCCGCTGTTATTCAAATAGCGCACGTTGACCACCGCCGTTGCCGTAGCATAGCAGCGGCTGCCGGTGCCGGGCCATTGCTCCGTACCGTTTTTGATGCTCTGCACGCTGACCAGCTGTATGTTGTTTTGGCTGGATACATTGCTGCTGCCCAGCGCATTGTACACCGCTTTTTGCAGCGCATTCAGCTGGCTGCTGGCATAGGAGTATGGGAAATTCCCGCTGCCCCCGTTGTTTTGCTTGGCGGTAAACTGCTTGCTGATATAGGCATTTTTCCCATTATACAGAATGATGTACCAGTCGCCCGTCTCCCCTACATAGGGAAAGCTGGCGCCGCCGTCTACCTCTGCCAAGATATTCGTGTTGTCTGATGTATTTGTTGCAGATCTCACCCGTACATTGGTACATCCTTTATTCACCACCACAACGTCTCCCGTTACGGAATCAATCTGTTTGGGAATTAAAAACATCTGCTCCCTGCTCGCAGTATTGGCCAAATCATACGGATCGTCCTTTTGCACCAGGTAGGGGTATTGTGCATTCTTGCTGCTGCCCCCGCCAAAGGCGTTGCCCGGAAGCTCTGTCTGCCCGCCATTGGAGGCGCCAAAGAACGTATTGCAGACCTTGCCGTTGTAGGATACGACTTGTCCTCTGGTTGCGTCCACCGCCTGGATCACCCTGGCGTTGCCATCATAACCGTGATAAACCTGATAGCTGCTCGTATCTCCAACTTCGTAATTTGGCTCACCCGGCGCCAGCTGGTTGATGGCATAGCCGCGTGCCGCTACCGCCTGCGCCTTCAACGCTTCTATATGCGAACCAGAACCGATTTCATACCCAATTACACCATAAAGATATTGCTCCATCGGCACGCGGTTGACCACATGTAACTTGTCCACCACGGTATTCTTATCCACTCTATATCTATTTTTATAGAAGAATACATCCCCCAGGTATTTACAGGTACCGTATCTACTGTTTTTAAGGGATATGGTATTGGAGGTAGACGTATAATTAGCCGGTACAAAGGTACACTTGGTGCCGATGCTCGTCGTTACCCCATCCTTCACCAGCTGCACCGTAGCGCCGCTCAGCTTAACCGTATACTTTCCGTTGATCACCTTATAATCCGGCTTTTCCTTGATGGTATACGATCCATTGACTGTAATATCAATATCCGCCGTGCTGTGCGGTGTAGACAGCAGCACGCGGATAAACGAATAATCCGCCGCAGCCATCGCCGCCCCGGCAGGCATAAAGACAGCCAAAAGCATGGCCGCCAGCATGCACACGCTCATCAGCGCAGGTTTTAATCGTTTCATGGGCTCTCATCCTTTCCGCCCCCACCAGGGCCTACCGAGCTAGCCTAATTGTAACATTCTTGTAATATTTGGTCAAATACCTCTTGGAAAAAAACAAGAAATTGCCAAATTGACAATTTCTTGTTTTCTTTCATTTCGATGTAAGCAGGCTGCTCATGCCAAAGTCATCAACGCCAAAGCGCATTCCGTTCTCTTTTTCAGCAGACGGCATTCCTGCGGATTGGGCTGCAGGATAGAGCCGCTGTATGCTTCTGCATTGGCCGCGCATCCGCCGGCACATAGATACTGGGCCCAGCAGGTACGGCAGGCCTCCTTTTTACCGACATGGTTGTCCAAAAACCGGCCGCGTACCGTTTCATCCAGCGATTCATCGTCCAGGTTGCCGATGCGGTACTGCTCTCTGCCCACAAACTGGTGGCAGGGATACAAATCGCCCTCGGGCGTCACTGCCATATATTCCCGCCCTGCGCCGCAGCCGCTCAGCCGTTTTCTAAGGCAGGGGCCGCCGGACAGATCGATCATAAAATGGAAAAAGTTATACGGCCTTCCCTCTTTCCTACGCTTGTATACATTGAGCATCAAGCGCTCGTACTCCGCTTCGATGCCGGGCAGATCCTCTTCTGTAATGGCCAAGGGATGCCCCTTTTCCAGCACCACCGGCTCGATGGAGATATGCTCAAACCCTGCGTCAAACAACGCCTCGGCATCCTCGGCAAAATCCAGGTTGCGCTTGGTAAACGTGCCGCGGGCATAATAGTCCTTATCCTGTCTATGTGCCACCAGCTTACGGGCGTTTTCCACCGCCCTATCGTATGAGCCGCCGCCGCCGTGCACCGGCCGCACAGCATCGTGTACTTCTTTGCGCCCATCCAGCGACAACACGACATTGTGCATCTCTCTATCGCAAAAATCCGGAGCGTCCGCCGGCACATCGTAACAGTTGGTGGTAATGGTAAAGCGGAACTTTTTATTGTGCGTTTTTTCCAGCTCGCGGCCATAGGCTACGATGCGCTTTACCACGTCAAAATTCATCATGGGCTCGCCGCCGAAAAAGTCCACCTCTAGATTGACCCGCTTGCCGCTGTGCGCCACGAGGAAATCCAGCGCCTTTTTGCCCACCTCGTACGGCATTAGGCAGCGCGTGCCGTCAAACCCGCCGGTAGACGCAAAGCAATAGCCGCAGCGCAGGTTGCAGTCATGGGCCACATGCAGGCACAGCGCCTTGACGATGCCGTTGTCGTCAATGGTTTGCTCGTTATCGTCCAAAGGCGTAAAAAGCTCCCCTTTTTCCTTGAGCGCCTCTACCTCCTGATAGCATTCCTCGACCTCTTGAGCGGGATATTCGGCCAACGCCTGTACCATCTGCTCCAAAGAATGCGTCTCATACAAAGAGACGACCCTGTACGCAAGGTCGTCTAAATGATGGAGCGCGCCGCTCCCTACATCCAGCGCCAGGCGCTGCCCGGCACATGTAAACGTATGGACCATATCAGTCTCTGTTTTTCTCCGGGCGGAAAATTTTCGTCTCGCGGCTCTGGCAAGATTGGTTGGCTACGGTGCAAGAGGTTTTGCACGCGCTCTGGCAGCTGGTCTGGCATTCGCCGCAGCCGGTGTGTGCGCCTTTGCGGATGTTGGCGCCCGCCACTGTTTGAATATGTCTCATGTTTGGTTCCTCCCATCCAATGTCTTAGCTTACACTCTTCTTTTATTTATACATCAATCCATATACAAAAATCAAGTACCCATCTTGGGCAGCGCAAGTTTTCCTTTGCTTTCGGGCATACTAGGCGCAAGTATTGGCAAAAAGAGGTGCATAATGCAAAGTTCCGCGTCCAAAAAGCTGGCCCAGCAGGCCGTGCCGCGGCTGATCCTTCAGCTTTCGCTGCCCGCGATTCTGGGGATGCTGGTCAGCTCACTATACAACCTATCCGATACCTTTTTCGCCGCCCGCCTGGGGCCCAGCCAGACAGCGGCGGTGGGCATCGTGATGCCCATTATGACGCTGATCCAGGCAGTGGGGATGACGTTTGGCATGGGGGCAGGCAGCCAGATCTCCTATTTGTTGGGGCAGCAGGACGGCAAAAAGGCGGAAAGGGCGGGCGCCCTGGGCCTGGTGCTGGCAGCAGGCTTTGGGCTATTTTTGACTGCGGGCGGCCTATGCTTTTTAACGCCGCTGTTAAGGCTGCTGGGGGCCACAGAGAGCATCCTGCCCTTTGCCCGGCAGTATGCATGGCCCCTTCTCGCAGCCGCGCCGCTGCAAACGGCGGGGTTTGTGCTCAACAACGCCCTGCGCAGCGAGGGCAACGCCGTGCGCGCCATGGCAGGCGTTGTGCTGGGCAGCCTTTTGAATGTGGCGCTCAATCCGCTGTTTATGTTTGCTTTCGGCTGGGGCATGGTAGGCGCGGCGGCAGCCACGGTCTGCGGGCAAACGCTGAGCTGTCTGTTTTTATTTTGGCAATACCAGCGTAAAAACAGCACGCTCGGCTTTCATTTCGGTGCGCTGGCCTGGGACCCGGCCCTGCTTTGGCAAATGGCCAAGGTGGGCTTTCCCACCTTCTTGCGGCAGGGCAGCACCATGCTCGCCACCATCTTGCTGAACCGCGCCTGCATGCCGTTTGGCGATGGCGTCATCGCGGTGGTATCCATTGTCTCGCGCATTCTATGGTTCCTCGTCTCCGTGCTCATTGGGTTTGGCCAAGGGCTTCAGCCTGCGGCAGGGTACAGCTTCGGCGCCGGGGATGTCAAGCGCACCCTTAGGGCCTACCGCTGGGCGCTTGGCTATGCGCTGGGCTTTAGCTTCGCTGCCGCAGCGCTGTGTTTTTTCTTTGCGCCCCAGCTTTTACAGTGGTTCTTGTCGCCGGAGGGCGCCCAGCGCGATATGGGGCTTTTATGTATGCGCGCGCAGCTGCTGCTATTGCCCACGCAGGCGTTTGTCATCGTCTCCAATATGCTGATGCAGTCCACCGGTCGGGCGTTGTTTGCCTCGCTGCTGGCCGTCAGCCGGCAGGGGCTTTTCTTTGTGCCGCTGATCTTCCTGCTGCCGGGCCTATGGGGCCTGCGCGGCATTCTGCTGGCCCCCGCTGCCGCAGACGCATTGACCTTTCTTTTCGCCGTCATACTAACCTTCCTAGTTGTACGCCGATACCGGCGCATGGCCAGGCAAAAGCAAAAAAAGCCGTGAATACTCACGGCTTTTTCTATTCTACATAGACAAATCTGCGTACCCAGCGCAGCCGCCCCAGGCCATAGCCCATCAAGGCGCCGGCCAGATTTAATATCACATCGTCGATATCCAGCGAGCCGACCCTAAGGCAGGTCTGCGCCAGCTCTGCCGACAGCACCAGGCACAGCATCACGCAAAAAAACACCGCCGGCCGCCTGGCCCTTTTAAAAAAATAGGGGAGGTACAGCCCCATCGGCGCCATCATCAGCAAATTGCCCCATAGATTTGTCAGCGGGATGTTGGCGTTGATGCTGCCCGTAAACAATAGATGCACATACTGCGATATGGTGCGGAACGGCACAAAATTGCTGTTCAGGCGCACATAGTCCGCCCAAGACAGATTCTGCCAATAACCGCCGGAACGCATAAACAGCAGCGAGAACAGCGCCAGCAAATACAGCACAAACGATCCGATGACCAACGCTTTGATGATCTTTTTCATGCGTCCTCCTCTCTCCGGCAGCGCGGCAAGCGCTTTATGCCTCCCGGCCGGCAACAAACAGCTTAAACAGCTGATAATACACCTTTTTGTTGGCTACGCGCCAGATGGTCTTGGCGTTTTCGTCGCCCTGTTCGATTTTTTCATCAAACACAGGGCGCACCGTTTCCTCGGTATATGGCTGGGCTACCTGGCCGCTTTTCTTCATGTCTGCGTACACGGCATGCATGGCCTTTAAAAACGCTTTCTGCACCTTGATCTGAGCCGGCTCCACCGCTTCGCCGTGCCCACGCAGCAGCGTAACATCGAGGCGGTGCTGCAAGGCTGTCAGCGTTTCCTCCCAACCGGACAAAAGGCAGTCCTTAAAATACATTTCGTTGGCAGGCACTACGAGGTCTCCGGTAAACAGCGCCTGTTCATGCTGCAAAAACAACATCAGATCCCATGGCGAATGCGCCTGGACCGGCACCTTTTCCAGATGCATCATGGCGCGGCCGATCGGGATATTCTCCCGCCCTTCGATTTCAATCAGGTTTACCGGCATCTGCATGCCTTGGTTTTTAATTTCTTCCCCGGCGCCCTTTCCGGCAAAAACGGGGATCTGCCCGGTTTTGGCCAAAAGCGCATCCAGGCCCCAAACATGATCCGGGTGCGGATGGGTCAGCACCAGCGCGCAGATGGGCCTGCCGAACAGCTGCTGGCATTCCTGCACCATTTCCTCCGAGGCCTCTACGCTGGGCGCATCCACCGCCACAACGCCCTCTTCGGTAACGACGTAGCCGCCGTTGCACTGCCGGCGCGCATTTAAATCTCCCTGACGAAAATACAGCCGATCGCTGAGCTTTTCTATCGTGACACGGTTGCCCGTATAAACCAAAGGAAATTGCATTTCATTTTCCTCCCTGTTTTGCTATGCAATGTCTTTTTATTTTTTTATAATAGCAAGGAGCGGGCCGCAATGCAAATCCCGCGCAAAAAACAACAGGGGGGGATCTGAATGCTGAAGATGGGAAAATACCGCCATTTTAAGGGTGGAGAATACCACGTGCTGGGCGTGGCGCTGCACAGCGAAACGCAGGAGCCGTATGTGGTTTACCGCGCGCTGTATGGCGAAGGCGGCCTTTGGATACGTCCGCTGTCCATGTTTTGCGAAACCATCACGCGCCACGGCCAGACCCAGCCACGCTTTGTCTATGTAGGGCCGATGGAAACGGCATGAAAAAACCCGGCGGCGCCGGTTTTTTTCATGTTTATTCCACGCTTTTCAGCGATTCCACCATATCGACTTTGCGGAGCTTTCTGCTCATCACCACGCTGACAATGAGGGTAAATGCCAGGGTCAGCACAGCGGCCAAAAGATAGCTTACCGGCAAAATTTGGCGGCCAAAGCGGATCATCTCCACCTCCACGCTGTTCATGATGTATAGGTGCAGGTATTTGCCGAATACAAATCCCACCAGAATGCCCAAAAGGCTCAGCCAAAGGTTTTCCCTAAATACGTAGAGGTCCACCTCGCGCCGCGTAAAGCCCAGCACCTTGAGCGTTGCGATTTCGCGCACCCGCTCGCCGATGTTGATATTGGTCAGGTTATACAATACCACAAACGCCAATAGCCCTGCGGAAAGGATCAGCACGATGACCACTGTCATCATATTATCCACCGTATCCTGAAACGCTTGGATGGTGGCGGTGTTGCTGGCCACCTGGGTGATATTTTCCAGCTCTAAAATGCCGGCACGCAGCGATTCCTCATACGCGTTGTCCGTGCTGTCCGTTTTCACATACAGCTGGTTATACGCGGGCGGTTCGCCAAAGACCTGCTCATAATCGTCTTGGCAAAGATAGACATAATGGTTTAGGTAATGCTCCGCCACCGCGGCGATGGGGATCTGCCGCCAGCCGTCGTCGGTTTTGATCTCCAGCGTATCGCCCGGCGCCAGGCCCAGCGTTTCCGCCATTTTATCCGTGATGACAGCGCCGCCCGCCTTGAGGGAAAGCGGCTCTTTTGTCTCTACATCGCGCAGCTTGATCCATTGGCTCATCGCTTCGCTTTGCTGCGGCACGGTAATATAGGCGTCTACCTCTGTGCCGTCGCCGTTTTGGCCGCGCGTCTGTGTGCTTTTGACATACATCACGGCCGTATCCTGTACGCCCGGCTGCGCCTCAACGCCTGCCCGGCAGCTGTCTATCTCCGCCTGGGGCAGATTGTCTTTCACCGTAACGACGTCCTGATACTGGTACAGATCGTTAAATTGAAGCGTGGCGATGGTGGAAATGCTGTCCCTGACGCCAAAGCCGATAAGCAGCAGCGCCGTGCAGCCCGCAATGCCCAGCACCGTCATGCACAGCCGTTTTTTGTAGCGAAACAGGTTGCGCGCCGTTACCTTGCCGGAAAAGCTCATGCGTTTCCAAAGGAAATGCACGCGCTCTAGCAAAATGCGCTTGCCGATCTTGGGCGCTTTGGGGCGCATCAGATCGCTGGGCTTATGCGATAGGCTGCTCAGCGACGCCCACAGCGTAGCCAAAAACGTGGTGCCTACTGCCATGGCGATGCTCATGCTTGCCAGGTCGGCATACATCGGCGTATACAGCGTGGGCACATTGTAGATGGAGTTGTATGCGTCAAAGATAACCTTCGGGAAAAACTGCATACCGATGATTACGCCCAATAAGCTGCCCAGCAGGCTGGCGGACAGCGCATAGAACAAATACTTGGCCGCGATGGCTCCTTTGCCATAGCCCAGGGCCTTGCATACGCCCATGTTGTTGCGCTGCTCATCCACCATGCGCGTCATTGTCGTCAAACACACCAGCGCCGCGACCAGGAAGAAAAACGCTGGGAATACGTTGGCAATGGCCTGCATCCGCTCGGCAGCAAAGCCGTATTCCACAAAGCCGACGTTGGTATTGCGATCCAGCACATACCATTCACAGTCCGGCAGGTCGTCGATCTCCTGGCGCGCATCCAAAATTTCCTGCCAGGCGTCCTCCAGCTCTTGGTTTGTATTGGCCTTTTCCCTGTCCAGGGTGCGCTGCGCATCCTCCAGCTGCTTTTCGCCCGCAGAAAGCTGCGCTTGGCCCTCGGAAAGCTGCCTTTCCCCGTCCTCGATCTGCCTTTCTGCACTTTGAAGCGCCGCCATTCCCTGGCTTGCCTGGTCGATGGCGCCCTGAAGCGCTGCCAGCTTTGCCCGGGCCTCGGCATCCTGTTCCGGCGTTAAAAAGGGCTTGGACTGTTCATATTGCTCCTTGGCCTGTTCATACTGCGCTTGCTTTTCGGAAATCCATCCCTCCGCCTGGGACAATTCGGTATAGCTGGGATCCAGCTGGGCCACAAACGCCGCTACCCCCTCTTGCCATTCCCTACGGCTGTCCGAAAGGGTTTTCTGGGTATCCTCCAGCGTTTTTCGATTGGCCGATAGTTCCTTTTTGCCATCATCGATGGTTTTCTGCGCATTGGCAAATTCCCTCTCTGCGGTATCCTTGCCGTCTTGGTACGCCTGCTCCGCGTCGGCCAATTCTTCTTTGGCCTTTTGGATCACATCGGTCTCCCAATCCTTGGTGCGCTGTTCGCCCAGCGCTTCCAACGCCGTGGTAACGGACTCCACCGTCGTATCGTACACATCGTCATAGCTCATCATCGCCTTGGCGCCCGCCACGGTCAGCGTCACTTCGGTATACCGCTCCAAGCAAAAAGCGGTATCCGGCACCATCAGAAACCCGGAAACCGTACCGTTGCCGATGGTGGCGCTGTCCCGTGACGTGCCGTTGTAAAGGGGCGAATTGGCAATGCCCACCACCGTAAACGCATCGTCTTTGAGCGTATCGGAAATCTCATTTTCCGTGCCGCTGGAAACGCGGATGGTATCGCCGATGGAAACCCCGCTGGAAACAAGGCGCGCATCTGCCAGGCATTCGTTTTCCGCCTGCGGCAAGCGCCCCTCCAACAGCAATGGGCGGTTGATGTCGTTTTCCGTGCCCAGCTCTGGATCCGGTGTCATGGAATAGACTTTGGCCACCAGGTTTTTGTCACCAACAGAAGCCAGCACATCCACCGTGTATCCGGCCCTGATCCCCTCTACGCCCTGCACCTGGGCGATAAGATCCAGATCCTCTTGCTCAAAACCAACGGTAGAGAGCAAGCGCACATCCATCAAATTTTGTTCGTCGTAGTAGGTATCCGCCGCCAGGCGCATATCCGGGCTGGCCGCACGGATGCCGGAGAAAAACGCAGCCCCGATGCCACAGATTAAAAAGATGGAAAAAAACCGGCCCAGCGTCCGCCTGATCTCGCGGAATGTATCCTTTTGAATCGCTCTCATCGCTTCACCACTCGATCTGATCCACGCTCAGCGGCTGTTCATTTTTGCGCTGCTCGGTCACCTGCCCGTTTTTGATGCGAATCACGCGGTCGCCCATAGGGATGATGCTGCTGTTGTGCGTGATGATGATCACCGTCATCCCCGTTTCGCGGCAGGTTCTCTGCAAAAGCGCCAAAATCTGCCGGCCGGTGCTGGAATCCAGCGCGCCGGTTGGCTCGTCGCAAAGCAGCAGCTTGGGGTTTTTGGCCAGCGCCCGCGCAATGGCAACGCGCTGCTGCTCCCCGCCGGACATCTGGGCGGGAAAATGGTTCATCCTGTCCTGCAGGCCCACCTGCTCCAAGGTCTTGGCCGGGTCGAAATGGTCCTTGCAGATCTCTGTGGCCAGCTCTACGTTTTCCAGCGCCGTCAGGTTTTGCACCAGGTTATAGAATTGAAAGATAAACCCGATGTCGTTTCTGCGGTAGAGGGTCAGCTGCTTATCGTTTAGATGCTCGATGTGCTTTCCATCCACCACAATATCGCCGGATGTGGGCGAATCCATGCCGCCCAAAAGGTTGAGCACCGTGCTTTTCCCGGCCCCAGAAGGGCCGACAACGACGCAAAGCTCGCCCTTTTCCACTTCGAAATCCACCCCTACAAGGGCCTTGGTTTCCACTTCACCTGTCTTATACACTTTTTGTACATTCTTTAATTCCACAAATGCCATATTTGCATCCTCTCCTAGGCACATAGACTCCACCAAGCCTGCACGCGTTTTGTTGCCCAAGGGTTGTTTTTGTTTCCATTACTAGATTAGCTGTTTTGCCAATGGTTTGTCAAACCATTCTCGCATAAGAATGAGGCAAATCACCGCCCGCCTGCCGCCATAGATTGGTCTTTTTCCTCTGTAAAAGGGCCCTTTGTTGCTAGATACCGAAAAAGAGGGTATAATAGGGATACTTTGTAAAACGAATGTATAAGTTAGGAGCGGCCGGATGAAAACCCGTTTTTTAGATTATAAAAAGGCGATTTTATCCGCCATCAGCGCAGTAAACCTGCTGGCTATGGTCGGCATTTTTGCGTTCACCTGGTATAATTTTTATCTTCTGCAGATCGGTGCGCCGTTTTATTATCGGTATGGCAACTGGCTGTTTTTTTTCATTTATGCCATTGTGCTGTACGCCATTACCAGCGTGCTCGGCGGGTACCGCATCGGCCGCCTTCGGTGTTCAGAGATCATCTATTCCAATTTCCTCTCTCTGGCGCTTGGCAATGTGTTTACCTATTTGATTATGACGCTGATCGCGCGCAAGCCGCTGCCGGCCGGCCCGTTTTTGCTGATGACGCTGGTAGAATATGCCGTGGCCGTGATCTGGGCGATTTTTTCCAGCTCGCTGTACCGATCCATCTACCCGCCGCGGCGCATGCTGCTGGTTTCCAACCAGGAAGCCTCCGCACATCTGATCGATAAGATGAATAAGCGGCCGGATAAATACGAGATCTGCGAGTGTGTGGACGTCAACGAGGACATCCATATCATCCGCGAAAAGATCGATGCGTACGACGCCATCGTCATCTGCGATGTGGGCGCGCAAATGCAAGAGCTGCTCATCGATTATTGTTTTCGGGTGGACAAGCGGTTTTACCTGGTGCCCACCATCGAGCATATCATCATCGCCAACGCCTCCAAAGTGCACCTGTTTGATACGCCGCTGCTTTTATGCCGCAACCAAGGGCTGCAGCCCGAGCAGCGGTTTGCCAAACGTGCATTGGACCTGTTCGTTTCCACACTGGGTATCTTGGTTATGAGCCCGTTCATGCTTATCATTGCCCTTTGCATCTATTTGTATGACCGCGGGCCTGTCCTTTTCAAACAGGATAGGCTGACCATCGGCGGCAAGGTATTCACGCTGTATAAATTCCGCAGCATGGTTGTGGATGCGGAAAAGGACGGCGTGGCCCGGCTGGCCAGCAAAAACGACAACCGCATTACCCCCGTAGGCAAGGTGATCCGCGCCATCCGGTTTGACGAGCTGCCGCAGCTGTTCAACATCTTTAAGGGCGATATGTCGCTGGTCGGCCCCCGCCCGGAGCGGCCGGAGATCGCCGAGGAATACGACGCCACGCTGCCAAAATTTTCCTACCGGCTAAAGGTGAAAGCAGGGTTGACCGGCTATGCGCAGGTCATGGGGAAATACAACACCACCCCGCAGGACAAGCTGCTGCTGGATCTGATGTACATTGAAAACTATTCGTTTCTGCTGGATATCCGCCTACTGCTGATGACGGTCAAGATCTTTTTGATGCCGGACAGCACCGAAGGCGTAGAGGACAGCACCGACGAAACCGACGCGCCGGCATCCTAAACGGTACACAAGAAAAGCCTGTATCAGAAGATACAGGCTTTTTTGTTGTGTGCGTTAGTCTTCCACGATGATATCGCGGATCAGCTTTTCCACTTCCTTATCCCAGAAGGCCCAGGAATGGCCCATGTTGCGCTCTTCGTGGAATTTTACCTGATAGCCCAGCGCCTTGGCGCGGTCCCGCATATCCACCGCAGAGGGGAACAGCGTATCCGCCGACCCGCAGGAGATATACAGCTTCGGCAGCGGCTTACCCTGTTTTACCGCCTGCTCCAGCAGGAAGTGCAGATCGTTTTTGCTGCCCTTCATCGTGCCATGCGGCCCAAAGATGAATTCCTTGGTTTCCAAGACCACCTCGGTATCGCTCTTTTTGCCGCGCAGGTTTTGCCCTTCATGGGCAATCTGCTCTTTATCATCCTGCATAAGGGCCACAATATCCAGCGCCCCGGAGAAGCTGGCCGCAAAGCCAAACTTTTCAGGATACGTAAGGGCGATCTTCATCGCGCCATAGCCGCCCATCGACAGCCCTGCCACATAGGTGTTTTCCCGCTTGGGGGAAACGCGCAGATAGGTTTCGATGATGCGGGGCAGCTCCTCCGCCACATATTTTAAGTACGGCCAGCCGATGGCCTGGTCGGTGTAGAAATTGTTATGCATTTCCGGCATCACGACCACCATCTTCTTTTCCGATTCGTACAGATAGCGTTCAATGCTGGTATAGCTGGTCCAGGTATGCGCCGCGCCCTTTAGGCCGTGCAATAGGTACAAAACGGGAATTTCTTCGGTATCTGCCCCGCCTGCCAGCGCGCCGTAGATGTTGGCATCAGGCACAAGCAGATGCACGGTCTGATGAAAATCCAGCACTTGGGAATGAAAATTAAATGTAATGTGCGCCATGCTTTTACACCCTCCTTAGCTCTTTGCGAACCGGCAGCCAATCGATGAGCTTTTTGCCTTCGCTGTCCCAAAAATCCCACTCGTGGGCCATGCCTTCCTGCTCAAACTCGGTAAAGTCCACCTTTTCCTCCTTGAGGAATTTGCAGAAATCCTTGTGTACGCCGTACAAGCTGTCATCCGTGCCGCAGGAAACATACATTTCCGGAAGCTGTTTGCCGCTTTTTACCGCGCTGTCCACTACATGGTAAAGGTCAAACTCCGTGCCTTCCAGGTCCTTGGGATTCTCCGTACCAAAGACGGCCTTCATCTCCATCGGGGTAACGGCGTCCGCCTCTTTTCCTACGGACATATGCGCCACATCCAGCCCGCCGGAGAACGACGCCACCGCCGCATAGCGATCCGGGTTTTTCATTGCGATCTGAAGCGCGCCATAGCCGCCCATCGAAAGGCCGGCAATAAAGCGATCCTCCCGTTTGCTGGAAGCGCGGAATACCGTTTCGATAAAGTTTGGCAGCTCCACGGTCATATACGTGAAATACGCCCAGCCATTGACCATATCGGTATACCAGAAATTCTGCATGCCCGGGCAGACACAGATCATGTTGAGATCGCTGTGGTGCAGGTAGGCTTCCATGTTGCTGCGCCGAAGCCACGCCGTGTGGTTGTCGGTATGTCCATGCAGCAAATACAGGACAGGCAGGTTTTCCGTAAACGGCTTTCCTAGCTGAGCCAGCTTTAGGTCCTTTGGCTCCGGCAGGAAAACGGTGACGGTTTGGTCAGAGTTCAATGCTTCAGAACGAAACGTCAGTTCCATCAACGCCATAAAGAATTCCTCCTTATTCCTTATAAGAGCGGACAAAGCATCCGCTTTCATGACAATGAAAACAATACATGAGAAAAATGAATCCAACACAATGCTTACTTATTTATTATATCTTGCTATCCGGGGAATGTCTAACGAAAATGGCGGCTCTTCCTTGTTTATTTTTTCACCAAATCCCCGGGCGCACATTTGCGCGCCTTTCCCGCGATTCTCCCTTTGTTTCCCCTGCCCAATAGTGTATAATAAGCTGAATCTCATAGATAGTATTGAAGAAAGGCGGTATGACACATGGCATTTGTGACAACCAAAGAAATGTTCAAAAAAGCATACGAGGGCGGCTACGCCGTAGGCGCGTTCAACGTCAACAATATGGAGATCATTCAAGGCATCACCGAAGCGGCCATTGAAAACCGCGCGCCGTTGGTGCTGCAGGTTTCCAAAGGCGCCCGCGCTTATGCAAAGCACGTGTATCTGATGAAATTGATCGAGGCGGCCATCCAAGACGCCGAGCAGTCTGCCGGGTTTGATCTGCCGGTGTGCGTGCATCTGGATCATGGCGACAGCTTTGAACTATGCAAAAGCTGCATCGACGGCGGTTTCACCTCCGTGATGATCGACGGCTCTTCCAAATCCTTTGAGGATAACATCGCGCTGACCAAGCAGGTCGTGGAATACGCACACGATCACGGCGTGGTCGTAGAGGGCGAATTGGGCACGCTGGCCGGCGTGGAAGA
>CAUGNO010000017.1:0-17463 GCA_959600905.1 uncultured Eubacteriales bacterium | reverse complement strand
GACAAAGGACAATATCAACCATGCGATCCGGCATATCTGCTTGTACAGAGACAAGAGGGAAGGTGTCCCGCTGCCGGAGGGAGAGGAGCACGAAAACCATCTGGCGCATGCGTGCGCCCGGCTAATGATGGAGATAGCAAAGGAGGGCTAAATGCCAACGTGGGCGAGGATGTGGATTTTGTGCACGGGGCTGGTGTGCTTTGTGGCGCTGTATGCCGTAGCCAGGGAGATCAAGCACAAACCAACGCGCATTGCGGTATGCGGATTTTTAATAGGGCTTGTAAGTGCGTTGATGATTGTGGGGCTGTGGGAATGAGAAAAAGAGCAAAGAAGAGACCAACGCTGTGCTGGTCATGCGCGAGGTTTTGCGGGCAGTGCAGCTGGTCGGCGCGGTTCGAGCCGATAGCGGGATGGAGCGCAGAGGAGGGAAGCCTGACGCGACAATACGGAGGCACGCTGAAAACCTACACTGTTCTACAATGCCCTTTGTATGAAAGGGATTCGGAAGAGGACGGAAACAGGAGGATAGAAAGCCATGCCATTGCCAAAGCATTGTAACGGATGCTTTTACAGGCGGAGCCTTGGTGCGGACAGCGGGGAAAAGTTTTGCGCGTACATCCTGATAGAGGGACATTCGAGAGGATGCAGCGTAGAGGTGTGCGATAAGAAAAAGAAAGCAGGGAGAAGGAAGAAAAAACGGTGGGAGGATTTCTATTGACGATAGAACAGCTGGAAAACTGCCGCTCTGCGAAAGGGGAAATCGAATCGCTGCGGGAGCGGATGGAGCGAATCAAGAGCGACCGCGAACGGATGACACAGGCCATCACAGGGATGCCGCAAAGCAAAGGCCAAGAGAAAAGCCGGATAGAGGAGCTGACGACAAAGCTGATGGAGCTGGAAGAGCAGCTGGCGGACAAGCTGTGGCAGAGGGAAACGGAAATTAAAGAGGTAGAAGCATGGATCGAGACGTTGAAGCCATATTATAGGATTGTCATCAGAAACTTTTATATTGATGGACAACCCGTTCCAATGATTGCGCGTAAAGCAGGGTATAGTGAAAAGCATATTTATTGGATACTAAGAAAAATCACACCCAATCGCACCAAAAGATGTGAAATAATATAGACTGAGGAAAAAAGGAAAGGCCGACATGTATCGGCCTTTTTCTTTTGGGAAAACGTACACTGCGAAAAGGAAGCCAGGGGGCGGGGGCTTGGCGGTGTAAAGGGGGAAACAATGCAAACCAAGACGTTGTATCTGCGGGAGATCGTCCCGTATGAGAACAACCCAAGGAAAAATGACAGTGCAGTGGATGCGGTTGCGGAAAGCATAGGAGCGCTGTAAAAGAGGGGTGGTGTTGTGGCGCGGCATTTGACGGACAGGGAGAAAAAGAAGATTATCGCGGATTATGCGGAGCTGGGGAGCTGCAACGCCGTGGCGAAAAAGCATAAGCGGTCGTGGACAACGATCAAACAGGTGGTGGAAAGCGACCCGGATACCATGAAAAAGTGCGAACAAAAAAAGGAAGAGAACATGCGGGACGTACTGGCGTGGATGGACGCGCGGAAGGACACGGCATGCGGCGTGCTGGATAAGCTGCTTGCTGCGATGAGCAACGACGAGATCATAGGGAAATCCACCATCAGCCAGATTGCCACAGCGTTCGGGGTTGTGACGGATAAATTCATGACCTTGCGCACCCAGCAAGAGGTGCATCCGCTGCTCAAGGATATAGCCGAGGCCATGAAGGAGAAACCTTGATGTTATCCGATAAACAAAAACAATTTATCTTGCGGCCATTTCGCCACGCGCTGGACGTAGCGGAGGGTACGCCGAGAAGCGGCAAAACAACAGCGTGTATCCTGCGCTTTTTTTGTTTTCTGAACACGAGCGCGGACGCCAATTTTTTGGTGGTAGCTTCCACGCAGCAGCAAGCGTTCCGCCTAGTCATGGATGGTGACGGCAACGGCCTTTTATATCTATTCGGAGGCGCAGCGCAGATCAAGCATGACGACCACGGAGACCACCTGGAAGCCGTCACTGCAACAGGAACAAAAAAGATATATTACAAGGGCGGGGCCAAGGCAGACAGCGACAAAAGCATACGCGGCCTTTCGCTGGGCGGGGTGTATTTTTGCGAAATAGATATTTTGCATATCAATATGATCCAGGAATGCTTTCGGCGTACCTATGCAGCCCAAACAAGATGGCATCTGGCAGACTTAAACCCGCCTGCGCCCCATCACCCGGTTATCAAAGATGTATTTGAGGTACAGGATACATACTGGACGCATTGGACGGTAGACGATAACCCCATCATCACAGAGCAACGCAAGCATGAGCTGTATCAGACGCTTAGCAAGAACCCGTATTTGCTCAGGCGTGACTGGTACGGCGAGCGGTGTATGCCGCAGGGCGTGATCTATGCTATGTTTGACCACAACAAGCACATTGTACCGTCGATTCCGGCTAACGAAAGAAAGCTGGAGATGTTCTTTGCGGGCGACGGCGGATTAACAGACGCCACCAGCATCGGGTGCTATATGGTGACGGTGCAAGAGCGAGCCGGGCAGGATTTTTTTAAGCTGTACCGCGTGGCGGGCTGGTATTATTCAGGGGCGGATACCGGCACAGTAAAGGCGATGAGCCTACAAGCGCGGGAGCTTGCGGGCAGCTTTTTCCCGGATTGCAGGCAAAAAACAGGGATGCAGGAATCCTGTATCAAGATAGACCCCGCCTGCAAAGCGCTTCGCGCAGAGCTGGACATGCTGGGCCTGTATACCGATAAGGCGGACAACAACGGCAAGGACATAAAAGGAAATCGAAAGGGCATTGAAGTGGGCATAGAATACGCGCAAAGCAGCCTTGCAGACGGGCGCTTTTTTTGCGTGGAAAACAATCGGTTTGGGCACGAGGACTTTTTGCGGGAGATCGGCATGTATTGTGTGGACGCGCACGGGCACCCGGTGGACATGTACAACCATGCCATGGACGAGTTCCGCTATGCGCACAATTATTTCTATAAAAACTATGTATTGTAAGGCGGTGTGAGGGGCCTTTGTTTGAAAGAGTAAAAGAGAGGGTGAAGAGCTGGATGGAGCTGGCAAAGACAAAGACGGGTATGGCCAAGGAGTTTAAGGACATCTTTGAAGTGGGTGGCGTGCCGGCGTTCAATCAGTTCTATTACTTTGGCATATTCATATGGAAATACCTATACAGGGGATATTACAAGCCGTGGCACAGGATCAGCGCGCCGACGGTCAAGGATGCGCTTCACGAACGGGACTTGGAGCGAATGGATACGGCCAAAGCGATCTGCGCGGAATTGGCAGGGCTGATTTGGAACGAGCAGTGCGAGATCAGCGTATCCCAGGAGACCGGCAAAGACCAGCTGCTGGATGAATTTGTGCATGATGTGCTGATGAAAAACGGCTTTTGGATAAAGATGCAGGAGCACATCGAACAGGTGCTGGCGCTGGGCGGAGGCGCGATCAAGGTATGGTATGAGGAAAAGCGGGACGGAGATGGCAACGTGATCCCGAACAGCGGCAACATACGGCTGGGCTTTTGTATGGCGGATCAGTTTGTGCCTACGGCCTGGGACAATACGCAGGTGACGGATGGCGTATTCATCAGCAGGCAGGCCAAGGACGGCTATTATTATACCCGGCTGGAATGGCATAAATGGGACGGGCTTACCTACTGGATCAGCAACGAAGCGTACCGATCGGAATACAAGCAAAACAGCGCCAAAGAGCCGCAGGATATTCTTGGCTTTCGCTATCCGCTGAGCGCCGTGTATCCTTTTTTGGATGAGCAAACGCCGCTGCAAGGGCTTTCCACTTCGCTGTTTGCCTATTACAGACCGGCGATTGCCAACAACCTGGACGACGATTCCCCGCTGGGCGTATCCATTTACGCCAACGCGCTGAGCACGCTCAAGGCACTGGACATTTGCTATGACAGCTTTGTGCAGGAATTCCGCTTAGGGAGAAAGCGCATCATCGTCCCAGCTCAATGCCTGCGCACGGTACAAGACCCCGTAACAAAGGAATCTCGGCGCTTTTTCGACGCGACGGACGAAGCGTATGTGGCGCTGAAATCCGACGATACAGACGCGCTGAAAATACAGGACAACACCGTTTCTCTGCGGGTGGGCGAGCATGAACAGGCCATCAACGCGCTGCTTTCCATCCTTTGTTTGCAGGTT
Source organism: uncultured Eubacteriales bacterium (assembly GCA_959600905.1). Lineage (GTDB taxonomy): Bacteria > Bacillota > Clostridia > Christensenellales > QAND01 > UMGS1975. Next base: position 13,253 of record CAUGNO010000017.1, on the reverse strand, counting down.
GGATTTTCTGCCGGTACCTTTACCTTTGACAGGGCGCAGGGCCTAAAGACCGCCACGGAGGTCATCAGCGAAAACAGCAAGACATACAAGACCATCAAAAGCAACCAACTACAGATAAAGGCCGCCATAGACAGGGTGGTGGACGCGATTATACAGGTGGCAAGCCTGTACGATGTGCACTGGAATGGAACGAGCATCCGAACCCTTTCTGCGCTTGGCTGGGAAACCAAGGTGGTGTTTGACGATTCCATTTTGCAGGATCGGCAGACAAACATCAACGAGGGCATTTTGCTGGCAACCAATGGCCTGATGAGCAAGAAACGCTTTTTGATGGAAAAGCTGGGATATACCGAAGAGGAAGCAGTGCAGGAGTTAAAGGAGATCAAACAGGAAAGCGGCATATCCGCAGATGTATTTGATTTTGCACAGGCGGGCGCACAGGAGGGCATGGACCCGAACGCGGAGCCGGAAGCGCAGGAGGAACGTGAAAGCGAGGCGGAGGATGAAAGCTGATGGCGCAGATTACGCAGCAGCAAATCTTGGCGCTGTCCGAGCCGGTAGAGCAGATATACAGCAACGTGGTGGATGCGCTGCTGGTAAACCTGGCCAAGCACCTAAAAGGCGGAGGCACCCTTACCACAGAGCAGTGGGAGATGCAAAAGCTGTCCGAGCTTGGGCAGCTGACACAGGAGAGCATTGAGATCATCGCGAACCTTACCGGCCTTGCGCCGGAGGAGATAGAAAAGGCAATAGAAAACGCGGCACTATGGGCAACGGAGGATGTGGAAAAAGCGCTTAGGGAGGGGGCAAAAAAGGGAACGGTATCCGCGCCGCCCTCCCAGGGGGTCTTAGCGAGCGAAAGCGTAGCGCATGCCTTGCGGGCGTTGGAAGCGCAGGCGGTGGATAAAACAAACTTAGTCAATACCAATATGCTGCAAAGCACCCTTGCACAGTATCGAAAGGTGGTAGCGAATACGGCGCACATCGAACGGCAGATGCGTACTGTGCAGCAAACCCTGGATACACAGGCGGCCAGGGTTGCAACCAGCACAGCAACGCGCACACAGGCTTTGCGGGAAGCGCTGGGGCAAATCCACAAGGAGGGCATTACAGGCTTTTACGACAAGGCAGGGCGGCAATGGACGCCGGAAGCCTACGTCAACATGACGGTGCGCACTACGGTACACAATACCGCCATAGAATCGGTAAAAATCCGGCAGGAGGATTACGGGGCGGAGATTTTCCAGGTATCCAGGCACAGCGGCGCGCGGCCCTTATGCTATCCGTACCAAGGCCGCTTTTTTACCTGGAACAATAGAGGCGGCACATTTACGGATGGCGAAGGGAAACGCCACAGGTATGCGCCTATTTCCTCTACAAGCTATGGGAAACCGGCGGGATTATTTGGAATCAACTGTGGACACCATCCGATCCCGGTCATCCCTGGGGTGACGATCCCGCGTACAAGGACCAAGCAGAACAAAGAGCAAAACGACAAGACCTACGCGCGGTCTCAGCAGCAACGGGCCTTGGAACGCAACATCAGATACGCAAAGCAGCGGGCCGCCATGCTGGAGGCAGCAGGAGATACAGAAGGGTTTGCGGCGCTGTCTGCCAAAATCAAGGAAGAACAGAGAAAATACAATGCCTTTTGCAAGGCGACGGGGAGAACCAAAAGACAAGACAGAACCCAGGTTTTCGGGTATAATAGGAATATAGCAAGGAATGCCAAGCAGGTGCAGCGGTTTAACAGCGCCATAAACGGAATAAAAACGGTGGATGGCGTTGCCGTGAGCGTGAGCGCGCATACCTACGGACAGGCCAAAGCGCGAAACGTTTCCGCAAAGAACATCGTGGATGCGTTAACAGCGCCGCTTTCTGTGCGCAATGTAAAGTTTGACGCAAAGAACAGGCCGAGCAAGCAATACATCGGGGCAAAGGCCACCGCTTGCGTCAATCCGCTAAACGGCAGGGTCACATCGTGCTGGAAGACGTCCAGCGAGAAAGCAAAAAAATTGGCAAGGGGGAAAGACGATGAAGTTTAAGTTTCAAGAAAACGAATTGCAGCTGATTCGGAAGCTGCCGATTCCCTTTGACCCGCTTGGGGATTTAACGGGAGATGAAATTCTGGAGCTTGTAGAGGCGCTGGAAGATCATCACGGCACTGTGGCGTATGAAGCGGAGGGAGAGCTTGTTGCTGATATTCTGACGAGCATTGCGGATCAAGGCGGTTGAAACGACGAAATAGAAACCACCCCAAACAAGGGTGGTTTTTTTGATGCAAATGTTTAGGAGGGAAAACCATGAAAGAACCATGCAAACACGCTTTTATCGGGAAGACGGACGGAGTACACTGCACAAAGTGCGGCGTATCCATGACCACGGAGGCATACAGGGCCTTCCTGGCCCCGCAGCAAACGCCAAGGAAAAAGGCGGCCCCCAGAAAGAAAAAGACGGAGGAGGAAACAGACGGTGATTGACTGCCAAAAAATGTGCCGAACGCTGGAAGGCGCGCAGGCCATTGTACGCACGATGATGGACAACCAGGAGGAGAAGATTGCAAGGCCGCTGGAAATATCGCTCAAAGCGATGCTGCAAGCGGCGATAGAGCAGTTTCCGTCCGCCGTACAGGATGGCGAGATGGACGACGAATAAAAACAGAATAAGCAAAGCGCCGACAGGCGCTTTTTTTATTGCCACTTCGCCCAGCGTAACGGCGGAAAAGAACGCAGCGCCCCGCGTCTGAGGGCGGAAAAGAAAGGACGGAAAAATGGCATTATTCAAACGAACTGTGCTCAAGGAAAAAGGGCTGACGGACGAGCAGATCGAGTACCTGATGACGGAAAGCAACAGGGCCTTGGCCGCCAACTATCTGCCGAAATCCGAAGTACAGGAACAGATCAACAACGCATTGGATGACGCAAAGAAAAACGTGCCCGAGGATGTAACCCAAACCGAGGCATATAAAACCGTGGCAGAGGAGCGCGATATGCTCCGGGCTTTAAGCGGTGACGAGTTTTCCTCGGTAAAACCAAAATTCCGCGAGGCAGTATACAAAATGCTGGAACGCGGGGAAGAGGCAAAGCCAATCTCCGAGCAGCTGGAACACATCGCGGAACAGTATGAAGAATATTTTACACCCAAGCAAACGGAACAGCCGGCCAAGGCCCCGCAATTCGGCGCAAAGGTGGAGGGCTCTATGCCGCAGGGCAAGCAAAGCCCCAGCTTTGGCGATTATTGGAGCTTTGGCGGGCCGAAAGGAGAATAACACATGGCTTTTACACAAGAACCGGTCAACTACGCGGTAGAGTACGCAAAGGAGCTGGCCAACGCCTACCCGTATTTGTCCTATTTCAATGAAATCTGGAACGGACCGAACAGCACGAAATACAAGCCGGTAAACGGCAAGACCATCATGGTGCCGAGCATGTCTACAAGCGGGGCGCGCGCCGTGGACAGGGACAGGATCGACGGCGTATTCACCCGCAACTGGAACAATGATTTTCAGCCGCTTACCATGCGCATGGACAGGGAATGGGATACCCTGGTAGACCCGATGGACATCCAGGAGACCAACATGGTGGCGACCATTGCCAACATCACGGAGACTTTCAATCAGTTTCAAAAAGTGCCGGAAATGGATGCTTATGCGGCCCAGGCCGTGGCAAGCGCTGCGACCTCCTTTGGCAGCGTGGACAGCACCACGCTCAGTGCTGACAACATCCTATCCACCTGGGACGGGTATTTGGCGTATATGGTGAACCAGCGCGTCAACCGCGACCAGCTGACGGCCTATATGACGCCGGATGCGTACAAGCTGTTGAAGGAAGCGGCGGGCATCACCCGCTTTATCCAGGCGGATACCGGCATCCGAAACGTAGACCGCAATGTCGGCAAGCTGGACGGCGTGCTCATCAAGGAAGTGCCGGCAGACATCATGATGACGGCATACGACTTTGCGCAGGGCTGGGCACCAAAAGCCGAGGCCAAGCAGATCAACATGCTGCTGGTAAACCCGCTGTCCCTGGTAGCGCCTGTGGTATACGATACCTCGATGATGAGCGCGCCCACGGCGGCCACCAAGGGCAAATGGCTGTATTATGAGCGCTACTATTACGATGTGTTTGCCCTCAATCAGCGACTGCCCGGTATCTTTGCCAACATTGCCAGCGCACCCGCCCTCGGCACGGTGACCTTTACCACGAGCGCAGGGGCAGATGCAACGCACACCATCATCAACGGCCTGATGCCCGCGCCGTATGGCATGGGCTATGTGGCAAAATCCGGCGCGTCGGCAGACCTTCCCGATTACGGGGAAGCCTGTACCTCCGGCTGGACGGCGGTGCAAAACGGGGATGCAATCACAACGGCCAGCGGCCAGACCATCACCGTAGCGCTTGTCAACACCACCAAGGGCAATACGGCGGTAGCGGGCGGCTCTGCGGCGGCGGTCGTCGGCGCGTAAAGAGAGGGTATCAGATGGCGTACATCACCTATGAACAGTATACAGAGATGTATGGAACACCCGCCATACCAGAGGACGCGTTTCCCGTGTACGCCGGACAAGCCAGCGATTTGATAGACAGCATCACACAATACAGGATCATACAGGGCGGGGGCCTCTCCGCCCTGCCTGCCTGTATCCAAACGCTGGTGCAAAAGGCAGCGGCGGCCCAGGTGTTGTATTTTACCCAGCAGGGCATGGAAACCGTGCTGACCGGGGAGACGGGCCAAGCATTCACGGTGGGCAAGGTCTCTGTTTCCGGTGGGGGACGCGCAGCCGACAGCAACGCTACGGCAGCCTCCAGGATGATAAGCCCGCTTGCCGTGCTTTTGTTAGAGCAAACCCCATTGCTTGAAAGGAGGGTGGCGGTATGCTCAGACCGATTCCCGGTGTTTTACTAAAAGACAAAATGCAGCTAAATGTATGCACGGGCCTGGATGCTTGGCAAAAAGCGGCCTGGGAGACATACGAGGTAAACGGCGTACATCTGCAAACCACCAACGAGGTGAAAAAGACCAAGGACAATACGGAGGTCGTGCTGCGCTCGGTGCTGTTTATAGACGGCGCAGTGTCTCTGCCGCAGCTGGATTATGGGGCGCTCATGGCGCAGTCTGAAAAGGCGGGAAAACCAATGCGCTGCGAGGTATACAACGCTTCCGGGCAAAAATGCGGCTCGTATGAAGTTGTTACGGTGGACATCGTGCCGGACATACCGGCCATGCGCACGCATCATGTAGAACTGGGGCTGGTGTAATGGCGGTTAAGATCATACGGAACATGGGCGGCGTCCGCGCCAAGGTGGAAAAGGGAAAACAGAGCATGGTGGAAGCCGTGGCGGAGGCCGTGATTTCTTACGGCAATGTGTTTGTGCGCGAGGATCAAGGCACACTGATGGAAAGCGCCCTGATCGCAAGCAGGCCCAAGGACGGGCTTGCGATCTGGGATACCGTATATGCCAAGAGGGTATATGAAGAGGGCACGCCCTCCAAGGACAAAAACCCACAGGCATCCCTGCATTGGGTGGAAAAGGGCATAACCACCTACAAGCGGGAGCTGGATACCGTGGCGCAGAAGGCCTTTGAAAAGGGGATGAAAGCATGAGTGTATACGACGAGGTGCTGTTATCGGTCATTGCCATGGCGGAGGAAGCAACGCTATATGCAAGCATCATCATCGGCCCGATGCCGCCGGATAACGGGCTTTGCATGGCCTGGGGCAGCGGCGCGCCAAACGAGATATACCTGGACAAAAACACACTGGTGGAAATGCCCCTGCTTTTCAACGGAAAGCACACGGATCAGCAAACGGTATCAAACCAGCTGGGGGCGATCCACAAAAACCTATCTCGGCGGAAATGGTATCCACAGAACGAAAATTTTCAGATTTTGGATATTAGCACTTCCACGGCCCCGCAGTATGTAGGGCGGGAGGAAAACGACCAATGGCTCTATGGCTCTGCGCTTAGGGTCAAATTTTATGATAGAGGGGAATGAACCATGGCAGATTACATGCTTGTCACGCATGCCATTCAAATCGAACTGAACATCACACCCACGGCGCAAACGCCGACCTGGGCGGTGTTCGGCAATGGCATTGACAACCTGACAGAAGCGCTGAATGAGACCATTCAGCAGTATTTCTTTATGAGCAACAAGGGCTTTGCCAGCAACTATGTGACCGGGCAAGCACCGGCCTATACCTGTACCGGGCGCAAGATCGTGGGTGACCCGGCGCAGGAATGGATTTTCAATCCATCGCGCAAGTTTGGCCTGATGGCGGAGCGCGACACGCAAATTCGCGTATCCGTCCCGGCGGCGAATAACCTGATCAATCAGTTTACCGCCGATGTGACGATTGCCAACGTAACGGATTTGGGCGGCGCTACCACAGACGGCAGCGCGGTTTCCTTTGAAATCCGCATCAATGGGAAGCCGGTGCTTGCTACCATCACGCCGACAGCTACACTGGCGGTAGAATCCGCAGCGGGTACGGCGGTAGGCGATACGCTTCTGACCGTGACCCCGTCTGTGCCGGCGGTGGGCAATAAATATGTGTATAAATACGGCACGGAGGCCCCGGAAGCAACGGTGGGCCAGGCGCTGGATACCACGGGCTGGAACGATTTTACAAACGGACAGGACTATACCATCGCCAATGGGCAAAAGGTGACGGTGGCGCAGGTAAACCTATCTACATTCATTGTAACGGCGAGCGGCGAAGCGACCGTAGTCGCCAAAACGGAATAGACGGAAGGGGGCTTTCCCCCTTCCGCATTTTTTGGAGGAAAGCATGAAGATAAAGCGCACAAGACCATTTTTGGATACCTTGGAGCTTGAGGACGGAGACAAGCGGCTGACAGTTTCGGTAAGCATTCATTTTGAACGCAGCGCGCCGCTGATCCGCAAAGCGCAAACGGCGCTGATCGAGGCGGAAAGGGCCATACAGCAAGACAAGAAAAACCCAAACAATCTGGAAGCGTACGGAAACGCCGTTATCGCGCTGTTTGCCGCTGTGTTTGGCGAACAGGAGGCAGGGAGGATTCTCCAATTTTATGAAGGGCAGTACACCGACATGCTGACGGATATATTGCCGTACATCCTGCACATCGTTCTGCCCGCTATGCAGCTGTACCAGCGGCAGAAGGTAGAGCAAATGACGCAGGCGCGCAAACAGATCAAAAGGCAGGCACACAAGAAATGACGCAGCGGCTCTGTGACCCGCTGCCGTATACCGTGGAATTTGAAGGAAAAACGCTGGAGATCACCCCGTATTTTGACAACGTGCTGGATGTGCTGTCTGTCTTTGATGACACGAGCAGGACGGAGGAAGAAAAGGTTATGTACGCCTATGCCGTGCTGGTCAAGCGGAAAAGCAGCGATATAGCATACCAAGGCCGGGTGATCCGGCACATTGCGGAAACGATACTGTTTCCGGACAAACAGGAGAAAAAGCACAACGAAAGATCGTTTGATTTTATACAGGATGCGCCGTATATCTACGCGGCCTACCGGCAAGCGTATGGCATTGATTTGTTTGCCGAGCAAGGAAGGCTCCATTGGTGGGCCTTTTTGTATTTATTCAAAGGCTTGCCGGAAAACACCCGCATGATGGAGATCATCAGAATCCGCACACAGCCCATGCCAAAGCCGACCAAGCACAACGCAGAGTACCGGCAGGCATTGTCCAAGGCAAAGCTGCAAGTGGCGCTCAAGGTGCCGCAGACAGAGCGGGAGCGGCGCACACGGGAATCGATGGAAGCATTTGCCAAGGCGCTGATGAAAATGGCGCAGGCATAAGGGGGTGAGCTGATGGCAGATGGGAACAAGGTCATTTATGAGGTACGGGCGGACGACGGCAATTTAGAAAAAGACTTGAACCGCGCGGAGCAGACCATACGGAAAAAGGCTCAGGACGGCGGGGACGCCGTAAAAAAGTCTGCGCAGGAAGCCTCGGCAGAGGTGTCCAAGGCCGCAGGGGACAGCGTACAAAGCCTGGCAAAGCCGGAGAAAGCCGCCAAGGATGTGGACAAGGCGCTTTCCGGCATAGACGCAGGCGGCCTGGATGAGGTGAAAAGCGCGGCAAACGAGGCGGAAAGCCAGCTTGGCGATGTGAAAGGCGCGGCAGGGGATTTGGCCTCTAGCCTGATAGAGCTGGGCAACGACGGCGTATCCGCCCTTGGCAGCGTGGCCGGCAGCGCCGGCGAATTGAAAAATGCGCTTTCCGGCATGGGCGGCAAGGGCCTTGCACTCGGCATAGGAGCCGGTGGCGCGGCACTTGGGGCCGCAGGCGTAAGCGCTGCCAACGACCTGAACAAGGCGATGAACGATCTGCAAGCCTCTACCGGGCTGGCAAAAGAAAAGATGGACACCTATGAAGGTGTTCTGAGAGATATCTATACCAACAATTACGGCGAGAGCTTTGAGGATGTAAGCCTAGCGCTGTCCACGATTCGGTCGCAGATCGGCCCGGTGGTAGATCACTGGGATCCGTCCGCATTGCAGGATTTTACGGAATCGGCCTTTGCGCTTAGGGATACCTTTGGCTATGAAATCCAGGAAAGCGTGCGCGCTGCCAGCGCCATGATGGAACACTTTGGCATTGACGGCAACGAGGCATTCAGCATGATTGCCGCCGGTGCGCAAAACGGCCTGGATTTTTCCGGGGAGCTTTTGGACAGCATCAGCGAATATTCCGTGCAGTTTGCAAAGATAGGCCTGGATGCAGATGATATGTTCAAAATCATGCAGAAGGGCGCGGACACCGGTGCATTCAACCTGGATAAGATAGGCGATGCGGTCAAGGAGTTTGGCATTCGCGTTGTAGACGGATCGGAAACAACAAAACAGGGCTTTAAGGATATAGGCCTGAATGCAGACGAAATGGCGGCCAAGTTTGCCGCTGGCGGAGATACGGCCAGGGATGCGTTTTATCAAACCGTACAGGCGCTGGCCGATATGAAAGACCCCCTTGCGCAAAACCAGGCGGGCGTGGCCCTGTTTGGAACGATGTGGGAGGACTTGGGTCCTACCGTCGTAGGGGCGCTGGGAGATATTGAGGACGGCGCTTACGACGCAGCGGGCGCAATGGACGGCATCAAAGAGGTCAAATACGACGACATCACAAACCAGCTGGAATCCATGGGGCGCAAGCTGCAAGACGATGTGCTTGTCCCGGTGGGGCAGATGCTGATCCCGATTCTGCAAACGCTGATGGAGGTTATATCCCCCATATTGGAACTGCTCTCCGGCTTGCTGGCCCCGGTTTTAGAGGTTCTGGGTGAGTTAATTGGCGATTTGATGGAGCCCTTGGAAGAAATGATGGACTTCATCGCAGAGCTGATGGAGCCGCTGGGCGAACTGATAGAATCGCTGCTTACCCCCTTGATGGGTGTGTTGCAATCGCTTTTAGAGCCGCTGACAAGCATTGTATCCGCCATACTTCCGGCACTGATGGGCCTATTTGAGGGCATTATGCCGGTACTGGCTACGGTGGTAGAGGCGATCCGGCCCATCATCGATATTTTGGGCAGCTTGATCAGCACGATCATGGATGTACTGACGCCTGTGATCAACGGCCTGGCGTCGCTGCTGACGGGCACGCTGAAAAGCGCGTTTGACATCATTGCGGGCGTGATAGACAGCGTAAAGGGCGTATTTGAAGGCATTATTACCTTTATCAAGAACGTGTTTACGGGCAACTGGAAGGCGGCGTGGGACGGCGTTGTATCGGCGTTTAAGTCGGTCATAAACCTGATCCCCGGCTTTTTTGAAATCGTGATCAATGCAATCATCAGCGTTATCAATGGCATTACCTCCGGCCTTTCAAGCATCTGGACATGGACGGGGCTTCCGGAAATCCCTGCGATCCCAAACGTAACCCTTCCGCGCTTGAAGGTGGGCATGGACTATGTACCGGCGGACGATTTCCCGGCGCTGCTGCATATCGGCGAGCGTGTCATGACCCGCGAGGAAAACCAGGCGTTTACCGCCTTGGGCGGCTTGCAGGGCATGGAATCGGCCTTGAGCGGGCAGATGGGCGCAAAGCACGGGCTTTCGGAAACGGTGATCCAGGTGCCGCTGTATTTGAACGGGCGGCAGATCGCCAAGGCCACTGCGGTGTATATGGGCGAACAACAAAGCTGGGAGGCGATGTAATGACCATCAACGGGATTGACCCGGAGCGCTGGGGCGCAAAGCTGACGGCGGACTATACCGTTGGCATGCCGGAGCTGGATACACAAACCCTTTTGGGGCGAAACAGTACGACCTTTGCCATGACCTCGCAGATTTTGGGCATGCGGGAAATCACGCTGCCTTTTGTCATCGCAGGACGAGACCATGCGGACATCATGCTGCGCAAATCGTACATGGACAGGCTTATGCTTGGGAAATGCGAGCTGTTTTTGCCGGATGGCTTTTACTATTCTGCGGTGCTGGATGCATTTGACGACCCCGCGTTCCAGGGTCCGCAGCTGGCCGAGTGCGAATACACGCTGACAGGGATGCGGCACGGGCCGTTGATTGAGGTCACGGCAAACACGGTGTACTGCGAAAGCTCTATGCCGTATACCGACTGCCGGTTGACGGCCAAGGTAAGCCAAGTGTCGGAGACCTACGAGCTGGGCGGGGCCGTGTTCCGCAATGTACAGGCGGGCGATGTGCTGTGCTTTGACGGCATTGACAAACGGGTGCTTATCAACGGCGCACCAGGCGCACAGCGCTGTGAATTTCTCAGTTTCCCCTCGCTTGTGCCGGGAGAAAACCGTTTTGATACGCCAGACCCTGTGACGGTCGCGTATTATCCGGCGTATCTGTAAGGAGGAAATATGTTCAAAATCTATCATGGCGACCAAGCGTCCGCCGTCAATGTGGATGATTACTACATCAAGGAATCGTCGAGCGGGTTGGACGAGCTTGTTTTTGAAATTCCCATCACGGACGAGAATTACCCGTATATCTTAGAGGAAGCGCCCGTGGTGGAGCAGCAAAAGTATATCATCAAGGCCGTTGACGCAGACGAGGAGACCGCCAAAGTAAAATGCCAGCTGGATATTGACGAATGGTTATCCGATATGTATATCGGGTTTACCAACGGAAGCGATACACTTTACAACACTGTGCAAAAGGTGCTGCCGGGCGGCTGGCGCATCCTGGACGACGCGCACCTAAACACGCGCATGACGATAGAATTGGAGGCGGGCACCTCCTACGATGTGCTGACCTCGTGCGCGTCCGCCTATGGCGTGAAGTTTCGGTTTGACAACGTAAACCGCACGCTGACACTTTGCATCCCGGAGAACAACCAGCCGATGGGCGTATTCGTCACCCGGCAGCTCAACATGACGGAACTGAACTACAAGGGGAAAAGCACGGATTTTGCGACAAGGATGTACGCCTATGGAAAGGACGGCATGACCTTTGAAACGCTGAACGACGGAAAGCCGTATGTGGATGACCACCGTTATTCCGACAAGATCGTTTCGGTGTACTGGAAGGATGACCGTTACACGGACCCCCAATCGCTGCTTAACGCCGCAAAGCTGAACCTAGCGGCGCTTGCGGTGCCGTCTCGTTCCTATTCGTGCAGCGTGGTGGACTTGGCACAGACGAATCCTGAGCTATACAGCTTTCAGGATTTTTCTTTATTCAATGTCGTAACGCTGATCGACGATGTAAAGGGAACGCGGATCAACCACGTGGTGGCGGAATACACCCGCTATCCGCACTACCCGGAGAACAACGAAGTTACGCTTTCCACCGTAACGCCGACCATCCAGGATTCCGTAAAAAGCATCCAGGCACAGATCGAAAAGCCGAATAGCCAATTTCGGCAGATCATGCAGGCGGCGGTGAACACGGCAACGGAGATCATCACGGGAAACCTCGGCGGCCATTATATCGTGACAAACGGGGCAGACGGGCATCCGAACGGCTGGGCCATCCTCGATACAGACAGCATAGAGACATGCCAAAAGGTGTGGCGGTTTACCGCTGGGGGGCTTGGGCATTCCAGCAATGGATGGAACGGGCCGTATGAAGATGTTGCCATCACGATGGATGGGCAGATCAACGCTTCTATGATTACCGTGGGCATTTTGTCGGCAAACCTCATTCAAAGCGGCATTTTGCAAAGCCTGGACGGGGACGTTCAATTCGATTTGGAAAACGGCATCATCCGCTGCAAAAGCGGGCAGAGGGAAGCGGTGTTTTCCAACGGAAGCATTCAGTTTTCGCAAGGGGATCGCATCACAATAGAATTGACATCCACTGCAAGCGGAGGGGAGACGGACGGCACTATCACAATAGCGCATACAAACCCGGACGGATCACAGGACAACAACACGATATTGAGCGGAACGCTTGTGGAAAGCAATCAGATTTCTGCCTACGATTCGTTCTACTTTAATGGTCGCAGCGCCGCGTGGCAGTACGAAAACGGCAAATATTATTTGGTGGGGGTATGAGATGGTACAGCAGACAATCAACCTATATGCCTGGCGGGAAAATGAAAAGATGATCCCGCCGGTGCTCATTACACAGGGGGAATCGGATACAAGAACGGCAACCTTCCGCCTGCTGGATCAGGCGACAACGATAGACTTGACCGGCAAGAGCATTTCGTTTGAATATGACAAGCCGGACGGATTTCATGTATCGCTGATATGCCAGCCGACGGAAAATCCAGGGGAATGCACCTGTACATTTTCTGACCAGGCCGCCATTGCCCCCGGCATTGTCAACGATACGCGGGTGATGGTGCGCAGCGGCACGGATGTGTTGGAGATCGTGGGGCCTAGGCTGTATATTGCCGTGGGCATCAACGCCAGTGCCATTGTATCGTCCTCCGAGTTTGCAACGCTTTCAGCGTATATGTCCGACCTTTCTACCTATTATCAACAGGTGGCGGCGGTACAGGCGGGCCTTACGCAGACAAACGAGAACGTATCCAGTTTGGATAGTGAGCTTACGGCCTTACAAGGAACGGTTACGGGCAACAAAAGCGAATTAGACGGAAAAATTGCAAGTCTGCAATCCTCTTTGACAGCACATACCGGGAACAACACAATCCATGTGACACAGGCAGATAAAAACAAATGGAATGAAAATTCGATCACTGCCGGCTCAGTGTGGCTCTGGCCGGGGAATACACCGCCGGAGGGATGGCTGTTGTGCAACGGGCAGGCGGTGAGCCGCACCACGTATGCAAACCTGTTTTCTGTGCTGGGTACGGCCTACGGGCAGGGAAACGG
>CAUGNO010000016.1:0-18851 GCA_959600905.1 uncultured Eubacteriales bacterium | reverse complement strand
CAAAAAGGTATAAGTTTTAGGAGGGAATTTCCATGTGTAACGCAAAACAAAAACACCGCTTCTCCGCCATGGCGATGGCGCTGTTGGTTTCCGTGTCCCTGCTGCCTGGTGCGGTCCTGGCAGCCCCCGGGCCCGGGCAGAAAAACCTGGCGACTGCGACCAGCCGCCCCTACAACGGCACCAAGACTGTTGAGGTTACGGATATGTACTTTGCCCTGGCCGAGGATGTAGATTATGAGGACTTTTCCGCTACGGCTACCGGCACGCTTGCTTCCGCCAACGCTGGGCGGTATACCGTGCTGGAAGAGATGACAAATATCTCCTTCAAAAACCGCAATCCTGAAAGCGATATTGATTGGAACGATTGGTATATCTGCCCTGAACGCATGACAAATGTGGAAACCGACGTTACCATCACCGAGGCTGTGCCACAGCTTTCCCTTTCCGTAGATGTGCAGTCTGGTAAGGCTGGGCAGGAGGTTACCGTGACCGCCACGCTGGTAAACGATTTTGATGCGCCGGAAGGGCTGCTCACTGCCGATCAAATTTCCCTAACTGCCCAAAATGCCGCCCTGAAAGAGGGTTCCTCTATCACGCAAAACGGCAATGCCTACAGCGCCGTATTTGTATTGGACAAGGAAGATGCTGTGTTCTCCGCCAACGTGCTGGATAGCGCCGTCAACTACAGCCCGCTGGCACAGCCGGCCACTGTCTTCGTAGATGTGTTGAAATTGGCGGATTACAGCAAACTGGAAGCCGCCGTTGCCAAAGCCAAGGCCTTAAATCCTGAAGATTACAAGGATTTTTCCGCTGTCACAGCCGCGCTGGAGGCTGTTGTCTACGATTTGGACGAAACACTGCAGGATAGGGTGGATGCCATGGCCGCCGCCATCGAAAACGCCATCGCCGGCCTAGAGAAAAAAGCGGACGCAGCGCCGGCCGACGGGAATACCGGCGCACAGCAAGCCGATTCGCCTCAAACAGGCGACGTCTCCGCCTCCGGGCTCTGGGTTACTCTGCTGTTGGTTTCCGCTGCCGGGGGTCTTGGCCTAACAGCCCTGCGTGTGAAAAAGGGCCTATCCAAATAATCTACTAAGTAAAAAGCCAACGGCAATGCCGCTGGCTTTTTCTTTTTTATCCACTTATCCCAGCTGCTTTTCCATCAGAAAAAACGGTCCCTTGCGAAATACCACGTCTCCTACGATGCGGTAGCCCATGCGTTCATACAACCGCAGTGCATAGGGATTTTGCTTGAAGGCATCCAGGCGAAGCGCCTTTGCGCCCAGCGCAGACGCCTGCTCTTCCGCCGCCTGTACAGTCAGCTTGCCCAGCCCGCGGTTCTGTACCCTTGGGCTTACACAGAGCCGATGGAGCACCAAATAGCTGTCCGGCTCTGCCCAAACGCCATTGGCATACTGCGGGTCATAGTCCAGGTTTAGCACAAACACCGCCGCAGGCCTCCCTTCCAGCTCCGCCAAATACAGCTGCCCATGCTCAATGTCCTCTTTTAGCGTGCGTTCATCCGGGTACACCTCATCCCACTGCGGGATGCCGTCTTTATCCATGGTATGTATGGCGTCGGTAAACAGCGCAAACACCTGTGCCAGGTCCTCTGGCCTCGCCTTGCGGAATGTCAGCTGTTCCATCTTCATTTCCCCTTTTTCGGCTAAACCAAAAAGGACGATAGACAACTGCCACCGTCCTTTTTTATGCCTTGTTATTTGAGCAGACTCTTGCCCGTCATTTCTGCCGGCTGCGGCAGATCCATCAGCGCCAGCATCGTAGGCGCCAGATCGCACAGCGCGCCCTCGTCTGCCAATTTGCGCTCCGGATGCTGCGGGTCTGCCAGCAGCAGCGGCACCAGGCTGGTGGTGTGCGCCGTCATCGGACCGCCCTTTTCATCCACCATCTTTTCCGCATTGCCGTGGTCCGCCGTCAACAGCACACAGCCGCCGGTTTTCAGTACCGCGTCGATCACCTTGCCCGCGCACTCATCCACAGCTTCCACTGCTTTGACGGCCGCTTCCATCACGCCAGTATGGCCTACCATATCGGGGTTGGCAAAGTTTAGGATCATCACATCGTACTTGCCGGATTCAATGCGTTTGACCGCCTCGTCCGCCACCTCGTACGCGCTCATTTCAGGCTGAAGATCATACGTTGCCACCTTGGGAGACGGAATCAGCGCCCTGTCCTCGCCCGGGTTTTCCTTTTCCACGCCGCCGTTGAAAAAGAACGTCACATGCGCATATTTCTCCGTTTCGGCAATGCGCAGCTGCGTCTTATGGCAGCTTGCCAGATACTCGCCCAGCGTATTTTTCAGCGTTTCCGGCTTAAAGGCTACCTCCAGCTTGTCGGCAAAGGTCGCATCATACTGCGTCATGCTGACATACTTGAGCGGGAAGTACCCGTTTTTCCGCGTAAAGCCATCAAAATCCTCAAAAAGCAGCGCCCGCGTGATCTCACGCGCACGGTCCGGACGGAAGTTGGCAAAAATCACGCTGTCGCCTGCCTGGATGGTAGCCACCGGCGCGCCGTTTTCCGTGATGACGATGGGCTTGATGAATTCATCCGTCACATCCTCATCATAGCTCTTCTGCACCATCGCCGCCGGATCCTCGCCGTATACGCCCTCACCCAGCACCATGGCGTTGTAGGCCTGCTCCACGCGCTCCCAGCGGTTGTCGCGGTCCATAGCATAATAGCGGCCGATGATGGTCGCGATCTTGCCTACGCCCAGCTCTTTGAGTTTGGCCTGTACCTGCTCGATATAGCCTTTACCGCTGGTCGGCGCCACATCGCGGCCGTCCATAAAGCAGTGCAGATATACCTTTTCAAGGCCCTGGCGCTTGGCCATCTCTGCCAACGCCAAAAAATGGTTGATGTGGCTGTGTACGCCGCCATCGGAGCAAAGCGCAAACAGATGCAGGGCCTTGTTGTTTGCCTTTGCACTATGCATCGCGTCCAAAAACGCGGGATTTTCAAAGAAGTCGCCATCCTGGATGGATTTGGTGATGCGGGTCAGCTCCTGATACACCACGCGGCCTGCGCCGATGTTCAGATGCCCTACCTCGGAATTGCCCATCTGCCCTTCAGGTAGCCCCACCGCCAGGCCGCTGGCGGCCAGGCGGGTGTGGGGATACTTGGCAAATAAGGCGTCCAAATGGGGCGTTTTCGCTGCTGCCACCGCATTGCCCTTGGCATTGGCGTTTACGCCGAAGCCGTCCAGAATGATCAATGCAGTCATGGGTTTTGCCATTTGTTTACCTCGATTGCTTGGATTATTGGTTGTTGACGAGCTTGGAGAAATCTACCGGCTTCAAGGCCGCACCGCCAATGAGACCGCCGTCGATCTCAGGCTGCGCCATTAGGTCCGCTACGTTGCCGGCGTTCATGCTGCCGCCGTACTGGATGCGGATGTTTTCGCCCACTTCAGCGCCAAATTCCTTGGCGATCGCTGCACGGATCACGCCGCAAACGCGGTTCGCTTCGTCCGCTGTGGCGGTCTTGCCGGTGCCGATGGCCCAAACGGGCTCGTACGCGATCACGATGGTGGAGAAATCCTTCACGCCCTGCAGCGCTGCGATGGTCTGGTCGGAAACCAGCTTATCGGTGATGCCCTCTTCACGCTGTTCCAGCGTTTCGCCAACGCAAACGATGGGTTTCAGGTTGTGTGCCAGCGCGCTCAGTACCTTTTTGTTTACCGTTTCATCGGTTTCCGCAAAATACTGACGGCGTTCGCTGTGGCCGAGGATCACATATTCCACTTCCAGCTCGTTGAGCATCAGCGGGCTTACTTCGCCGGTGAAGGCGCCCTTCTCTTCCCAGTGCATGTTCTGTGCGCCCAGGTGGATATTGGTGCCCTTGATGTATTCTTTTACAGCCGGGATGGTAATGGCCGGCGGGCAGACAACGACTTCCGTCGTGGTGTTGTCTTTCACCAGCGGCAAAATGCCGTCGATCAGAGTCTTGGCTTCGGACGGAGTCATGTTCATTTTCCAGTTACCAGCAATGATGGGTTTACGCATTGGATGTTTCCTCCTTAATATTGTCATGCGCCGGTTTGTCCGGCGCACGTCGTATCATAAAATTATTTGTTGGGAATGCAGGCGATGCCGGGCAGCTCCAGGCCTTCCAGGAACTCCAGGGACGCGCCGCCGCCGGTGGAGATATGCGTCATCTTATCCGCATAGCCCAGCTGCTTAACCGCCGCTGCGCTGTCGCCGCCGCCGATGATGGTGGTAGCCTGGGATTCTGCCATGGCCTTGGCCACCGCTTTGGTGCCGTTTGCAAACGCTTCAAATTCAAATACGCCCATCGGCCCGTTCCAAACCACGGTCTTGGCACCCTTAATCGCATCGCCAAACAGTTCGCGGGTCTTAGGCCCAATATCCAGGCCCTGCCAGCCGTCCGGGATCTGGTCCGCCGGCACCACTTTGTTTTCCGCATCCGCGGCAAACTC
This sequence comes from uncultured Eubacteriales bacterium, assembly GCA_959600905.1. Classification (GTDB taxonomy): domain Bacteria; phylum Bacillota; class Clostridia; order Christensenellales; family QAND01; genus UMGS1975. The sequence continues at coordinate 14,389 of CAUGNO010000016.1, read as the reverse complement.
TTTGGCGACCACGGTATCCACCGGGATCAGCAGCTTTACGCCTTTTTTCTCTGCTTTGTCCATCAGATCCTTGGCAAAGGAGACGTTCTCCTCATCCAGCAAGGAATCGCCGATGCCATAGCCCTTGGCCTTTAGGAAGGTAAACGCCATGCCGCCGCCAATGATGAGGGTATCCACTTTTTCCAGCAGGTTGGTGATGACGCCGATCTTGTCCTTGACCTTTGCGCCGCCCAAAATCGCCACAAACGGGCGTTCCGGATCTTCCAGCGCCTTGCCCATCACGGACACTTCCTTTTCGATCAGGTAGCCGCAGTAGGCCGGCAGGTAATCCGCGCAGCCCGCCGTAGAGGCATGGGCCCGGTGCGCCGTACCGAAGGCATCGTTGACATATACATCCGCCAGGCTCGCCAATTCCTTGGAGAAAGCCGGGTCGTTTTTGGTCTCTTCGTTGTGGAAACGCACGTTTTCCAGCACAACGATCTCGCCGTCCTTCATCTCCGCAACGCATTTTTTCGCGTCCTCGCCCACAACGTCCTTGGCCATGATCACTTTGGTGTCGACCAATTCGCCCAGGCGCTTTGCCACCGGCGCCAAGGAGAATTTCATGTTGAATTCGCCTTTCGGGCGGCCCAGGTGGGAGCAGAGGATGACCTTTGCGCCATGCTCGTACAAATACTTGATGGACGGCAGCGCGCCCATGATGCGGGTTTCGTCGGTGATTTCGCCGGTCTCCTTGTCCATGGGGACGTTGAAATCCACACGCATCAATACGCGTTTGCCCTTGAGATCCTGAATGTCTTCAATGCTACGTTTATTCATGGATACACACTCCTTCTAAAGATTTTCAAATGAAATGAGAAACAAACGGGAAAACAGCATTTTTCCCCTTTAACCATTGTATCCTACAAGCGTAAAAAATCAAGATAAAATTGTGAAAAACCTGCACAAGCGGCCATTCTTTGCCATTTTCCACCTGCCTGTATTGGCCGGTGCATTTTCTTTGCAAATGCAAAGCGCCCGCACAAAGGCGGGCGCTGATTTTAGATGCGGTGCAGAGCTTCATCTTCCAACTCGCTGATACGGCCGGCTGTCAAGGCGCCGATATGGCGCCTAATGCGCTCCGGCTCCCAATCCCACCAGCGCACGGCCTGTAACCGGCGGATCGTATCGTCGTCAAACCGCTTTCGGATGGGCCCCGCGGGCACGCCGCCTACAATGGTGTACGGCGGCACATCCTTTGTAACCACCGCGCGGGCACCGATGATGGCGCCGTCCCCGATCTTTACACCGGAAAGCACCACCGCCTGGTAGCCGATCCATACATCGTTGCCCACCACAATGTCTCCCCTGTTGTCCCAAGCCTGGGTCACCCGGCTAGGGGGCAGATTCCACTGCTCAAAAAACAGCGGAAACGGATAGGTGGACAGCGACCCCAGCGCATGGTTTGCGCTGTTGAATAAAAAGCGCACGCCGCTGGCAATCGAACAGAATTTGCCGATGATCAGCCTGTCTCGGTTGATGGGGTATTGGTACAGTACGTTGTTTGTCTCAAACAGCCTGGGGTCATATGCAAACTCATGGTACATCGTGTATGCCCCCACCTTGATCTGGGGGCTTGTCACCGCATGCTGCAAATAAATGGTATGGGTATCCCCCGTACGGGGATACAGCTTGGTTTCTGGAATCATCATAACCCTTCCCTTCTGGAAAAATGTTTTATCAGACAATTCCAGACACGACAATGCAGCGCCTCAAGGCACACCACCTCTCCTTTTCCGCCCTTATCATACCAGCGCGGCAAACGCCGTGCAACCGATGGGCTAAGCGTTCAGCGCGGTGCGCCGTTCTGCTTGCACACAGCGCCCAGCAGCCCTGGGAAAATCCGTCGCGCCGTACTGCACAATATACCTGGTTGGCAAATTTCAAAAGCACCAGGCGCTTGGTCTTTATCACTTTTTTTATATCCGCATACCAATACCGCCCCTGCACCACGCCATTGGCCTCAATCTCCAAATACTGCGGGTAAAACACCATGCGCCTGGAAACTGTGCCCTGGGCCTGGGACATAGTCAAAAACTGCCGGTAACGTAGCCTGCCGATCCAGCGCGGCATGCAAACAGCAAACACAACCGCCGCCAGCACGCACAGCCCCGCCGGCCACAGCTGCCGCCACGACAGGCCCAATTCCGCCCAAACCGACAGCGCCGCCAACACCAAGATCAGGCCCAAACATACTGCCAGAACCAGCAGAAATCCCTTGCCCGGGCCCGCCCACAGCGTGGCATACAGCCACTCCACAAAATCCGCCTGCGTCAGCTGCTTTTCGTGGACAGCCACTCGCCCCTGCTCCGTCTCCATCCGTTTCGCTCCTTTCTAAAAATGAAGCATAGCAAAAAAATGTGCCGCCAAGAGGGCGGCACATTTGCCTTTGTTCAGTTTTCATCCAGCAGCGCTTCCTTGGGGTGCCGGCCGGTGGCCAGGTACATCGCCCATTCCGCAATGTTGGTGGCATGGTCCCCGATGCGCTCAATGTATTTGGCGATCATCATGGTATCCACGGCCGCCATGGCGTCGGTCGGCTGGTCGCTGATGACCTTGGCCACGCCGTTGACGCATTTGGTAAACATCGCATTGACGGGCTCGTCGCCCTTCATCACTGCCTGTGCCCGTTCCTTATCCTCATCAAAATAAGCGCTCAGCGCATTGGCAAACTGCTCCTCTGCCAAAGACATCATCGGCAGCAGCAATTCGGACGGCTCCAAATGCGGCGCCGTGCCGCTGCGCTCGATGATCTCGCAGATATCCGCGCATTGGTCGGCTGCGCGTTCCAGGTCCGTGATGATCTTCAGCGCCGCGGTAATGAGCCGCAGGTCGCTGGCAATCGGGCTTTCCCGCTTGATGAGCGACAGGCAGGTCTGCTCGATGTGCCGCTCAAAGCGGTTGATGACCACATCGCCCTCCTGGATGCGGTGCGCCTGCTTCATATTATTTTCCTCCAGCGCCTCGCTGGTCTTGCGGATCACGCCGTTTACCATCGACGCCATATCCATCAAATCCGCCGTTAGGCCGGACAGCTCTTTGTCAAATCGTTCTCTCGGTGGCATGGGTATATACGCTCCCTTCGCATCAGCCGAAACGGCCGGTGATATAGTCTTCCGTCCGCTTGTCTGCGGGCTTGGAAAAGATCTGGTCCGTGGTATCGTATTCCACGATTTCCCCGTGCAGGAAAAACGCCGTCTTATCCGAAATACGGCCTGCCTGCTGCATGTTATGCGTGACGATGACGATGGTGTATTTTTCCTTGAGCTCGCCCATCAAATCCTCAATGCGCGAGGTAGAGATGGGGTCCAGCGCGCTGGTGGGCTCATCCATCAGCAGCACCTCCGGCTCCACCGCCAGCAGACGGGCGATGCACAGCCTTTGCTGCTGGCCACCGGAAAGGCCCATGGCGCTGGTTTTCAGCCTGTCGTGTACCTCGTCCCACAGGGCCGCGCCCTTTAGGCTCCTCTCCACGATTTCATCCAGCTCCGCGCGCTTTTTGATGCCGTGCGTGCGCGGGCCGTAGGCAATGTTGTCATAGATGGACATGGGAAAGGGGTTGGGCTTTTGGAACACCATACCGATGCGCTTTCTCAGCTGCGCCACGTCGTACGCCCGGTAGGCGTCCTTGCCCTCAAAGAGGATTTCCCCTTCTATCTTTACGCCCTCGATCAGGTCGTTCATGCGGTTCAGCGTGCGCAAAAAGGTCGATTTGCCACAGCCCGAAGGGCCGATCAGCGCTGTGATCTCGTTATGCGGTATATCGATGTTGATATCCTTTAACGCTTGCTTTTCTCCATAATATAGGTTCAGGTGCTTTGCCTGAAGGATGGGGTTTTCCACCGGGTTCATGCTTTGCCTCCTTTTGCTTTGTTGCTAAACAGTTTGGCCGCCAGGGTCGCCAGCTGGTTGATGACGGCAACCACCACCACCAGCACCACCGCCACGGCAAAGGCCGAGTCAAAGGAAATGCCTTCCTTGGCCAAAAAGTACAGGTGTACCGACAGCGAGCGCCCAGCGCTCATAATGCCGTCCGGCATGGAAACGGACGAGCCCATCGTGTAGATGATGGCCGCCGTTTCGCCGACGATGCGCCCGATGGACAAAATCACAGAGGTCAATATCCCATTCATCGCATTGGGCAGCACCACCTTGACAATGGTGCGCAGCTTGCCGGCGCCCAGCGCCAAAGAGCCTTCGCGGTAGCTGTCCGGTACGCTGGAGAGCGCCTCCTCTGTATTGCGCACTACCACCGGCAGGCACATCACCGCCAGCGTCAGCGCGCCGGATAATATGCTGTATTTCAGGCCGAAAAACACCACGAACATCGCATAGCCGAACAGGCCGTATAAAATGCTTGGGATGCCCGCCAGGCTTTCGGTCGCAAAGCGGATGAGGTTGAGCATCCGTCCCCTTTTGGCGTATTCGTTGAGGTAAATCGCCGCGCAGATGCCGATGGGCGTTACGATGACCAGGGTCGTTACTACCAGCAGCAGGGTGGATACGATCATCGTCTTGATGCCATACAGCCCGATGCCCGGCTTATATTCCGTGGTAAACATATCCCAGCTCAAATGCGGGATGCCCTCTATCAGGATATAGCCAATGATGCCCACCAGCGCGCACAGAACCAAGGCAGCGCAGAAATAGATGGCGATCTTTAGCAGCAGATCCTTTGCTTTTCTCTTGTTTTTCATCCTGCCTTCTCCTTTTTCTGCCGGGTCAGCATCCTAAGCCCCAGGTTGATCGCCATGATGAATATAAACAGGATCACCCCGGTGGCAAACAGCGCTTCCTGGTGCAGGCCGCTGGCATAGCTCATTTCCAGCGCGATGTTGCTCGTCATCGTCCGGATGGGGTCCAGCACCGAGCCGGGCATTGTCGGCCGGTTGCCGGATACCAGCATGACTGCCATCGTCTCCCCGATGGCGCGGCCCATGCCCAGCACCACGCCGGCCAAAATCGTCTTTTTGGCCGCCGGCAGCACTACGGAAAACAGCGTGTGCATCGGCGTGGCGCCCAGCGCCAGCGCCCCTTCACGGTATTCGTGCGGCACAGCGTTGATTGCGTCCATCGTGATGGTGATGACTGTCGGCAGTATCATGATGGAAAGGATGATGATCGCCGCCAGCATCGAAAGCCCGTTGCCCCCGATGGAGGAGCGGATGAACGGCACCAGCAGCACCAGCCCGAAAAACCCGTACACCACCGACGGGATGCCCGCCAAAAGGTCGATGCAGGGCCGCAGGATGCGCTGCCCGCGCTTGCCTGCCAGGTCCGTCATATAGCAGGCCGTCAAAATGCCGATGACAGACCCTACCACCGCGCTGATCACCGCCGTAATCAGCGACGTTACAATCATCGGAGCCAGCCCAAACTGCATGGAGGTCGGCTTCCATACCGTCCCGAAGATGAACTTAAACACCCCGATTTGCGACAGCGCCGGCACGCCCTTGATAAAGATGAAGATCATAATCAGGGCGACCGCCAGAATCGACACGCTCGCGCATAAAAAAAAGCCCCCTTCAAATATGCGCTCGCCTGCGGTGCGTGCATCCACCGGTTTATTGCTCTTTCGTTTCAACATTTTTTTCATGCCCCCATTATAGGGATTTCGCTTTTCGGCTTGGTTATGCTCTGTTAAAGCTTTGGTTAAGGAATGGTTAATCCCTACGTTTAGTCTCTCCCAATTTTGGCAAAACAAAAGGGCGGCTTTCATAAAAGCCGCCCTTTTGCGCTCTTCTGTCTACAAAATCTGCTCGATTTGCAGCATCTCCCCGTCCGGCCCGCGGAACCGCGCGCTCTTTTCCCCGTTTGGATACAGGTCCGGGTCCAGCTGTATTTCGTTTTCAAATACGACGCCCGCCGCCTCCAGGGCTGCCTTGGCCGCCTCGATGTCCTGTACCTGCATGCACAGGTGGTTGATGGTGCCGTCCACCCCGTCGCGCTGCTTTTGCCCGCTTCCCTTTTGCACCAGCTCCAAGATAACCCCCTTTTGCTGCATGAATTGCAGCTGCGAGCCCGTGTTTTCATGCTTTACATACCACAGCTCTTCAAACCCCAGCACATCGCTGTAAAATGCCTTGGACCGCGCCACATCCTTCACATAGATGGCCACATGACCCAGCCCCACCATCCCCAATTCCGCCATTGTACGTCTCCTCTTCTCTTCTATATTGTGCGCCGTCTCCGTGTTGTCTCGGCGCAAAAGGATCATATCGCGCAGCACCACCCCGCCGTCCACAATGGGGTGGTTGTAATGGTCGATAAAAAAATTTTTCCTGCGGCCAAAGGGCCGAAACCCGCACCGCTTGTAAAACCCCAGCGTAGCCGGGCTTTCCCCCGTGCCTACTATGAGGGCATTGAGCCGCGGCAGGTGGAAAAACAGCCAGTCCACCATCATACGGCCATAGCCCTTCCCCTGGTGCGCCGGCATTACCGCCAGGTTTTTCAGTTCGTATATGCCGCCGCCTTCGTCCGTGACCACCGCCTGCGCCTTTACGCCGTCCTCCTCCAAAACAAACACGCGGCCCCTGTCCAGGTACATGTCCACCATGCTCTCCTGCTCGTCAGCCAACAGCAGCAGCGGCAAATGCCGTTTTTTCCGCGTTGTAATCTCCAAAATTCTCATCCGGCGTTCCCTTTCCTTTTATACGCCCAGCGCCCGCTTCATATCCTCAATATACCGTGCCTGCTGTTTTTTTAGATACCGCTTGGCAAACGGCCGCATCCAAATTTTTTTCACCGTGATATATTCTGTAAATACGACCTGCGTATGCCCGCCCGCCTGTGCAAAGCGCCCCGTCCACCGGCCGGATAGGTTTTTGTTTTCCATGGTAAATTCGTACCGCTTATAGGGATGCTTGGCCGTAACGGTAAAGGCCGTCGCCGTGCCGTCCTTAGCATATTCGATAAACTGGCTGCCCGCCTGCACCACTTCGATTTTCTTTACATCGGACCGCCAGCCCGCCCTGGAAACGTCCGTTACAAGCGCCCATACCGCAGCCAAATCTGCATGGATCTCCGCATGTATCTGGCTTTTCACCATGCGAACCGCCTCCTTTTTTCCATTGTAACATATCGGCAACCAAAAAAAGCGTCTCCTTTCGGAGACGCCTTCCGCTTTCTTTCCTCAATCGTAAATGGATTCCTCTTCCCATCCTACAATTTCACCGGTGTTGGCGTCGATCTCAAACTCATATTCCCGTTCGTTGTATACGATTTTGCCTTCATACATCGCCCGGCCGTCATCCATTTCAAAATGAATGGTCAAATTGCTCTGCAAAGCGCCGGGCACGCGGTCCAGCGCCGTCTTGGAGGCCTGCTCTTGCGATACCTTGGCGCTGTTGGCCTGGCCGGCAAAATCATCCTCCACATCATAATCCACGCTTAAAATCGTGCCGTCCATCGCGTTGATCTCATAATCATACTCTTTATTCTGCACGTAGAATTCCACATCATACCGCCATACGCCGTCGTCCATTTCCTTCTTCACCCGCATGGCCGTAACATCGCTTTCCGCTACCTTGGCATTTTCCAAGGCAATCTCCTTGGCACGCTGTTCGGTAATCTCCGTACCGTTTGCTGCGGTGTCCTGCGGGGCCTGCTGCGTCTGCGTTGCAGTGGGGTTTGCCGCATTGCCCGCAGCGCCGTTTCCGCCGCTGCAGCCTGTGATGAGCAGCATGGCTGTCACGGCCGCCAGGCCCGCTTTCATGACGCTTTTTTTCATGTGACTCTCCCTCCAGTTTTTCAGTATGGCTTTATTCTGACCAATTTGCCAGGAATTATTCTTAATTATAGCAAAGCTCTTGTTCTATGGCAAGCAAAAAACCCGGCAAAGCCATCGCCCTGCCGGGTTTTTTCAGTCTTGTTCTTCCGTTTTGTGCTGCTCAGCGTCATATACGGGCAGCGTAAAGGAAAACGTCGTTGTCTGCCCAGGCACGCTGGATACCGAGATGCTTTCTTCCATGCGCTGCAAAATCTCGCTGGCAATGGAAAGGCCCAGGCCGGTACCGCCGCCTGTATGCGCTTTGTCCGCTTTGTAAAAACGTTCAAAGACATGCGGCAGATCCTCCGGCTGGATGCCGTCGCCGCTGTTTTTCACGCGCACCAGGATCTTTTGGTTCTGCACCTGCGTTTCAATCCAAACCCTGCCCTCCGGCGGGGTGAATTTAAACGCATTGTCCAGCAAAATCGTCAAAATCTGCTCTACACGATCCGCATTGGCCCAAGTATAGGGGCAGTTTTCCATCAGGTCCGTGGTAAACTCAATGCCCTTCTCCTCTGCCAAGGTTTCATACCGCATGGGCATTTCCTCGATCAGCTCCGTTACGTTGAGCTTAGCAGGCTCCATGGCCTCCGTGCCGCTTTGCAGGCGGCTCAGCTCCAGCAGATCGTCGATCAATCGCGATAGGCGCAGGCATTCGTGCAGGATATAGCCGTAATACCGCGCACGGTCCTCCTCGGTTTTGATGAGCCCATCGCTGAGCGCCTCCGTCAGCCCGCGCACCGCGCTTAACGGCGTGCGCAGCTCATGCGAAACATTGGCCACATAATCCTTGCGCGTCTGCTCCAGCCTTTCAGCCTGGGTAATATCGCGGAACAGTGCCACCGCGCCTACGCAGCGCTCGGTATCGCTGATCAGCGGGTGAATGGTCACGCCGATGATGTTGGCGCCGATACGCAGGCTCATCTGCACGTCTTCCTTGTTCTGCATACACTGCCGATACGCATGCATCAGCTCTGTGGCATACGGCAGGCTGTCCCATTCGTTAAAATCGCTCTCCACCTCTAGCAGCTGATACAGCGCCGGGTTGGTATGGGTAATCTGCAAATGCACATCGGTGGCCATGATGGCCTCCGCCAAACCGTTGAGCGTTTGGCGCAGGCGGTTGCGTTCTACCGTCAAGGCCGAGATCGTCACGCTGAGCTGCTCGCTCAAAACGTTGAGCTGGGTGGCCAGCGTGCCGATTTCCCCGCCCGCCATTTCGTCGGCGCGCACGGAAAAATCACCGCCCGCCATCGCCACCGCCACATCCTGCATCTGGCGGATGGGCTTTGTGATATGCCTTGCCAAAAAATAAACCGGGATGATGACCACGATACTTGCCACCAGCATACTCAAAAACAGGACAGGGATCAGCCCGTTGAACGAAGCCCTGATCTCGCTTTCCGGCATTGTCAACGCCACCACGGCGATCAAATCATCGCTGTGATAGATCGGCGTGATGACGGTGCAGATTTCGCCGATCTCATCGTTGAGCACATGCTCTTCTATGATGGGATAGCCCTGCTCGATGACCTCCTGCACGCCGCCGCGGATCAGCTGGAGGATATTATCGCTTTGCCCTTTGAGGACAAAGCTGTTCGGCCTATCGTCCGTCGAGCGCATAATCAGCTTGCCTTCGGTATTGAATACCTGCATCTGGCTGTCCGTAATTACGCCGGACATGCTCAGCGCCCGCTCAAATTCCCGCAGGGTGATTTCGCCAGATTGGTATTGTACATAATAGGTAGAGACCACCTCCGCGCTGAGCTGCAATTCCTTGACGCGCTCGTTGGCAAAGGTTCTTGGCCCCACCGAAGAATAGATCGCGGCCGTCATCACGCTGGCGACCACCACAGCCAACAGCGTTAAAAACAACAGCCGCGGCAGCAGCCGTACCTTTTTCATTGCTCTACTTCAAATTTGTATCCCACACCGTAGATGGTACGGATGCCGAATCCTTTGGCGTCTTCGGGGAATTTTTGTCGAATGCGCTTGATCTGCGTATCCACTGCGCGCGTATCGCCAAAATAATCATAGCCCCATACGCGGGATAGGATCTGTTCCCTATCGAATACCTGGCCGGGATGGGATGCCAGCAGGTAGAGGATCTCTACCTCCTTGGGGGTAAAGGGCACCTGTTTATCGTTGATCTTTACCTCGTAATTGGCTAGGTTGATGGTCAGCCCGTCAAAGCGCAGCACGCGGGAGGTATCCTCTGCGGCGCTCTCGTTGACGCGGCGCAGTACCGCCTTGATGCGCGCTACCACCTCGCGCGGGGAAAAGGGCTTTACGATATAATCATCCGCGCCCAGCTCCAGGCCCAGGATGCGGTCGATCTCCTCCCCCTTGGCCGTCAGCATCAAGATGGGCACGTTGCTGCTTTTGCGCACCTCGCGGCATACTTCGATGCCGGAGATCTGCGGCATCATCAGATCCAGGATGATCAGATCCGGTTTTTTCTCCTCCACCAGCTTGAGCGCCTCGGCGCCGTCATAGGCGGAGACCATCTGGTATCCTTCATTTTGTAGATACACGCCCAAGGCCTCGTGTACCATGACCTGGTCGTCGCATACCAAAATCAACGGGGTTGTTGACATCGCTATCACCTCATCGTATAGATTGGTTTTATTATAACATCCGCCAATTTGAAATCAATGCAAATAAATGAACTGTTGTTTTTATTGCGTTTGTTCGCCATATTCCTGACTCAATATCCGCTTTGGCAGCACTTAACAAAGTTCTAACAAACGCTTTAACAATCCTCAATCTTTCTTTTATACGCAATTAACATGCGCACAGTATGCTGTGTGCAACAAAGCAAGAACAAAACACCTAGGAGGAATTTTTATGAAACGTAAACTGTTTGCTACTCTTGGCCTTGTTGTGGCCTCGATGATGGTCTTTGCCGGCTGCGGCGGCAGCGGCGACGCTACCACTTCCCCCGGCGCGGATGCCAACGCCGCATCGGGCAGCAAGCTGATGGTCATCGGCTCCACCTCAGTAGAGCCTTTGATGCAAAAATTCATCGATACCTATACCGAGGCCCAGGTTGAAATGCAGGCCCCTGGTTCCAGCCAAGGCATTGCGGCCGCGCAGGATGGCACGGCGGACATCGGCATGAGCTCTCGCGAATTGAAGGAAGAGGAAACCGGCCTAACCGCCACCACCATCGCCTACGACGGCATCGTCGCCGTGGTCAACCCCAACAACCCGGTCAATGACCTGACCAAAGACCAGCTCGCCAAAATCTTCAGCGGCGAAATCACCAACTGGAACGAGGTCGGCGGCCCGGATAAGCAGATCGCCGTGTTCTATCGTGAAGCGGGCTCCGGCACGCGCAGCGCTGTGGAAGAGCTGCTCGGCCTGGAAGATGTGGATGAAAGCTTTGTCGCCGGCGTGATGGATGCCACCAGCGGCGTCATCCAGTCCGTCAAGGGCAACGATGCAGCCATCGGCTACATTTCCTACGGCTCCATGAGCACCGATGTCAAAGCCTTGAAGGTAGACGGCGTTGAATGCAGCGCCGAAACCGTCAAGGACGGCAGCTACGCCATCTCCCGCCCGTTCCTGGTAGTGACCAAAGAAGGCAGCACCAACGAGGCAGCGCAGAAGTTCATCGACTACATGCTCAGCGATGCCGGCCAAAAAATCGTTACGGACAGCAACTATGTGTCTGTAAAATAAACTCTCCCCAACATAAATAGGAAAGCCTCTCCGCCCCCAAGGAGGGGCTTTTCCTTTTGTTTCATTTTATTGAACGGACTGTTTTTTGGCAGAATCTTGCCTAGGTTTTGAACAATTGTGATTTGCGTTGCAGCCGGCCCCTCAAAGGGGCTATACTAACGTCGAACTATTTCATTTTGCAGCAAAGGAGTGATCGTTTATGGAACAGCAAAACGCTCCCAAACGTCATAACAAGATCTGGATGCAGGTGTGCATCGCGGTACTATGCTTGGCCGTGGGCATTTCCATCGGCATCCTCGCCTTTTCTGGGCGCAGCGGCCAGATTTCCCAGGTAGAGCCTACCGCCTCCCCGTCCGCTACGGCTGCGCCGAACAATGGGCAGTCCACCACGCCCAGCACGGGCTCATCGAATTTGGCGGATGTCATCGACTCTGTCATGCCTAGCGTTGTCTCCATCACCACCACCCAATACGCCCAGCGCGCCGGCACAGAGGTGGCCAGCGGCTATGGCTCCGGCTTTGTATACTCTGCCGATGGCCTCATCGCCACCAACAACCACGTCGTAGAGGGCGCCGGCCGCATTTACGTAACGCTGAACGGCGATGAACAGCAGTACGAGGCAGAGGTCGTTGCCACGGATTCTTACAGCGATCTTGCCATCTTGAAAATCGACAAAACCGGCCTTACGCCCGTCAAGTTCGGCTCTTCCAGCAGCCTTAGGCTGGGCGATACGGTCTTTGTCATCGGCAGCCCGTACAACGGCCTGTTTGCCAACAGCGTTTCCAGCGGCATCGTCAGCGGCCTGAACCGTGAAATGGTGCTCAACAGCGCTACCCAGACCTTTATCCAGACGGATGCGGCCGTCAACCCCGGCAACTCCGGCGGCCCCATGTTCAACGCCAACGGCGAATTGGTCGGCATCATTACCCGCAAATCCATGCTTTCCACCGTTACCGGCGAAACCACCAGCATCGAGGGCATTGGCTTTGCCATCCCCTCCGACGTGGCCTCCCCAGTGCTGGAACAGCTCGCCCAAGGCCAGCAGGTGCCGCGCAGCGGCATCGGCATCATGGGCAGCTCGCTCACCGAGCAGGGCAAGCAGGCCTATAACGTGGAAAACGGCATCTATGTGGCCAGCGTCAGCAAAGGCGGCCCGGCCGAAAAGGCGGGGCTAGAAGTGGGCGATATCATCACCAAGCTGGATGGCCAGGCCATCGGCTCGATGGATGAGATGATCCAGCTGATGGAAAGCAAGAATATTGGCGATTCCATCACCCTCACCTATGTGCGCAACGGCCAGGAAAACACCGCCACTGTTACCATCGGCGATAAAACACAGATGAATTTTGAATGATCCTGCCGCCTATGCAGGGCCGGGCTCTTTGCCCGGCCTTTTCTTTTCCCGGGAAACGGCTTGTTTTCGCCAAAATCCGCTCCTTTTTGCGCCGTGCAAAAATGCCGGGGTTGGCGTATACTGTAAGTATTCGATTGTCTATCTCTTTTCGGAAAGGAGCCTTGTGTTATGAATCTGTTTGATCCTGTCCGCATCGGTACCTTGGAGGCCAAAAACCATTTTCTCCGCTCCGCCACCTATGAAGGCGCCGCCACAGAGGATGGCCGGCCTACCGACAAAATCCTCTCCCTATACCAAGATCTGGCGCGCGGCGGCGTCGGCACCATTTTAACCAGCTATACCTACATTGCCGATTACGAGCAGCCCGCCAAAAACCAGCTCGGCATTTATAGCGACTCGTTCATTCCCGATTACCAAAAGGTGACGGACGCCGTGCATGCGCTGGGTTCCAAGATCTTCATGCAGATCGTGCATGGCAGCTCGCACAGCCAAGGATACCCCGACACCGCCCGCATCCTGGGGCCCTCCGCACTCGTACATCCCAACAGTGGGCTGATGCCTCAAGAGATGACCAAAGACGACATCCGCGCCGTTGTCCAGCTTTTTGCCGACGCGGCCGTACGCGTGAAAAAGGCTGGGTTTGACGGCGTGCAGATCCACTGCGCCCACGGCTACCTACTCTCCCATTTCATCTCCCCCATCTTCAACCGGCGCACGGATGAATACGGCGGCTCGGCGGAAAACCGCCTGCGCATTGTGCTGGAAGTGTACCATGCCATCCGCAGGGCTGTCGGCCCGGATTACCCCGTATGGATTAAAATCAATTCCTCGGACGAAATGCCGGGCGGGCTCACCGTCGAAGAATTTCTGCCCATGGGCCAGGCACTGGCAGAGGCCGGCATAGACGCCATCGAGATCAGCGGGCTTGGCTGGCGCTCCCATACCCCGGATGAGCGCGCTTACTACAAGGAAGCCGCCGTGCGCCTGGCCGATCTCGTGGATACGCCCGTTATCCTCACCGGCGGGCTGCGCTCCATGCAGGATATCCTGCCCATCTATCGGCAGAGCCGCGTTTCCCTTTTCGGCTTTGCCCGCCCCTTTATGGCGGACCCAAATTTCCTGCATACCCTGCAAAAGCAAATCTGATGCAATCAAAAAAGGACGGCAGCGCCGTCCTTTTATCTTTATACAAATACACACTGCACCATCAGCATATACACAGCGGTGCCGCCCGCAATGCTGATCAGCGTATTGCGCTTATAAAGGTGTAGCCCTGCCGTGGCCAGCACGCCGATCAGCTCTGGCAGCCCATACGGATCGTAAAGCGGCGTAGCGCCCTTTAGGCAGTACACCACCAGCATCGCCATCACCGCATACGGCAGCACCGTGCCCAGATAGCGGATGTATGCAGGCGTTTCCCGCCCTTCTGGAAACAGCCAAAACGGCAGAAACCGCGTCAGTATGGTGGCCAGCGTACAAGCTGCCACCGTAATTCCGATTGAGATTTCACCTGTTTTAAGAAATTTAATAACTGTTATATTTTA
>CAUGNO010000015.1:0-25580 GCA_959600905.1 uncultured Eubacteriales bacterium | reverse complement strand
GCGCCGACAATACTTGGCTGGCAACGGCCTGGGAAGATAGGTCACTGCCGGATTCTATTATATTCCTCCATAGCTCAGTTGGCAGAGCACGCGGCTGTTAACCGCGGTGTCGTAGGTTCAAGCCCTACTGGAGGAGCCATAAAAGCCGAAGATATTCTTCGGCTTTTTTTGTATGCAAATCTTATATATAAAATATCATGATATGTTTATACAAATGGTTTAAAGCTTAAAATCTTTGTATTTGAGGGTACCTGTGATGAACAATAAAACAAGATAGACAACCAATGATAAGAGAATGGTCCAAACGATGGTCAATCCTGAGAGACAAAGTATGCGAAGCAGCAGAACAGAAATTGCAATACAGATGGTAGGTGAGAGGATCCAGCCCTGAAAGTCTATATGAAATTTGCTAACCTTACAAAGCCTTCGAATGCTAAGAAGAGCATTTAGGGTTTCAGTTGTAAAGATAACAGCGATGTAACCGGCTAGCCCCCACCAGGGAAGAATGGTGTATATGAGACAGATTCCTACGATAGTATCCAATATATTGATACCAACCACCCTGACCTGCTGATCTAGCCCCTTTAGAATGGCATCTACGATTTCATCGAAATACATAAGCGTTACCAAAGGTGCTAAAATTCGGATATAAGGAGCGGCTTGTAAGCTATGATATAGCGCTAAGCTAAGTTGGTCTGCAAACGCAAATAAAATGCCACTGATGCAGATGGAAAATAAAAGAGTGATTTTGAAAATACGCGATAAAACGTGAAGGATCTGTCCGTTTTTATGCTGTACATTTTTTTCCGAGATTTCTGGAATCAGCAATGTACTGACGGATGAAAGTAGTACAGAGGGAAACATGATGACAGGCATGACCATACCGCCGATTAGACCGTATTGTGACATGGCCTCGTCACAGCTGATACCGGACTTTTCTAGTCCGTTTGGAATCATAACTTGTTTTATTGTGACAAGCGCAGAGCGTACGTATGAGCTGAAAGCGATAGGTAGGCAAATCCCCAACATTTTTTTTGTGAGCTGAGGATGTTTTTCTGTTTTTTGTGTTTTTTTCTTCTGATCCATGATTAGAAGCAGCCCTAAATATAAAAAGGAAAAGACTTCTGCCGCTACATCGCCTAGAACCAGAGATAAACAGGCGCCATCTATGCCCTGCGGGAGGTATTGCCGTAAAAGGAGGAGGGTAATGGCGATTTTGCCCCCCTGTTTTAGAATTTGTGCGCTGGCGTTTTTGGTTGCATTTCGCAATGCAGTAAAATATCCGGTAAAGACAGAGGAAAGCGCCAGCGGCGGCAGGCTAAGCGCAAGGGCTGATAAAGGCCTTATTGTGATTCTATTATGTAGCCAAATACTGGTCATCCATGGCGCAGCAAAGTATAGGGCAAACGCCGTGCCGAAACTAAAGCAAGCGCTGTACTTCAAACATTTATGCAGCGCAGCCTTGGCTGTACCGGGAGAGTGAACGGCCAATTCCTCGGTGACAAGCCGAGTAGTTGTTAGGTGAATCCCAGAGGTAGCTACGGTGATGGCAAACATATAAATAGAGGTAATGAGCTGAAATACACCGATGCCTTCTGATCCAATTTGATTGGCAACATAGACACCGAAAGAGACGCTGACCATGCGAACCAATAGCGAAGTACCTGATAAAATGATAGCATTCAGCAAAAACTTTTTCGCTTTTCGCATGGTGCTCATCCTTTCTCATAGGGTCAAGTGGCACATAAGAGCCTTATGACTAACCTTATGAGAACAAATCTCGGGTTATCCCCGAGATTTGACAGGATTCAATAAAATTGCGAAAGATAGCGTGCTAAGTTTTGATGAGCAATCTTATCCAACAGAGCTCCTCGAATACCGGCGTTTTGAAAGGCTTGCAGGATCAGCGAAAAATCTTGTGTGCCATGGAGTCCATTAGGGAGGGCCGTCACGCCGTCAAAATCCGAACCGAATCCCAAACTATTTTCTCCGCCAAGATCTAAGATGTGTAAGGCATGTCGAACGATATCTTGTACGCTGCTTTGAGATGTGGAGAGAAAGGCCGCATTGAAGTTCAAGCCAATATAACCGTCTTGCGCGATCAGCGCACGGATTTGTGTATCTGTAAGGTTGCGGGGATGAGGACAAAGCGCATAAGCGTTGCTGTGAGAGGCGAATAAAGGCGCCTGTGTATACGAGATACAGTCCCAAAACCCAGCAGAATTCAGATGGGAAACATCGATGGCTACACGGTATTCATTCATGCAACGTACAAACCGCATGCCTTGTGAGGTAAGGCCATCCTTGCTGTGCTGGCCATCCAAAGCTGGATATGCAAGCGTATTGGCATGATTCCAAACAAGAGACATGGCGCGAACGCCGAGACGGGCATATAATTGTAACAGCTCGGTGCTATCATCACATGCTTCGCCGCCTTCTATGGATAGAACGGCCCGCGTAGGGCCAAAAGGACAGGCCAAGGTGTCCAGTTCTGCGGGGAGGATGAAATACGGGCCCCATGCATTCAGCATGCGATCATAGGCGCATAGCTGGCGCAGACACTGCGAAACAGGATGCTCCGGTCGGCTGCTGTCGATAAACAGAGCAAAGATCTGTAAACCGATCTTTCCTTGATGAAGCCCCGCCAGGCTAAATTGTCCCTGGTCGGAAGAATTAGGATGCAGGATAGATGCATTGTGCCAAATACGGGACAAAAAATCCGTGTGCGCGTCGGCAATCCAAGGGAAAGACATAGAGCGCCTCCTTTGCGTTATCACCATATGCAAGGACGGACAAAGAAAGAAGCGAAAGAAAAGGCCCTTTTTTAAGGGCCTTTGCGTTTACTCTTCTTTTGCAGGGGCAGAGGTTTTGGATTGCCGTTCTTTTTGCCCCAATTCTTTCCAGATCGTACAAAGCATGGTGATAAAGCAAGCGCCTCCTCCGATAAAATTGGAGATGGGTTCAGCCAAAAAGACTCCGTTGACCCCCAAAGAAAAGAGTCTCGGCAAAATCAAGGTTAAAGGAATGACAATAAATGCCTTGCGCAGCAGAGAGAAAAAGATCGCTTGTTTGGAGCGCCCCAGGCCAACGGCAGCAGTCTGTCCGGACATTTGCAATGCCATCATAAAGAAACCAAAGAAATAGATGTGCATGGCCGGCACCGTTACGGTAAGCAGAGTAGCGTCGCTGGTAAAAATTCCAATAAAAGGACGAGGGAATATCAAAAGACACAGCCAGATGAAGGTGGTATACGAAACACATAAAATAGACATAAACTTGATGCCCTGCCGCACACGCGCATATTCCTTTGCGCCGTAATTGAAGCCCAGAACGGGCTGCGCTGCGCCCGTTAAGCCATTGATGGGTGCAAACGCTACCTCTCGAAGGGAATTGATAATGGTCATAGCACCGACATATACATCGCCGCCAAAGAGCTTGAGCGTAGCGTTGCATACGATTTGTACGCCACTGTTGGTAACATTCATGATAAATCCGGATAGACCCAGGGCCACGATCTCGCGCACAAGCGGGAAGGAGAGGTGCATATCCTCCTTTTTAAGCTGAATGAGGGCCTGTTTGCCAGATAGAAAGGATATGGCCCACAATGCGGAAACAAATTGCGAGATCACTGTAGCGATGGCGGCGCCTTGAACACCCATGCCAAAGACGAAAATAAAAAGGGGATCCAGCACGATATTGATAACGGCGCCGATGACGACGGTAAGCATGCCTTTTTGGCCAAATCCCTGGGCATTGATGAAGCCATTCATGCCAAGACTAAGCATGACAAAAACGCTGCCGCACAAATAGATGGTAAGATAATCATTGGCATAGGGGAAGGTAGCGTCGCTGGCGCCAAATAAATAGAGCGCTGGGCGCTTTAGCCAAAAGCCGACTCCCATCAACAGGATGCCTGTTAAGATCAATAGGACGAATGTACTGGCCATTACATGAGAGGCGCGCTTGGAGTTGCCTTCGCCGCGTGCGATGGAAAACAAAGGAGCGCCGCCGGTGCCAAACAGGTTGGCAAACGCCGTAACGATGGAGATGATGGGAAAGGTAAGGCCAATCCCGGTTAGCGCAGCGGCCGAAACCTCTGGCAAATGCCCGATATACATGCGATCCACAACGCTGTAAAGCACATTGACAAGCTGGGCAAAAATCATTGGGACAGCGAGTTGCAGAATATTTTTTGAGACAGTTCCTTGGGAAAAGTCACTGGTTTGCTGTAGCAAAACGCAGTCCTCCTTTTACAATGCTCTTATCCATAATACTAGCGTATTCTACTTTTTTGTTCAACAGACGGAAAGCTGCAAAATACGAAAATTCCCATACATAAAAGCGATGGTACACGTGGATAGTAAACCCAGAGACATCGGGGCAAAGGGAGGAACGTTATGAAAAACTATGATAAGATCCGCGTTGTGCAATACGGATGTGGAAAGATGGCGAGGTATACGCTGCGGTATCTATATGAAAAGGGCGCAGAGATCGTAGGGGCAATTGACGTAGATCCAAACATACTTGGTATGGATGTCGGGGAATTTGCCGGGCTGGGACGCACGTTGGGCGTTAAGATTTGCAAGGATGCCGAGAAGGTGCTGTCGCAGTGTGATGCTGATGTTGTGGTGATGACGCTGTTTAGCTTTATGGAGGATATGGCCCCCCATTTGGAGCTATGCGCCCAAAAAGGAATCAATGTGATTACGACGTGCGAAGAAGCAATCTATCCATGGACAACCTCGCCCAGTATCACCAATCGACTGGACCGTATCGCCAAGGAGACGGGCTGTACCATTGCAGGCTCTGGCATGCAGGATATTTTTTGGATTCATCTGGTTTCTACGGTTGCGGCGGGCAGCCATCGCATTGACCGCATCGAAGGGGCCGTCAGCTATAACGTAGAGGACTATGGGCTGGCCTTGGCAAAGGCGCACGGTGTCGGATTGCCCCCAGAAGAATTTGAAAAGCAGATTGCTCATCCGGAAACCTTGGAGCCGGCCTATGTATGGAATTCCAATGAGGCATTGTGCAATAAAATGGGATGGACCATCAAATGCCAAAGCCAAAAAAGCGTCCCCTATTTTTATGATAAGGAGCTATATTCCCAAACGCTGGGAGAAACCATTCCCAAGGGAAACTGTATAGGCATGAGCGCAGTGGTAACAACGGAGACGTTCCAAGGGCCCGTCATTGAAACGCAGTGTATCGGCAAGGTATACGGCCCGGAAGACGGGGATATGTGTGATTGGAAAATCAAAGGAGAGCCGGATATTTCGTTTTATGTGGAAAAGCCGGCTACGGTAGAGCATACCTGCGCTACGGTTGTCAACCGCATCCCCAGCCTTTTAGCGGCTCCGGCAGGGTACATTACGGTGGAAAAGTTAGAAGAGGTGCAGTACCTATCCTACCCTATGCATCTGTATCGCGAAGGCGGATGCTGGTAAAAAAGAACAGCCTTTACGGCTGTTCTTTTTTATGTTGTTTGCTTGCCGGCCAGGCCCGGAGGACGGGCGTATCCAGCAAAGACAGCACCTCCGCAGCGCCATCTTGCTGCATCAAGGACAGCACGGCACAGAGCGCGTCCATATATCCCGCTATATATCCATCGCTGTATGCAGCAGAGCGGAGCCCTATTAGATGCCAGCCTTGCTCTTGCAGATCATGTGCAGTATGTTCGCTTACAGTACTATCTACCCGAAGAAGGGGGTGGGTAAGAATATAGACGCGGTCCGGTGCCTTGGGTTGCATAAAATACATTCCTCCTACTCTAGCTTTTGTATGTGCGAAACTACATATAGAAATTCAGATTCAGATGCATTGGGCATACTGATCCGAAGCAAGCAATGCAGAGACGGAAACTCTACATGCCCTATTACACCGTCATGATCCACATAATACTGCATGGTTTGCCCGTAAAAGGGGATGGAGTGGGCAGACGGTGTGGATTTCTGATCGGTGAAGAGGAACTGCGTACCCATTTGGTTGTGCTCTTCGATCATGGTGATGATAAAACGCTGGTACTGTATGCTACGAATCATAGAGGAGTCGTCGGTTACGAAAGTATGTGTAACGAACTCATCCCCACGAAGATCGAAATGAGATTGCCCGGATGCCGAAGATGAGGGAGCCGGTACTACAAAGTTGCGATACCCCCAAGTACCAACGGGAATAAAAGCTATAAGGCAGACCATTGCAAATAGCAACAACTTAGAACGCCTGGGGCGAGGCCTACGTGCCTTAGAAGCAGTTTGTTCTTCTTGCAGCGATTTTTCGGCTTTTCGCAAGGCCGAAAGCATAGTCTCGTCGCTGACATCAGGCCCAATCTGCCCCTGACGGCGTTTCTTATCGTTTTCCTTTTGAATTTGTTTGACCCGCTTGTTGCTCATTTGCTTTCATCCCCTTTCAAGACAATCTCCAGTTCCTTTTTCAATCGATACAGGTGTTTGGATACCGAAGGAACACGCATATGTAGTTTTTTCGCCAGATCCTTCGGCTTTTCGTGATAATACAGGTGAAGATACATTGCAGACGCCCATTGAGCAGGTAATGTCATTAGAAAATCTAGGATGATGATATCTGTCAACGAATCGTTCGCTATATCCGGTGTGATGAGAAGATTTGGCTTGTCCGTCAATGAGACGGACTCGGGAACAGCGGTACGGTGATAATCCGCAACCACATGCTTTGCGATGGCGAATATCCAAGAATAAAATTTAGCCGGATTGCGCAGGCTAGAAAAATTCTTAAGCGCTTTATACGCCACGATTTGTAGCAGATCCTCTGCATCAGCAGGCTGACGAGCATGCGCCAATAGATAGCCAAAGATAGGCCTTTTGTACCTTAGCCACAGGGTTTCAAATTTTTCTTCCATAAATTTCTCCTTTCGTTGTCCGATTTTGCTGCGAACAAACGTCTTACTATATGGCTGGTCATCATAGGTGGATCGATAACCAAACGCAAAGGAGAACCAAATATGAAGAAATTTTTGGGAATCATGATGGCTGCGTTGCTGATGCTGGGTGGCACCCCAGCATTGGCGGCAGCGGATACAGACTCTATCGTTTTAGAGCAAGCAGAACAGGATGTACAGACGAGAGCCATAGCAGAAGCTGGCTGTATTTTGACACGACACAGCTCTACACAGATGAAAATTTATGTTACCTGTCTGACAAACTATAGCGCGGATATCATAGATTTTTATGTAGTGTTGCAACGGTGGAATGGCTCTGGATGGACAAACGTACAATCCTTCAGCGCTAATAAAAACGGCAACTATCTTTCCATGACAAAATACGTTTCGCCGACCAAGGGCTACCGCTACCGTGCCAAAGCCTATGTATCAACCGCGTCGGCCGGATCTGCTGTTGTAACGTCCGGCGAAGTAAATTGGTAAATCCCCCTTTCTATACAGAATAGACGAACCTTACGATGACCGGCTATTTAACTACCCATTTATATTGTGAAGATTCGTAAATTATCTGCTAATTTACATAATTATACTGTTCAGTTTCCATGCTGTCCAGGAGAAATACCCAGGGAGAGTTAGAACGCGGTTGTTATAATTTTTATAAATAGGAAGAAAGCGAATGATCGGATGACTGAAATTGAATACGTAAAACAAAGAATTACGGCGCTGCGAATGAAACTCAGGATATCCGAACGTCAACTTTCCGGTATGCTGGGGAAGAGCCCCAATTACATTGGTGCGGTCTTGGATCAAAAAAATCCAGATGGCGGGCCTTCGATGAAGATGTTCTTTAAGATCTGTGCACTGTTGCGCGTATCGCCTTATGAATTTTTTGATGAAATGAATCCCTATCCTATCCAGACCCATGCTGTGATAGAGCAGCTCTTTCGTCTGACAGAGAGAAAAGAAGAACGCATGGATCAGCTGGTAGCTCTTTTGGAGAGGATGGATTCGGCATGGTTTTCTGAGATGCTGAACCTGGCAGAAGGCAACCAAAAATAGAAAAAAAGACATCTTAAATCACGCTTTGCTTTTCTATGCTTTGCATTGCGCAATCCTTCTAGGGATGGTATGCTACAAAAGGCATAAGGAGGTGTGGAGCATGGAAACAGCAAAGATCCTGGTGGTTGAGGACGACGCAGATATCAACGGCCTTTTGACTGCAATCCTCAAAAAACAGGGATATGAGGTTACCTCTGCATTTTCCGGAAGCGAGGCGGGGCTTTGCCTGCAGAACGGAACATACCAGCTGGTGCTGTTGGATCTGATGCTGCCGGGGATCACGGGAGAAACATTGATAGAGCAGATCCGAGGCGAATACACCATGCCGATTCTTGTCATATCCGCCAAAGGGCAGGAGGATAAGCTCAAAGTACTGCGTATGGGCGCAGATGACTTTATCTCAAAGCCGTTTGATGTGGAGGAAGTGATAGCGCGCGTACAAGCCCAGCTGCGTAGGTATACGCAGTTCTCCATTCATAAGCAGGAGGCGGGCAAGCTTCGTTTTAAGCAAATGACCCTGGATACAGATGCCAGGGAAGTGCGGATCCAGGGTAAGCGTGTGGCCTTTACCTCCCATGAATTCGATATCTTAAAACTGTTGATGATGTATCCGCGCAAGGTGTTTACGCGGGAAAACCTTTTTCAGACCGTATGGGGCGAAGCATATTACGGCGACGACAACACCATCAACGTACATATAAGCAATATTCGTAGCAAAATCGCACAGCAGGACCCAGACCGGGAATATATCAAGACGGTTTGGGGCGTTGGCTTTAAAATGAGTGATGACTAAACATTTGGCAAAAGGGCGAACACGCCCTTTTTTTATCGCCAATCTTTAGAGTTTCTTAAGATTTGCTTTAGGGTTTCTTGGCAATGCCCTCTTAGAATACACTTGTAAACCAAAAAGAGAGAGGACAAGAATATGGCAGAAAGCATTTTACAAACCAGACAGCTTACCAAGCAATACGGCCATGCTTTGGCGCTGGATCATGTGGATATGCATTTGGAAAAAGGACAAATTTATGGCCTGGTCGGCAAAAACGGAGCGGGTAAAACAACGCTGATGCGCCTAATTACGGCGCAGAGCTACCCTACAAGCGGAGAAATCGTGCTCTTTGGCCGTACAGAGCCGGATAGCGTACGCAGGATGAGGACGCGCATCGGGGCAATGATAGAAACGCCGTCGTTCTATCCGTTCATGACAGCAGAGCAGAACTTGGAGTATTACAGGATACAGAGAGGCATCGTAGGCAAAAGCTGCATCCAAGAAGCGCTGGAAATGGTGGGTCTGTCGGATACACGCAGGAAAAAGTTCAAAAACTTTTCCTTGGGGATGAAACAGCGGCTGGGCTTGGCGCTGGCCGTGATGGGGCACCCGGATTTCCTGGTGCTGGATGAGCCTATCAACGGGCTGGACCCCACCGGAATCATTCAATTCAGAGAAATCCTCTTACAATTGAATCGAGAACAGAATACGACGATTCTGATTTCAAGCCATATTCTATCCGAGCTGACAAATCTGGCAACGCATTATGGATTTATAGACCATGGATGCATGCTCCAGGAGATTACGGCCAAGGAGATCGAGCAGCGTTGCCGTGAGTTTATCGAACTGACGGTGGATGATACGGCCAAAGCTGCCGTCGCATTGGAGAGCAGGCTCAACTGCCGTGAGTTCGAAGTATTGCCGGATAATAAGATGCGGGTGTATGCATATTTGTCCGCACCGGGCAAGGTAGCGCAGGCGCTTTCTATGGCCGGGGTTGGCTTGCTTTCCATCAATACGCATACGGCCAATCTGGAGGAATATTTCCTTTCCTTGATCGGCCAGGATAAGTAATGTAAGAGGAGGAGCAGATATGTTTAATATCATTCGCAGCGAACTATATAAAACGAGGCACCGTAAATATCCTTATATTTTAATCGGCATATTGAGTGCATTTATCTTATTCTTTGTCACCGTTACAGCGTTTCAAAATAGAGTCAACAACGCAAACATAGGGCTGGGGGATGTTTTACTGGCATGCGTTCCGCTGCTGAGCATGGGCGTCTATATGACAATCCTCATCGTAGATGCAGTATTTTCCGACGAATATAAAAACCAGACGATGAAAAATACGGTGGCATTCGGCATCTCAAGAACCAGCCTGTTTTTTGGCAAGCTCATTGCGGAATTGATTGTAGCAGTCATCAGCCTCATCGTTTTGCTGGCGGTACTGATCCTCAGTACGCTGATTTTGATGGGCCCGGGGGACCAGATGGTCTTGCAGGTAGCGCTTCCTATCTTTTTCCAAAGGGTCGTGCTATGCCTGCCGCTGTTTGTAGGGGCGTTGTGCGTGGCAAACTTTTTGTCCTTTACCATCAAGAGCAATGGAGTTTGCATTTCGGTATTCTTTATCATGTTTACCTTGGGCGCACAGTTCTGCAGCTGGCTGGCGCAGCTCCTGGGTCCGGTATTCCTGACCATTCGCAGTTGGCTTTTGATGCCCCAGTTCGACAGTATTGTAAAAAATACCATTGTATTCGGAGATGTGCTTGGAAAATGCTTAATCGTAGGCCTTGGCTATGCCATTGTGGCCACGGTGGTTGGCTTGGCGTTATTTCAGCGCAGAGAGATCAAATAAGCAAGCGCTGAAAGGCGGAACCTTTTGGTTCCGCTTTTTGTTTATACCACGGTATGATATGATGAAAAAAAGGAGGGAATGGCATGGCATGGCTCTGGATCACGATATCCTGGATAATTACGGCAGTAAGCGTTTGCATTGTCTGCCTGATCAAACGCAATATGCGGCAGGCAGCTCGCTCTATACGCGAAATCGTGCAGACCAATACGACACAGCAGCTGCTTTTATCTGTGCCGCAAAAGGATACAGAAGCGCTGTTTAAGGAGATCAATGGCCTGATCAGTGCCAAAAGAGAAGGAGATTTACAGCATGCGCGCAGGGAAAATGAGTTAAGGCAAGAGATTGCCAACATCACCCATGACCTCCGTACCCCGCTGACCAGCGTGCTAGGCTATTTGCAGCTTATGCAGGATGATAAACTGCCCGAACAAGAAAGACGGCGCTACCTGGATATTGTGCAAAGCCGGGCGAGGGCCTTGCAGGCACTCATCACAGGGCTGTATGATCTATCCAGGATGGAAGCCGGCGGCTATGTGTTGCGGCGCGAGCCGATCCAGGTGCAAAGCCTTTTGTATGAATTGGCCGCGGCCTTTTATTACGATTTTCAAGAAGCGGGCATAGAACCGGATCTACAGGGCGTGCAGCAAGACATGCCTCCCATTCAAGCGGACAAGGAAGCGGTGGCCCGGGTATATACCAATCTGTTCCAAAATGCACTCAAACATGCATCGGAAAAGCTGGTCATTACGGCCTATTGCCAAGGAACATGGCTCCATACGACGTTTTCTAACCGTGCGCAGATGCTGACGGAAGAAGATGTAGCGCATCTGTTTGACCGATTTTATACCGCAGACAAGATGAGAACCGGACGCAATACCGGCCTGGGGTTGGCCATTGTGCGTAATTTGGTGCAGCAGATGGGCGGCCGGGTATCTGCCAAGCTGTGGCAGGGTGTGCTGACAATCTATGTGGACTGGCCGTTGGCCTAGAAAGCGGGCAGTGGGCAAACCATTGCTTGCGGCGGCAAACAAAGCTATGATATGATAAGACAATCTATGGGAGGTGGCAAGGATTGGAAAAGGATCATCCGACTACCATAAAAGATTTTTTTAAGCGACGCTTGATCATCTGCGGCATCGTGCTTTTGATCGGTGTGGTTTTGTTTTTGTCTGCTATGCAAATCACCAGCGCAATGATTTTTGGCGACGAGGCCATGTCGACGTATATCAGCTATACCCTATCGCAGGATACTCAGGACATCACGAGGGAAACCTTGGGACAGTATTTTTCAGATTCCCTTGTCAATAGCGGCAAGCTGGATGAGCAAAAAACCATCTATGACCAGTATTCGATTTCAAATTTTGTAGAAAGCAATGAAACCAATTGGGTATGGGCATGGCCGTGGGGTTTTTCCGCAACAGTTAAGATTCATGTTTCGGTGAAAAACCTGCAAGGCGATTATGCTGTGGAAACTGAGGAAGGGGATGAGGTACCCGCCATTCCGGCCTTTGCCAATGGTATATACAGCTTGAAACTGAGAAAGAGCGGCGGACAGTGGATCGTTACGGATATGCGCTGTATTTCCCAGGATCCGGTGGAAAGCATCGCCCCGATGCCGACTTTGGCCACAACGCCTACGCCAGAGACCGAGCCGGAAACGCAGACAAGCCCTTCACCCTCAGGAGAATAATGGGATATGGTGCGGAGCATAGACCAAAAATGGAACATTGGGTCTGTTGTTTTGCCGGGACGCATGCTGCTCGCGCCGATGGCAGGGATTACAGATCAAGCAATGCGGCTCATCTGTGCACAGATGGGCTGTCATTTTTCATATACGGAAATGGTAAGCGCAAAGGGATATTTGATGAGCGCAAAGAGCGCAGAGCTTTTGCAGATCCACCCGGAGGAGCCGCCGCTTGCAGCACAAATTTTTGGCAGCGATCCGCAAACCATGGCGGAGGCGGCCAAACGTATCCAAGACAGAGAAGACGGGCGCATCGTAATGGTTGATATCAACATGGGCTGTCCGGCTGTAAAAATCGTAAGAAACGGCGATGGAAGCGCGCTGATACAAAATCTTCCGTTGGCGGGGCGCATCATTGAGGCAGTGGTGCGTGCTGTTGATATGCCGGTAACGGTCAAAACAAGGATGGGTTTTTTTGAAGGCCAGAATGTGAGCGCTGCATTTGCCAGAATGGCGGAGGATTCTGGGGCGGCGGCGTTGACCATGCATGGAAGGACGAGAGAACAGGGCTATGCTGGTACGGCGAATTGGGAGGCAGTAAGGCAGGCCAAGCAGGCAGTATCCATTCCGGTGATAGGCAACGGCGATGTAAAGAGCAGGGCAGAGGCGGAAGAGCGCATCCGGGAGACTGGGTGCGATGCGGTGATGGTAGGCCGTGCGGCCATGGGAAACCCATGGATTTTTGCAGATAAGACGCCGACGACGGAAGAGCAGTATGCAGTGGTACAAAAACATATTGATTTGGAAGTAGCGCTGCGTGGGGAGGCCTTTGCTGTGCCGTTTTTGCGCAAGCTGATGGCGGCATATATCCATAGCGCGCCGGGGGCGGCCAAGGCACGCGCCAGCATCAACCAGGCGGAACGGGCCGATGAACTAAAGCTGCGCATGAAAGAGATCCTCTTGGGTGGATGAAAGGCCATTTTTGCAAGGAAGCACCGGGCTTTTTGAGTTGACAAAGTAGTACGAGGCCCCGTATAATAAATAGAAATTCATGGAGGGCGTCATACGCCCGTCCTTTTTATTTTGTGCTGTGCGGAAGGAGCATAAACAAACCATGGCGAATGAAACGATTTTAACCGCCGAAGGCGTACGCGAACTGGAAGAACGACTGGAGTATATGAAAACCGTAACCCGTAAGGAAATTGCGGAGCAAATCAAGGAAGCGCGCGGCTTTGGCGACTTATCCGAAAATGCAGAATATGATGAGGCGAAAAATGAGCAGAGCCGTATCGAAGGCGAAATTAAACAGCTGGAGGAGCGCCTGCGCAACGCCACCATCATCGATGAATCTGCATTGAATACAAAGACGGTGAGTATCGGCTCTACCGTCGTGGTGCAAGAGCAGGGCAACAACGAGAAGATGACTTATGTCATCGTCGGCTCCACAGAGGCCAACCCGCTGGAGGGAAAGATCTCCAACGAATCGCCGGTAGGGCAGGCGTTGATTGGCCATAACAAGGGAGACAAAGTAGAGGTTACGACTCCGGGCGGGGCCGTAGAATATACAATCGTAAGCATTAAGAGGTGAGCAGCATGGATCAGGAAACCTTGTCCAGCCAGATGGATCAGGATACCAGCGAACAGGAGACCATACGGCGCGAAAAATTGGCGCAGATGCGTGAAAATGGGATGGACCCGTATGCCCATACAACTTTCCCAAAAACACATCTTAGCCGGCAGATCATAGATCATTACGACGAATTGGCAGAGAAAACCGTATCGGTGGCAGGCCGTATCATGAGCCGTCGGATTATGGGCAAAGCGTCCTTTGTCCATATCTTGGATGAACAAGGTACGCTCCAGCTGTATGTACGGCGTGATGATGTGGGCGAGGATGTCTACAAGCTGTTTAAGACGTTGGATATCGGTGATATCATCGGCGTAACGGGCTTTGTATTTAAAACAAAAACGGAAGAGGTTTCTGTACATGCCCAAAGCCTGGAAGTGCTGGCAAAATCTTTGATTCCGTTGCCGGAAAAATTCCATGGCTTGAAGGATACCGATTTGCGCTACCGCCAGCGGTATGTGGATTTGATTATGAACCAGGAAGTGCGCCAGGCATTTGTAACCCGTGCGAAGATTGTAAGCTCCATGCGCAATTTCTTGGATGAAAAAGGCTTTATGGAGGTAGAGACTCCCATTCTGCAAACCACGGCGGGAGGCGCTGCGGCACGGCCGTTCATCACGCATCATAATACGTTGGATATCGATATGTATCTTCGCATTGCAACGGAGTTGCATTTGAAACGTTTGATCGTCGGTGGCTTTGAAAAGGTGTATGAAATCGGGCGTATTTTCCGCAACGAGGGGATGGACCCCAAACACAACCCCGAATTCACTACCATTGAGCTTTACCAGGCTTATACCGACGTCAACGGAATCATGGATCTTACCGAGGCCCTTGTGGCAAACGCGGCCAAGGTGGCGCGCGGGGAGGGCAACCTGACCGTGCAGTTTGAAGGGCAGACCATTGATCTAAAGCCGCCGTATGCGCGCGTGAAAATGGTGGACATCGTCAAGGAAAAGACCGGTGTGGACTTTTTAAGCCTGACGGACGAAGAGGCAAGGGAAGAGGCAAGACGCCTGCATATGGAGGACATCAAAGACAGCTATTCGAGAGGGCAGTGTCTGTATGCCGCCTTTGAGGAATTTGTGGAGGATACACTGATTCAGCCTACTTTCGTGCTGGATTATCCGGTAGAGGTGTCGCCGCTTGCAAAGCGCAGCAAGGAGGACAAAGCAATTACCGAGCGCTTTGAGCTGTTTGTCTGCGGACGAGAATTGGCCAACGCGTTCAGCGAGCTCAACGATCCCATGGATCAGTACGAGCGGTTTATGGCACAGGCCAAGGCGCGCGCAGAAGGCGATGAGGAAGCGCATATGATGGATGACGACTTTGTTACAGCGTTGTCCTATGGCATGCCGCCTACCGGTGGCATGGGCATGGGGATCGACCGACTATGCATGCTGCTGACAGAGCAAAACAGCATCCGTGATGTCTTGTTGTTCCCGACGATGAAACCCTTAGGCGGTGCCAAAAAAGAAACTTGTGTAAATAAACCCGAGGCTGAAGCATCGAAAGAAGAGCTGGAGAAGATAGATTTTTCCAAAGTGGAGATTGAGCCGCTGTTTAAGGATTTCGTGGATTTTGAGACGTTCTCCAAGTCCGATTTTAGAGCGGTTAAGGTGCTTGCCTGCGAGGCAGTGCCAAAATCAAAGAAGCTTCTTAAATTCACGTTGGATGATGGTACAGATGAAAACAGGACGATTTTAAGCGGGATTCACGCCTATTATGAGCCGGAAGAGCTTGTTGGTAAGACCTGTATTGCTATCGTAAACCTTCCGCCGAGAAAGATGATGGGGATCGATTCCTGCGGTATGCTGATTTCAGCTGTACACGAGGAGGATGGTCGTGAAGGGCTCAATCTCTTGATGGTTGACAACCGCATTCCGGCAGGTGCAAAGCTCTATTAAGATGATGTAAGGATGTATCGTTTTACCCCCGAAAACGGGATGTACCTCATTTGGTAAAATCCAGAAATAGCGATTGAATCAAATTTACATCATTTGATGCTGAAATGCATAAATAGTAGAATGAATGGGCAGTCCTGATCGGGATTGCCCATTTTTAGAAGGAACAGAAATACCAATAAGAAGTTTGAAGGGGAAAATAGTATGGTAGAAGAGTTAAAAAGTATGGTTGGATCGAATGAAACAATTTTGTATGAAGGGAAACCAGACAAAAAATGTTTTATATTTGAGAGTATCTTTAATCCATTATTACCAGTGGCTATCATTTGGGCAATATTTGACACAGGCTTTCTGGGAATAGCAATAGGAAGCATGAACTTTGTCATGATCCCATTTATGCTATTTCATTTGATGCCAGTATGGATTTATCTTGCAGGTGTGCTTTTTTCATTAAGAAGATACAAAAATACTTGCTATATAGTAACCGATCATGCTGTGTATATATCAAGTGGCGTTTTTACAATGAATTTAGAAACCAAGACATTTGCAGAATTGTCACGTGTCAATTTGCATCGAGGCATTTTTGATCAAATGTTTCATGTAGGGGATGTTCAATTAACAACAAATCAATTCACACGCAAAGGAATGCCGGCCATCATGGGAATCAATAGCATTGCAGATTATACAGAGGTATTCCAGCTTGTAAAAAAACTTCAAAGAGATATTTATGCAGACACCATGTATCCAAATGATTTAAGGCCGGAAGAAAATCATGGATATAGAACAAAATATCGAGGCTAGTATACCATTGATGAACTTGAGGTGATAAAGGGAGTAATTTAGACGAAGAAGAAAATGCAAATTGGCAATGTTTGTTACTTGTATTAGGGATACCAATTCCAACAAGTATTAAAGATAGTGGAAGTGTGCATTATAGGGCCATTTAATACGCTATTACGAAATATCATCAATTACGTGGGCTACCTAAAACAGGATATAAAGATGGATGGCCAATTCAGTTTTTAGGATGTTCCGTTTATGATAGCTTTCATTAATGAACTTCAGCTTGATAAAAAACCCTTTGAGAAAGAAATGACACTTTCTCAAAGGGTTTTTTATCATTTTACCGTCTATTGGCAAACTTCAAGCAAAATCCTTTTCTTCATAGAACAAAGCCATAAGAAGGTGAGGATTCGGTATGGGCAATCTTTTATCAGGAGCACCTCCAGTGCTTATTGCCGAAGGGGCGGAAAAGAGTTTTATGCTATACACCTGAAAAGATGATCCTAGACATCAATAAAAAAGTTTGGTGATAAGGTGTTTGTAGCCACAAATGGCAGACAAACGTTAAGGATCGTTCATACGGAGAAAAATACTCGATACGAGAGATCAGAGGCTGCGCCGGAAACGGCTCAACAGCGCAGAAGCCGGAGCGGGCGCATTAGCTGCGGGAGCGCCCTTGGAAAATCACGGCAAGGATGCCGGCGCCGGTGTGTGACCCTACCACAGGGCCGAGCTCCACAATTTCCAGCTTTGTGACGCCAAGCTCTTGCTCAATCATGGCTTTTAGACGGATTGCGTCTTCCAAGCAATCGCCATGCACAATATAAACGGTTTGGTCATTTAGGTTTTCTGCTCGCTCTGAAAGCTTTTGTACCAAATAACGCATGCCCTTTTTGCGGCCGTTGATCTTAGCCATGGGAATGAGCGCACCGTTTTCATCTACATGCAGCACAGGCTTAATATTCAACATTTTACCAAAAGTAGCGGCTGCGCCGGAAATACGTCCGCCACGGCGCAGATGGTCTAGGCTGTCCACCATAAACCATAGCTCTATGGTTTGAATATAGGGAGGCAGGGCCTGGGCAATCTCCTCTGCCGAAGCACCGCGCTCTTTCATTTTCACAGCATAGTCTACCACCATGCCTTGGCCGATGGCAGCCGAGCGGCTGTCTACGACATAAAAGTGCTGGCCAGGAAAACGCTGCTCCAATTCCTCTATGCAGGATACCGCGAACTGATAGGTAGAGGTAAGGGCGGAAGAAAAACATACATACAGCACATCCGCCCCCTGCTCCATCAAGGGCACCACAGTCTGCATGATGGTCGCATAATTGATATTGGTCGTCGTCGGCAGAGCGCCTTGACGTACCGCTTGATAAAATGCAGTTAGATCCGTCTCTCCGGGTACGTCGGTATGCGGCGTATCCTCTAGGATATAGGTAAACGGCATGCATTCTACTTGGTGCTCTTTATAATATTGGGCTGGCAAATCAGCAGTGGAATCCGTAATCAGATGAAAAGGGTTCATATATAACCTCCGAGAAAAATATACTATACAATATATCAAAAATTGCATAAATTGCAAGGGAGTTAGACAAAACAAAGGGGGAAGCCCTTGACAAAACGAGACGTTTCCCCGTACATTAAAAAGAAATAGCACCGCTATTTCCTTTTGTTCGGCATGGTGCCGGGCGGAGGAGAAAACCATACCAAAATTCGCCAAGGAGGCATTGCAATGTATCTGGTTTCCAAACGAGCGGCCCAAGTGGCTGGTTCGCTGACGCTGGCCATCGACGGCAAAGCAAAGACCATGAAACAGCAGGGCATAGACGTCGTAAGCTTTGGGGCGGGAGAACCTGATTTTGACACCCCTCTGCCAATCCGCCAGGCGGCTGTACGCGCTATGGAGCAGGGACAGACTCGATATACGCCGGCGCGGGGCACGCTAGCGCTGCGCCAAGCCATTTGTGAAAAGCTAGAGCGCAGGAACCATCTTTCCTATACGCCGGAAGAGATTGTGGTAACCAACGGCGCAAAGCAGGCGTTACACGATGCGTTTTGCACTGTTTTGGAGGAGGATGACGAGGTCATTCTCATGACCCCATGCTGGGTAAGCTATACTGAGCTGATCCGCATGGCTGGCGGCATACCGGTACTGGTGGAACGTAGGCAGGAAGATGGCTTTGCGCTGGATATAGAAGCGCTGGAATTGGCTGTAACGGAAAAAACAAGGGCAATTTTGGTCAATTCGCCGGATAATCCATGCGGCGGCGTGTTTTCAAGAGAGGAACTGGAAGCGCTGGCGGATCTTGCTATTCGGCATGATCTTATCGTAATCAGCGATGAAATCTATGAGGAGTTTATCTATGAAGGGGAAAAGCCACCCTCCATCGCGGCGGTGCGTCCTGAGATGAAAGAGCGCACCGTGCTTATCAACGGCGTATCCAAAAGCTATGCAATGACGGGATGGCGCATTGGCTATTTAGCCTGCCCCAAGGAATTGGCGACGGCGATTTCCAATTGGCAGAGCCACGCTACGGGGAATCCCAATAGCATAGCCCAGGCAGCGGCTCTGGAAGCGATTTCCGGACCGCAGGATTGTGTTATGCAAATGGTAGCGGAATTCAAAAAACGCCGTGATGAGATGGTACGGCGCATACGGGAGATCCCCCAGCTATCTTGCAACCAGCCGAACGGAGCTTTTTATGTGATGGCGGATATTTCCAAAACTTTTGGGAAAAAGAGTCAAGAAAAAGAAATTACGGACAGCATGAGTTTTGCTGAGGCGCTGCTGGAGCAAAAGGCAGTAGCGGTCGTGCCGGGTGCAGGCTTTTTTGCGGATGATATGATACGCTTGAGCTATGCGCTGTCTATGGAAGATCTGGTCAAGGGGCTGGATCGCTTGAAAGAATTTGTAGAGGGATTAGAGAACTAAACGACCCTGTGGGGATACATAAGAAAAAACGCTGGTAAGTGAAAACTGAGAGCGAAAGGAGGCTGCGCCATGTTGGAATTAGGAAAAATGAACGTATTGGAAGAAAACGAATACGAATATGAGCTGCAAGACGTCGCGGAACCAAATCTGTATAGGGAATTGTACGAGTATGATACCATTCCCAAAATCTCTTTTAACCACCGGTTGGTACCGCAGAAAATGCCGGATAAGATATGGATTACAGATACGACGTTTCGAGATGGCCAACAGGCGTGCTCTCCGTTTACCGTAAAGCAAATTGTAGCTGTGTTCAAAATGCTGAGCCGGCTTTCCGGGCCAAAGGGCATCGTTCGGCAGAGCGAATTTTTCCTTTATACGGAAAAGGACAGGGCGGCAGTGCGGGCTTGCCAAGAGCTGGGGCTGGAGTTTCCGGAGATCACAACCTGGATCCGGGCCAATGAAAACGACTTTGATTTGGTCAAGCAGATGGGTGTAAAGGAAACGGGTATTTTGGTTTCCTGCTCAGATTATCATATTTTCAAGAAAATGGGGCTGACGCGTCGCCAGGCGGCGGATAAATATCTCGGCATTGTCAAAGAATGCTTATCCTATGGCATTGTGCCAAGATGCCATTTGGAAGATGCCACGCGCGCTGATGTATACGGCTATGTGATCCCCTTTGCCACAGAGCTGATGAAGCTGTCCAAGGAAAGCGGGATTCCCATCAAGGTGCGTATTTGCGATACGATGGGTTTTGGCGTTCCGTATACGGGTGCTTCGCTGCCTAGAAGCGTACCGGGGCTTATCTATGGCTTGAACCATTATGCACAGGTGCCAAGCGAGCAGATCGAGTGGCATGGGCATAATGATTTTTATAAGGTGGTTGCCAATGCAGGGATGGCCTGGCTTTACGGCGCCAGCGGCGTAAACTGCGCCATGCTGGGCATCGGCGAACGCACGGGCAACTGCCCGCTGGAGGCCATGGCCATTGAGTATGCTTCGCTTAGAGGGACAACGGATGGGATGGATTTGACGGCCATCACAGACATTGCCAGATATTTTAGCGAAGAGATGAATATTCCGGTGCCGCCGCGTACGCCGTTTGTAGGAAAATGGTTCAACACCACCCGGGCAGGCATTCATGCGGACGGCCTGATGAAAGATGAAGAAATCTACAATATTTTCAATACGGAGAAAATATTGAATCGCCCTGCTATGGTAGCGGTGGATTCTACCAGCGGCGTAGCAGGTGTGGCGCACTGGCTCAACGGCATGTTTGGCTTAAAGGGCGAAGATGCGCTGGATAAAAAGCATCCGGCGGTGGTAGAGATGCGTAAGCGCATTGATGAGATGTATGCAGAAGGGCGGAATTCCGTGATGACAGAGGAGGAGCTATTGCTTCTTTTGGAGGAATGCGCACCGGAATTGTATCGAGAATTGACGAATTTATAAAAACCTGCAATGCGAGGGGGGAATTCCCCTCGCTTTTTACATTCAGAGGGTAGAAAAACAGGGGTGGTTGTATTATAATACAAGTGAACCACCAAACTCTTATGGAGGTGTAGAAATGATTGGATTTGTTTGTGGAGTCAAAGGCTCCGGGAAGACCAAAAAGATGGTAGAGATGGCCAATGCCATTGTGAGAGATGCGCTGGGCAAGGTCGTGTTTGTAGACGACAATACCCGCCATATGTTTGACCTAAAACACAGCATCCGCCTGGTAACGACCGATGATTTTGCGCTGAATAACCATGATGCCATTTATGGGTTTTTGGCCGGTCTGATCGCAGGCGATTTTGATATCCATACCATTTTCGTGGACAGTTTTTTGCGTATGACAAATAGCACTGTCCAGGAGATCGAGCCGTTAGTAAAACGGCTAGAGCCCCTCATGGAACAGAATAATGTGCGCCTGATCCTTTCGATCTCGGCAGACATCAAGGATGTTCCGGACTATATTAAGGAAAAGGCGATTGATTGACGATGATGTCTTTAGTATCTACGCGTACAGCGGCCACCGCTTCTCCGTTTGAAGCGGTACTCTGTGGGCTGGCACCAGACGGCGGGCTTTATGTGCCCGCCTCTTTGCCAACATGGACCCTTTCACAGATTCAAAACTTAGTGGGGCTGCCCTATGAAAAGGCGGCAGCCCTGATTTTGCATGGCTTTTTTGATGAGATTCCTCAGGAAAAAATGGAAGCGTTATGCGCTGAAGCCTACGCTTCATTTTCCGATGCACGCAGGGTGCCTGTCTCCCCGATAGAGCCAGGGCTATTTGCTATGGAGCTATACCATGGACCCACCTTGGCGTTTAAGGATGTAGCGTTGCAGCTGCTGCCGCTGTTGATGGCATACAGCGCAAAAGCAACAGGACAAAAAGAAAAATCCTTGATCCTGGTAGCCACGAGTGGGGATACGGGCAAGGCTGCCTTAGAGGGATTTGCAGACAAGCCCGATACCGCTATTGTGGTATGTTATCCCAACAACGGGGTATCCCCAGCACAAAAGCTGCAGATGGTAACGCAAAAGGGCGGCAATGTATGTGTTACGGCAGTGGAAGGCAATTTTGACGACTGCCAAAATGGTGTAAAACGCTTAATGGGTGATCCGGATTTTCATGAAATGGTACACCAAAACGGATATACCATCACCAGCGCCAATTCCATCAACTTCGGACGGCTGGTGCCGCAGATTGCCTATTATTTTACAAGCTATGCACAGCTGCTGGAGCAAGGGGCCATTGCGCTGGGAGAGGCCGTCGACTTCATCGTGCCGACGGGCAACTTTGGCGATATTTTGGCGGGCTGGTATGCAAAAAAAATGGGTCTGCCCGTAGGCACTCTAATTTGCGCGAGCAATAAGAACAATGTGCTGAGCCGTTTTTTTGAAACAGGAATCTACGATTGCAGCGGGGAACTGTATAAAACCACATCCCCCAGCATGGATATTCTGATTTCTTCCAACCTGGAGCGTCTGCTGTTTGAGCTGACCGGGCAAAACCCGGCACCCATTCAGGCATGGATGGAGCAGCGCACGGCGGAAAAGAAATTTACCGTGGATGAAAAGACAATGGAAAAAGCGCGGCAAGATTTCTTTGCGGCCTGGGCGGATGACCAAGCAGCCAGTGAAGCGATCGGCACGGTGTTCCACGCGCAGCATGTTTTGTTAGACCCGCACAGCGCGGTAGGATACTGTGCGTATCAGCAGTACAAAAAAACGAAGGATACAAAGCGCAAGGCGGTTCTGCTTTGTACGGCAAGCCCGTATAAATTTGCCGCTACTGTGCTGGAAGCCTTGGGCCAGAAGGCGGAAGGACAGGAACAGACAGCCAGGGCCTTGGAAAAGGCGACGGGTAAGCCCGTGCCGCAGGCCATTCTCGATTTGTTTTCCGCAGAGCAGAGACATTTTAGCTGTGTAGAGCCAAAAGAGCTGGATGCCCTGGTGGAGAGCTTCTTGAAGCAGTCATGACGGTTGTGTGTTTGCAAATCACCGCGTACCTGGCGCATAGCAGTTCGCTGAAGGATAAGCGCAGTGCTGTCAAGCGGCTATGTGCACAGCTTCGGCGCGAGTATGGGGCTTCGGTATGCGAGGATGGTCTGCAAGACAATAGACAATGGATGCAGCTTGGAATGGCGGTGGCGTGTGCCGATATGCCAACGGCACAGCGTATGATGCAGCGTGTGGAAACGCACTTGTATGAGGAGCCGGTGCTGTCTCGGCAGGAAATCAAAAGTGAAATTTACTAGATAAGGAATGGACGGATCAATGGAGAAGAAAAAGGTAGTTTACAGCGGCATACAGCCTTCCGGCATGCTGACGCTGGGCAATTATGTGGGCGCGGTGCGCAACTGGGGCAAAATGCAGGAGGAGTTTGACTGTATCTACTGTGTTGTAAATATGCATGCGATCACGGTACGTCAGGAGCCTGCTGTGCTGCGCAGAAGGACGCTGGAAACCTATGCGCTGCTGATGGCTTGCGGCATTGACCCGGCAAAATCCATCCTATATGTGCAAAGCCATGTACCAGAGCATGCCCAGCTATCCTGGGCACTGAACTGCTATACCTATATGGGTGAGCTAAACCGCATGACACAGTTTAAGGATAAGTCTGAAAAGCATCCGGATAACATCAATGCGGGGTTGTTTGATTATCCTGTACTGATGGCGGCGGATATTCTGTTATACCAAGCAGACCTGGTGCCGGTAGGGGCAGATCAAAAACAGCACTTGGAGATTACACGGGACATTGCAGAGCGGTTCAACAACCTATATGGTGAGGTATTTACAGTGCCGGATGGGTATATCCCCAAGGTAGGCGCACGTATCATGAGCTTACAAGAGCCGGAGCGCAAGATGAGCAAGTCCGACGAGAATGAAAACGGTTATATTGCCCTGTTAGACCCTCCGGATGTCATTACGCGTAAGATCAAGCGGGCCATTACCGATTCGGACACGGAAAACGCCATTCGTGTGGCGCCGGAAAAGCCAGGCGTAAGCAACCTGATCGGGATCTATTCAGTTTTGACGGAGAAAACTACCCAGCAGGTGGAAGAGGAATTTGCCGGTAAGGGATATGGCGCGTTCAAGCCTGCTGTAGCAGAGACCATAGTGGAGACTTTAAAGCCCATTCAGGATAAATATCAGGCGTATTTATCAGATAAAGCGCAGCTGGAAGCGCTCATGAAGGATGGGGCGGAGAAAGCGGCCGCGATTGCAAGACGTACGCTGCGCAAGGTGTACAAGAAAATCGGCTTTTATCAAATCTAAAATTCAATAGGAGCGTGGTTGGCATGGATCTTGGTCTATCGGGCAAGGTAGCGATTGTAACTGGCGGCGCAAAGGGCATTGGAGCAGGCATTTGCCGATGCCTGGTGCAGGAGGGAGCCACGGTGGTGGTCAATACCCATTCCAACGACGAAATGAGCCAAGCGTTTTGCGCAGATCTGGCAAAAACTGGCACTGTGCTGGCCATACAGGGGGATGTTAGCAAAGAAGATGATGTTTCGGCCATATTCAAAAGCGCTGTGGATGCGTTTGGCAGGGTAGATGTACTCGTCAACAACGCAGGGGTAACCGATGGGTATCCCATTGATAAAATGACGCTTGCACAATGGCATAGGGTTGTGGATACCAATTTAACGGGCACCTTTTTGATGTGCCGGGAAATGGTGCGCCTATGCAGAAAAACAAAGAAAGGCGGAGCCATCGTAAATATCCTATCCAAAGCGGCGGTATCCTCCACCACAAAGGGGAGAACGGCCTACAATGCCAGTAAGGCGGGTGGATTGGGATTTACCAAAGCCTTGGCAGGCGAGGTCATTGGCGATGGAATTCGTGTCAATGGTGTGTTGCCGGGATTTGTGAGAAACAGCCGGACAGATAAGCTATTTGAAACGGATTTTGAGGCCATGGAAATCAAAAGAAAACGCTTGCCGACACAGCAATTTGGTATGCCGGAAGATATCGGCGTGATGGTTGCCATGCTGGCCAGCGAAAAATGCAAGCTAGCCATTGGCAGTATCGTCGATATGACGGGCGGATTGCTGTTATAAAACAGAGGTAACAGGCCATAGGGGGTTCCTATGGCCTTTTTTTTGCTGGAACATGGCAGCAAAACGACAATCCAATGGTTCTATAAGAAAACACCGGCTTTAGTGGAAAATTCAAAACGAGCATGTTACAATATATTTTCAGGAGGTGTGCCGTGTTTGGGTATATATCACCGATAGAATCGGAGATGGGGCCAGAAGATCGGGCCACCTTCCGCGCCTTTTATTGCGGGACATGTAAGCAGATGGGGTGGCCGGCCCGCATGGCGTTGAGCTATGAATGCGCTTTTTTAGCCGCGGTGCGTTCTAGTTGTGGCCAAGCACAGCCAATTTGCACGAAACGATGCCCGGTAAAACCTTATAAAAAGGTAGAAATGATTTTATCCGAAGAAACGCGCTATGCAGCCGATATCAATACGCTGCTGGCCTATTATGATCTATGTGATAAAATCGACGATGGGGCAGGGCGTGCGATGCGCATTCTGCGGTGTGCATTTAA
>CAUGNO010000014.1:0-42249 GCA_959600905.1 uncultured Eubacteriales bacterium | reverse complement strand
GTTTTTTTGTTTTGCCGCGTTTTG
Organism: uncultured Eubacteriales bacterium; assembly: GCA_959600905.1. Taxonomy (GTDB): domain Bacteria; phylum Bacillota; class Clostridia; order Christensenellales; family QAND01; genus UMGS1975. Next base: position 42,225 of record CAUGNO010000014.1, on the reverse strand, counting down.
CAGTTGCCGCTGCTTGCGCGGTTTTTCTTTTATCCGTTTTCATCCCATCACCGCCCATACCATCCAGGCCCCCCAGCGGAACAAGGTAAATCCCGCGATTGTTATCGCTCCTACCCAGTAGAACCAAGCGTCGCTGTAGGTTTCAATCCTGCGTTTCATTTTGAAATACCTCTGCAAATTTCATCGCTTCACGTAAACCAGGGGTTGATTCAAGAAGCTCTTCTGTTGTTTTATTAAGCTCATAAATTGCTTGTGCAATCTCTATCTTTTTCAATTTGCCAAATACAACGCACCAAACTTTATCATCTGTAGTGACTGCGGCTATAATGTGTTTGCACTCTTTAAGGTCAATTCTTTCGCCCTCATATTCGATAAATCCGTTCAATCTTTCTTCCATCACACTTGCCCTTTCTTTTTGTTTACCTCCCGCAAGTACCCTTGTATTTGCTTATCCCTGCCGTACTGTGTGTTCGTTTTGTTCTGCGGAACAGGGCAAACCCTATCGCCGTTCCTGCGAATATCCAGTAAAACCAGGCGTCGCTGTAGGGCTCAATCCTGCGTTTCATTGTAAATCACCTCGATAAGTTTTATAGCTTCACGCAAACCAGGAGTTGATTCAACAGCTTCCTCCATTACTTTATTAAATGCACAAAGAATTGCCGCCTTTTCTATCAAATCAAATTCACCGTATGCAATGCCATGCACTCCATCATCCGCAATGGTCACAGCTATAATTTTTTTGCATCCTTTAAGGTCTGTTCGCTCCCCGTCATGCTCAATAAATCCGTTAATCCCTTCTTCCATCACACCTGTCCTTTCTTTTTGTTTGCCTCCCGCAAATACCCCTGAATTTGCTTGTCCTTGCCGTACTGTGTGTTCGTTTTGTTCTGTGGAATCGTGATCCGTTTCCGCTTTGGTTTCGGATCGTAATATTCGTAGTTTGCCATTGCTTCCTTTCCCGAAAGCCCACCTTGCGCGGCACTCCGTATATATTGGTTGTCTGTGCGGCCGAGGCCAGACGTTTATTCTATTTTTTGGGAGTGTTTTTAAAGGATTGGAGTGCCGCTTAAGGCAGGCTCTCGTTTTGCTGTTATGCGCTCAGCTCACAGCTGCATTGTGTGCCGTTTTCTATCGGTGCGCCGCAATGCGGGCAGATGGTGCGCTGCCGGTTTCGTTCTGCGCGTTTCAACCGCCGTTCATACCGCGTTTGCGTGCGCCGTACCATGTCCAAAAACCATTGCTGTGCCGTTGTGTAACCCAGTTCTTGCAGCATTTGCGGTTCCAGCCACTTGCAACACCATTCAGGAACGCGGAAGATCGCTTTGCGTTGAATCCTATGCCCGTCCTTTTTCGCCGTCTTAGGCGCGTGCTCGCTGTCCATGCAATGGATCAGGCCGATTTCCGGTTCCGTGTACAGGTCAAGCGGCTTGCATCCCATGGCTTGGCACATCGCCCGAAGCTGCTCTACCGTCGGCAGTGCCGCGCCGGTTTCTATCTTGGAATATGCCGGCTTGTCCAGCTTTATGCCGCTTTGCCCGATGATCTCCACTAGTTCCTTTTGTGTAAGCCCGCATGCTGTTCTTGTTTCTTTGATTTTCATGCGGTTACCTCTAATTTTTTCTTCTTTGAAAGATGCACTTTCTTCCCACATCCAAGGGCCGCTTTATATCCCTTGCAAAAAGCGATTGATTCTTGCGGCGACATTTTTCCATGAAATTTCCATCCATTTTTTAAGTGTTCTGTACATACCTTTTTGCCGAGCAAACAAGCTACCTGCCGCCCCTTTGTAAAAACAAACAATTTAATTCACCTCCAAGTCGTTCCCTTCCATCCACTTTTCAAGGCGCTTCCTTATCACCCTTCCGCAATCTCTGCCGCTTTCTTCTTTTCGTCCTACAAAGCCAACAGGCATTGTTCCATTGATGATGCTTGCCTTGATAACCATTCCAGAAACTCCAAGCATTTTGCCTACTTCTGTAAATGTAAGAAACTCTTTTTTGTCATATTCCATACTGCATACCTCCCTGAAACATGATCCGCAATCCCGCTACTGTCATTTCTCTTGCCTTTTTCATAATGTCAGACCATTCTGCAGCTTCTATGGCATCCACCCTTCCATTACTCATAATTCTAATAATGTCGTCTTTTTCATCATCCACTTGGTCAACTGCATAAATCAGCGCCATGGATGCTTCCGGCAATGGCCTTTCATCTATATGTGGTAAATACTTTTCCCAAAGTACGGTATTTTGTAAGCACTGCACAACCAAAAGCGGGTCATTATATGCTTCTGCAAGCAATATGATATTTTCCATTGTGCAATCAGCTTCATCATTTTCATACCGCTGTATGCTTCGGTGTCCTATCCCTGTTTTTGCCTCTGTCCCGGTCTGTGTCATACCCGCATTTTGGCGCGACTCCCGAAGCAGATGACCGATTCCTGTCATGTTTTTCCCCTCCTCTACAATCGTAATAAGCATTCGATTTGTTATCAAAAGCTGTAAACAGGCAAAATCTCTTCATTTTTTAATTTGTGTCATACCCAGCGCGATCTAACTCATCCCAACTCGATTTACGTATTCTGCAATATGCCAAAATCTTAAAATTGCTTTGATTTTCTCCTAATTTCTTTAGTTCTCGCCTATCAGGCCAAGCACATACGCTTTTCCTCTATTGTATTTACAAGAACGAATGTCAATTAGTATCCATTCTCCACTGGCAAGAAAGTGATTTACCACCTCTTCCATATCCGTTTCCAGCACCTGTTTTACTTGTGAAAGTATTTCTACACTTTTGCGGCCCGCATTATGTCGCTTTTTTGTACATGCAGGCCCCGATTTTGTCATGTTCTTTTCCCTCCTTTATGCGAAAATATAGGTGTCAGGAATATTTAAGCTGTTCGGTTCTTTTCTAGATACTTTTGAATATCTTCTTTGTTGAACCGCAGCGATCTTCCTACATGGTAAGCGGTTAGCTTCCCTTCCTTCACAAGATCGTAAATGAAATACCGGCCTTTCTTTAGCATTTCGCATACATCTGAAACGGTATATAACTCTTCTTTCATTGAGGTTTCCTCCTTTCTATGGTATATTTGTTTTAGGTGTTGTATTGTGGGGAATGTTTCCCTTTGTTGGTTTTAGTATATTACAGATTTTCTGTAATTTCAATACTTTTTTACAGTTTTTTTGAAATGGTGTGTATATGGATATTACTATTGAACGAATCAGTGATTTGCTGTCAGAGAAAAAGATCAGTCAAAAACAATTTATGGCTGATTTGAAATTGTCTACTGCTACTTTTTCGGAATGGAAAGCTGGCAGGGTTAAGTCATATAAAAAGTATATTGAAGAAATTGCCGATTATCTTAGCGTATCAGTTGATTATCTTTTAGGGCGTACAGATAACCCAATTCAAAACCAAAGAAACATTCAGTTTGATATTTTTGCTGAAAGGATTAAACCGGCTTTCGATAAATCATTGAAAAATGATAGCGAGCTAGAAAACGCACTTGGACTTCCAAGAGGAACAATCTATAATTGGAAAAATGGCAAGTCTAAATCTTATACAAAATATATAGATAAAATATCTACCTACTTGAATGTTCCCGTAGACTATCTGTTAGGCCTTTCCGATGATCCTACTCCAAAAGCAACTGGTGCGGCTATCGGGTATGGCTCAAAAGAATACGTCATAAGGGGGTTAAGCAAAGAGGAGTTTGACGAACTTCAAAACTATCTTGAATATCAGCGATCGAAAGCAAAAAAATAAGGCCTTTATTTCCATATAATACCTGCCGAAATATGTTGAAATTTGTAGAAAAATACCTTGTAAACCATTTACAATGGTTTGCGGGGTGTTGTTATGCTAAGTACTAAGCAAAAAGCATACGAACTTTTATTAGACTATGGAATCAGTAAAGTTCTACAATTCAGTGACATAGAAAAGATTTGTTCAGAAAAAGGGTGGCTCCTTCTTCCCTATAAAGGAAATGAAGATATGATTCGTCGAATAGGGATGGAGGAAATGCTATCCTATGACGGATTTACTTATATTACTAAACAGGGAACTCATTCGCTTGTCATTATCTTTTTTCGGGATACTTTAGGACAAGCCACCAGGATTCATGTGGTTTCTCATGAAATCGGGCATATTATGCTAAATCATATTTATGATTCGGCAGCCGCATTTTCTCTTGTGGAAGCTCCACACGAACAAGAAGCAGAAGAATTTGCGTTTGAGTTAGAGCTCCCCTCTTGTATTTCTAAAAGGGCCCGCTTAGACGTTCCGGCAAAGTTCAGACAATATGGAGATTTTGTGCAGACATCTATTGCGTATCATATTTCCGAAAACTCGGAACAATACCCTGCTATACCCGACAATGAAACAGAGATCATTAAGCAATATGCCGGATTTATAAAAAAGTGCCTTAGAAAGGCAAAACGAAAAGTGTATCTAGCCGTACTATTTTCTCTGCTTGTTTTCGGGGGGTGCCTCGTTTCTCTAATCACTGCTTTTTTGTCCAAGAAGGAAGAGATAGCTACTCCCTCGCCCTCTCCTGTCTCAACGTCACATGTGCAGTCTCTTGATTTGGACTATGGCGACTTTAGTATGACTGTTTGGCCTATGGTATCCGTAGGTTGGGAAATGGTTATCAAGGATACCCCGGATGAGTGGCTTGGTGAGTATGCCGGATTCAAAGACATGTTAGATGATAGGCGGTTATTCTATCAGTTTAATGCTGAACTCGCAAAGAACAACCAAGGAGAATATGTAGATGGATATTTTATAGATCAGAGAAATGAAGGTCTTACATTGGATTTCGTCTCTCTTTCTGACAATGAAATCCAAGATATATTGAAAAAAGAAATGCCAGACGATCTATTTTATAAAACCATTCCAAATCTATATCAAAAATGGGCATTATTGGAGCTGCAATCTTCTGATCCGACATGGCAACAAATGATGGCCATTACTTATATGGACGGGGTTTGTATTTCTTACATCTATGCTTGCGATACGGAGTTATATAGTACAGAACGTGCAGAAAATGCGCTATCAGATGCTATCACAAGAACATCAGTAAAAATTAAATGATATGCTCGGTGTGGGGGAAGCCGTGTGTATAAAAAACACTATTGGAGGGTTTGTTATGAGGAAAAAGATTGCTTTGATTTTAGGGGTTGTTTTGTGTTGCGCTATGCTGGGTGGGTGTGGAGCATCAAATACAAGTTCAGAGGCGTCTATATCACCTTCTATGAGCCAAACGCCAGAGCCTACACAAGAGGCTTTGCCAGATCCAACAGCAACCCCAACAAGCGAGCCAGAAGAAGTGACAGACGCTAAAGCTCTTTACGATGATGTGTTTGCCCCTATCGTCAATCATGAAAAATGGGGGACTTCTGATATGTTGGAAGATACCGTTGATAATTCTGGATACGAGTATAAAAAAGGGAAAAATAATGATTATACAATTTACAGTAAGTCCAGCAAAAAGACTTATGTATATGTTTGTTACCAGGAACGGGATATGGGCATTGAGACACCTATGACAGTAACATTTGCTCTTGATGGAGATGAAATAGCTTCTATGGGAAACTATTCATCTGATGGATCAGTAGGATACGATAAATTAACTGTCAATGATACAGAGGTGCAAAGCACTTCGTTAGCAAGAAGTATAATTTTTCAATAAGCTACCTTCCCCACCCTACGGGGTGGGGATTTTTCAAGGGGGAAATGATGAAGCGTTCCAATGGTTCCGGAAATATATCTAAGCTAACAGGCAAACGCCGTCGGCCTTGGAGGGCACGTGTAACTTCTGGATGGGATGAAAACGGAAAGCAACTTTATAGAACCGTAGGATATTTCGCAACCAAGAAAGAAGCGGAGAAAGCCCTTGCTCTTTATGCTGGGAGCAGTTCACAGGTAAGCCCTAATATTACGTTAAAAGAACTTTATCTTTTATGGAAGCATACACGCGCCTATAAGCGGTTGGACATAAAAACACAGAAAAATTATGAGGTGTCATTTTGTTTTTATATGACAGAGTTTCACAATCGCCCCTTCTCTGGGTTACGCTTGCCGCAGTTTCAAATGATGATTGATAAAGCCGAGCGGTTAGGAAGAAGTCGGTCGACAATGGAGAAAATAAAAACTTTGTCAGGGGTCTTATCTAAATTTGCTATCTCTTTAGATGTATCCAATAAAAATTATGCACAGTTCATTATTCTACCGAGAAAAGAAAGAAAGAGTATTCCAACCTTTACAGAATCCGATATAAAAAAGATGTTCGACGCTGTTGATGATGTCCCGTTATTGGATACGATTCTCATACTTTGCTATACTGGTATGAGAATTAACGAATTGCTCAATTTGACAAAATCCCATGTGGATATTGAGAAAATGCTCTTTGTCGGCGGGAGTAAAACAGATGCAGGAAAGAATCGGATTATTCCCATTCACAAAAGTATACAGCCCTTTGTTTTAAAGAGATATAACAAAGCAGATCATTATCTTGTTGAGTGTGTGAAGGTAAAGGGCAGCATAAAACGAGGGGATCAGGTAATTATAAGGGAGCCCTATCGGTATGAAAATTATCGGAAACATTATCAGGAAGCCCTTGAAAAAATCGGAATCGCATATCTCTCGCCGCATAAAGCACGGCATACGTTTTTTACCATGCTATCTGAAAAATGTTCAGATCGGAAAGCAATGGCGATGGTTGGCGGGCATTCTGACCCTAATTTTACAGATAGGGTATATGTACAGCCTGATATAGATAGACTTCGTAGAGCCATTGAATCACTATAATTTTGTGTCATACGTGTGTCATACCCACCGCGCACTATCTCGCTTTAGCTAACGTTTACAAAAAAACAATAGAGAAAGAAAACCCCGAAAGTGCTTAACTTTCGGGGTTTTTCATGGAGCTACTGGCCGGACTTGAACCGGCGACCTGCTGATTACGAATCAGCTGCTCTACCAACTGAGCCACAGTAGCAAACAAATTTTCAACGCTAATAGATTATAGCAGAAGGGCATGGAACTGTCCAGCCCTTCTGCTCTAGATTTTTATACATTCAAGAATTTTTTCTGCCGCGCAGATACATATACAGATTGCATTTGACGTTGCCATTGTACAGCTTACGCTTTTTATCTGCCCTTCGCCCGAAATCCCTTTCAAACGCTTCATCGGATGAGATGGCAAAAATACCCATACGAGGATGCTCCGCTTTGATCTTTCCCAACGCCCGGGCTACATGCTGTCCCTGCGTTCGTTCCATTCTAATGCCATAGGGCGGATTTGTAACAATCAACGACTGCTCAGCCGGCAGCTTTAGGTTGGCCACATCTCCACAGGCAAAATTGATATATCCATTGACTCCCGCTCTTTTCGCATGCCGGTAAGCCATGGAAACTGCCTTGTCGTCAATGTCGCTGGCCAACAGATGGGCAAATCCCTTTTCCCTTTTCTGTGCCTTTGCTTCTTCCCTTTGCCTCGCCGCCTCCTGTGCCCAATTTTTCCATCCATCAAAGGCAAACGTCCGCTGCAAGCCCGGCGCTATGCGGGCCGCCAACATCGCCGCTTCGATGACAATTGTACCCGATCCGCAGCAGGGATCGACCAATGTTTCTCTCCCATCGTAATACGATAGCATGGCCAACGCGGCGCCCAGCGTTTCCCGTAAAGGTGCCTGGGCGGAAAGATCGCGGTATCCTCTTCGGTTCAACCCAGGGCCGCTCGTATTCATTGCAATGGTCGCTTCATCCCGCAGCAACCCGATTTCGATGTTATAAGCCTGTCCTGTTTCCGGGCACCTGGCATAGCCGTAGGCCGCCATCAGAGCATCCGCAATGGCTTTTTTGCTGATAGACTGTACATCTCGCACAGACCCCAGCTTGGAAAGCGCGCTTTTCCCCGTGACTGTAAACGCCGCATCTGCCGGCAGCAAATGCCTCCAATCCAAGGCACGCACACCGTCAAATAGCTCTGTGAATGTCTTTGCCTTGCAAGTCCCCAGCTGTACAAATACACGGTCCGCACACCTAAGCCAAAGATTCGCCTTGATGATCAGCGCTCTGTCCGCTTCAAAGAAAACACGAGCATCTTGTGCGCGTACATTTTTAGCGCCCAACATAATCAGCTCGTCGCGCACCAGCGCCTCCACGCCAAACATACAGGTTGCAAAGCAGATCATAATACCGTCTCCTGCCCTGTGGGCGGCGGTACCGGCGGCTGCGCAGGCCGTACAGGCGTATTATTGATCAGCATTCCATTGACCAAAAATTCAAACCGGCAGCCTAAAAATTGGCTTGCCGCCTCGGACAACGTCATCCTGGACATATAGATATTCAAAAACTCTTTGACAGAAGAGCTGTCGTCCATCTTGCAGGCAAAGCGGATTACCCTGTTTTCGCTGTCAATGGATACCTGCGTATTGCGAATGGAATAGTTTACGCGGTCGTGTATATCGTTAAAATCATATTTTGTGCGCCGCACCCTTGCCCTGTGCGCATCGATCTTATCCGCAATGATAAGTGCTGCGGATATCTCCGATACAGGGCATCCGCTGCGTTCATCATGGTTGCCCACAGCACTGCATATGCGGATCACCTCGGCCACAGGCATCCCCATTTCTCTGAGCAGCGGCATCAAAAGCGTAGCGCCTGTCTGTGCATGCCCATCTCGGTTGATGGCGTTTCCAACATCATGTACCCAGCCAGCAATGGCACCCAGCTCCACGGTACGCTCATCAAAGCCCAGTTCATGTAAGATCTGCCTGGTGATTCTGCTCACATAGCCTACATGCCGCGGGCCATGGTCGGTATAGCCCATAGCCTCCAAGCAGGCATTGGCTTGTTCAATCAGGATGGCGATGGTTTCATTGGCCATCACATCGCTTAGCATAATCGGTTTCATTCCTGCTCCTCTTCCATCATTGCCATTTTGATGGCCTCATAATCTTTATCACCGGCAAACTCACGATCCAATTCCACCCACGCACCCAGTTCCTCCGCAGCATCGCGAATGGCGCAATAGGTATAGTAATCCAGCTTTGGATCCTTTAGCTGCTTTGTCAGCAGCTCCACGGCCCGTTCATCGCCCAGCTTTCCTAGACAGCTGGCATAAAAGGCCTTGTGTTCCGGGTTTGCCTGGCAAAATAAGGCGGCCAACCGCTCAAAGGCCCCTTCCAGCGGCCACTGGCAGAGGATATCTGCCAAGATCTGCTCTGTCTCCTCATCCACTTTTGTATTCATCAGCGCCAACGCCTTTTCCGCTGCCCTGGCGCCAAACTGCTGCACTGCCTCTACCCACAGCTGCTTTTCCTCATCCTCTACGGTTTGCTCCAATATCTTAGTAAAGCCCGCCTCCAACAGCGGAGGGTATTGCATTTGGCATAAAAGCTCCAGCATCTCTCCCCTTACAGAGGGCAGCGCACGCTCTAGTAAGCGAAACATCGCTTGGGCGGTGTCCTGATCCTGCTGCGCTAAGGCGCGCGCCAGCTGTCCTGGTAGTTCCTCACCTTCTTCCCAGTAATCCCAGGCAAGCTCCAGCAGCGTCGGCCCATCGTACTGCGTATAGTATTCGCACGGCGTCAGCCCGCCCAGCTGTGCGTTGGGCGTATGGTTAAATTCCTCATACCATTGATCGGAAAGCGCATCGATCTCCTCATCCTTTAGCCCCTGGGCCTGTGCCAATCGCGGCTGGATAAACGCGCGGTACAGCTGTTCAAAATCGATTTTCATTCCTTCTCTTCCTCCAACGCGGCCAGCAGCATCGCTCGGTACGGCGATTCCTCTTCCGGCTCAGGTTTCCTGCCAAGCCCCGCTTTTTCTCTGGCCAGACGGCAAAGCGCACCCGCCATCTTTTCCGGCTCCAAAGCCGGATACTTTCCTTGTAACGTCTCTACATATTGTGCCCAAATCGACAAAGCCAACAGCATTGCCGCTTCCTCTTTTTCCGCCAGCATCGCACGGCACAACGTCTCTACCTGCCGGTATGCTTCCGGCAAATTCTCCGGCAGATGCGGCACCAACGATACCCGTGCCTCCATCAACCCGTCCGGCGTCAAGGCAATATACGGCTCTTTAGCGCCTATACGCTTGAGCACGCCAAAAATATACTGCTTTAATCCCAGCTCCATCTCAGGGATCATCAGCGCTTCACGCAGCCATTCGATAGCGTCTGGCGTGCCGATCAGGCCCAAGATCTCCGCCATGGCCTGTGTCATGTGTTCATCCATCATATGCAAGCCCCAGCGCACAGTATCGCGGAAGGTTGCGTCGTTTTCCCATCTTTCCCGTATCTTCTCCGGCGTCTCTCTAGACCATGTGCTGATCTCCGTCATGCGCTGCAAGATCTCTCCAGGTGGCAGCTGCGGAAAATATTCCAACCTTTTATAGTCTGCCTCACCATCCAGTGCTTTTTTGGCTGCTGTTCGATAAAAAGGCGCAATGGAAAAAAAGTCGTCTACCTGAACCATCACATCAAAACACTTAAGTGCCTTGGCATACTCTTTGCAGTTGTACGCTGCAATGCCGGTACAAAACAGCGTTTTAGGGTCAAAGGGCCGCTCCTCCAATGCTTGAGAGAAAAAGCGCAACGCGCTTTCATCGCGCCCAGCCTGGGCCATTGTCAACGCTGCCTTATAGATTTCATCCAGGCTTTCCGGCTGCATGGCGTCGAGCTTTTCCAACAGCGCATATTCTTCCTGCCAATTATGCTTTTCATTGGCAAAAATCAGCAGATTGCAGACTGCGTGTACGTTGTTTGGCTCTGTTTTTACCATCTGGCGTACCAGATCCGACGCTTTATCCGGTTCCTGATTCATATAATACGCCAACGCCAGGTTGTTTTTGGCATACGAAAGCTTAGGCGCCTGCTTAAGGACGCCCTCCAGTACCACTGCGGCCTCTTGAAACCTACCACGGTCCAACAGCTGTTTGCCAAGCTCTGCCTGCTGGGCAGTTTCCTCTGAAATCCCTTCCTCCTCTGCCATCAGGCGCAGCTCCTCTTCTATAAAGAGCAGCATATCCTCCGCCTGCTCGGCCAATGGCCCATAGGGATGGCGTTGCAAAAACTTGGATAAGGCCGAAGAAGCCAGCTCATATTCCTGCATGCACAGGTAATTGTACCCTATGCCAAATTCACAGCTCTCCGGCACGGGCTCTGTCTCCCTGCTCAGCCGAAGCAGCCATTGGTTGGATTCTTCATAGCGTTCCATATCGGTCAGAATTTCCGATATTTTTAATTTATATTCGATATTGTCCGGCGCTCTATCGATGGCCTTACGATAATTTTGAAAGGCCAAGGCCAGTTCTCCCCTGTCCGCATACCGTTGTCCGTTTTTTGCGTAAAAGGAAGGCTCCTGTGCAAAGGATAATACTTTATTGCCTTTGAGCCATAATGGCTTTTGCATCGATTTGATCGTCTTGCTCCTTTATTTCGTCATCGTTTTCCTGTTGCCTGCTGCAACAGCGCTTTCAGCGTTTCTTCATCAAATTGGTATGCCTTATTGCAGAATTGGCATACGATTTCTGCCTTGTGGTCCTCTTCGATGATCTCCCGAAGATCCTTTTCCCCAATAGAGATCAGCGCACGCTCCATCTTTTCCCTGCTACAGTTGCATTGATAGCATACCGGCACGGTCTGCGTCAGTTCCATCCGCATACCCGAGAAAATAGACTGCACAGCATCCTCCAGCGTCATTCCTTCGGATAGCATAAAGGAAAGCAGCCCACAGCCCGTTGCGCGTTGTTCCAACTGCTGCAAGACATCCTCCCGGCATCCCGGCAGAGGAAATACCGCCATAGCCCCTGCGCTTTTTACGCTGGCATCGCGGTCTACCGTAACGCCGGTAAAAATCAGGCAAGGGCGCTGTTCGGAAAGCGTAAAGTAATAAGCGAAATCTTCCGCCACCTCTCCGGTCTTCAGCTGCGTCTGCCCAATATATGGTTCCCTGCCGCCGTTGTCCTTCACCACTGTCAGACGGCCCGCATGCCCCAGAATACCGGATACATCCAGCTTTCCGTCCGTTTGGCGGATCGGCAGATCCACCTCCGGGTTCTCAATGGCAGCGCGCACCGTACCCTTGGGCGATGCCACGGCCAACACCTTGCCAGCCGGCCCTCCGCCGTCAATGGCGCATGTAACGTCGCCGTTTTCCGCCTTAATATCGGATGCCGTCAGCAGCGCTCCCATCATCAGCCGGCCTACCGCCGCCGTGTTGGTAGGGGAAAGATGATGAATCACTCTTGCCGTCTCTACGGTATCCTTGGCCGCCAGCGCTACGGCATAGGCTTCTCCGTTTTCCAGCGAATAATGCCTTAGCTGATCCTGTACTTCTATTATCATATGGATGATCTCCTTGTTTCCATTCAATTTTTCTTGGCAACAAACTGCCATCTGCTACAATCGGCCTGCGGCTTATCCTTGGTACCAAAGCCATACACATGCACCAGATCGAATCCCACGTTATACAGCGTTCTTTCCAGCGTTTCCATAGCATGCAGATACAGCGTATGGCGCTCTGTTGTCCGTGCGTACAGCCCACCCCTTCGTTGGGTAAAAAGCGTCAGCTCCATCGTACACACGCTGTCGTCGGCCTCTGTCTGCAAAATATAGGCCGCATCTTCCTCCAGCTGACAGTAGCTGTCACAGCCGATTTCTTCTTGGTAATGATAAGGAGTGCTCACATCAAAGAGCAGCAACCCGTTATGCGGCAGTTGCTCGTATGCCGAGGTAAAGAACAGCGGCACCTGAAGCGGCGAAAGATAGTTCACGGGATCGCACGTCGCGACCACCGCCACCACAGGCCATTCCAGATCCAGGCAGGTCATATCCATCTGCTGAAAGCATACAGAAACATTCTCTGCCCGCGCATTTTGCACCGCTTTTTCCAGCATAGCATGCGAAATATCCCCGCCAACAACCCGATAGCCGTTTTTGGCCAATGCTATGGCCGTCTTACCGGTACCGCATCCAATGTCCAGCACGCGGGCCGGGGCTTCGGCCGCAAAGTCTGACAGTAAGCGTATAACATAAGGGGCGAATGCCTCCGTTTGTTCATTCATAAATCTATCATATACCTCTGCGAATGTCTGATACATCGACATGCGTTCCCCCTCCTTTTTGACTTTATATTGTACCATATCTTCCGTTGTTTTCGCAATGTACGCCCTATTTTCATCCATTTCCGACGATTTGTTTTGCTCTCTACTTCACAATCACCTAAAAACCGCATAAGATATGCCGAACGGCAATTGACAAGTGCTTTCCCTGATGATACACTGCTAAAAAAAGAATTTATCATAAAGCAGAAGTAGAGGCGCGCATTTTAGGCGTACCGGCAGTAAGGGGGCGAACACCCATTGGATCTGTCGGGAAGGGAAAATGCGCCGAAGGGAAATGAGGCGTTCGCAGCTTGTTTCCCTGGATGCAGCGAAGAGCGGCGCTGTATCTGTCACGATTGGTTCGTGGAGCGCTGTTCTGTCTGAATACGCAAGGCGGTATTGTTTTGCTTTGCAGTGTGTAGGCGGCGCAGCAAAGCGCCGTTTTGTTCTTTTAGGAGGCATAAAAATGCAAAAGTATCGTGTAGGCATTGTGGGCGCCACGGGTATGGTGGGCCAGCGCTTTGTTTCCCTATTGGCAGACCACCCCTGGTTTGAGGTCGCGGTTGTAGCCGCCTCTTCGCACAGCGCAGGAAAAACTTACCGCGACGCAGTTGGGGAAAAATGGGCCTTTTCCTGGCCCATTCCAGAAAAAACTGCGGAGCTAACAGTTTTGGACGCATCCAAAGTGGAAGAGGTCTGCCGAGATGTGGATTTCGTATTTTGCGCTGTCAATATGCCGAAACCGGAGACAAAAGCTCTGGAGATCGCACTGGCCAAAACAGAAACCCCCGTCGTTTCCAATAACAGCGCACAGCGCGGCGAGCCGGATGTTCCCATGATGATGCCGGAGGTCAACATTGACCACGCCAAGGTCATTGACACGCAGCGCAAGCGCCTCGGAACAAAGCGCGGCTTTGTCAGCGTAAAGCCGAATTGTTCAATTCAATCGTATGTACCCGCTCTGTCTCCCCTGTTGGATTTTGGCATCGAGCAGGTTTCAGTATGTACATATCAGGCCATTTCCGGGGCCGGGAAAACCTTTAAGACCTGGCCCGAAATGGTAGACAACGTCATCCCTTATATCGGCGGTGAAGAAGAAAAGAGCGAGCAGGAGCCTTTAAAGATTTGGGGGCATCTGGAAAACGGCGTTATCGTGCCAGCTGAAAAGCCCGTCATCAGCGCTCAGTGCTTGCGTGTTCCCGTACAGGATGGCCATACGGCAGCCGTATCTGTCAAGTTTGCCCAAACGCCCACCAAGGAGCAGATCATAGAGCGTTGGAACAGCTTTAAGGGCGCTTTAGACGGCATGGGGCTTCCCAGCGCTCCGAAAAAATTCTTAACCTATTTCACTGAAGATGATCGGCCGCAGACGCGTTTGGATCGTGATCTGTACGGCGGAATGGGTATTTCCATCGGCCGGCTTCGTGAAGACCGCATTATGGACTATCGTTTTGTCTGTCTTTCGCACAATACGCTGCGCGGTGCGGCAGGCGGCGCAGTCCTCACCGCAGAGCTTCTCTGTAAGCTCGGTTATATTTGTCATAAGTAACGAGAGGAGCAAACCAAATGAGTCGTCTCTTTACCGGCGCCTGTGTGGCGTTGGCAACTCCCTTTCAGGAAAATGGGGCTGTGGATTTTGATGCCCTTTCCCATATGCTGGAATTTCAAATTGAAAACGGCACAGACGCCATTCTCGTTTGCGGTACGACGGGCGAACCGTCTACCATGACGCGAGAAGAGCAAAAAAGCGTCATTGATTTTTCCGTAAAACAGGTGGCCGGCCGCGTTCCCGTGATCGCGTCCACCGGTGGCAACAATACAGCAGAAGTGATTGCCAAGTCTCAAGATGCCCAGGCCCTGGGGGTAGACGGTCTTCTGATCGTTACGCCTTACTATAACAAAACAACGCAGGCAGGGCTGATTGCGCATTACACTGCTGTGGCGGACGCCGTAGATCTTCCCATCATCGTTTACAATGTGCCGGGGCGCACCGGGCTGAATATGACGCCGCAGACGCTTTCTGTGCTCAGCCATCATAAAAACATTGCCGGCATGAAGGAGGCCAGCGGCAATATGGCGCAGGTTTCTGAAATGATTCGCTTGTGTGAAGATCGTCTGGATGTTTATTCCGGGGAAGATGGCTTAGTGCTTCCGCTGATGGCGTTGGGCGGTAAAGGCGTGATTTCCGTTGTTTCCAACATCGCGCCGCGCGATATGCACGATTTGGCAGATGCTATGCTTCGTGGAGATATTGAAACTGCGCGCACACTGCAATTTAAGGTATCTCCGCTGGCTGAAAAGCTTTTTTGCGAAGTAAACCCCATCCCCGTCAAGGCAGCGTTGTCTGCCATTGGGCAATGCAAGGATGTGCTTCGTTTGCCTTTGGTTCCCATGGGCGATGCCAACCGTGCTCTTTTGCTTCAGGCAATGCGCGATTACGGCTTTTCCTGCTAACCCTTTCCGTAAAAAAACGGCAATGCCGTTTTTTTATTGTGTATTTTGTGGTATGCTAACTATGGTTCTTAGCATTCAACGTTGCTATCGCATAGAGTATGGATGGACAACCCCAGGGTCGTCCTAAAAGGAGCGTTTTACTATGATACATGTTTTGATCTCGGGCGCGCTTGGCTCCATGGGGCGTCAAGTCGCCCAGGCCATTGAAGCAGATCCTGACTTTACCGTCATCGCAGGGGTAGATACCCATGCAGACGATTCCCTTTCCTATCCTGTATACGAAGGGTTCGGCGGTGTCAAGGAAAATCCCGATATCATCATCGATTTTTCTCGGGCCGATGCATTGGAGGGGGTTTTGGAGTTTGCGATGGAAAAAAAGCTGCCTACCGTGATTTGTACGACGGGTCACACGCCCTCTCAGAAAGCGTACATTTCAAAAGCAGCTCTGTCCATCCCTATCTTTTATTCCTTCAATACCTCGCTCGGCATCGCGCTGACCCGTGCATTGGTGCGTCAGGCCGCCCAAACCTTGGGAGATGGGTTTGATATCGAAATCGTGGAAACACATCACAATCGTAAGGTGGATGCTCCCAGCGGTACGGCCGTTATGCTATTTGATTCGTTAAACGAAGCCCGCGGAGGAGATCTTGTTCCCGTATATGATCGTCAATCCCGCAGAGAAGCGCGCAACCCGCATGAAGTAGGTATGTCCAGTGTGCGCGGCGGTACCATGGTTGGCGAGCATTCTGTATTCTTCTTTGGCCCGGATGAAGTCATTGAGATTCGCCATCAGGCATTTTCCCGCCAGGTATTTGCAACGGGTGCTCTGCGCAGCGCTAAGTATCTGGTTGATAAGCTGCCCGGCTTATATGATATGGACGATGTCATCGGCTAACGCCTTTCTTATCAAACGAAAAAAGCGCTGAAATCAGCGCTTTTTATTTTGCTTATTTTTGGCGATACATAACCTTTTCCACCAGCCCAATGTACAGGATATGATAATCCTTTTCCTCATACCATTTTTCAATCAACGCTTGATCCAAAAAGCTCTGCTCTACCATCGGCTGTGCAAAGGCCTTTTTGCAAATCAGCACTTTTTCCGCCTCTTCAAAATAGGGGGTATCCCCGCAGTGCGCAATGGTAAGGCCGGATTTTGCAATCTTATCCTCTTTCCGGCCGGATACCGTTCCCAAATAGCTTAGGGTTTTTCGATGGCTTTCCTCAAAGAATGCCAAGGAAAAAGTATCCGCCGCATCCAAAAATTCCTTGGTATATCGCTGCGGGCGTACCACAATATACGCAGCGCTCTGCCCCCAAATCTCGCCTAGACCGCCCCATGAGGCCGTCATTGTATTGACCTTCCCATCCTTCTCTGCGGTAATCAGCATCCACTGTTTGCCGATCAGGGTAAACGGGTTTTCCATAAACGCATCGGTCTTTACTGTTTCAAAGGCTGCCATAACGATCCTCTCCTTTTTTGGCTTTATCCTTATTATAGCCCATCAAGGCTGCAAAGCAAAACCCAAACAACGCCATTGTATCGTATGCCGCCTATCTCTTGGCTATGCCCTATTTACTTTTGGCAAACGTGCCAGCCGCGCGGAACAGCGGCACATCCGTTTCATCATTGTTCCCCTGGATAAGAAACGATGCCCCCTGCTCTTCAATTTCCATACGAATTTTTTCCCCGGCAAAGGCCTGCTGCAAGTAGTTGATCTCCAGATCCAAAATTGTCTGGTCTTCATAACGCTCAGGTGCAAAGCAGTCGCATACCCAGCTGATATAGCGCGCATTGTTGACGTGCCTGTTGCGGTCAAGATCGGAATAGGCCGGTGTGTAGTAAACAGGCGGGCGTGTAGGCTGTGGCTGCTTGAGCTTGCGCGGCATTTCCACCGGGACACCCAAGTCCTCTGTATTCGGAAACATCGCATTGATTTTTGGATTCACAGCCAATCTTTGTTTTTTTACATCCAGCAACGTCCAGATAGAATGAACGCCGCCAATGCGGCAGCCAGACTCGTCCGTCATCGAAAACAAACGCGGATAAATCGCGCGCTGGCATTGGCCCGGCCATGTCTCGAAAGTAATTTTTTCGCCTAGCCTCGGCATGCGCGTCAGCCGATAACGATTACGCGCTACCACCCATACATATCCCTCCATGACAGGAGATTGCGCACCTATCTCTAAAATATTCGCATGTGCGTCCGAGATATCTTCCAGCAATTCAAATACACGGAACGGCCGCAGCCTTTCCTGATAATCTACATCTGCAAATCCAATGATATTTTCCCGCTTATATGATTTTTGCACCATTTTCTCCTTTACAAGAAAAGGCACTTGGCAGTGCCTTTTTTGATTGTTTGTTTACACTTCGCTCTCCTCTTTATTGATAAACGCTTCTAGATCTTTATCCGTAATGCGCCAGATCTTCCCGTTGATTTTTGTTCCTTTCAGCGTACCTTCCCGCAGCCAATTCCACACCGTATGCTTACGTACCTTTAGAATGTCCGCTACCTCTTCCGGGGTATAATACGTTGTCATGTTTGCACCTCATCATCTTTATCGTAATGGACCAAATCGTAATATTCTCCGCCTACCGCCGGGCATTGCAATTTCTACCCAACAGCGGTACACTTTAATCTAACCAAGTTACCAGAAAGGAAGAATCCTTTATGATAATCGATTTTCATACTCATGCATTCAACGAAAAAATCGTCGAAAAGGCCTTGGCAAGTCTTACGGCCAACAGCGGCCTGATGCCCCATGGCAATGGCACCGTACAAGGTCTGGTAGATATACAACGGCAAAACGGCGTCGAGTTATCCGTCGTATGCAACATTGCTACCAAGCCTACTCAACACAAGGTCGTCAATGATTTTGCCGCCTCCATCCAAGCACAGACGCCCTATGCCATTGGCTTTGGCTCTGTGCATCCTCTGGCCGAAGACGCATTGGACGAACTGGATCGTATCAAAGCACTCGATCTCAAAGGCGTAAAGCTGCATCCCGATTACCAGCACTTTCTAGTGGATGATCCCCGCTGTATCCCCGTCTATGAAAAAATCAGCCGTCTTGGCCTTATTACCGTATTTCACACTGGGTTGGATCTAGGAGCCGACGGCGCCTTTGAAAATACGCCCGAGCGCATGAGCCACATACTGCCTGCCTTTTCAACGCCAGTTGTCGCCGCACACCTTGGCGGCGGACTGGATCCAGAAAGTGTGCTGTGCTATCTGGTTGGGCGCCCAAATGTCTATTTGGATACAGCGCATTGCTACGGGCGCATGCGCCATCCAAGCGCTATAGAAATTGTACGCGCTCACGGGCCTGCACACGTGTTGTATGGCAGCGACATGCCCTGGAGCGGTCCAAAAGAAGAGCTGTTTTTCATCCATTCCCTCGGCCTTAGTGCCGAAGAAGAGGCCAAGGTCTTAGGCGGTAACGCAGAAAAATTACTCGGTCTGTAAACGGGCCGGGTAATCTCTTCATTATTAGAGCATACCGCAGAGAATTTTTTTGTCAATACCTTTGGCCCGTTGCATACATCATTTGTCCTTTTTTCTTTAGAATCGGTGCTCTCCTTTTCTCCCCGAACATTCCCTTGCCAGTACCTCATTCGTATGCTATACTAAATACCGATTTTATTGAGGAGAAGTATCGAAGTGGTCATAACGGGGCGCACTCGAAATGCGTTTGCCGGGTTCCCGGCACGTGGGTTCGAATCCCACCTTCTCCGCCACGTCGGAGCAAGCTTTGTATCGCTTGCTCCGATTTTTATAATAAAAATCGGAGCGCACTCACGCCTCTGCCGCTCCTCTTTCACAAAAAGTCCAGTAGCCATGTGGGTTTGATGGGCTTTTCTTTATTTTCAGAGCCGGACAGCAGAACAAATCTCATAAATATCTGTAACCTCCGTATCCTTTGTTTGTAAAAAGATACACTACGTCCCTTTCACTGGAGATATCCCGTGTTATACACAATGTAAAAGGATGCCTATCTGTATTGATCTACGACAGCAAACAGGCAACACAGCGCAGCTGGCCAATGTCATTCGTTCCATATTTGAAATCACGTCTTGTGAGCCTGTACTTGTCGGCTCCTGGACGGAAATAAGGGGCTTTCCACCAAACCATGCAACGGCAATGCCTAGCACATCGGAATAAAAGAATCTTTTATTTTACTACCTGTGGGTTTGGTGGCAGCCACTACTCCCATCAAGTCACTGCGTTTTTTAATCCCTGCAATCAGATGAAACGCCACTATATCTATCAAGGAAAAATACCGGTTTCAGTGCGCAAGTAATATAAATCAATGTTGGAAAAGCGGCCGGCTACCCAAGCCTTGTAGCTGCAAATTGATAATTTTGACCGATCTCTTTCCCTTCCCAACGAGGACGACTTACTCGCTGGCTTTCTAGGCCTGCATTCGTCAAACGTTGTTCATACAATAAAAAAAGGACGCCCGGGGCGTCCCTTTTTATTTTAGGAATCCTTGGATAATCTTTTCTTCCGCCTGCTCATCCGTCAGGCCCAGGGTCTTAAGTTTTAAGATCTGTTCTCCTGCAATCTTCCCGATGGCCGCTTCATGAATCAGTGCTGCATCCACATGCGAAGCATACAATGCCGGCGTTGCGTTGACCATCGCCTGGTCCGCCAAAATCGCGTCGCATTCCGAATGCCCACTGCAGCGGTTTTCCCCATGGATGATGGAGATAAAATCCTGCTGAGATTTTCCGCGCGCCACAGAACGCGAACTTACGTCTGCCCGGCAGTCCTCTCCTTTCATCCATACCTCGAATTCCGTCTTTGCCGTCTCTTCGCCATCTGTCATAATGCGTTCCCTCACCACGATCTTGGCCCTATCAGCCAGCGTCGCTGTGGTTTTTCTTGTGGTGGTATCCACGCCGCGGATCTGAACGGTATCCATTTCCAACACCGCATCCTCAGCCAGCGTTGCATCCGTTACCGGGTCGATGCGCCTCAGTCCGCCATTCCCTGTCCCAATGTGCTTTTCTTGGTACAGTACCTTTGCACCCTTTTCCAGGAAAAATCTATGAATCCCGTTATGCCGGGCCTCCTCTTCCCCCTCTGTATGAACGCCACAGCCAGCCACAATGGTAACATCCGCATTTTCTCCGACAAAAAAGTCGTTGTATACCAAATCATCTACACCGCTGTGTGTAACACAGGCAGGAATATACACCGTTTCGTCCTTTGTATTGGCGTCAATGTAGATTTCCAGGCCCGGCGCATCCTTTTTGGATTCTATTCTGATATGATCTGTGGAATGCCTGGCCGCGCATTGCCCATCCTCTCGGATGTTAAATGCGCCTCGGAATTCACCCTTGTAATTTGAAACTGAACGCAGCAACATTTCCGTAATCTTGTTCATAGCGCACGGGCCTCCTTCCCAAGCGGGCAAACATCCGCCTTTTCATCGCCAAACAGCTTGGGTAAAATCTGCTCGCGCGGGCCATGCTCACGCACACGCCCATCATCGATCACCACGATTTCATCTGCAATGGACAAAATACGTTCTTGGTGCGAAATGATAATGAGCGTACCCTTTCCCTGCTTTTGCAGATCCTGGAAAGTTTCCACCAGTCTGCTAAAGCTCCATAGGTCAATGCCCGCTTCCGGCTCATCAAACAGAAACAGCTTTGCATCGCGCGCCAGCACAGAGGCAATCTCTATGCGTTTGATTTCCCCTCCGGAAAGGCTTGCATTGAGCTCTCTATCGACATATTCATTGGCGCAAAGCCCCACCTTGCCCAACAAATCACACACCATTTCCTCGTCTAAGGCATGTCCTACGGAAAGCTCCAGCAGATCGCGTACCGTTAATCCTTTGAAGCGAACAGGCTGTTGAAACGCATACGCAATGCCCTTTTGCGCCCTCATGGTTACATCCATTTGTGTGATGTCTTCCCCATCAAACACGATACGGCCAGAGGTCAAGGTTTCCACACCGGCAATCAGTTTTGCCAGCGTGGTCTTCCCTCCTCCGTTTGGGCCGGTTACCACGATGAGTTTCCGGTCTTCCAATTGTAAATTTATGTCTTTGATGATCGCGCTGCCGCCCGGCAAATCCCAGGCAACATGCTCCAATCTGAGCATACCGCTCCCTTCCTTCTATTTCGGCGTGTCGCCTTATTTCAATGTCTCTACCTTGAGTGCACGCATTGCATTGAGGATCGCGATAATGGCCACGCCTACATCGGCAAATACCGCTTCCCACATATTTGCAACCCCAAAGGCGCCCATGATCAGGAACAAACCCTTGATGGCCAGCGCAAACACAATATTTTGCTTTACAATGCCCAACGTCTTTTTCGCAATGCGTATGGCAGTTGCAATTTTAGAGGGCTGGTCGTCCATCAGTACAACATCTGCCGCCTCAATGGCAGCATCCGAACCCATGGCGCCCATGGCAATACCAAGATCCGCACGGCTGAGCACAGGCGCATCATTGATGCCATCCCCCACAAAAGCCAGCTTTCCGTTCCCTTGGCGATGATTCAACAGCTGCTCGACCTTCTCCACTTTGTCCGCAGGCAGCAGCTGCGTGTATACCTCGTCCAGGCCCAGTTCCTTGGCCACACTTTCGCCTACGGCTTTTGCATCACCCGTGAGCATGACGGTTTTTTCAACACCCTCTGCTTTTAGCTGCCGAATAGCCTTGGCCGCATCTTGCTTAATTTCGTCAGAGATGACGATATGCCCGGCATACACGCCGTCTATGGCCACATGCACTGTTGTGCCAACCCTGTGACAGGGATGCCATGAAACACCGATATTCTCCATCAGCTTATCATTGCCTACGCAGACCCGCTTGCCGTCAATAGTCGCATGTACACCGCGGCCAGAGATTTCCTCCACCTGCGATACGCGTAAAGCGTCTATTTCCTCGGCATAAGCTTCTTTAAGCGAACGGGAAATCGGATGATCCGAATAGCTTTCCGCATACGCCGCCATTTCCAACAGCTCTGCTTCAGAACACTGCTCCGGATGGATGGCTGTTACATTGAAAACGCCCTTTGTCAGCGTGCCCGTTTTATCAAACACGACAGTCTGCGTTTTTGCCAGCACTTCCAGGTAGTTTCCACCTTTTACTAGGATACCACACTTTGAGGCTCCTCCGATACCTCCAAAAAAGCTCAAAGGCACAGAAATTACCAAAGCACATGGGCAGGAAATGACCAGGAAGATCAAAGCTCGCTGAATCCACATCGTCCATCCGCCCACAATCAACGGCGGTACCAACGCCAACAGTACAGCGCCAATGACAACGCACGGCGTGTAATAGCGGGCAAATTTCGTAATAAAGTTTTCTGCTTTTGCCTTTTTGGCGCTGGCATTTTCCACCAGCTCTAAAATCTTTGCTACCGTGGATTCGCCAAATTCCTTTGTGACCCTAACGCGCAACAATCCATTCTGGTTGATACAGCCGCTGATTACATCATCGCCCGGGGCCACATCCCTAGGTAAGGATTCCCCTGTCAGCGCTGCGGTATCCACGGTAGACTTTCCTTCCAGCACTATGCCGTCCAACGGGATACGCTCTCCCGCTTTGATCACAATGGTCTGCCCAATGGAAACCTCCTCCGGGTCTACCTCCACAAGCTTACCATTTTGCTCTATATTGGCATAATCTGGGCGTATATCCATCAACTTGGCAATCGATTGGCGGGAGCGGCCCACCGCGTATCCCTGGAACCATTCACCAACCTGGTAAAACAGCATCACGGCCACAGCTTCCGGAAATTCTCCTGTGCCAAAGGCGCCCACAGTGGCCAGCGCCATTAGAAAGTTTTCATCAAAAATCTGCCCATGGGCAATGTTTCGTATGGCTTTCCACAAAACATCCCAGCCTATGACCAAATAGGGCACTATGAAAGCTGCTATTCTTTCAATTCCGTTTAGCGGCATCAAAACGACCGCTAAAAACAATACAGCGCTTATAAAAATGCGTACCAGCATCTTTTTTTGCTTTTTCGTCATGGTTTTCTCTCCTGCATCTCTCAAGGGGGAAAAGCCGGGCGGAAGTTCCCCGGCTGCCTGATCAGAGTTTGATTTCGCAGTCTGGCTCTACCCGTTTACACACCTTGACTGCCTGCCGGACAATCTCGTCGAACCTCTCGTCCTCTGCGGTCAAGGTCATCTTCTGCAACAAAAAACTGACGCTTGCATCTTGGACACCGTCGATCCTTTTAATGGCATCCTCCATTTTCTGTGCGCAGTTTGCACAGTCCAAATCTACCAATTGAAAGCTCTTTTTCATAACAGCACCTCTTAAAAATTATTCTAGCGGCCGCTTGCTGCCAGGGTTATTCCTCTACGTGCTCAATGCCTTGGTCTATAATGCGTCTGACATGGTCATCCGCCAAGGAATAGAATACGTTTTTGCCCTCTTTTCTGAATTTCACTAGCTTATTGTTTTTAAGTACACGCAGCTGATGTGAAACTGCCGTTTGGGATACGCTTAAAAGCTGCGCGATATCGCATACGCATAGTTCTGCTTCAAACAAGGCATATAGGATCTTTATACGGGTAGAGTCCCCGAATACCTTAAACAGCTCCGCCAAATCGTACAGTGTTTCATCCTGCGGCATATCCTGCTTTACTTTGTTTACTACATCCTGATGTACATACATATATTCGCAGCGTTCTACCTCTTGCTCTATCGCCATGCCCTCTCATCCTTTCATCTATTCATCTGAACATCTATTCATATATTATGATGTTTTTCACACTTTGTCAACCCTTCGTTCTATTATTTCGTTCTTTTTTTCATGCCAAAGCGCATTTTTTGCATTGACATTTGCTCCCCTTTTTCATAATAAAATAAAAGTATCCTTTCTCATATAGGGGGTTGTTTTATGGCTTCTTCTCTTTCCCCTCAAGAAAATCCTTTAGCCGTCGAAAAGGTATCCAAGTTAATTGCAAAATTCGGCATCCCATCCATCGTAAGTTTTTTGGTCAGTGCGCTTTATAATATCGTGGACCAAATCTTTATCGGCCAAGGTGTCGGCATGCTGGGCAATGCTGCTACCAATGTGGCGTTTCCGCTTTCTACCATCGCCACCTCCCTCGCTTTGCTGCTTGGTATCGGCGGCGCGGCCAACTTTAATCTTTCCATGGGGCGCGGCAATCAGGAACGCGCCGGCTATATGGCCGGGAACGCTATCTCTTTTTTGGGAATCTTCGGCATTGGCCTAGCCGGAATCACGCTGTTGTTTTTGCACCCGCTTATGGCTATCTTTGGTGCAACAGAGCAGGTTATGCCTTATGCCATCACCTATACAAGCATCACAGCTTTTGGTTTGCCGTTTGTCATCTTTTCCACAGGATGCAGCCATTTGATTCGCGCGGACGGCAGCCCCACCTATTCCATGGCCTGTATGCTAACTGGGGCAATTGTCAATACCATCCTCGACCCTCTCTTTATCTTCACATTTGATATGGGCATCGCAGGCGGTGCGCTGGCCACTGTAATCGGACAGGTGCTTTCTGCCGGTATGGCGCTGTATTATCTGTTTCATTTTCGTTCAACTCCATTGACGCGCTCTCGGTTGCGCCCTCGCCTTTGCCATCTCAAGGCCATTGCCTCTTTAGGCGCTGCGCCCTGCTTCAATCAGCTGGCCATGACGGCTGTGCAGATTACCCTGAACAACACATTGACCTATTATGGCGCGCTTTCCCTTTATGGCAGCGATATCCCGCTTGCCTGTGTAGGCGTTATCTCCAAGATCAACATCTTGCTTATGGCATTTATTGTGGGCATCTGCCAAGGCTGCCAGCCTATCTTCAGCTTCAATTACGGCGCGCAAAATTACGCGCGTGTGAAAAAAACCTATTTGACGGCAGCGCGTATCATCATGGTGATTTCCATTGTTGCATTTTTGTGTTTTCAACTCTTTCCCCGTCCTATTGTCAGCATCTTTGGATCGGGCAGCGAAGCATATTTCCAGTTTGCCGAGCGATATTTCCGCATCTATATGCTCATGACCTTTATCAACGGCCTTCAACCCTTGACCAGCAACTTTTTACAGCCATTGGTAAAGCCAAAATGGGCATTTTGATGTCTCTAACCAGGCAGATCATCTTTCTCTTGCCTTTGATCGTACTATTTCCCATGTTTTTTGGTATCGACGGCGTTATGTACGCCGGGCCCATCGCAGACTTAGCAGCTGCCATCCTCGCCCTGGTCTTCATCATTCGGGAATTACGCCGTATGGGGCATTTAGAAATGGAAAAAGCAGCCGGTTGACAGGCCGCTGCATTTGGATATAATAAGGTTGATTCTAAAAACGACTGGATGTGAAGAGGAAAATGCGCAACATTTCTTGCTAACACGATGTGTAAAAGAGGGCGTTTGGGCCATTTCGGGTTCTTCTTGTTATGCTCTCTTTGCAAGAAAGCGCTTTTTCTTTTTCTGTCTTTTATTTTCCCTTTCCAACGGGGATTTTTGCATTTCCTTGACATGAAAGCAAAGTCGCTTTCTTGCTCTCTGAGGAGGTGCTTTTTTATTGTCCATCATTCAAATCTCTCATCTTACCTTTGCCTATCCCGGCAGCCACGACAATGTTTTTACCGACGTATCGCTTCAGCTTGATACAAAGTGGAAGCTTGGTCTTGTTGGGCGCAACGGCCGCGGCAAAACCACCCTTTTACGCCTGCTACAGGGGCAATACCCTTATCAAGGAAACATCACGGCCGGCCAAGTTGATTTTGAGTATTTTCCCTATAAAGTTGAAAACCCTGCTCTGTACTGTGAATCGATTGCCTATGCCATATCTCCGGAGGTGCCAACCTGGCAGATAAAAAAAGAGCTCTCTTTGCTTGGCCTGGAAGAAGGCATTTTGTATAGGCCCTACCAAATACTAAGTCCCGGTGAGCGTACCAAATTTCTACTGGCTGTTTTGTTTTGCAAACCGCAATGCTTTCTATTGATCGATGAACCCACCAACCACCTGGATCTTCAGGGGCGCTGCCTCGTAAGCGCGTATCTGAAAAACAAGGAGGGTTTTATCCTCGTTTCTCATGACCGTGCTTTTTTGGATAACTGTATCGATCACGTGCTTTCCATCAACCGTGCCGATATACAAGTGCAAAAAGGAAACTTTTCCACCTGGCAGCTGCAAAAAGATCAACAGGATGCAGAGGAGGCCGCGCACAATCAACGGCTTAAAAAAGAAATTGGCCGTTTGGCCGATTCCGCACGCCAAACAGCGCAATGGTCTCATCAAATAGAGCGGCGTAAATACGGCGTTCAAAGCTCCGGATTAAAGCCGGATAGAGGGCATCTCGGGCATCAGGCTGCCAAAATGATGCAGCGCGCCAAGAGCATCCAGGCGCGGCAGCAAAAAACAATTGAAGAAAAAACACACCTTTTGAGAAACGTGGATGCGCAGCCTCTTATCAGTCTGTCTCCCCTATCCCACCACGCTGCCTGCTTGGCAGAGGCAAGTGGGCTTACTATATCGTACGGAGCAGAGCCTGTATGCGGTCCCATACACTTGGCTCTTCACTCCGGGGATCGCCTTGCCCTGGTCGGCCCCAATGGAAGCGGTAAATCCACCTTACTCAAATGCCTGGCCGGGCAAAGCATTCAGCATGCGGGGATGCTGCGTCTGGCGAGTGGGCTATCCATTTCCTACCTGCCACAGGATGTTTCCGGCTTACACGGATCTCTATCGGCCTATGCTCAGAGACATGGATTGGATGAAACGCAATTTTATACTCTCCTGCGAAAGCTTGGATTTTCTCGCAGTCAATTTGAAATAAGGCTAGAGAACTTTTCCATGGGGCAAAAAAAGAAAACGGCCCTGGCGCACAGCCTATGCCAACAAGCACACCTGTATCTTTGGGATGAGCCGTTAAACTATATCGACGTAATCAGCCGCCTACAAATCGAGGACCTAATCCTGCGCTGTCGGCCGACCATGATCTTTGTAGAGCACGACGCCAGTTTTCTTAAAAATATAGCGACAGACGTTCTTTCTTTTTAGTGCTCTGCGCATATTGTCGAGCCATGGTTTTATCCTTAGACGTGCTTACAGAGGGGAACGGATACGCGATTTGCCCCTTTGCGAAAACACTGCAGGGAGGGAAAAGCCATGCATATTCTCTTTCGATATCCCCCAGCCCGTCGTTTGACCAATTCGGCCCTCTTTAGAGTGTCTATTTCTTTCTATCGCACCATTTGTGATAGAATGAAAAAAATCCTAGAATCTAAAATAAGGAGCTTGTTATGGCGTTTCATTCCTCTTCCATAGAGCTATCTTCAGAAACCAAAAAAGGGTTTGGCCGCTGGCTTATATTTGCCCTATTGGTCGTCGCCGCAGCCTTTTTCCTTGGCAGCTGGGTGGAAAGCCGCTTGGATGATTCCATCCGCCGTCATGATGCCCTTGTAGCAGCTGCCGTGGAGCAGGCTGCACCCGAAGCGCTGCCATCTGTTATCGCTTCCCTCCAATCCGATGATGACAATGCCGCTGCCCAAGGGGAAGCTCTGCTCTCTACCCTCGGCTATACGCCACAAGAGCAGCATACCGGCGCCAGGGGGCTTTTTACTGCCTTTATGCTGTTTGTCATGCTGTTGAGGGGCGCCAAGCTTGTCTACGGAACCAGGCGCATGGTAAAAAATGTCCGTGGCGTTTCGCGTACAGCATCTACACAGCTTTTATCGCTTGTAAGCAACGAGCCCACAGCAGAAAACATCCCTATTCGCCAAGCTGTGCAAGAGCTTTCCGAGTTGGTAGAGCAGCCGCTGCAATCTGCGCGTACACTGACTGAGATCGTGCTGCAAAAAAATTTGGATGAGGAAAAGTATAAGCAATTTTGTAGAAAGCTAAAGACACAGCTGGATAAAACACAGGATTTTTTACTGCTTCTGACCAAGCTTTCTTCCTTACAGGAGGATATGGAGCAAAACGCAGACTTTCAAACATATCCACTAACTTCGCTGGTGCAAGCCACTCAAACACTGGTTTCTCCCTCTCTTGAAGCGCGCGGTATGCACTGTGAGTTCTCTACGCCTCCGACTGCTGCCATTCGGACGGATCATCAATTTTTCCCCCAGGCGCTCTCCCATTTGGTTCTTAGCTGTACCGCCCAGCGGCAGCCGGGCAGTACGGTACATGTTGCCATGGCGCTGCATGATTCTCATCTTTCTCTTGAAGTATCCTGCCATGGCAGGCGAACCAAAACCCGCAGCCGTCTTGTCCGCATTGCTACCAAAAAGCTACGGCCCAGCAGCCTGGATCTGGCCGTTGCAGATACCATTTTTCGTTTTTTGGGTGCTTCTCTTGAGGAGCAGCCGGATCTGCACGGCGGCAAAGCCTACCGCATTCGGTTACCCTTATCCGCTTGCCGATGAAAGGATGCTTGTGCTTTTGTTTGATTCATGGCAAACTGTAAAAAACAAAAGGAGGGCCTTGTCCACATGTCAAAAACAGGACGCATCTGCTGTTTGATTGTTTTTTGGGTATATGTGTTTTGTCTATTGCAAAGCGCTTTATTTCAATTTTCAGTGGAGGAAATTATAGATTCCTTTGTGCATTGGTCTCCCAAAGCCGTGTATGCACAGTTGAAAGTCTCCAATTTCCTTCCCTTTTTAGGGGCGGCTTCGCTGCGTGGTTATCTGTATGGATGCATTTTGGCCTTTCTTCCTTTCGGGCTATGCTTGCCGCTGCTGTTTTTCCGTCGACCCGGCCCGTTTAAGGTATTGACCATCACGCTGTTTCTCTCCTTGCTGACAGAGGCTATCCCCTTCTTTGCAGGGTTGGCCCCGTTTGATGTCAATGCCGTGCTGTTTAGCATGTTTGGCGCACTATTGGGCTATTGGATCTTTGCGATTTGGCGGCATTACTGGCCGCAGGTGCAGTTTTTGATCTCCAAGCATCCTTCCCCTGAAGAACGGGATAAGTATGAAGATGATGATTACGACAATTACGATGAGGAACAGCCATGGCGTCGCTGAATTTTGGCACTCCCGCTTGCTTTTTTGGCGCCCGTATGTCGGATGCTCTTTTTTCCGCATCGCCCAGCCACCTTTATTTTCATCCCCACCCTGCGCTTAAAAAATATATTGCCCATTATACGCTTTCCCCGCCATGCGTCAGCGGGCCGGCCCATCTAACCTTGATTCCGGATGCCGGTGGATGCTTGGTCTTTGCCTTTGGCATCTCCGGTTTACAGGCCCATTTTTGGGGGCCTACGACGCATCCTGTGGAAGTGCACAATGATTTTAAACATACGCCTTATCGTTCGGGGCACATCAGCTTCTCGGCTTATCCGTCAAGGATGCCGTCGATCTCCGTATCCCGTTTGCCGATGCAGACGCTGCCCTGTATTCTGCTTTTTTAGTCCTATTTTCCAAAAGCAGCTGTATGCATGCCCTGTTGGCGGAAATCGATGCTCTTTTCTGCCAATATATCAACAGCGATAAAACCGATTCTTTGGCCGAGCAATTGCTTTGCTGTCTCCATGCGCCTGCGGCGTCTCTTTCCTTCGAATCGCTCAGCAAAACCCTGCATTACAGCGCCCGGCATCTATCCCGCCGCATACAGCCGGTGTTGGGTCTTTCCCTTCGCCAATATCTGCGTCTGCAAAGGATCAACCACGCCTTGGCAGGGATGGGGCAGGCGCCATCCCTTTCCTATTTAGCACAGGCACTGGGATACTATGACCAAGCACATTTCAATCATGATTTCAAGTCCGTATGCGGTGTTTCCCCCACCGTATATCAACAAAAATTGTCCGATTTTTACAGGGAAACGCATAAATTTCCTATTACACTTTTTTGAAAAGGAGGACGAGTATATGGCAAGCAGTAAGGAATTTGTACAATATATCTGCGACCAGATGTCCGCAGCCGCTCCCGTTACATACAAATCCATGTTTGGGGAATACGGTCTGTTTGCCGAAGGAAAATTTTTTGCTATAATCTGCGACAATCAGCTTTTTTTCAAGCCTACCGAAGCCGGGCGCGCTGCCTTTTCGCTGCCGGAATGTTCGCCTTACGAAGGGGCCAAGCCCTATCTTCTTCTAGAGAATCCGGAAAAGGCGGGCTTGGTTTCTCATGTTGCCCGCGTTACGCTAGATGCGCTGCCCCTTCATCCAAAAAAAGCAAAAAAGAAAGACGGCTAAGGCCGTCTTTTTCATTGTACATTTTCTGCCACCAGATATCCTTTTGTTCGTAGTTCCTGCTCGATGGCGTCCAGATCGCTTTCCCGTTCCGCCCGAACAAGATGCCCGTGCACGCCGTCATGCACCAGCTCCTTCAAGGGCCTGGCTTGGCCTTTGGATACATTCTCTACGAATTCCTGAACATGCCTTCGCGAACGAATGGGCAGCTCAACTGAGATTCTGCCATACAGTTCATGCTCCACAATTACGGTGCAAACCTCTCCGCCGTTATCAACGATGGTGTTGAGTTCATCCTGTATTTGCTCATTGCTATGCCTAACCCAAAATACACGTTCACAGACTCTCTCTGGCCGCCCTAGCACATAGCCGCGGTAGGTGGAAATAATCGCCGGTTCTTTGCTCTTTAAAAGCGCAATATCCTGTACGATCACCTGCCGGCTCACACCAAACTGCTTGGCCAGCGCCGTTCCGGACAGCGGCTTTGTCTGTTCGCTAAGCAATTGTAAAATTCGTTTTCTTCTCGTTTCGCCGTCCATAACGGCCCTCCTTTCTTAACCGTGTATCGGTTTCATATTTTTCAAAGAAAGATCCAATATCCCAACAGAATGCGTCAGCGCACCGCAGGATACATAATCCACGCCAAGCTCGGCAATTCTTTTCAGCCGCTCCTCCGTCACGTTGCCAGAACATTCCGTTTCGGCACGGCCGTCGATCATATGCACCGCTTTTTTCATCGTTTCATCATCCATATTATCCAGCATGATGATATCCGCCCCTGCGTCTACGGCCTGCTGTACCATCTCCAGCGTTTCTGTCTCTACTTCTATTTTACGAATAAAAGGTGCATAAGCCCTGGCTCTGGCTACAGCCTGGGCAATGCCGCCCGCAGCGCCGATATGGTTATCCTTTAGCAAAATCCCGTCCGAAAGATTGTAGCGATGATTCACGCCTCCGCCCACTTTTACGGCATATTTTTCAAATACCCGCATATTCGGCGTTGTTTTTCGGGTATCTAGCAGCTTGGTTTTGCTGCCCCGCAATATTTCCGCGTACCGGCGCGTCATTGTAGCAATGCCGCTCATTCGCTGCAAATAGTTGAGTGCGGTACGTTCCCCGCTCAGCAGCACGCGCATATCGCCAAAAACCGTACCGATCAGCGTTCCGCTTTTTACCGCCTGCCCGTCTTGATACTCTGTTTCAAATTTTACGGAAGGGTCCAAAAGCCAAAACACCCGCTCAAACACCTTTAACCCCGCCAAAACGCCGTCCTGCTTTGCAATCAGCTGTGCACTGCCCTGGGATGGGCCCATCACTACCGCATTGGTGGAAACATCCTCCGAGGTAATATCCTCCTTTAAGGCAGCACGCAGTATATCATCCACATTGAGAGCCATCGTGACACCATTGATCATAAAAACTCGCATCCCTTCTCTTGATTTCATTCAGCACCAAGGTTCTGTACTTCTGTGCCAACGCTTGCGTATCCTCGTAAGCGCTAAGGTCTGTCGGCATTGGCGTAAAATCGATTTGAGCGATCGTTCTTTGTAGGCTCTTGGCAGCCCGTTTTGCAAACACCAAGCTTTCCAGCAGCGAATTGCTTGCCAGTCTATTTTTCCCATGTACGCCGTTACACGCAGTTTCTCCCACCGCGTACAGGTGCGGCATCGAAGTGCAGCTTTCAAGATCCACTGCTACGCCCCCCATAAAATAATGCTGCGCCGGTGTCACGGGAATGGGCTCCTTTGTGATATCATATCCTTTTTCCAGGCAGTGCTGGTATATATGCGGAAATCTTTTTTGTATCTTTTCCGCACCCAAATGCACTACGGACAGCCATACATAATCTCTATGATCCATCTCCATTTGTGCGTGGATCGCTTGGCTGACTACATCGCGGGGCAACAGCTCATCCACAAAGCGTTCCCCCTTTGCATTGAGCAAAACAGCCCCCTCTCCCCTCACGGATTCCGAAATCAAAAAGCGCCGCCCCTTTTCCTTACTATATAGAGTCGTGGGGTGGATCTGAATGTAATTGATATCCTTGAGATGGATGCTATGTAATAGGGACAGTGCCACAGCGTCTCCCGTCAGGTGTGCAAAATTGGTAGAGCTGTCAAACAGGCCGCCTACACCGCCCGTAGCCCATACCACAACTTTGGCTGCAATGGTGCAAAGAGAGCCGTCTTGGCAGCGCACTACAACGCCATGGCATCCTTCTTCATCACAGACGATATCCAACATGCATGTATATGGATACAGCGAAATATTCTTCCGCTTTCGTACCTGCGTCAGTAATTTAGACGTAATTTCACGTCCTGTTTCATCCTCATGATGCAGAATACGAAACGCGGAATGCGCCCCTTCACGCGTATAACACATGCCCTGCTGATCGTGCTCAAACTCCACGCCGCAGCGAAGCAAATCGTCAATGATCTCCGGAGAGGAACGGATCATCATTTCCACCGCCAAGGGGTCGTTTTCATAGTGCCCCGCCTTCATGGTATCCATGTAATAGCTGGCATAGTCCTGCTCATTTTTCAGCGTAGAGATACCGCCCTGCGCCAAGTAGGAATCGCTGTTTTCCAGGTCTTGTTTGGAGATCATACAAATCTCCAAATGCTCCGGAAGCTGCAAAGCGCAAAACAACCCTGCAGCCCCTGTGCCTACAATGAGTACATCCGCTTTTTGCTTCATGGCCATTTCACCTAGCTATCGTATGCATCGCTTCCAGCGCCTTGAGCGCCTGGCGCCCTAGATCTACGTTTACCTCTACCTCAGGCGCCATGGTTTCTAAGCACTGCTTGATTTTTCCCAGCGTAATCCGCTTCATATCCGGACAGATCTGATCCTGCCCAGCCGTGTAAAACCTTTTGTGCGGATTTTTTTGCTTTAATTCATACAACACGCCCATCTCTGTACATACGATGAACGCTTCGTTTTCGCTCTTGGTAGCAAACTCAATGATGCCGGAAGTACTGCCGATATAGTCTGCCAAGGCCAGTACCTCCTGCCTACATTCCGGATGCGCCAGCACTAGGGCCCTTGGCTGCTCTTCCTTGGCCTTTTTCACCATCTCTGCAGTCAGCCTGGCATGCACATGGCAGTAGCCCTGATTGAATATAAAATGTTTTTCCGGCAGCTCTGCAGCAATATGCCGCGCCAAATTTTCATCCGGGATAAAGTAGATTTCGCGATTTGGCAGCGCTTGTACGATGCGCATGGCATTGGCGCTTGTTACGCAGACGTCGCTGGCCGCCTTGGCCTCCGCCGTGGAATTGATATAGCATACCACTGCCGCTTCGGGATGTTGCGCGCGTACCTGTTGGATCCGCTCAGTATCCGTCATATGCGCCATAGGGCAGTCCGCCACCTCATCCGGCATCAACACGGTTTTTTCCGGGTTCATGGTCTTTGCGCTTTCCCCCATGAATTTTACGCCGCAAAACACCAGGGTTTGTTGTGGGCATTCGCGGGCCACTTTACTCAAATAATAGGAATCCCCTACGTAATCCGCCAACGCCTGCACCTCATCCCGCGTATAGTAATGGGCTAAGATCACTGCATCCCGCTTGCGCTTTAGCGCCTGTATCTCGTTTATTATGTCGGACATTGCATCCGCCTCCTCACCATAATCCTATGCAGTATGGCACATCCCCCCAAAAATGTCAATATAGCTGACAAGACAATTGTATTTTTCTCTGTACTTCTATACGATATAAAAAAGGAGGCGTTATATATGAATCCAATTCTTGCCAATATGGCCGCTAGACGCAGCATTCGTTCCTTTCTGCCGGATGCGCCGCCGCCCTATCAGCTCCGCGAAATTTTGGAGGCTGGGCGAATGGCCCCTAGCGATGGCAACAAGCAAGCCTGTCATTTTTTGGTGATCCAGTCCCCGGATATCTTGGCAGCGCTTAGCCAAAGAGCTGTTGCCGCTTTTGCTCAAATGGAAGCAACACCTGATACTTATCAAAGCTTGGCATCCTCGATACGCAAGGCCAAGCAAGGGGCGTACGATTTCCTGTACGGGGCCCCAGTGCTTGTGCTCGCAGCAAATTTGATTGACCACGGCAACGCCATGGCAGACAGCGCCTGTGCCCTGGAAAACATGATGCTGGCTGCAGCCGGGTTTGGCCTTGGGTCATGCTGGATCAATCAAATTCGGTGGCTGCGCGATGAGCCTTCTATCCGTTCATACCTGCTTTCCTTGGGCATGGCTCCGGAGGAAACCATCTACGGCGGGGTGGCGCTTGGTCTTCCTAAACAAAGGCCGGCTATGCCTCTGGCCCGTCCAGGCAATCGTATTACCTATCTATAAAAAAAAGGCCGCCAAAAGGCGGCCTTTTCTCATCGTCCTACGCTGGTATTGTCCTTTGTTCTGTCTCTGAGTGCCGGAATGGGGTTGGGCGCTGTTTCGTAGCGATAATCCATTCCGTTCTTGGCAATATATTCCTCGATAACGCAGTGGCTGGGGACGGTGTTGACATCGCGATTGACGATATTTTGATAGAAGAAGAAATCGGCATCGCGCGGCAGCTGATCCACACATACATAGTTTTCCCGGCATTTGGTGATATTGACGGTTGCCGCCAATACATCGCGCACGTATTCGATGTTGGATCCCAGTTTGAGTACGCTGGGGAATTCTCCATTTGGAATCACTTGGCACCAATCCTTGCCTTCGTATTTTTGTAAGAGCTGCGCTGCTCTGTGCAGATGTGCCAATTCCTGTTCAAAGCATTGTTCCCATACTTGCTTGATATAGGGATCCACTTCTGTCTCATAACACGAATAATAGAGATAGCATTCGGTGTATTCATGTAGCAGCAAGGATTCCAGCCAGGTGGAGGTCGTATCCATCAGGCTTCCATATTCGGAAACGTGCTGTTCTTCCACCATGCCGATCTCTTGATACAGCCGGCGTCCAATGTCCGATGTATAGAAAGCACCCGCATTCATATAGTAGTTCATCGTTTGCTGCTCGGCGGCAGTGATGATGCCGATGTTTAATTTTGTTTGCAGATTCGCCGTCTTATAATTGGTATCATGGTTGACAGATTCAAACGGATACCGATGATGTGCGATGGTAGGCCGTCCCGGCATAATCTCGGTATAGCCGCCTACAAGCTGCTCGGCGGCGATGCCGCTTTCCATTTCCAGCAGGTTGGCATAACGGTACAGGTGATCAAAATCCTCCAGCAGCGCAAAATCCATCGCCGCCTTTACATGTGGGTCCTGTTCCATGTTTGCCAGCGCTGCGGTTAGGTCTACGGCCAGCTGTTCATAGGAAATGGTTTGTTCCAGGATGCTCTCATCTATCGGTTTTAGATTGGAAATCTTTTTTTGCTGCTGCTGTTCAATTCTTCTTGTCAGCGCCAATTCCCGTCTTAAATCATTGTTGGGGCAATGCCTTTGAAATTGATGGGAAAACCAAACAGCCTCAAATTCTGTGCCGTTCATGAGAATGATCCGGCATTTCGTATAAGGATCAGTCTCATGTTTGTTGTAGGACTTTGGATATAGCTGACACCAGTTTTGGATCGTACGGTCAATCGGAATGGATTTCATTTGAAATGGATTCATCGTCAACAGTGCCTCCTATCGGATAATTTCATCCTTATCCATATGCAAGCATCCTGCGAAAAAATACGTTTTTTGTCGTCGTTGCGGCCGCTGATGCATAATCGTAAATTTCACTTGCCGGCAGACCGTTTAGCCTTTTGAATATGAAAAAGAGCTCCTTTTGCAAGGAGCTCTTTTTGTTTTCTTCTATCTTCTACGGTTGCTTCGCCGCCGGTTTTGTACCACCTTGTGCGGACGGCGATTCTGTTGATACCATACAAACCAGCCAGCGCCGACCAAAACCAACAAGGCGGCAATCAACAGCATAGCCGTTATGCCCCTGCCCTGTTCTGTCTTTGCAGGCACAGGCGCTGGGCCTTCCTCTGGCCCTGGGGAAGGCTCTTCAGCTCCACTGGATACTGTACCTCCGTGCGGAATATGCTCAAAGAAATCTCTTTTCCCCGTATCCAGGCCCACCGTAGTATAGGCAAGGCCGAATTTCGCGTTATCATATTTTCCACCTTGCTGCATCTGGTAAAAATCCTGCTGTGATTTGTGTTCAGCATAGCCTATACACGCCATCTCATAACCGGTTTTGCCTCCATACGCCTGCAAGGGTTGATGCCAATCCATCTCTATGGGATTTTCATGATACAGATGCAAATACAGCTTTTTCACCTGCCAGGCGCCATATGCCTGTGCAGACTCCGGGTATTTTGTCGCATCCTGTGCCAATTCCACTGCCTTTTGCACGGCATAGGCTGTAGCCTTATGCGCACCATGCCCATATTCGCCATTTATATCATGAGACACAACCACACTGGGCTTATACTGGCGTATGTTTTCCACGAGTTTGGCTACCACAGCATCTTCTCCGCCCCAATTTTCCAATCCTTCTTCCAAGGTTCTGGATCGCTTGTCTGGAAAATGGTTGAAAACAGGATGATTTTTGATGCCCATGGCCCATAGCCCATTCATCGCCTCGCTGCAACGCAGACGTCCGCAGTTGGCCATATACACTACAACCGTCCTTTTTCCCTGGTCCACAGCATAGGTTGGAATCGTGCCGCCGAACCAAAGAAGCTCGTCATCCTCATGTGCCGAGACCACCATGAGATCCGCCCTTTTCACAGGGCCCTCCCATACCTGTACCGAGGCCGGCAGCGTACCCTGACCAAATACATTCAGCTCGGAAATGCTATCCTTTGGGCTTTTTAAATCAATCGTGATTTTCCTGACATCGGGCGCCAATTCAAAAAAATCTTTGATCTTAGCAAACCCTTTTTCTTTTGCAAAACGATTGCATTCATTCCCATTTTTGTCCTTGGCGGAGATCAAATAATCCTCCGGCTCTGTAAACCAACTGACAGACAAGCCGCCGGCCGGTCGATCCGGCAAATCAATGGTGATCCGCCCATGCGCGGCCGAAGGGGCCCAATGCGTCTTCAGCGCCTTATCCGTTAGCACCGCCGGATCTCCCTCCGAAACTGTAATTCTACACTTATGTGTAATCCCTTCCGCCATTTCTGGCTGTGCCTTTGCTACAGGCAGACAGCCTGCCATACACAGCATCATTGCTGTGATTCCGGATATCCATTTTCGTATCATCTATATACCACCTATCCGGGAAAATCCTCCCGGTCTTTCTTCTTTTATGCTGCGCCCGTATTTCTTATCTTCTGCTCATAAGTGTTTTATTATAGCATTGTATTCTTGAAAAAGCATCTATGATTTTGGCTTATCTTGCATGCTTTACGGCCATTGGGTACAATAGAGCTAAAAAGGAGGTACGGATTTATGCAGACTGAAATTCATCATTGTGCCGCCTCTCATGGCGCTACCCTATATTATGAGGTTACCGGGCAAGGGCTTCCGCTGGTGCTATTGCACGGAAACGGAGAGGACAGCACTTATTTTGAGCATCAAGTGCCTGTATTCTCACAGTTCTACCAGGTCATAGCCATTGACACACGTGCCCATGGCCGTTCCACTCGCGGCAATGCGCCGTTGGATTTTTATCTGTTTGCCGATGATGTCATCGCCGTCTTGGATGACCTCGGCCTTCAAAAAGCGCATATTCTGGGCTTTTCGGACGGCGGTAACATTGCGTTGCATACCGTACTGAAATACCCGGAACGAGTGCTCAGTATAATTGCAGATGGCGCCAATCTATTCCCCGCTGGCTTACTTCCGGAAATACAAACGCATCAAAAGGAAAAATATGCCCTTTTATGCGAGAAAGCTAAAATAGACTTCGAATATCAAAAAAAGGCTGAAATTTACGGGTTGATGATCCATCATCCCAACCTTACTTTTGACATGTTGGCACAGATTCATACGCCAACCCTGATCTTGGCAGGCGAATATGATATGATTGCCCCGGCACATACCCAGGGCATTGCTCAAGCCATTGAAGGAGCAGAGCTTTTCATCGTGGCAGATGGGGATCATTTCATCGCCGCCAAGATGCCGGATGTGTTCAATGCCTTGGTTATGGACTTTCTGCAGGCGCAAGGATAACAAGCAAAGAGCGTGTCCTAATAATGGACACGCTCTTTAATCATTTATCCCCTTAGGATATGCATGAATTCTTCTCCGGTGATGGTCTCCTTTTCCAGCAAATAGGCGGACAGTTCATCCAACTTTGCTCGGTGCTGTGTTAAAATCTCCTTTGCCGTTTCATGCGCTCTTTTGATGAGCGCCAGCACCTCTTCATCCACCTTGGCCGCCGTTTCAGAAGAGCACATCAGCTGGGTATCGCCCCCCAGATACTGGTTGTTCACCGTCTCCAGCGCCATCATATCAAATTCCCGGCTCATACCAAAGCGCGTTACCATGGCACGTGCCAGTTTTGTTGCCTGTTCAATGTCGTTGGAAGCGCCGCTGGTAATTTCGCCAAACACCACTTCCTCCGCTGCTCTGCCCCCAGTATAGGTGATGATACGGTCCATTGCCTGCTCCTTGGTC
This sequence comes from uncultured Eubacteriales bacterium, assembly GCA_959600905.1. Taxonomy (GTDB): domain Bacteria; phylum Bacillota; class Clostridia; order Christensenellales; family QAND01; genus UMGS1975. The sequence continues at coordinate 2,980 of CAUGNO010000014.1, read as the reverse complement.
ATCAATACATTTTCCCCTTCCTCTACCTGCATGGTGTAGCCCAATGCGCCAGAGGTACGGGGTACGATTGTGATCTTATGCACCGGCGCTGCTTTTTTCAGGTTTGCCGATACGAGCGCATGCCCGATTTCATGCGTAGCAATGATGCGTTTTTCCCTATCGTTGATGACCGCCCCTTTACGTTGGTAGCCAGCGATGACCACTTCCACTGCCTCTTCCAAGTCCTCCTGCAATACGCTCTGCCTGTTATGCTTTACCGCACCCAGCGCCGCCTCGTTGACGATATTTGCAAGCTCCGCCCCTGAAGCGCCCGAAGTGGAACGCGCAATCAGCCCAAAATCCACGTGCGCATCCACTTGTATGTTTTTGGCATGCACTTTCAAAATCGCTTCCCGGCCTTTGAGATCCGGCAGTTCTACCGGAATACGCCGATCAAACCGGCCCGGCCTCAGCAATGCCTGATCCAAGGTTTCAGGGCGGTTGCTGGCCGCCAAAATGACCACACCCTTGCTGGCGTCAAATCCATCCATTTCCGTCAAAAGCTGATTAAGGGTCTGTTCCCTTTCGTCATTGCCGCCCAGCCCGGATGCATCCCTTTTTTTCCCGATGGCATCTATCTCATCGATGAATACGATGCAAGGGGCTTTTTCCTGAGCCTGCTTAAATAGATCGCGCACACGCGCTGCGCCCATTCCCACAAACATCTGTACAAATTCCGAGCCAGATATCGCAAAAAACGGCACCTGTGCTTCGCCGGCTACCGCCTGCGCCAGCAGCGTTTTCCCTGTGCCCGGAGGGCCCACCAACAGCGCTCCTTTTGGCAGCCTTGCCCCAATTTTCCTATACCTTTCAGGGTCGTGTAAAAAGTCTACGATTTCTGTCAGCGCCTCTTTCGCTTCGTCTTGGCCGGCTACGTCATCAAAACGCTTGCCCGATGTGGCTGGCACATACATTTTACTGTCGTTGCCGCCAAAAATCATGGCATTTTGCCCACCCATGCGCTTTTTCATCGATCGCATGAAAATCTGCCCAAGCAGCACAATGATCAGGATCGGCCCAAGCCATGTAATTAAAAAGGCAACAAGCGGCGAAGATTCCTGCTCTATGACTCTTGAAAACTGTACGCCTGCCGTTTGCAAGCGGTTCACCAGCTCTGTATCCTCTTCGATACGGCCCGTCACATAAATCTGCTTGTTTCCTTCTTGATTGCTGTTGAAGGCGATCTGATTATCCTGAATTTCCACCTGTGCAATGGATTTTTCATCCAGCATATTCAAAAAGGTGCTGTAATCCACCTCCTGAATTTTTTGTCCGCTTAAAGCCGGTACAATCCAGGCGTTGATACATAGCAATACTACAATCATGATAAGGTAATAATAGACCATAGATTTTTTTGGTGGTTTTACTTCGTTCATTGTTCCCTATCCTTTCCGGTATTGTTTGCACATGTTAGGATATTTTAACATATTTTCTTTTTGGTTTATGGCCCTGCTTGCTCCTCTTAATGATTCTTAATCGATCCTTGCAAGCCTTGACATGTTTTCTTTCCCAGTGTTAGGATAATTCGTCAAGCCTTTGGTTTGCCTTGGCTTTTTCTTGCTTCGTTTTGAAAAACGAAGTTTTTTGTTTGTACGTTTGTCATTTGGCCGAAAGGAGTGCTTCCATGCCCAGCGCCCGTACCAGCCTATATCAAGGAATGAAAGATGGCCTGCCCATTGCCTTGGGCTATCTGTCGGTATCCTTTGCCTTTGGGATGCTTTCCGTCAAAAACGGGCTTCCCTTTTGGGCCCCTATTTCCATCTCTCTGACGAATTTGACCGGCACCGGCCAGTTTGCCGGCATGGAGCTTATCGCTGCCCATGCTTCTCTTCTAGAAATCGCCTTTACCGTTTTGATCATTAATCTTCGGTATTTTCTCATGTCCTTATCATGGTCACAGCGCATCGCCCCGGATCTTTCTTTGGGAAAGCGCTGCCTGATCGCCTTTGGCAATACCGATGAAATCTTCGCCGTTTCCATGCAGCAAAAGGGAACACTCTCTTTTCCTTATTTAATGGGGTTGATTTTTACGCCATATATAGGCTGGGGCAGCGGAACAGCGCTGGGGGCGCTTGTCAGCAACGCCCTGCCAGAATCCATCCGTATGGCGCTTGGCATTGCTTTGTATGCCATGTTCATCGCCATTATTGTGCCCCCAAGCCGCAAATCCAAGCGCGTGTTTGCTGTGGTTATGCTTTCCATCCTGCTGAGCTGTCTGCTTCATTTCCTTCCAGGCGTACGGGAAATCGGCAGCGGATGGATCATCATCGTCTGTGGGCTGGCTGCTTCTGCCATTGGCGCCAAATGGTTTCCGCTCGGTGAGGAGGACGGTCAATGACATTTTCTTATCTTTGCTTTTCCATTGGGCTGATGGCCCTGGTCACATATCTCCCCAGGGTTCTTCCGTTGATTCTCTTTCGAAAGCGGATTGAGAATAAATTTTTCCAGTCCTTTCTGCTCTATATGCCCTATGCTATTTTGGCTGCCATGGTCTTTCCCGATGTATTTTCCTCTACAAGCGGATGGATCTCCGCCGTATGCGGTACAATTGTTGCGTTGGGGATGTCCTATTTTCGCTTTGGGCTCATGCCCGTAGCCATTGCCTCCACCTGTACCGTGTTTCTCATAGAGCAGCTTATTCTCTTCCTATAGCTTTTTTAACAGCGGCAGTGCATATTCTCTGCCGCGTTTTTATATATTGTTAGTCGTATAAGAAAACATCTAATACAAATGCCCAATGATATTTTAAAAATTTTGCCGTAATCTTGACACACTTATAGAACAATGATAATATCTAGTTACAAAAATGTTTGTATATTTGTAAAGTGCCTATCATGAAAGGAGGATAGCGATAGGATCATAGGCAAACGTTGGTCTTCATTATTTCTATTAGGGGGATTATTTATGTCTATTTCTATTATGCAAGCTGTCATACTAGCTT
>CAUGNO010000013.1:0-45280 GCA_959600905.1 uncultured Eubacteriales bacterium | reverse complement strand
CCGCCGTGCCTCTCGGCTTCCCGTTCCTCACGGCGCTTGTCTATATTACCAAGACCAGCCAACATTGTCAACACTTTTTTCACAAATTTTCAAAAAAGTTTTTTGCCATGTTTTCTTTGTCTCGGTGGAAATTTATTATAGCATCCTTTAAAGTTGTATGCAAGGGGGAAAATGCTATTTTATCTCTTGTTCTATAATTCCCCCACCAAGGCATTCTTCGCCCCGGTATAGCACAGCGTATTGTCCCGGTGTTACAGCTCTTTGCGGGCTTTCAAATCGTACGGCAATGCGCCTTTCCTTTACTTCGACATGACAGGGAACATCCTTCTGTCTATAACGAAACTTAATCGTGCAGTCAAAACCATTGGATGGTGCATCTCCTGCAATCCAATTCATTTTATCTGCTGTAAGCCCTTTGCTAAACAACGCCGGATTATTTTTCCCCTGACAGATATACAGCGTGCCCGTAGCCGGATCTTTTTTGGCCACAAACCAAGGCTCCCCGTTTCCACTTCCTCCAATCCCGATCCCCTTTCGCTGTCCTATCGTATAGTGAAACAATCCTTCATGCTGAGCCATCACCTTGCCGCTGTCAATATCTACCATGTCACCAACGCTCTTTTTGATATACTGCCCAATAAATCGGGAAAAATTCCTTTCCCCAATAAAACATATGCCTGTAGAGTCCTTTTTGCTGGCTGTTGGCAGCCCTGCCTTTTGCGCCAATTCACGAACTCTAGGTTTTTGCAAAGCGCCGATCGGAAACATCGCCCGTTCAAGTTGTGTTTGTGTCAATCCACATAAAAAGTATGTTTGATCTTTGTTCTCATCGGCCCCTCTAATCAGCTTCACGCCATCATCGGTATGCGCCAGTTGGCAGTAATGCCCAGTCGCCAGCGCCTCTGCATCGGTTTTGATCGCAAAATCCATAAAGGCGTTAAACTTTATCTCGCTGTTGCAGAGCACATCCGGATTCGGCGTTCTGCCCGCTTTATATTCTTCTAAAAATACAGAAAATACACGTTCTCTATATTGTTTGGAGAAATTTACTGTATAATACGGGATATCGATCACATCACAGCAGCGTCTCACATCGTCATAATCATCAACAGCCGTACAAACGCCCGAATCGTCCTCTTCTTCCCAATTCACCATATAGATGCCCGTCACTTCGTGCCCCTCTTGTTTCAGCAGCCAGGCAGCCACCGATGAATCCACGCCGCCAGACATCCCTACCGTGATTCGCATTTCCATTCCTCCTCGCCTAATGGTTTCATTATACTGTGCCTCTGTTTTCCTGGCAAATCCTAGTTGCCTATTTGGACAAAACGCTGTACAATGGTCTCGATTTTTAGCATAGCCAAGGAGGAAAATTCATGGCAGTCTTTGAAGCAGAAAAAAACGGGGTCCTGCTGACCAACGATCCTTCAAAGGTAAATCTTGAGGATGTTTGCGATCTCATTGAAAAGCAATACTGGGGCCCATCCCGAGTACGTCGCACCACCAAAAAGGCGTTTGAAAATTCTTATTCTTTCGTTCTTTTAAAAGACGGTGCATTGGTGGGCTGCGCCCGCGTCGTCACAGACTTTGTAACTTGCGCTTATATTGAAGATGTGGTGGTGGAGGATAGCCTGCGCGGCATGGGCATTGGCCAATGGATGATCGATCAGATCATGCACTGTCCGTATCTGGCTGAACAGCATCGTTGGCTGCTTATGACGGTCGATGCTCAAAGCTTCTACAGAAAATTAGGCTTCACTGAGCCTGGGCATCCGGATTGGATCATGGAATATATCCAGCCTTATCCCACCAAATAAAAAAGAGCCAAGCGGCTCTTTTTTTATAAATCGATTTCGTTTATTCGCTAACGGTGAAGCCTTCCTCTTCGATGGCAAGCTTGATAACGTTTAGCGTAGCCGGCGGCTCAAAGCCTACCTCAACCTCACCCGTTTCCTGGTTAACGGTTACCTTGGATACCCCTTCAAACTGCTTGGCCGCACGGCGCACCTTTTTGGGATCCTTTTCCGTCTCCATACCGCTGACTTTCAATACCACTGTTTCCATGAGCGCATTCTCCTTTTTCTCAGCATACCCGCTGATGTTGTTTTCTTTCATGATACCGACTTCTTTTCGTTCTGGCAACTAGTTTTTTGCTTTTCTTCTTTTCTTCCAGTACAATAACACCAAAGGAGGATCTTCATGTCGCGATTTAAAAAATTATGCCTTGTACTTTTTTTCGCTTTGGCATTGATGCTCAATGCCTGTTCCCCTCTTCCTAAAGACCAAAGCCTGCGAGTAACGGTTATAAACGTAAAACATGGAGACTGTATCCTTTTACAGTCGCCTAGCGGCGAAACCATGATGATAGATACCGGCAATGGCTCCTATCACGCTCAAAACGCCATCGAAACCGCCATGCAAAACAATGGAATGGATCACATTGATATATTGGTGTTGACCCATCCACATAAAGACCATATCGGAGGTGCAGCCTGGGTTTTAAATACCTATCCGGTAGGCACAGTCTACACCACCACGCGCAGCAATGATACAGACCTATATCGCACAGTACAATCTGCCCTTGCTGATAAAGGGCTTACACCGCAATTTCTCACGCAGGGCAGTTCTTTTTCCTTTGGGCCCGTTGCCGTCAGCGCATTGTCCCCCTATGATGTAAACGATGAAGAGATCAACAATACCAGCATTGTCTTGCAAATGGCCTTCGGGCAGACAAAGCTTCTCTTCATGGGGGATGCAGAAAAGGCCGCAGAAGAAACCTTATTGCAGACGTATGGAGATGGCTTGCGTTCCACATTTTTAAAGGTAGGCCATCACGGCATCGACGCTGCCACTCAAGAATTCCTTCAGGCCGTTCAGCCCACCGTCTGCATTGTCAGTAAGGATGACGCAGAGGGGTACAGCGATAAAAAGCAAAAAAAGCAAGAAAAAGCCTTTGAGCATATTTTAGAAAATGGCTCCAAACTATACCGCACGGATGTAGAGGGTACCATCACCTTAACCTTCTCTCAAGACAATGCCTATGAGGTCTCGTATACCGGGCAATAAAAAAGAACGCTGTAAGCGCTCTTTTTTATTTACAATGATTTATTGTTCACCAGACATATCTCCCACCAGGTTGGTCGCATGATCCGCTATACGTTCTAAGTCTACCACCATGTCCGTATAGATCATACCGGCGCGCGGATCGCATTCTCCCTTTGTCAGTCTATGAATGTGCTTTTCTTTCATTTCATCACGCAGCTTATCCACCATGTCCTCATTTTCCCAGCAAAGGCGTCGTTCTTCTTCCTCATGCCCCTCTCCCTTGATCACCTTGATGGCAGCGGAGTAAGCCTGCTTGGCATGTTCTGCTATATCCCACAAATCATCCAAAGCATCCTTGGAGAATTTGGAATCATTCATCTTACAGTCCAACGTGTACTCCGCAATATTCTCTGCATGGTCGCCAATGCGCTCGATGTTGCTAACCACTTCGTGTACCCTGAAGATTTCCAACCGCTCTGTATCAGATACTTCCGTCATAGCCTGCATCCTTACCAAATACCTTACGATTTCTGATGCAATATAATTGATTGCCTTTTCTTCCTTAAATACCTTTTCTGCTATATCCTCGCTCTGCTTGGAAAAGGATTCCAGCGCACGCTCCAGATTACGGTATGTCTTTTCCGCCAAATGGCCCAGTTCCTGATGGATCGAGATGGATGCAATCGTTGGTGTGTCCGCAATTCTCTCGTCCAGATATAGCAACTGATTGTCATCTTCCTCGTTGTTTTTACTCTGACGAATCATCTTGCTGACCAGTTTGATAATCGGTCTACAGAACGGCAACAGCACAATGGTATTGATCACGTTGAAAATCGTATGGAAGTTAGCAATAATTCGCGCCGGGTCGTTAGGGGACCAGGTAGCCACCACTTCGGGAATTGGCACAATCGCAATGAGAATACCAAACAAAATAGCCCCTATCGTCTTTGTCGTTACATGAATGGCCGCTGCACGCTTGGCCATGGTATTGCCGTTTGTGCTGGCCAATACCGCTGTAATGCACGTGCCGATGTTCGCTCCCAAAACTAGATACAGCCCAGCGCTGTGTCCTGCGCTAACCCCAATAATACCGCTGGCCGCCAGAGCCTGCATAATCCCAATAGAAGCGGAAGACGATTGTATGATCGCCGTAAATATGGCGCCTACTAGGATTCCCATTATCGGATTTTCAAAACTGCTGATGAAGGATAGGAACCATTCACTTTCACGCAGCGGCGCCATGGAGGTGCTCATGGTGTTCATCCCGAAAAATAGGATACCGAATCCGGCTACAATGGTAAAATAGCTTTGAATAGATTGTTTCTTGGAAAACAGCAGTGGCACAACGCCAATGATGATAAATAACGGTGCCCATTGGGAAAGATCGAAGGCAATGATTTGCGCTGTGATGGTGGTACCGATGTTTGCGCCTAAAATTACCCCAAACGCCTGTGGCAGGTTCATCAATCCAGCATTGACAAAGCCCACGACCAGCACTGTAGTAGCCGAAGAGGATTGAATCACGCAGGTAACCAGCATCCCTACCAATACGCCCATGATCCTATTGGTCGTCAGCTTTTCAAGAATCGTTTTTAGGCGATTGCCCGCTGCGGACTCCAGCCCTTTCCCCATCATGTCCATGCCGTACAAGAATAGGCCCAGCCCGCCTAGCAACGTAAATAAATCAAAAATCGTCATGCTGTTCTCCCCCACAAGAAAATAGACATACTTCTACTCCATTTTACCTGATTTTTCCCTCTCTTTCATCGTTTCATCGTAAATTTCGTATAAAAACAATGTTAATATTTTGTAAATTATCGTTCCAATAAAAAAACAGCTTTTTGCTGTTTTTTTAACCATCGACTACACTAGCCCTTCAAATCCACGCTGCCGCAGCGCCTCATATACCATCACAGCCGCCGCGTTGGATAGGTTCAGGCTCCTCAGCCCCTTTCGCATGGGAAGCCGAATCAGGGTATCTGCATATTTTTCCACAATCGCTTTCGGCAGTCCCTTTGTCTCCTTCCCAAACACAAAAAAAACATCCTCTGGATACGTAACTTCGGTATGGAATCTGCTTCCTTCCGTTTCTACAGGATAAAAATGCGCGTCAGGATACTTTTGTTCCAGCTCTTCAAAGCTCTCATATACGCCCACCGTCACCTTATCCCAATAATCCAGGCCGGCGCGCTTTAAATGCTTATCATCGATGGAAAATCCCAACGGCTTTACCAAATGCAGTGCGCAGCCCGTAGCGGCGCATGTTCGTGCAATGTTGCCCGTATTTTGCGGGATCTCGGGCGAAACCAATACAATGTGTATCATCTAACCAATCCATTTCAATAGTTTATTTCTCTTGATGCGAATTGCCTGCACCGGACACAGCTCCTGGCAGCAAAAACAGCGAATGCATACATTTAGATCTGCCCGCGGCTTTCCCTCCTTCATCGAGATTGCCTTAGGCGGGCAGCTACGAAAGCAGTCGCCACAGCCCACACATTTTTTATGCAGGAAAACCGGCTTTGGCTTCATCCATTTTTCAAGCAGCTCCATTACGCATTTAGGCGCCATGCGGGGCAGCGTTTTCTCCCCTTGGATCGCAGGCACCTGATAATCATTTGCTATATAGTCCTCTATTCGCTCTCCCAGTACCAGCACCTGCTCTGGGTCTACAAGCCTACGCTCTATGGCACACTGTACTGTGCAGATGCTTTCAGGCTTAAGGCCCATCAGCCTAGTGCCTACCACATCCGCCGCATAGGCCGAAGAGGAAGCGATCAGGCAATTCATTTTTCTCATTGTACCGCCGCTCGGCCCGTCTCCCTCCATGGCCTCTACGGCATCAATCAAACTTACCACCGGCCGGACATGTTCACATAGATCCACCAGCATCTGCGAAAAATCCTTCAGTGCCGGCATCCGAAAATGGTATTCCACCTTGACAGTGCCCGGCACGCATCCATAAAGGTTCTTCACCGCGCCCGTATATTGCGTAAGGCCATGCGTTTTTAGCTTGGCACAGTCGATCACTGCATCTGCCCGCGTCAAATACCGGCAAAGCTGCATCTGGCGGAGCACAACGCTTTTTTCCTCATAGACGGTAACCTGCTCAAAATCCTCGTTCAGCACTGCGCCGGCATTTTGCGCTGCCTGCTCCATCCCGCAAGTCCGGTATACTCCATGTACCAGCGCAGGGGTAAATGGGCCGCCGGGGCTATCCCCTATCACTGCTGTTGCCCCCAAAGCCCGCACCTGTTTGGCCACCGCTTCAATGACGGCAGGATGCGTGGTTGTAAACGCTTCCGGCTTCTTTTTCATCAGCAAATTGGCCTTGATTGCCACCGTCATCCCTGGCTTTATCCATTGGCTCAGCCCACCTACCAAGGCAAACGCCTCCGCCACTGCCCGGTCCACCTCTTGCTGGTCATAGCTTTCGCATCGTATCAATGCTGCTTTGTCTTGCATATGCAAATCCCTTTTCTCATCGATTCAAAATATATTTTTCTACGGCCTTGGCTACGCCGCCTTGCTTGAAGTTACAGGATACATAATCTGCCGCTGCCTTTACCTCATCGGATGCATTGTCCATCGCCACACCGACGCCGGCCCAGCTGATCATACCGATGTCATTGGCGCCGTCTCCACAGCACATCACTTCCTCCTGGCGAATGCCCAGGATCTTGGCCAGCTGTGCCACGCCGTTTCTTTTGCTGCTCCCCGCCGCCATGATTTCCAAAACCGCAGGATTTGAGCTTGTCAGCATAAATTCGCCACCCATGATAAGATCGCGATAAAACGTGCCCGGCAAAACGCCGTTTTCCCTATAATCGAACACACGAATCAGCTCTGCTTTGCCATCCGCAATTTTCAATACATCGTCAATATCCTTTGCCACCACTGTAGGGCAGCGAAACTGCGGCTCTGTCTGTTCATTTTCACGGTCCGCATGGCTAGGCAGCGTCTTCAGAGGCCCATAATCGATGGACATTTCCCCTGTATGCACTTCAACCTGAATCCCCGTATCCTTAATCCTGTCACATGCTTTAAGCGCAGCCACCAGCCAGCTGTCTGGAATACAGTTGCTCCATAGGCTTTCCCCCGTCTTTACATTGTGTACCGAGCATCCATTGTTGTTTACACAATAGGTTTCTAATTCTCCTAAATGCAGCATGCGCCGCACCAGCCCCAGGTTACGCGCCGTCACAGCGCATACGGGAATACCGCGCTCTGCCAGCTTTCTGGTTGCCTCTAAGTTTTGTTGGTTGGCTTGGAAAGAATTTTCCATATATGTGCCGTCCATATCCGTCATTACAATCTTGATCTCTGCCATTTGCTACACCCCTTAAAAAATCAATGTTTCCAACGCCTTTGCAAAGCCACCCTCATCATTGCGTGCCGTCACCATATCCGCAGCTGCCTGTACGCTTGGCGCTGCATTGCCAACCGCTACGCCGGTACCAGCCCATTTGAGCATGCCGATATCGTTGCTATTATCGCCGAAGGCCACAACCTCCTCTTGCTTTACCCCCAGCATGCCTGCCAGGCGCTCTACGCCTTCGCGCTTGGTAGAGCCATACGCCATGATATCAATGCATCCCGTATGGCTACTCGTCAAATAAAACTCTCCCTGCTCGATGACCCTGCGGTAAAACCAGCCAGGCAGCTCGGTTAGATCCTTGCCGTGCACGGTAATATTTTCAGAAACGTCGCTGGCGCGCTGTATCATCTTTTCCAGGTCTTGATATACCTCCACCACAGGGCGGCAATGCGCTGGTTTCTTCTCCCATTCTGTGCGCCATTGCACCATATCTTTGGTAGATAAGCGGGTGGGCTCATATTCCAAGGAAAACATGCCGGCAAATACATCAATGGAGGCTTTGGCCTCGGCCGCCGCTTGTAAAATAGCGCGCACAGCCGGTGCTGGAATGGTGTTTTCAAATGCCAGTTTCTCGCTGCTTCCCTCTACAATGGCAGCGCCGTTATTGATAACGCACAGCGGATCAAAGCCCGTTTCCGTAACCGCCCATTTACAAGCGCTCCAGTTGCGCGCCGTAACAGCAGCCACATAGATCCCTTGCTCCCTGGCTCTGCGTACCGCTTTTACATTTTCTTCGTTCAGGGTATGGTAGGTATCTAAAAAAGTGCCGTCCAGATCCGTTACAATGAGTTTTATGCCCACGCTATATCCTCCTTTTATAAAACATATTTTTCCAGCGCATAGGCAAACCCGTTTTCATCATTGCGCTTAGAAACAAAATCCGCCAGCGGTTTAATCCCTTCCTCGGCATTGCCCATCGCCACCCCTACGCCGGCCCATTGGATCATCTCGCTATCGCTGTATGCATCACCAAGGCACATAACCTCCTCCGGTTTTAACCTCAGCTGCCTTGCCAGCGCTTGGGCCGCCTTAAGCTTGGAAGCGCCTGCAAACGATACATGATAACAGCCTTGATTGGGCTCTGCAATATGGAAATTCCCCTGCGCATGGATACGCTCCGCCCACTCGGCGGGCAGCGGTTTCCCATCTTTGCTGAATACTTCCAGCAGCTGCGTATCCTCCCGGCCCAAAATCACCATTTCATCGATGGTGTCGCATTTGGTCACGGGGATTCGAAGCGGAGGGATATGGTTGGGCCAGTCCTCTCTGATCATCAAATAGTGCATGGGCGAAGTGGTTGGCTCCATCAATGTCTGCTCATGAGAATACAGCGCAATTTTGGCTTCGTATTCTAAGCTGATGCGCACCAGCCCTTCCAAGCTTCTTCTCGGCAGACAGTGCCGGTTGATGACAAAGCCGTCCTCTACCCGTACAAAGGAAGCGCCGTTGCAGCAGGCGGCCAGCCCGTTGAGCTCTCCCCAGCGCACCACGCCTTTTGCCATCGCCCAGTTGCGCGTCGTACAGGCGCTTATCATTATGCCCTTTTCCTTAGCTGCCCTAACAGCCTTGATATTCTCCTCGCTCACCTGATAAAAATCCGACAAAAACGTACCGTCCAGATCCGTCACTATCAATTTGATCGCCATCGGTATTCCCTTCTTTTACAGCGCAAATCTCTCCACCGCCTGTGCAAAGCCATGCTCGTTGTTGTCCTTGGCCACATAATCAGCATCCGCCTTTACGCCTTTTTCTGCATTGCCCATTGCCACGCCTATACCGGCCCAGCGAATCATCTCGCTGTCGTTGTAGGTATCACCCAAGCACATGACCTGTGACGCGTTTAGCCCCATCGCCTTTGCCAAAGCCTGTGCAGCCTGCAATTTAGACGCACACGGCATGGTAATATGGTACACACCCCGGTTTTGGTTGGCAATATACACCTTGCCGTATGGCCTAATCTTTTCCCGCCAGGCCTCCGGCATTTGGCCGCCGTCTCTACCGGTAACCTCTACCATCTCCACCGTGTCGCCTGCTTGGGACAGCATTTCAGCGGCATCACGGCATTGCGTTACCGCAAATTCCTCTTCCAATAGGTGCTTAGGAGAAATGCTTTCATCCCCTACATAGGTCTGCCAATAGGTATGCAGCGCCACCTTTGCCCCAAGCGCCAGGCTTTCCTCTAGCAATCCACGAACCACCCCTGCCGGCAAACAATGCCTACTCAGTATCGCGCCGCTTTGGGTTTTGATGTATGAGCCTCCATTGCAGCAAGCTGTTACGCCGTCAAAACAAGCTGTCTGTACAATTTCTTTTGCCGCACACCAATTTCTCGTCGTACAGGCGCTTACCACGATCCCCTTTTCCCGGGCCGCCTGAACGGCTTGGATATTTTCTCTGCTCAACGCCGCATGATCCGCCAAAAAGGTACCGTCCAAGTCTGTGATGATGAGTTTGATCTGCCCTTTTATTTCAGTACCCATTTTTCCAGTGCTTTGGCAAAGCCATGCTCCTTACAAAGATCCGTATGGTATTCCGTGGCCTGCTTCACAGATTCCTGGGCATTGCCCATGGCCACGCCAATACCAGCTGCCTGTATCATTTGTATATCGTTGATGTCGTCCCCAATGGCCAGCACCTCATCCATCGCAATGCCGAATTTTTCTGCCAGATACTGTACCCCGCGCACTTTATTGGCCTGCTTATGGTTGATATCCCAGTGCCCGTCAAAGCTCGTGGTTACCTGAAACTCATCCAGCGTATCGATATATGCCTGGATCTCCTGCGGCATGGGCGTTCTTTCATAGCCCGTTTCCAGGCGGATCAGTTCGCAGACATCCTGGCTCTTTTCTATCATTTCCTCCAGGCTATCGCAGACGGTAAAGCGCGTCCACTGCTCTTTGGGCAGCGTTTGGTTTTGTTTATCCGAATCCTCCAGCCACCAGGGCAGCAGCTCCTTTGTGGTGTACATCATATCGCCGCAATAGGTATTGAGCTTGTATTTCCCGTTTGAAGCAATGAAGCGAAGAATCGGCCCTACATGCTGCCGATCCACAAAACAGGGATGATGCAGCTTTCCCGTGCTAACTTGGGTCACAGACGCACCATTGCCCGTAACCGCCCATTCGTCCATTCCGATATGCTGCATAGTATAGCTGCACATCGCCCAGCTCCTACCGGTACAGGCAAACACCTTGACTCCCTGCTCTCTGGCCATTTGCACCGCGCGCTGGTTTTCCACCATCGGCATCCCGTTGTAAAAGTAGGTTCCGTCCAGGTCCGTTACCACCATCTTGATCTTAGACATCTATTCTTGCCTCCCCCTAAGCGGCATTATGGCCGCATATTGTTCCCCAACGCAATCTGATACACAGCCTTTGCCATACCTGCCTGCGTATTAACATCCGTTACATAATCCGCCACGGCCTTTAGGCGCTCATCGGCATTGCCCATCGCCACGCCCGTACCGGCCCATGCCAGCATCATTGCATCGTTGTAGCTATCTCCGATGGCCATGATGTTTTCCGGGTCGATCTCATAAATGTCGGATAACACCATCAGCCCCTCCGATTTATTGCTGTCCTTATGGGTAATCTCCAACGTATGCTCCTCTGCCGGCACAATCTCTATCTCAGTAAACTCTGAGATCTCCTCCAAAACACGTTCTGCATAGACATCATACGGCAGCCGCCAGTTGATACGCATGATATCGTCCTTGGTCGCACGAATCAACGCATCTGCTTCTTGATAAAACTGAACATCCTTTCTTTTCTGCTCTTCCTCGTCCATACAGGTATACCATGGAGCGCCATGGCTTTTCAGCATACTGATATGCGAAAACCCCGTAAACCAATAATCTGCCTTTGGATACCGGTGTATAACCTGTACGATCTTTTCAATGGAAGCCGGGTCAAATCGATTTCTGTACCGCATTTCTTGATTTTCAACATCATAGATCGCAGATCCATTGCAAAGCACACAAAATCGATCAAATCCCGCTTGCTGATAAATGTGCTTTGTCCAAGACCAGTTCCTGCCAGTAAACGCGCATACCTTAATTCCAGTTTCGTGGCATCGCTTTACTGCCTGAATGTTCTCCGGATGTGGCGTATCCCCTCCCTGTAAAAATGTGCCGTCCAAATCGGTTGCTATCAGCTTTATCTGCGCCATTGTCCTTCTCTTACCCCCATCGTCTTGCGCCTGTTACAGCACCTATTTTCTCAAAGACCTAAAGCTCGGCCTGATGCCGGCCGTCCCTCTCTTTTCATGCGTGTTGTTCATCAACACACCTATGAGCCACCAGGGCCCTTCATATCGAATTGGCCTATGTGCTTGTAGGCCAAAATCATCTCTATTTTTCTGTTTCTCTATGCAGGGCGATGTTATAAATCGCCTGTGCAACACCGGCGTTTTTGTTGGTATCCGTGACGGTGTCCGCCACAGCCTTTAGACGTTCGTCCGCATTGCCCATTGCCACGCCCGTACCGGCCCATGCCAGCATATACATATCGTTAAAGCTGTCGCCAAAGGCCATCACATTTTCTGGCTTTACATTGTAAATATCCGCCAGCACCATCAGGGTTTGGGATTTATCCCCATCCATATGCGTAATCTCCAGCGAATGCGGGCCAGAGGCTGTAATTTCTACGTCTGCTACGCCCGCCAGCTTTTCCCTCAAATCAGCATAAGTTTCTAAAAAAGGCAGGTTTAGATTCATACGCTCTACGTCCTCTGCACAGGCTTCTACAAGCTCCTCTTTTGTGCGGTAGATATGCCCGTTTAGTTGCCGGCGCATATCCTCATCCAGCGCCTGGTACCATGCCCCTACATACCCCTCCAGCATATACAGCGTTTCAAAGCCCGTAAGGCCAAAGGACGCGTGGTAGCTCATCATAACATCCACGATCTTTCCGATGCTTTCCGGCTCAAAGCGGTTGCGATATCTGTGCTGTCCCGTGCGCCAGTCCACGATGGACGCCCCATTGTTGACAACGCAAAACTGATCAAAACCTGCTTGCTCAATGATATCCTTGGCGCGGTTAAAACTGCGCCCTGTACAGGCGCATACCTTGATCCCAGCCTTTTGACATTCTTTCACCGCTTGTATATTTTCCGGATGTGGGCTGTCTCCTCCCTGTAAAAACGTACCATCCAAATCCGTTGCAATCAATTTGATCTCCGCCAAAACTCAGCACCCCATTTCTTTTGTTACAACAACACCACAATACGCTAGCGCGCATTGTGGTGCGTTCCTTAAAATATTAAAGATTGTAAAGCTGCGGCTACGCCGCCTTCTTTATTGCTGCTGGTCACCATGGTAGCCACTTGCTGTACCTCCCTATTCGCATTGCCCATGGCAACGGACACCCCCGCATGCCTAAGCATATCCATATCGTTTTCATTGTCTCCAAATGCCAAAACATGCTGCGCATCAATGCCAAAATGGCGACAAATCTGCTCCATAGCAAAGGCTTTGTTTGCCTCTACGGGGGAAATCTCGATGTAATCTCCGTCCGCCTCTTCCATAAACATCGTCCTACATCCATACCGCGCCTGCATATCGCGCAGCGCTTTTCTTGCGCTTGTCTCGCCTTGTTTTTGAATGCCGCAAGTCAGCCGTTGGACGTCCACGCTTTCTCTAACCAGCATCCCGGCATCGGAAAATGCTCGAATCCCCATCTGCTTGCGTTCCTGGTCGTCATAGTAGCTAAACCATGAAATCGTCCCCGATGTTTCCAAGACATGCATATAATCGGTTCCCATCAAGGATAAGAACGTATACGGCAGCTGGCAGATCGTTTCCACCATGCCCTGTACATTCTCTTTGCTAAATACGAGCTGATGCTCCACTGCGCCCGTTGCCAAATTAACCATACACGCCCCATTGTTCAGCGCCGCGACCTCATCAAACGCCACCTGCTCTAAAACGGGTGCAATCTCCTTCCAGTTTCTTGCCGTCACGGGGCATACCTTGATCCCTCGTTCCTGGCAGCGCCTAAGCGCTCGGATATTGTCAGGGTGCACTTCATCCTTTTTCGTCAGCAGCGTGCCGTCTAGATCCGTTACAATAAGCTTGATTTCCATTTCCATTTCCTTCCCTTTATGCTCTTTGTAGCGCAATCTCATAAATCGCTTTCGCCACACCGGCGTTTACGTTGGTATCCGTCACATAGTCCGCCAAATCCTTCAAACGCTGGTCTGCATTGCCCATTGCTACGCCAGTGCCAGCCCATGCCAGCATATAAAGATCGTTGTAATTATCGCCTAGGGCCATTACGTTTTCCGGTTTTACATTGTAAATATCCGTCAGCACTGTCAGCGCCTCCGCTTTTGTGCCGTCCTTAGCGCCTATTTCCAAATATCCGTCCGTAGACTGCATAATTTCCAAATCCGTATAATTGCGCATGGCATCGCGGACCTGCTCAAAATGCTCTAAGAACGGCAAACGGCAGTTGATGCGTTCCACATCCTCTTTGCATGCCTCTACCAATTCTTCTTTGGTATCATATTCTGTCAGATGGTACAGCTCATCCAAAAGCTCCTTTGGTGCGCTTTCAAACCAATCCTCCATATGGCCCCTAAGCACGCCAGTACTCTCCAGGCCTGTAAGCCCAAACTTTACATTCGGGTAGGACAGCATCACATCCACTAAACCTGCAATGGCCTCTGGATCAAATCGGTTTCGATAGCGAAGCTCTCCCGTTTTTACCTCCACGATGGCCGCGCCGTTGTTTACCGCACAAAAGTCGTCAAACCCGACCTCTTCCACAATTTTTCTGCATTCCGCCCAGTTTCGCCCCGTACAAGCGCATACTCTAATCCCCGCTTCCTGGCAGGCCCGTACGGCCTTGATGTTCTCCGGATGCGGCGTATGCCCACCCTTGAGAAACGTACCGTCCAAATCCGTAGCGATCAGCTTAATCTCCGCCATACAAATCCCCCCTCACAATTATATCGAATGGACAAACTCCTCCATGCGATCCAACGCAATCTTGATCTGATCCATGGCTGTGGCATAGGATAAGCGCACATAGCCCTCTCCCGATTCCCCAAATGCAGGGCCAGGCACCATCGCTACACTCTTTTCTCGCAACAAGCGGGTACAAAATTCCTCGCTTGTCAGTCCAGTTCCCTTAATCTCCGGAAACGCATAGAATGCGCCCTCCGGCTCAAAGCAGGGCAGTCCCATTGCCCGTAAACGGGCCAAAACATATTTTCTGCGGCGGTCGTATTCCCTTACCATCTTTTCCACCGCCGAAAAATCATCCGATAAACCTTTTTTCAACGCCTCTATGCCAGCGTACTGGCTCATAGAGGACGCACACATGATCACATATTGATGGATCTTGAGCATCTGCTTTACCAGACGCCGATCCGCCAAAATATAGCCCAGCCGCCATCCCGTCATCGCAAAAGCCTTGCTAAAGCCGTTGATGACAATGGTACGCTCCTTCATGCTTGGGATGGATGCAATGCTGACATGCCGGCGCCCATAGGTCAATTCCGAATATATTTCGTCAGAAATCACGAGAACCTCTGTTTTCTCCAGTACCCGTGCAATATGCTCCAGCTCAGATTTTGTTAAAATTGCACCCGTTGGGTTGTTGGGATACGGGATGATGATAGCCTTTGTCTTCGGTGTAATCAGGCTTTCAATGGTTTCCGGCGTAATTTTGCAGGCATGCTCCGCCTTGGTAGGCGCTGCAATTGGTATACCGCCGCTCATCATAACCCCGGGCGAATAGGATACATAGGATGGGGCCGGCACGATCACCTCATCGCCCGGCTCCAAGATCGCACGCAGCGCCAGGTCTATCGCCTCGCTGGCCCCTACTGTCACAATGCAATCTTCCGGGGCATAGCCGACGCCATATCTGGTCTGGTAATATTGACAAATCAGTTCTCTTAACTCCAATACCCCTGCATTGGAAGAGTAATGTGTATAGCCATGTTCTATAGCATAAATAGCGCTTTCCGAAATATGCCATGGCGTGGTAAAATCCGGCTCGCCAACAGAAAGAGAGATGGCATCTTTCATCTCGCTGACAATATCAAAAAATTTTCGGATACCGCTAGGCGGCATATTCCGAATATGTGTCGCTACCTTTTCTTCCACATTCATGGCGTCACCTTCAATCGGAGATCTTCTTTTTTCTGTCCAAAGATAACCCCCTGGTCCTTATATTTTTTCAATACAAAGTGTGTTGCCGTGCTGATAACGCCGTCTATGCTGGAAAGCTTCTGTGCCACAAATAAGGCAACCTCCCGCAGGCTTTCTCCCTCCATCAGCACCATGATGTCGTATCCGCCGCTCATCAAATAGACGGAATGGACTTCCTCAAAGCGATAGATTCTTTCTGCAACGCCTTCAAAGCCTAGATCCCTCTGCGGCGTTACGCGCACCTCGATCAGCGCCAATACACGCTTATCATGATCCACTTTTTCGCTGTTGATGATGGTATTGTATTTTAGGATAATCCCCTCCTGCTCCATGGCCGCGATCTCATCGCGCACAGATTTTTCCGTTGTGCCTAGCTGCATGGCCATCTCGTGAGGGGTCGTCCTAGAATCCTGCTCCAGGATCTCTAGAATGGATATCCGCAATTCGCTCATTTGACTCGGCTCCTAACTCTACAAAAGAAATCTATTTCAAATATATCATTCCTACCCATGACCGTCAATGAAACCCGCGCAAAGCTTTCGCAAAACACAATAAAAAGGAAGGCTTTTATAAGCCTTCCTTTATTCCTCTGAATCTTCCTCCGGTGTTGGCGTGGGTTCCAGCTCTACCGTCTTTGTAGGGCTGGGGGTAATGGAGGATTGCAAAACATGCGGCCTGCTCGCAGCATAGGTGCTGGTATTGGCCTTTACACGCTTGATTTCCTTTCCATCCTTATCATAATACACTTTCCAGGCCTCCGCAACGATACGGTTCCGGCCTTTGCGCACCAGATCCGGATCCGTTACCACAACGGGCGTGGGATCAAACGGCGTAATCTCCACATCCACACTTTCCAGTTTGATGGTCATACCGTCCGCCAATGGCGTACCATATACCTCCGCTGTTACCGTCTTCTTTTCCTCGTCGACATACAGCAGCAAAAACATCGGCCAATCCGTCGTGTTTTTAAACTTCAAATCCGAACCGCCCGTGGTAATCATTGCGTCCAGCGCATGCTTTACATAGCTGGCGGGGATGCTGTGCGGCCTACGCGAAACAATCTCTACATCCGCTTTCAGCAACGCATTGTACAGCGTTGTTGATACCTGGCAAATGCCGCCACCTGCCTGGTCTGTATACACGCCATTTTCAATGCCCTTTGCTTTCTGCCATCCATTTTCCACTGTACGGGGGCCCGCTGTATCGTTCACCGAATACGTTTCCCCTGGCTTGATGGTGCTTCCAGACAGCAGCCCGCACATCTTTTTAATATTAAACACACGGGAATCCGAGGACGAGTTGGCAAACGATGTGGTCGCCGAGGAAATCTTTACTGTGTTGGCTTTGATCTGATCCATCGTATAGGTGGGTTGCAGGATCTCTCCCGGCACCTCAATGGTACCCGTAAAGTTTTCAGAACGCACAGCCTCTGCTACCAGCTTTACGAATTCTTCCTCGTTTACCGTAATGCCCGGCTGTCCCTCCACAAACTCAAACGACCCGTTAATGGCCGTATTTATCTCTACATGCGGCTCAATCGGGGCAAAGTTAATCTGAGGTATTGCGCTTCGAATGGTATCTTCCAGCGTTGCATCATCGTAAGATACCTCAAGATTAAACGCCGTTGGCTCCGTATTGCCCGCCGCTTCTCTGCGATCATGGATGCTGCCTGTACGCGTCAACAACATCGCCTGGCGGATGGTTTCATCCACATTGGGCTTCACGCCAAACAAGCTGGCCTTTACTTTCTCTTCCCGGCCGGCAAATGTCAGCGTGATGAGAAATTCACCTTCCTGGTCCTGGGCCTCTTGGCTCAGTGCCAGCTTTGCTTGTTCCGGCGTTAAATTGGTTACGCTGATGCCATTGATGGTGATATTACCCGTAATGGTGCCGCCATCAAAAATCACTTCAAATTCCGAGCGGTCGGCCCCAATCCACCCCATTGCAAACCCAAGGCCGATGACTATGCATGCCGCTAGAATGACCACGGCCGCTGCCATCATCATTCTACGCTTATTCACATGTCGTTTTGGCCTAACGGGCCTATGTAGCTGTGCTCGGCTATTTGTCATCCACCTATTTCCCCTCTTTATTCAGCGTCGCTCGGCTGCTGCGCAGGCGGCTGGGTCGGTGCCTGCGTGGGTGTTTGTGTCGGCACTTGCGTGGGCGCCTGGGTCGGCTGGGCTGTCGGCTTTTGCGTCTTTGATGGCTGTGAACCCGCTAACACACGTGCAGCCACAGCCGGATACGTATTTTTGTTGATGATCTCACGCTTAATCTCTTTTCCGCTGGCATCATACCAGATCTTGGTCGTTTGGGATTTTTTCCCGTTTCTCGCTTTGGAGACCAGCTTAGGATCGCTCACGTATTGTACGCCCGCCGGCGCCGGTACCGTGCCAATCTGTTCGCCTACGATGTCAATGCTCATACCATCCGGCAGCGGATCACCCCATACCTCGAAGGTCAATTCCTGTTTCTCTTCATCATAATAGCCTACTAGGTACATGGGCCAATCCGAATTGTTTTTAAATTTGAAATCCGGTCCACCCGTGCTGATCGTAGCATCACAGCCAATTGTTACATAATCGGAGGGAATGCTGTGGTGCACCCATTGCACCATTTCAGCATCTGCGCGGGCCACTGCATTGAACAGCGTACTGGATACCTGGCATACGCCACCGCCCAGCTCCATGACGGATACCCTATTCTGAATTGCAGGCGCTTCCTTCCATACATTCGGATCAGTACGCGGCCCAATCGTGTCGTTGCAAGAAAAGGTTTCCCCAGGCTGCACGATCTTTCCGTTGATTCGTTCTGTTGCCAATATAATATTATGCGTGCGTGCAGGATTCTTTTTTACCTTTGTTGTATATTTTGCCACCAACTTTGTGTGCTCGCGTACATCCTTTTCCACCGGCACATCGCCGGATACCGAAGAGCCTACCGCCTGCACACCAGCCAGCGCCCCCGTTTGGATGGCGGCTACAATGTTTTCAATAAAGGGCTGCTCTTCGGGCTGAAACCCCATGTGCCCTTCGGTAAAGGTAAAGCGTTCAGGTAAGGAAGGATCAAAATTCGCTGTTTCCGATACCGGCTCGCGTGAAATGGAGTCAAGATATAATTTCGCCTTTTCACGAACCACAGCCTCGTCATAGCTATATCCCATCGGCAAATCGATCTGCCCTTGGGCGGCAGCGGCGCGCTGGTCAAGGCGTTCCTGCATATTTCCGCCGCGTCCAACGCCCATCATGCTCTTCAGGGCCGTAGCCATATCGGCCTGTACGCCAAAATTGGCCACCGGCACAACGTCGCTATAATCAGGATACTGGATGGTCATCGTTGTTGCGTTGAGCATCTCCTGTGTTGTCGGCGCTATTGCTACCTGCGCCTCCTCAGGCGTCTGGCCGCCTACCTCTACCCCCGCAATCTTTACACCAGGCGCTACTTTTCCATCATCGATCAAAATGAGCATCTGCTCTGCCTGCCCGTCTGCTGCGGCACCCAACAAAGGCCATAGACAGCTCAAGCATAGCAACACCGCCAAAACGGCCACAAGCGCCCTAGTGGCTTTGGAAGCTCTATTCGATTTATGCTGTGATGTGGATGTTTTCATGCTAAACTCCTTTTAGATCCCGCTTGGCTCTTGTCTTCTAGGTGGTCCAATTATAGCGCATATAGGCTATATTTGCACGTATTATTTTGCCTGCTTTACACGGTACGACAAAGTATACAAGCTATCGGATAAATGTACGTTCTCAATGCTCATCCAAGAGGGGCCAGAAAGCTCGATGGGTGCAAAATTCCAGACAGCCTTGATACCGAGCTGCGCAAAATGATCGCATGTCTCTTGCGCTACGCTGGCCGGGGTGCAAATGATGCCCACATTGATGTCGTTATTTTTGACATACTCATCAAAATTAAACATGCTGCGCACCTCGACGCCATCCATCTTTGTCCCAATGATTTCAGGATTTACGTCAAATATGGCGTTCATCTGGAACATCTCAAACCCTTTATATAACAACAACGCACGACCGATGTTCCCACTTCCCACGATCGCGCAACGATAAGTCTGATCCAATCCGAGAATCTTGATTAGCTCATCTTTAAGCTTTTTAACCTGGTAGCCATATCCCTGTTGGCCAAAGCCGCCAAAACAATTAAAATCTCTTCGTATCTGAGAGGCATTAAGCCCCATTTCCTGGCTCAGTTCCTGAGAGGAAATGCGCTCTACCCCTCTTTTTTCCAATTCCAGCAGCTTTCGATAATATTTTGGCAGCCTGCGAACGACTGTCTCTGAAACGTACTTTTCCGGCAAAAGAGCTCCTCCATTTTCAGTTGAGAGTTTTTTCACAACCATTATATCATTACAAGGCCAGAACACAAGACCTTTTGTTCATCATTCTAAACCAATGAGCATACCCACAATGCCTAGTGCTGCGCTGATCCCAATCATGGCAATGGGCGATTTATTTTTGCAGTGTATCCACCAAAAGCTCAGCACCGCAATGCCTATTGATACATAAGAAACCCTTTGAATCTGTCCCAATTCCATGATTCCCATGGTTCCTTGCAAGGAAAAAAAAGCAGTAAAAGCAATGGTGATCGTAGCAGCAAAGATCATCCCCACCACAACAGGGCGAATCATATACAGCGTACCGCGCACTCTTTGATTATGCTGAAACTGGAAAAAATATTTGCTGACTACCATCGTAATGCAGATGCATGGCAGCGACACCGCCGCCGTCGCTACCAGCCCGCCAACCAGCCCGCTGACCTTGATGCCCGTAAAGGTTGCTGCGTTGATGGCAAGCGGGCCCGGCGTCATTTGAGAAATCGCTACTATGTCTGTGATCTCCTGTACGCCCAGCCACTGATGCTGCATTACGGCATTGGTAATCAGTGGAATCATCGCATAGCCGCCGCCAAAGGTAAACGCGCCGATTTTTAAAAACGTTATAAACAGCTGCCATAGCTCAGCCATTGTGCTACGCCTCCTTTCCTTTCAGCATTTTTACGCCCCATACTGCTCCAATGAGCCCGGCAGACAAAATCAACAGAATGCCGTTTACATTGAACTGAAAGGAGCAGACAAAAGCGATTCCCAGCACCACCCAGGGAACGACCCCGCTAACCGATTGCCTCTGCATGCGTAATACAGCATCCAACATTAGCCCAACCACACAAGCTCTAACCCCATTAAGCGCCGCCGCCACATAGGTGTTGTCTCGAAACATTGAATAAAAATATGTTACAAAACTCAACGTTATCATAGATGGCAATATAACGCCCATCGCTGCAACCAGCGCTCCCCAGGCTCCTCGTACTCTGTATCCCACCATCAAGCAGCAGTTTACGCTGATTACACCGGGCAGGGACTGTGATACGGCCACCATATCTATGATTTCGCTTTCCTCTATATAGCGGCATTTATCCGCAAATTCCGTTTTTAGCAGCGGAATAATCACATACCCGCCGCCCCACGTCAGTGCGCCGATTTTGAATGTGCGGATAAACAGCTGCCATAGGCTTTTCTTTTGTGTTTCCATTACAATCCCCGTTCCCTTTTCTTTACATTCTCTGTTGCTACCCTATATAATATAATAGATTTTCCAATAAAGGAGTTTTTTTCTTGCAAAATAACCAGGAAATCCGCTTATGGGCCAAGCTTAAGAAAAAGGATAAAATCGTTCGGGACTGCGTCTTTGCCTGCCCTCCTAGCCAGGCGCTCTCAGAAGGGCTCATAGAGGCCTGCCGGCATTTCGATGTTGCCGTACCGGTGGTATTGGGCAAACATAAGCGGGATATGGAACAGTTTCACATGGTTTCGTTCTTCCCTAGGGATTTTGTGGAATCCTTTGCTTATACTGCCCTGGAGATTTCGCTAATTTTTCCAAAAAAGGAGCATTCGGAACGCAAACCAAACCCATTTAGCCTATAATTAAAAAAGGGACCTCAATCGGTCCCTTTTTCTATATCGATTATTCGCCGAAGTAACGATTCAGCAAGCCTTCAAAGGCACAGCCATGGCGTGCTTCATCCTTGCACATTTCATGTACCGTGTCATGGATCGCATCATAACCCAGCTTCTTAGCCAAAACGGCCAGATCTTTTTTGCCCTGGGTAGCGCCCTGCTCTGCATCTACACGCATCTGCAGGTTCTTCTTGGTATCAGCCACAACGACCTCGCCCAACAGTTCTGCAAACTTAGCGGCATGTTCTGCTTCCTCAAATGCAATGCGCTTATACGCTTCTGCCACTTCAGGGAACCCTTCACGGTCTGCTTGGCGGCTCATCGCCAAATACATACCCACTTCGCTGCATTCTCCGTTGAAGTTATCACGCAAACCCTGTACCACTTCCGGATCTACATCCTTGGCCACGCCGATGACATGCTGATCCGCCCATTCGCGTTTTCCTTCCTGCATCGCAACAAACTTATCTGCTTTGGCATGGCATACCGGACATTCTTCCGGAATTTTGCCCTCTGCCACATAACCACAAACGGAACATACGAACTTTTTCATTTCTAAGTACCTCCTTAAATCATTAATAGGAATAATTCTTATTTGTGTTTTTATTATAACACCGTTTCCAAAAATTGCAAGCTTTTTTCAAAAAAAGACGATGAAAAAATTCTCATCGTCTTTCTCTTTGCTAAAAAGGTTTATGCCAGCTCCCTCTCCATAATCTCTGCCAGGGCTCTGGCATCGGCTTCGATCGCCGCCTGGTTTTCTCCTTCGATCATAATGCGCACCAAGTGCTCTGTGCCGCTTGGGCGGATCAGTAAGCGCCCTTTGCCCTGGTAGGCAGCCTCCATCTTACGTATCTCCTTAGCCACCACAGCATTTTTCATATACTCCGTTTTATACTGCGGCGCCACTGGCACATTGCGCAAGACCTGCGGATAAATATTGATTTTACTTGCACACTGGCTGGCCTTTTCCCCGCTGCGCATCAGTAGGCTGGCCAAATGAATCGCAGACTGCATACCGTCTCCCGTCGTGGACTGATCTGTCAGTAAAAGGTGTCCGGACTGCTCTCCGCCCAGGTTGTAGCCGCCGTTTTTCATTTCCTCCAGCACATAGCGGTCTCCCACCTTCGTGGTGGCAATTTTTATCCCGTATGGCTCAACTGAAAGCGCCAAGCCCATATTGCTCATCACAGTCGCTACCAGGGTATCCTTTTTCAGCTGCCCATTTTCCTTCATATCGATGGCCAGCAGACCCATGATTTTATCCCCATCCATCAACGTGCCCGTTTCATCGCAAGCAATCAGGCGATCTGCATCGCCATCAAAGGCAAAGCCAAAATCCGCGGCCTTTTGGCGCACCGTTTGGCACATTTTCTCCGGGTGTGTAGAGCCGCAGCCGTCATTGATATTCTTTCCATCCGGCTGGTTGTGCAAAACGATAACCTTAGCGCCCAGCTTTTCAAATACACGCTGCGCTAAATTGCTGGAAGCTCCGTTGGCGCAGTCCAATACGATGGTCTTTCCCGTCAGCTGTACATCTGCCTGTGCTGTTAGAAAGTCAATATAGCGCTGCTCCGCATCCTCCATCGCTTGCGGTGCATCTGCCGTTAATTTAGCAGGCACCTCAATATCCTCCAGCATCGCTTCAATCTCATCTTCCAGCGCGTCCGGCAGCTTATACCCAAACTCATCAAAAAACTTGATGCCGTTATACTGTGCAGGGTTGTGCGAAGCGGAGATCACAACTCCTGCTTTAAAATGCCCGCTTTGCACCAAATAGGCGACGGCCGGCGTAGGCACAACACCTGCCGAAACAGCCGCGCCACCCGCCGCAACAATGCCCTGAGCCAACGCATTTTGCAGCATGGGTCCTGATCCACGCGTATCCATACCAATCAAAATATGTGGCTGCTGCTGTGTTTTTGCCAAAACTTTTGCGCCAGCATAACCCAAGCGGTATGCCAGATTTTGTGTCAGCTCTTCTCCAACGAGACCTCTGACCCCATCTGTCCCAAACAATCTAGCCATTTGATAACCCCCAATTTCGGTATCCTCTCAAAGTTAATCTTCAGACAAATACTGCTCTGCGCTGGCCACTGCCACCGCACCATCCGCACAAGCGGTAACGACCTGCCGCAGCGGCGTTGTGCTGATATCCCCGATGGCATATACGCCTGGCAGGTTGGTTTTCTTCCTCGCATCTGTCTGAATATAGCCAGCTTCTGTGAGGGTTACCTGTCCCTTTACCATCTCGTTTTGCGGCAGATAACCTGCGGCAATGAAGATGCCATCACAATCAATGCGCTTCTGCTCCTTTGTTTCCACATGCTCGGCAATCAGCCCGGAAACCATGCCCTCCTTCTGTTGGATTGACACTGGGACATACGGCGTCATCATCGTTACATTTGAAAGCCCCCGCGCTTTATCCTGCAATCTTTTGGCCGCCCTAAACTCATTTCTCCGATGAAGAATTGTTACGTTTTCACACAGATTAGAGAGATACTGTGCATCCTGTAAAGCGGTATCCCCGCCTCCTATGATTACTGTGCGTTTCCCCTTGAAAAAGAAACCGTCACAAGTTGCGCAATAGCTTACCCCCCTGCCGCGCATCGCTTCCTCTCCCGGCAGTCCCAATGTCCTAGGCTGTGCGCCCATAGCCAAAATCACCGCGCGCGCCGTATAGGTATTTTGTGCAGTGATGATTTTCTTTTCCCTGCCCGTCAATTCCATTTTCTCTACAGGCTCATATGCAAATACAGCGCCTAGGTTTTGCGCTTGCGCCTGCATGGCCATTGCCAAGTCCACTCCGCCGATCCCATCGGCAAAGCCAGGGTAATTTTCAATATGATGGGTTGTTGCTGCCTGGCCGCCCGGTGCCATCTGCTCTAAAATTGTAAAAGACATGCCGGCACGCGCCGCATAAATGGCCGCAGAAAGCCCTGCCGGCCCCGCGCCAACGATCAAAAGATCCTGCATTGTTTTCTCCTTTTCTATGTCTAGGAAGTTTCTTTATGTTTTTTATTATTATACCCCAAATATAAGGAGAATGCCCATGGAAAACGGTTTCTCCCGATTCCCCGGCAAAAAGAAAACTCCGCCAAAGACTTGGCGGAGTATGAACGTACTGATTAACGTTTGCTGAATTGCGGTGCCCTGCGAGCCGCTTTCAAGCCGTACTTCTTACGTTCTTTCATGCGCGGATCACGGGTTAAGAACCCAGCCTGCTTTAACGCAGGACGCAGATCCTCATCTGCCTGCAACAGCGCCCTAGACACGCCATGGCGAATCGCACCCGCCTGTCCGGTAAATCCACCGCCGCATACATTGACGTGCACATCGAATTTATCTTCCAGACCGGTTACCACCAACGGCGCTTTGGCTGCCATCTTCAAGGTTTCCAGGCCAAAATATTCTTCCAGATCGCGTTTGTTTACAATGAAAGCACCTTTGCCCGGCACCAAGCGTACACGCGCGACGCTCTTTTTCCGTCTGCCGGTTCCCAGGTATTGCGCTTTTGCTGCCATCTGTTATGCCTCCTTACACTTCCAGCGTTTCAGGCTGCTGGGCTTCATGGTTATGATTCGGGCCCGCATAGACCTTCAGCTTTTTAATCATTTGGCGTCCCAGAGAATTTTTCGGCAACATACCCTTTATAGCATGCTCCAGCGCAAATTCGGGACGAGTTTCCATCAGGGTGCGGTAGGTGGTTTCTTTCAAACCGCCCGGATGCCCTGTATGGCGGTAATATACTTTTTGATCCAATTTGTTGCCGGTAAATACCAGCTTGTCTGCGTTTACGACGATAACATAATCGCCCATATCCGCATGCGGCGTAAATTCAGGTTTATGCTTGCCTCTTAAAATGTGAGCAACACGGCTTGCCAGACGGCCGAAGGTTTTGCCTTCCGCGTCTACTACATACCATTTGCGCACCAGGGCATCTTCCCCAGGCATATAGGTTTTCATAGGATGCTTCCTCCTGTACTCTGTCCACGGGTGAGCAAGGCCGTGCACAGAGGAAATTGATAAGATTCTAATTTCGCGTTTTACTCCGGGGCTAATGGTGCAAAACAGCGCTTATATATTTTATCCAAACGCAGGTTTTCTGTCAACCAAAACTTTAAAAAAAGCCCGATTTTATGCGGGAAAAACCCCATCCAGTAAGCTTTTTTCACACAAATACTGTTCATAGCTCGGTGGCGCGCCGTAATATACGCGCTGTAAGACCAATCCCTGCGGCGGCGCCGTGATTCCGCCCTGGATGCGTTCCTTTGTCCGAAGCATCTTGGCAAACGCGTCCGTTTGCAGTTTGCCGCGGCCTATATCAATCAACGTTCCGGCGATGATTCGCACCATATTATAAAGAAATCCACTGCCTACAATGTCCAAAACCAGAAGATCGCCACACTTTTGCAGCTGCGCAAAGTAAATTTCCCTTGTCGTATCCTTTACCACGCTTCCCGAAGCCGCAAAAGCGGCAAAATCATGCCGGCCCAACAGCGTACACAGCGCCCGCTGCATTTTCAAAGGATCCAGTGCATAAGGCACATGCGCCACCATCCTGCGGTTCAGCGCGCTGGCATGCTTATGGTTATAGATGGTATACCGATACCATTTTGCCTTCGCATCAAACCTCGCATGAAACGTATCCGATACTCTCGAAGACTCTTTAACACGTATATCCTTAGGCAGCGTAAAATTCAGCGCATACGCAATGCGTTCGGACGGCATTTTTGTCTCTATGTCAAAATGGCATACCATCCCCGCTGCGTGTACGCCGGCATCTGTTCGGCTGGCGCCCTGTACGCATAGTGGACTACCAAACAGCCGTTCCAACGCTTCCTCCAGCCTCTGTTGCACTGTAACGGCGTTGTTTTGCCTCTGCCAACCAGCATATTCCGTACCATCAAATTCAACGATCAGCTTGATGCGCATCAAAACCCTCCTACCGTAGCAAGCAAGTAGGCCGCTACCATGATCAACAAGCTAATATAGTCGCGCCCTCCCATGTGCATTACAGTGAGTTTTGTGCGGCCTTCTCCCCCGTGATAGCAGCGCGCCTCCATAGCCGTAGCAAGCTCCTCTGCCCTCCGAAATGCACCCACAAACAACGGCACCAGCAGGGGAATCAAGCTAGCTGCCCGTTTGAAAAGTCCGCCCGTATCAAAGTCCGCGCCCCTGGCCGCCTGTGCCTTGCGGATGCGGTCCGCCTCCTCAGCAAGCGTAGGAATAAAACGCAGAGCAATCGACATCATCATCGCCATTTCATGCACCGGAAAGCGAATGGCTTTCAGCGGTCTCAGCAGCGATTCCAGCCCGTCTGTAAGCTGCAGCGGCGCGGTTGTCAACGTCAGCATCGAAGTTCCGGCCACCAGCAGCGCCAAGCGTACAGACATCTGAACGGCAAATAGCAGGCTCTCCTTTGTGATGGTAAAAATCCACCAGTGTACCCATACCGTCTGTCCCGGCGTTAAAAAGAGGTTTAAAACAAACGTAAAAATTAAAATAAATAGAATTGGCTTTAAGCCCTTCAAGACAAATCGGATCGGCACACGGGATAGCAAAATCGTCACTACCAGAAGGCCCAGCACCATGCCATATCCCTGGAGCGTGTTTACCAAAAAGGCCAGCACCATAAAGGCGATTGCCAGTACGATTTTGATCCGCGCATCCAGCCTATGGATTACGGACTCAGCGGGAAAATACTGACCCAACGTCATATCACTCATCGCCATGGTTTTGCCTCCCCTCCAGCGCTTTTTTCAAATGAGCGGCAAACTCCATGGGATTGCGCGAAAAGGGCACCTTTATGCCCCTGGCCTGCAATGCCTTTGTCAGCCTGCTCAACGTCGGAACCGCCAAACCGGCCTGCCTCAATTCCTCTTCATGAGAAAAAATCTCTTCCGGTGTTCCAAAGCGCACCAATTTCCCCTGGTGCATCACAGCCAGCTTGTCCGCATACATGGCCATATCTTCCATAGAATGGGATACCATCAGCACACCCATTCCGGTTTGTTCCGGCAGCCTGCGGATGATCGTCAAAAGGTTCCTCCGCGCTTCCGGGTCTAGGCCTGCTGTCGGCTCGTCCAACACCAGATAATCCGGCTCCATCGCCAAAACCCCTGCGATGGCGACTCTTCTTTTTTGTCCGCCGGATAGATCAAAGGGCGAATGCTCTGCAAAGGTTTCATACTCTATCTGCATCAAAGCCATCGCTGATTTGGCTCGTTCTATCTGCTTTTCTTCCGACAGTCCCAGGTTTTTCGGGCCAAAGCAAATGTCCTTTACCACTGTCTCCTCAAACAGCTGCTGTTCAGGATACTGAAACACCATACCCACCTTAGTACGGATCGCTTTTTTATCATATTTCCCCGAAAGTTCTACACTATCCACCATAACACGGCCGCTTTGTGCCTGTTCCAATCCGTTCAAATGCTGGGCCAGCGTAGATTTTCCGCTTCCTGTGTGGCCAATGATGCCGGTGAGCTGTCCTTTTTCGATTTCAAGCGAAACATCTTTGAGCGCTTCTACCAAAAACGGCGTGCCTTTCCCGTAGACATGGCAAAGGTTCTCTATCACAATTGACATATCTGCTCCACCATCTCTTCCATTGAAAGTCCTGCGCCAACATCCAGCCCACACTGCCGGCACTCATACGCTGTTTCCATCAGCATCGGAAGCTCCAGCCCCCAGGATACCAGCTCATCTGCATGGTTGGTAAATATCTCCTCTGGTGTACTGTCCAGTACAATCCTCCCTGCATCCATCACGATCATGCGCTGTGCTTTCAGCGCCTCGTCCATAGAATGGGTAATGTGGATCAGCGTAATGCCGCTTTCATGCAATTCATCCAACGTCTGCATGACGGCTTCCCGGCCGCTCGGGTCCAGCATAGAGGTCGGTTCGTCCAAAATGATAAGCTGCGGCTGCATTGCCAATACACCAGCGATGCCCACCCTTTGCTTTTGTCCGCCAGACAACGTATGCGGCGCGCGTTTGGCAAATGACGTCATTCCCGTCTGCGCCAGCGCTTGGTCCACACGTTTTCGTATCTCTTCGGTTGGCACACCTAAGTTTTCTGGCCCAAATGCCACATCTTCCTCTACCACCGAGGCCACAATCTGATTGTCCGGGTTTTGAAAAATCATCCCCGCGCGTTTGCGAATCTCCAGCGTTTTACTTTCGTCTTTTGTATCCATGCCAAATACGCGCATCACGCCCTCTGTAGGCTGCAACAGCGCGTTGATATGTCGGGCCAGTGTGGATTTCCCGCATCCGTTGCGCCCTGCAACTGCCACGTATTCGCCTTGCTCTATATCAAAGGTCAAATCGCGTAGTGCAGGCCGCTCCCCGTATTGAAATTGCAGGTGTTCGCACTCTACTGCCTTCATGGCTTTTTCCCCTTCCATACAAACAAAGGGAGCCAGTTGGGCTCCCTTTCGCTTGTCTGTTTACACCAATTCTACGATGGCCATATTGGACGCATCGCCGCGGCGCGGACCGGTCTTGATGATGCGGGTATATCCGCCGCCCTGGCCCAGATCCTGTGCACGCTTCTCATACTTCGGAGCGATTTCACGGAAAAGCTTTTCTACAACCGGATTTTTCACGTCACTGGTACGCGCCTTATAATCCGATTTGGATTCTTTTTCGCCTTTTGCTTCCGGTACATTGTACAGGTACGCCAACATCTGACGTCTCGCCGCCAGCTTGCTGGGAGCGTCGTTGGTGTATTGTTCGCCGTTTTTGGTTACGATTTCCGTATTGTTATACTCTTTGATTGCAAGAGTAATCAACTTTTCAGCAATGCTGCGCACTTCCTTGGCGCGGGCTTCTGTGGTCTCGATCTTACCGTTCCAGAGCAGCGCCGTCGTTAGGTTGCGCAAAATGGCTTTCCTTTGGTCGCTTCTGCGGCCAAGCTTACGGTATGCCATAGTGTACGTTCCTCCTCTTTAATCATCGCTTGCGCGGAGGGAAAGCCCGAGTTCTTCCAGCTTTTGCTGGACTTCTTCCAGCGACTTACGCCCCAAATTGCGCACTTTCATCATTTCTTCCTCGGTCATCTTGACCAGTTCCTCTACCGAACTAATGCCCGCCCGTTTTAGGCAGTTATAGCTGCGTACGGAAAGATCCAGATCATCGATGGATTTTTCATAAACACCGTCTCTGCGCTCATCTTCCTTTTGCACCATGATCTCGACATCTCCCACATGGTCTGTCAGGTTGATAAACAGCATTAGATGCTCGCTCATGATTTTGGCTGCCAAGGAAGCGGCTTCTTCCGGCGAGATCGTGCCGTCCGTCCAAACTTCCAGCGTCAGTTTATCATAGTCCGTGACTTGGCCTACACGCGTGTTTTCCACAGTGAAATTCACTTTGGTTACAGGCGTGAAGATCGAGTCAATGGCGATGACCCCAATGGGCTGGCCCTGCTTTTTATTTTTGTCAGCATATACATAGCCGCGGCCATGCTCGATGTTGACTTCCATATTCAGCACAGCGTCATCGCCCAGCGTTGCAATGTGCAGATCAGGATTCAAAATCTCTACCTCTGCATCCGCAATAAAGTCTCCCGCTGTTACTTCACAGGGACCCTTTTTCTCGATCCGGAGGGTTTTCGGGCCCTCTGAATGCAAGAGAACCGAGATACGCTTCAAGCTCAGCACAATATCCGTCACATCTTCTTTAACGCCCGGAATCGTGCTGAATTCGTGCAACACACCGTCAATACGCACATTGGTAGCCGCCACGCCCGGAAGCGAAGAGAGCAGGATACGACGCAAGGAATTGCCCAGCGTCGTTCCAAAACCGCGTTCCAGCGGTTCCACGACAAATTTGCCATACGTAGGTTCTAAGATCACGCTTTCAAGGTTCGGCTTTTCGATTTCGATCATACGTGTTGCTCCTCCTTTGCTTTTTCCCCCCTATGGGTCAAGGGTGTTATCTGGAGTAGAGCTCAACAATCTGGTGCTCTTCAATGGTCAGGTCGATATCGTCACGCTGCGGCATAGCGATGACCTTGCCCACCAGATTTTCGTGATCCAAGGACAACCATTTTGGAACCATGCGGTTTCCTTCTTCACGAAGCTGTTTCAGGTTCTCCATGCTTTGGGACCCGGAACGGATTGTAATTTCGTCATTTAGCTTTACGCGGAAAGACGGAATGTTTACCTTCTTTCCGTTTACACGGATATGTCCATGGGTAACCAGCTGGCGCGCATGCGCACGGCTGTCGCCCATGCCCAAACGGTACACTACGTTATCCAAGCGGCGTTCCAACAACATCAACAGGTTTTCACCCGTTACGCCCTTCATGCGGCTAGCTTGCTGGAAGTACCCGCGGAATTGTCCTTCCAATACGCCATAGGCACGGCGCGCTTTTTGCTTCTCGCGCAGCTGAATGCCATACTGGCTTTGTTTTTTGCGGCTAACGCCATGCTGTCCCGGGGGCGTGGGGCGTTTTACAATCGCACATTTCGCTCCAAAACAACGATCCCCCTTAAGGAAGAGCTTTGCGCCTTCCCGGCGGCATTGCCGGCAAACAGAATCTGTATATCTTGCCATCTTTGCTTTCTCCTCCTTATCTTAGACGCGGCGGCGTTTCGGCGGACGGCATCCATTGTGCGGAATGGGTGTCGTGTCCTTGATTAGGGTAACCTCCAGGCCAACTGCCTGAAGCGAACGAATCGCAGCTTCGCGGCTGGAACCCGGTCCCTTTACATACACTTCCACGGTACGAAGGCCATGCTCTTTTGCAGCCTTTGCGGCCGTTTCCGCTGCGGTCTGCGCGGCAAACGGCGTGCTCTTGCGGCTTCCACGGAATCCTAAGCCGCC
This sequence comes from uncultured Eubacteriales bacterium, assembly GCA_959600905.1. Lineage (GTDB taxonomy): Bacteria > Bacillota > Clostridia > Christensenellales > QAND01 > UMGS1975. Next base: position 13,891 of record CAUGNO010000013.1, on the reverse strand, counting down.
GGAGCTAGCCCAGGAAATTGCGTTGCCGCCCATGTCTGTGATGGTAACGATGGTATTGTTGAAGGAGGAGTGGATATGGACCTGTCCTCGCTCCACGTTCTTACGTTCACGACGCTTACGGGTCGTGGTGCGTTTTTTCTGCTTCGGTGCTGCCATGATACTCCCTCCTTTACTTCTTTCTGCCGCTTACGGTCTTTTTCGGACCTTTGCGGGTACGTGCATTCTGCTTTGTGCTCTGTCCGCGTACGGGTAGGCCGCGGCGATGGCGAATGCCTCTATAGCAGCCGATCTCGATCAAGCGCTTGATGTTCAGCTGAACTTCACGGCGCAGATCGCCCTCGACCTGAATGTTTTTGTCGATATAATCACGCAAAAGAGCCTCTTGGTCTTCGGTAAGGTCGCGAACTCTGATGTCCGGATCCACACCGGTCGCTTCAAGGATCTTTTGAGCTGTCTTACGGCCGATGCCGTAGATGTATGTCAGCCCTATTTCGACTCGCTTTTCTTTCGGCAAGTCGATGCCTGCAATACGTGCCATATGTGTATGAACACCTCCCAGAAAAATTCATGTATACAAACGCGCGGTGGGGAATAAACCCGCTTCAGCCGCCCGCGCGAGGGATTTTAGCCTTGCTTTTGCTTGTGTTTCGGGTTTGTGCAGATGACCATCACCTTGCCGTGCCGGCGGATGATCTTGCATTTTTCGCACATCGGTTTGACCGAAGGACGTACTTTCATGGTGATTCCTCCTTACAACTTAGCGGCCCTTGCCGCGCCAGGTGATTCTACCGCGGGAAAGGTCGTAGGGCGATAGTTCAATGGTAACCTTATCTCCCGGCAAAATGCGGATGTAATGCATCCTCAATTTTCCGGAAATATGCGCCAATACCTTATGGCCGTTCGGAAGCTCTACTTCAAACGTGGCGTTGGGAAACGCGTCCGTTACACGGCCTTCTACTTCAATTACATCACTCTTGGACAAGTTGGCCCTCCTTTTGCATCTCCGCGGCCTTGTTGGAAAAGCCCGCCTCTTTCAGAGCCTTTTGGATCTCGGCATCAAACACATGAACGCCGCCTTGCAGCTTTTCCGCAAGTCCCTCCAAAATGGTTCCTGTTAAATCAATATGTTTGATCTTTTTTCGCTTTGGCGCTTGCTGTTTTCGGTAAACGCCATCCACAAGGTTTACATATTGGCAACCATCGTATGAGTATACCATAAAATACTTGCCTTTGTCTCGCCCTTGTTTGCTTTTTACAACACTTCCCAGAGAAATTTTTTCTTCCATCAGGCTTCCTCCGGCAAAGCGGTCAAAATAACTGGCCCGTCTTTGGTAATCGCTACCGTGTTTTCATAATGTGCGGATAGCTTCCCGTCTGCCGTGACGCAGGTCCAGTCGTCATCCAGTTCATAAACACGGTGCGTTCCTTCGTTGACCATCGGTTCAATGGCTAAAACCATGCCTTCTTTGAGCACTTCTCCTGTATTTGGCTTTCCGTAGTTGCGCACTTCCGGGTCCTCATGAAGCTGTTTGCCTATGCCATGCCCTGTCAATACACGCACAACGGAATACCCGTTTTTCTCAGCCAATGCTTGCACAGCATGCCCGATATCCCCCAAGCGTTTGCCCGGGTAGCAGAACTTCAGCGCCTCAAAAAAGCTTTGTTCTGTAACTTCCACCAATCGCCGCGCTTCCTTTGAGCAATTTCCTGCAAAAAAGGTTCTGGCCATATCCGATTGATAGCCGTGCAATTCCACGCCCAGGTCTACCGAAACGATATCCCCTTCCTGAATCACACGCTCGCCCGGAATGCCATGCACAATCTCATCATTGATAGAAATACAGATATGTCCGGGAAATCCACCGTAGTGGTAAAAGGAAGCCTTGCCGCCACAGGAATGGACATAATGCCAAAAGATATCATCTACCTCTTGTGTTGTCATCCCCGGCCGAATGGACTTTTCCACCAGCTCCATCGCCTGTGCGGCAACAGCGCCTGCCTGACGCATTAGGTGAATCTCACGTTCCGATTTCAGCTTGATCATTTGCCAAATTCCTTATCCAGGATCGCACAGATGTCTGCGAATACATCATCGATGCCGCGCGTACCATCCACAGATTTCAAAACGCCCTTTGCCTGATAGAAATCGATCAACGGGCTGGTCTGGTCATGGTACACACGCAAACGATTTGCCACCGTTTCCGGCGCATCGTCGCTACGCTGGATCAGCTCTCCACCGCAGGTATCGCAGGTAGCTTCTTTGTGGTTGTCCACATGATAGGTTGCGCCGCATGCCTTGCATACGCGCCGGCCGCTCAAACGCTTGATGATATTTTCATCCGGCACATCGATGTTGATGGCTATTTCAATATCCACCTTTTCTGCCAGCGCTTCCGCTTGGGGCAGTGTGCGCGGAAATCCATCGAATAAAAATCCATTCTTGCAGTCCGGTTGTGTTAGCCTAGATGCTACGATGCCGATGACGACTTCATCCGGCACCAATTGGCCTGCATCCATATATTTCTTTGCTTCCAGCCCCAGCTTCGTCTGCTGTTTGATTTCGCTTCTCAGGATGTCCCCGGTAGAGATATGCGGCAAACCATACTTTTCACAGACACCCACGGCCTGTGTGCCTTTCCCTGCACCGGGAGGGCCAAGAAATACTAAGTTCATCTTGCTGCCTCCCTTATTTTAGGAATCCTTTATAATGCCTCATCAACATTTGAGATTCCAGTTGTTTTGAAGTCTCCAAAGCCACGGATACCGAAATCAAAACGCCGGTAGCCGTCAGAGCCATGATGTTGGTACCTACCAGGCCTGCAATCAGACCGGGCAGCGTGGCCAGTAGGGCCAGGAACAGCCCACCAAACAGGGTCAAACGGCTGGAGATCTTCGCCAAATAATCGCTGGTCGGCTTACCAGGGCGAATGCCCGGAATAAAGCCACCATATTGCTGGATATTTTTAGACACTTCCACCGGGTTAAAGGTAACCATATTGTAAAAGTATCCCAATGCAACAATCAAAATTGCAAAGATGATGTTGTATGGAATGGTGGCCGAATTCATCCAACGGCCCCACCAGAGCGCAAATCCGCTCTGCGGCCAAAAGCTAGCGATCATGCCCGGAAATTGTAGCAATGTCACTGCAAAGATAATCGGCATAACCCCGGCGCTGTGCACCTTCATCGGAATGTTGGTGCTCTGTCCGCCATACATTTTGCGGCCTACCACACGCTTGGCATATTGAACAGGAATACGGCGTTCACCACAATCGATAAACACAACGCCTGCTACAATAGCCACGTAAATCACCACGATGGGCAACAAGGCCCAAGCGTTGACTTCACCCGCAAAGATGTTCTGCATAAAGCTCCATACGGTCACGGGAAGGCGCGCCACGATCCCAACAAAGATAATCAAGGATACACCGTTTCCAATGCCCTTTTCCGTGATCTTTTCCCCCATCCACATGACAATACATGCCCCTGCGGTCAGCGTCAAAACCATTGTAATTTTGGAAAGCATATCCGTTGTAATCATATAGCTGCGTAGGCTCATTACCATGCCGATGCTCATGATCAGCGCCAAGCCGATGCCAACATAACGGGTGATACGCTTAAGCTTTTCGCGTCCCTCTTCGCCGCCTTCTTTGCTAAGACGTTCAAGTGCCGGAATCGCAAAGGTCAACAACTGCATTACGATACTAGCAGTAATATACGGCGAAATACCGACGGCAAAAATCGTAAAGCCGGCCAACGAACCACCGGTAATCATGTTCAGGAATCCTAAAATATCCGAACCCTCTACCGTTTGTTTGATGGCGGCTACATCCATCCCTGCAATTGGGATAAACGACGTGCCAATTCGGTATACCAAGAGCATGAGCAACGTATAGAGGATTTTCTTTCGCAAATCCTCTATACGCCATGCATTTTTGAAAGTTTCAAGCATTATCCAATCACCTCTACGCTACCGCCGGCAGCGTTGATCTTGTCTTGGGCTGTTTTCGTAAGCTTGGTTGCTTTCACAGTAAGCTTTTTGTTCAATTCGCCGTGGCCCAACACTTTCAGGCCATCGCCGATCTTGTTGATCAGGCCAATCTCTTTAAGCGATTCTGCCGTCACAACAGTTCCATCTTCCAAGCAGTTTAAGTCACGGACATTGACCGTGGCGTATTCCTTGGCAAAGATATTGGTAAAACCACGTTTGGGCAAGCGCCTGGTCAGAGGCATCTGGCCGCCTTCAAAACCGGGGCGTACGCCGCCGCCGCTGCGGGCCCATTGCCCTTTATGGCCTCTTGTGGAGGTTTTTCCGTGGCCGCTACCCGTGCCTCTGCCCACACGCTTTTGTACGCGAGTGGCGCCCTGTGCAGGCTTAATTTCATGCAGCTTCATAGGGTTTCCTCCTTACGCTTCCACTTCTTCTACACTCACCAGGTGTTTGACCTTAAAGATCATCCCGCGAATGGAAGGGTTGTCGACGTGGACCGCCGAAGAGTTGATCTTCTTCAAGCCCAGCGAACGAACCGTGTCTTTCATGGATTGATTGCTTCCAATGGTGCTCTTTTTCAGGGTCACTTTCAGCTGTTTCATCTGATCATTGCCCCCCTCAACCCAAAATCTCGGCTACGGATTTGCCACGCAGTTTGGCAACCTGCTCCGCCGTTTGAAGCATTTTCAGCCCTTCCAGCGTTGCCTTTGCACAGTTTGCCGGGTTGTTGGAACCATAGCTCTTTGTACGAATGTCTTTGATGCCGGCCAGCTCCAATACTGCACGGACAGGACCGCCCGCAATAACGCCGGTACCTTCCGGAGCCGGAAGCAGCAGTACCAGCCCTTTGCCAAATTTCCCTTTGACCTCGTGCGGAATGCTGGTACCTACGATCGGTACGCGAACGAGGTTGCGCTTTGCATCCTCGGTGCCTTTGCGGATCGCTTCCGGGATCTCAGCTGCTTTGCCGCTGCCAATGCCGACCAGACCGTTTTCGTCGCCGACGACGATCAGAGCGGTAAAGCGGAAGTTACGTCCGCCCTTTACTACTTTGGCTACGCGGTTTACGGCAACAAGTTTTTCTTTCAGTTCTAAGCCTGTTGTGTCAATGCGCACTGTTGTATCCCTCCGTTTTAGAAGTCCAGTCCGGCTTCGCGAGCGCCCTCTGCCACATTGGCCACACGGCCCGTGTAGAGATAGCCTCCGCGATCGAACACGACTTGCTTGATGCCAGCTTCCAAGGCTTTCTTGCCCGCCTGGTTGCCTACCAGCTTGGCGGCCTCCACCTTGGACATTTCCTTGACTTGGTCGCGGATCGCAGGATCCAGCGTAGAGCTGGCTACCAGCGTTCTGCCTGCTGCATCGTCAATCAATTGCACATAGATATGGCTGTTGCTGCGGAAAACATCCATCCGCGGGCACTCAGCCGTCCCCATGATGTTCTTGCGAGTACGGCGGTGACGCGCGACGCGAATCTTATTTTTATCCGGTTTGTTAATCATGCTGCACGTCCCTCCTTACTTACCTGCTTTGCCGACTTTGCGGCGAATGTATTCATCCACATACTTGATGCCCTTGCCCTTGTAGGGTTCCGGCGGGCGCACCTTGCGCACATTGGCCGCGGTTTCGCCTACCAACTGCTTGTCAATGCCGTTGACCACAATCTGCGTCGGGCTCGGCACCTCAAAGGTGATTCCCTGCGGCTCTTCCATCTCAACCGGATGGGAAAAGCCCATATTCAGCACCAATTTCTTCCCTTGCTTTTGCGCACGGTAACCAACGCCGACGATCTCCAATTCTTTTTTGTAGCCTTCGGATACGCCAATTACCATGTTCTGGATCAGGGAACGGGATAAACCGTGCAACGCACGGTGATTTGCTTCATCCGTAGGACGCTCTACCGTCACTACATTGTCGACCACGGATACTTTCATATCATCGTGGATTTTTTGCGAAAGCTCGCCCTTGGGACCTTTCACGTGTACGGTGTTGCCCTGCTCCACCGTGACGCTTACCCCATTGGGCAGGCTGATCGGCTTTTTGCCAATTCTGGACATAACCACACCTCCGTGGGCGCCATCTTACCAGATGTACGCCAATACCTCTCCGCCGATGTTGTTCTGGCGGGCCTTTTTATCGGTCATTACGCCTTTACTGGTGGAGATGATGGCAATACCAAGGCCACCCAACACCTTAGGAACTTCTTCTTTGCGGGCGTATACGCGCAAGCCAGGCTTGCTGATACGGCGCAATCCCGTAACGACGCTTTCGTTGTTCGGACCATACTTCAGACCGATCTTGATTTTGCCCTGCGGGCCCTCTTCCTCGATCTCTACGGTTTTGATATATCCTTCATCCAGCAGAATCTGCGCGATGGCTTTCTTCATATTGGACGCGGGGACTTCTACGCTTTCGTGCCGAGCGACCAACGCGTTGCGGATGCGGGTCAGCATATCGGCAATGGGATCCGTTACGATCATGTTGTATCCTCCTCTCCGCGATTACCAGCTTGCCTTGCGCACGCCTGGAATCTGTCCTTTGTAGGCCAGTTCTCTAAAGCAGATACGGCATACGCCATATTTGCGGAGCACACTGTGCGGGCGGCCGCAGATGCGGCAGCGGGTGTACGCCCTAGAAGAGAACTTTGGCTCGCGCTGTTGCTTATTGATCATGCTCTTTTTAGCCAAGGTTGTTCCTCCTTTTAGTTCTGGGCAAACGGCATTCCAAGGAGTGCCATCAGCTCACGCGCTTCCTCATCGGTTTTCGCAGTGGTGACAAATACGATATCCATACCGCGCACTTTGTCCACTTTATCATACTCGATTTCCGGGAAGATGAGCTGTTCCTTGATGCCCAGCGCATAGTTGCCTCTTCCATCGAAAGACTTATCCGAAACGCCGCGGAAGTCACGTACACGCGGCAAAGCAATGTTGAGCAGACGATCTGCAAACTCATACATGCGGTTGCTGCGCAGCGTTACCTTTGCGCCGACGTTCATGCCTTCACGAAGGCGGAAGTTTGCAACGGATTTACGAGCCTTGGTTACAACGGGCCGCTGGCCTGCGATCATCATCATATCGTTGACGGCCGCTTCCAGTCCCTTGGCGTTGTCTTTTACATCGCCAAGACCCATGTTCAAAACGATCTTCTCCAGTTTCGGCACCTGATTGATGTTCGTATATTTGAACTTAGCCATCAGCGCCGGAACGATTTCCTCTTGGTATCTCTGCCTCAAACGAGGCATTGCCTGTTCGGCCATTTACTTACCCTCCTTGTGGCACTCAGCCAAGTTCAGCCGCGCATTTCTTGCATACGCGGACCTTCTTGCCGTCCGGAAGAATCTTGTAGGAAATACGGGTTGCTTTGTTGCACTTTTCGCAAACCAGCATTACCTTGGACGCATAGATAGGAGCCTCGGAACGAATGATCCCGCCCGGATCTCCTTGGCCTTTCGGCTTGGTGTGGCGTGCAACCACATTGACGCCCTCTACAACGACTTTTCCTTCTTTGGGCAGAGCGCGAAGCACCTTGCCCTGTTTTCCTTTATCTTTGCCGGATACGACGACTACCGTGTCGTCCTTCCGTACATGCAGCTTTTTGACCATATCTTCCACCCTCCTTAAAGCACTTCGGGCGCAAGAGAGACGATCTTCATATAGTCTCTTTCACGGAGCTCCCTGGCCACTGGCCCGAAAATACGGGTTCCACGAGGCTGTTTTTGGTCGTTTATGATGACCGCGGCATTATCGTCAAAGCGGATGTAGGAACCGTCAGGTCTGTTAACCCCTTTTGAGGAGCGAACGATGACCGCGCGTACAACATCCTTTTTCTTGACGACCCCGCCCGGCGCAGCACTTTTCACAGAGGCGATAATGACATCGCCGATGTTGCCGGTCTTACGGAACGAACCGCCCAGCACTTTGATACACATGATTTCTTTGGCGCCGCTGTTGTCGGCAACTTTTAGCCTAGTTTGCGGTTGAATCATGGCGTTGTCCTCCCTTTCTGGCTCTTACTTGGCCTTTTCGATAATTTCCACAACGCGCCAGTTCTTGTCTTTGGACAAATGACGGGTCTCCATGATGGATACCTTATCGCCTACGCCACATGTGTTGTTTTCATCATGTGCTTTCAAGCGCGTGGTCTTTTTATAGGTTTTGCCGTAAAGACGGTGCTTCTCGTGGGTTGCGATGGCTACCACGACCGTCTTATCCATCTTATCGGATACGACGATACCGGTTCTTGTCTTGCGATGGCCTCTTTCTTCCACTTTTCAGCCCTCCTTACGCTTGACCGCCGGCGGCGGCTTTGATTTCGCGTTCACGCAAAATGGTCTGTGCCTTTGCGATATCGCGTTTGGTCTGTTTGATGCTCATCGGGTTCTGAAGCTGTCCGGTGGCGAGTTGAAAACGAAGGTTAAACAGTTCCCCCTTGAGTTCCGCCACTTTACTGGTCAGCTCTTCGGTTGTCATTTCATGCAGTTGTTTCGCTTTCATTTCGTTTCACCACCTACGGCAGTATCTTCGCCCTTCTTCACGAATTTGCAGCGGCAGGGCAGCTTATGCATAGCCAAGCGCAGCGCTTCGCGGGCAGTTTCTTCCGGCACGCCTGCGATTTCAAACATCACACGGCCGGGACGTACCACAGCAACCCAATATTCCGGAGAACCTTTACCGGAACCCATGCGGGTTTCCGCCGGTTTTTCCGTTACGGGCTTATGCGGGAAAATTTTGATCCATACCTGCCCACCACGTTTGATATAGCGGGTCATGGCAATACGAGCAGCCTCGATTTGATTGGAGGTAATCCAGCACGGATCCAGGGCCTGCAAGCCATATTCACCGTACGTTACCGTCGTGCCGCGGGTTTCGGTGCCTTTCAGGCGTCCGCGATGCACTCTTCTGCGCTTTACGCGTTTAGGCATCAACATGGCTTATCTGCCTCCTTCCTTAGCGACAGCGGAACGCGACTTGCGCGCATTCAGCACTTCGCCTTTGTAGATCCATACCTTTACGCCGATACGGCCATAGGTCGTATGTGCTTCAGCAAACCCATAGTCGATATCCGCGCGCAGGGTTTGCAGCGGGATGCTTCCTTCATGATAGCTTTCACTGCGGGCGATCTCTGCGCCGCCCAAACGGCCGCCGCAAGTGATCTTGATGCCCTTGGCGCCAGCCTTCATGCTGCGTCCGATGCATTGCTTCATCGCACGCCGGAAAGAAATACGGCGCTCCAGCTGCTGTGCTACGTTTTCTGCCACCAACTGTGCATTGGTCTCAGCACGCTTCACTTCGATGATGTTGATGTTGCAGGCAGTGCCGGCAACCTTGTTCAATTCCTTTTTCAGCGCTTCCACACCTGCGCCGCCGCGGCCAATGACCACGCCAGGTTTGGCGGTATGAATGTTCACTGTGATTTTTCCGGCCGCACGCTCGATCTCAATCTTTGCAATGCCAGCCGCATACAGCTTTTTCTTCAAAAATTTACGGATTTCATAATCCGAGATCAGGTTGTCTGCGAAGGCTTTGCCATTAGCGAACCAGCGCGTATCCCAATCTTTGATGACACCGACACGGAAACCGTGCGGATTAACTTTCTGGCCCATACTACACCCTCCTACTTAACCTGATCCAAGATGACGGTAATGTGGCTCGTGCGCTTCAAAATGCTGGCCGCACGCCCTTGGGCGCGGGGACGATAGCGTTTGAGCGTCGGGCCGCCATCCGCATAGATCTCTGCGACATACAGCGTATCGCGTGCCATGTCGAGGTTGTTTTCCGCATTGGCTGCGGCGGATTCTACCAGTTTGTATACGATTTCGCTGGCGCCTCTGGGAGAAAGCATCAGGATTCCCTCTGCCTCTGCCAACGACTTGCCACGAATCTGATCAATCACTGCGCGCGCTTTTCTCGGCGCGATCCTAGCATAACGCAGTACGGCTTTGGGCCGTCTGTCACGATTTTCTGCTCTGCGAGCCGCTTTTTCTTTTTGACGCGTTGCCATGTCAATCTCCTTCCCTTATCTAGACGAGGAGGACTTTTCGCTGCCCGCATGGCCGCGATAGGTCCGGGTCGGTGCAAATTCGCCAAGCTTATGGCCGACCATGTCCTCAATGATGTAGACAGGCACATGTTTGCGGCCGTCGTGTACGGCGATCGTATGGCCTACCATGTCAGGGAAGATGGTGGAGGAACGAGACCAGGTCTTCAACACTTTCTTCTCGTTCTTTTCATTCATTTGCTGCACACGTGCCAGCAATCTCTCTTGTACGAAAGGTCCTTTTTTTACTGAACGGGACATTTTGCCATCCTCCTTCCTTACTTGCTGCCTCTACGACGCACAATGTACTTATCCGTCGGGGCGTTCTTCTTACGAGTCTTATGGCCCAGGGCCGGTTTGCCCCAGGGGGTCATCGGGCCGGGGCGGCCTACCGGCGCTTTGCCTTCGCCGCCGCCGTGCGGGTGGTCTACCGGGTTCATAACAGAACCGCGTACCGTCGGGCGGATGCCGCGCGCACGCTTGCGGCCCGCTTTACCCAGGTTCACGTTTTCATGGTCTTCGTTAGAAACCTGGCCAATCGAGGCTCTGGCATCCATCGGTACCATACGCACTTCGCCGGAGGGCAGGCGCACCTGCGCATATTTGCCTTCCTTTGCCATCAGCTGTGCTGCACAGCCTGCCGTACGACACATCTGGCCACCTACGCCAACGCGCAGCTCAATGTTGTGGATCACAGTACCCAGCGGAATGCTGCGAATGGGCAGGCAGTTGCCCGGCATGATGTCTGCGTTTTCGCCGCTCATTACCGTATCGCCGACCTTCAAGCCAATCGGAGCCAAAATATAGCTCTTTTCACCATCAGCATAGTGGATCAGGGCGATAAAGCAAGTACGGTTCGGATCATATTCAATCGTAGCCACTTTAGCGGGAATACCGTCTTTGGTACGCTTGAAATCAATAATGCGGTATTTTCTCTTGTTTCCGCCGCCTCTATGGCGAACGGTGATACGGCCATGAGCGTTACGGCCGCCGGATTTCTTCAAATCCACCAGCAGCGAGCGTTCAGGCGCTGTCTTGCTCAAGCCGCTGTAATCAGTGACCGTCATAAAACGGCGGCCCGGCGATGTCGGCTTGTATTTTTTGATTGCCATACTCCGTTTCCTCCCGTTATTGCTTGCGCTTATTGCGCCATGCCTTCAAAGAATTCGATGGGCGCGCTGGTCTCTTTCAAAACCACATACGCCTTTTTCAGAGAAGCCCTGCGGCCCTTTGTCAGGCCCTGGCGTTTGATCTTGCCCAGGGTGTTGACGATATTGACCTTTGCCACTTCTACATTGAAAATTTCTTCAATTGCCTGCTTTACAGCTGTGCGGTTTGCATCGGGATGTACGATAAACGCATAGCGTTTTTCGCTCATATCCTGATACGTTTTTTCCGTCAGCACCGGGCGGAGGATGATGTCATGCGCATTGCTCATTTTGCGTATACCTCCTGCACCTTGATGGCCGCATCCTTGGTGATGATGAAGCGATCATATTTCATAATGTCATACACATTCAACGTGCCGGTCACCGTCGTTTTGATGCCGGGAATGTTGCGGGCGGAGAGCTCCACCTCTGCATTGCCTTCCGGCAAAACAACCAGCGCTTTTCCGTCTACCTTCAAGGCATTCAGCATTTTTACCATTGCCTTAGTGGACGGCTTTTCAAAACCGACCTGATCCAAAACGATCATGTTGCCATCCGCCACCTTGCTGGATAGTGCGCTGCACATTGCCAGCTTGCGGACCTTTTTGTTTACATCCTGGCGGTAGCTGCGCGGTTTGGGCGCAAATACAACGCCGCCATGACGCCACTGCGGGCTGCGGGTGGATCCTTGGCGGGCACGGCCAGTGCCTTTCTGACGCCACGGCTTAATACCGCCGCCGCTTACTTCTGATCTGGTCAACGCGCTCTGTGTTCCTTGGCGTTTGTTGGCCAGCTGTGCTTTCACAACTTGGTGCAGCGCGCTGTGGTTGGGCTCGATCCCGAATACGGCATCGTTCAGCTCCAGCGAATCCACAACGCTGCCTTCCATGTTGAGGATATCAACCTTCGGCATTTGGAATTCCCTCCTTGGCTCAGTTCTTCACCGAATCGACCACGCTTACCAGCGCGCCATTCGGCCCGGGCACTGCGCCCTTGACAAGAATCACGTTCTTTTCAGCATTCACCGAAACGATCGTCAGATTCTGGGTAGTTACCTTTACCGCGCCCAGGTGGCCCGGCAGGTTTTTGCTTTTGAATACGCGAGACGGGCTAGATGCTCCGCCCATGGAGCCCGGTGCCCTGTGGAACCCGGAACCATGTGTCATGCGTCCTCTGTGTTGGTTGTGGCGCTTGATGACGCCAGCATACCCTTTCCCCTTGGAAACGCCGCTTACGTCCACTTTATCGCCCTCTGCGAACACATCTGCCTTGATTTCCTGGCCAACTTCATAAGAAGCTGCGTCCTCCAGCTTGAACTCGCGCAGGTTGCGCAATAGCCCAACACCGGCCTTATCCAGATGACCCTTAGCAGGTTTATTCACCAGCTTTTCGCGAATGGATTCAAAGCCGATCTGCACCGCTTCGTAGCCATCCTTGTCCACTGTTTTCTTCTGCACAACGTAGCAGGGGCCAGCCTGCAGCACCGTCACAGGGACGACTGTGCCATCTTGTGCATACACCTGAGTCATGCCCAGTTTTTTTGCCAATATTGCTTTTTTCACGTCCGTCACCTCCAGCACTGCATCAAAGCTTGATCTCGATATCCACACCAGCCGGAAGATCCAGTCTCATCAGGGAATCGACTGTTTTGGACGTGGGATCCAGGATATCGATAATGCGTTTGTGCGTTTTGATTTCAAATTGTTCCCGTGCGTCCTTGTACTTGTGCGTTGCACGCAAAACGGTGATGATTTCCTTGTCCGTCGGCAGCGGAATCGGGCCAGAGATCTTGGCACCAGACCGCTTTGCGGTCTCTACGATCCTCTCTGCGCTTTGGTCGATCAGGTTGTGATCGTAAGCTTTGAGCTTAATACGAATTTTTTGGCTCGGCATATTGTTCCTCCTTTTTTCGATATCCCATTTACACGTTCCCGCGTGTGTCCACTTTTTATAGATACACGCGGCGAGATGGGACTCGCCGCCCGATTGTCAGGCTTGGTCCACGGAAATTACCCGGCTTTGCCGATGCCGGCAACCTTCCGCTTCTTCCCTATTCTGTGTACATACGCACACAGAGACTAATAGATTATAGCGTAACAATATAAGAATTGCAAGTTATTTTTTAGGATATTTTTTCTTTTATTCCTCCACCAAAATCTCCATGATATAATCATCCATCACGAACCCATGTCCTATATCCGTTACTTCCTCGCGCGTTGTTTTAAACCCAAGCGCTTCGTATACTTGTTTAGAGCTATTGTGTTTATTCACCGTCAAATAGATGGAAGAAAGCCCCTTTTCCCTGCATACCTCACGCATCATATCCAATGCCTGCCGTGCAATTCCCTTGCCTCGCGCCTGCTTTTGTAAATACAACTTACTCAAAAATAGGGTGTTCCCTTGTGGCTGTATGCCGATATAGCCATGTGCATCACCATCATAGGTTATCAGATAATATTGATATCCATGCCTTAGCTGCTTTTCAATAGCAGAGACGGATTGAAACTTTTCCAGCATATATGCAATCTGTTTTTCTCCCAACAGCGTTCCATAATGCTCATACCATATATCTTCTGCCAAAGAAGCCACCTTCTGCATTTGCTTTTTATTGAGTACTGCCTCAAAACATACCTGCTCCATTGCCATCCCTCTTTTTGTAAAAAAGGGACTGCAAAGCAGTCCCTTTTTCATTCTTATTCCATGATCTCCGTAA
>CAUGNO010000012.1:0-46837 GCA_959600905.1 uncultured Eubacteriales bacterium | reverse complement strand
AAGCCTTGAAAAATAAGGAAAGTTCAGGAAATCTCTCCACAAATTCCGATTTGCAAGGTCGTCATGCGCTTTCCTCCCATCTGCCGCGGCACAGCGTAATGCCCGCCACGATCAGCGCCATGGCAGGCAGCAAAAAGCCATCTGGCCCAAACGCCAAAAGGCACAGCGCCGAGGCCCCCAGGCCCACCGGCGCCGGGCCGTGGTTTTTCTGCTGCTTCCACTGATCCAAAAAGATGACGACAAACAGCGCCGTCATCACAAAATCAATGCCGGTTGTATCAAAAGCAAACAACCCGCCCGCAAGGCAGCCGATCAGCGAGCCCAGCATCCAGTAGCTGTGATCCAGCAGCGAAACGCACAGCATAAACCATCCCCGGTCCACCCCTGCCGGCTCTTTGGCGGCGCAGTGGATGGAAAAGGTTTCGTCCGTCAACCCAAATACCAGCAGCCATTTTTTCCAGCCCATGCCCTGAAAGCGCCCCAGCATCGAGATGCCGTAAAACAGATGGCGTGCGTTGACCATCAGCGCCAGCAAAAATGCATATACCGGCTCAAATGCGCTGGTTAAAAGGCCGATCATGACAAATTGCAGGCTGCCCGCATAGGTAAATAGGCTGATGGCCAGCGTCCATCCCCATCCCAAGCCCTTGGCCTGCATCAATAGCCCATAGGCCGCGCCCAAGCATACATACCCCGCCAGCACCGGGATGGTATATCCAAAGGCGGCTCTGGCTGCGCTTGTCCTCTTTCCCATTGACAAAACCTCTTTTCCCATAGCCTCCATTATACGGAGCCAAGGCACGTTTGCAAAGAAAAAAACCGACCCCAGGGTCGGTTTTTCCTTATGCGCTCAGCCTGCCGGCAGGAAGAACTTTACGATGTATCCCTGTATAAAGATATACAGCACGATGACGGGGATCACATATTTGGCATACAGGTAAATGCGCGAAGAAAAGCTGCGTCCCTTCCCCGTATTGGCCTCCTGCAAAAAGTTTTTCCAGCCCCAGCCTCGCTTGGATACGCAAAACATCACATATACCAGCGAACCCAGCGGCAAAATATTGTTGCTTACAAGGAAATCTTCAAAATCCGAAATCGCCATGCCCAACGGCTGGAACGCCTGCCACAGATTGCCGCCCAAAAGCGCCGGCAGCGAAAGCAGGAAGATCAGCCCGATATTTACCAGGCATGCCTTTTTCCGGCTCCAGCCCCAAAGATCCATGGCAAAGGAGATGATATTTTCAAACACCGCGACCAGCGTGCTCTGCGCGGCAAACAGCATAAACACAAAGAACAACGCACCCCATACCTGGCCCAGCGGCATGGCGTTAAAGATATTTGGCAGCGTCACAAAGATCAGCGACGGGCCGGAATCCATCGGCACGCCGGTAGCAGAGCAGGCCGGCAGGATAATGAGGCCTGCCATCACCGCCACAAAGGTATCCAGCGCCGTAATGCTGATGGATTCGCCCAGTATCTTCCGGTCCTTATCCATATAGCTGCCAAAGATGGCCATGCTGCCCATGCCGATGGAAAGCGTGAAAAACGCCTGCCCCATGGCCTCAAACAGCACCGTGCCAATGCCGCGCTCCGCTATCTTGCTAAAATCCGGCACCAGATAATAGCGAAGCCCTTCGCCGGCCCCTTCCAGCGTAACCGAGCGCACCGCCAGCACCACCATCAGCGCGATGAGCAGCACCATCATCTTTTTCGTGATGCGCTCTACCCCGTTTTTCAGCCCCAGCGAGCAGATGCCAAAGCCCAGCAGAATGACGATCGCCAGGCACAGCACCTGCACCCAGGGATCCGCCACCAGCCCGTCAAACTGCGCCTTGACGCCCTCAGCCGTCATCCCGGCAAAATCCCCGCGGATCATCTTGAAGATATACGCTAGGATCCAGCCGGAGATCACCGTATAAAACATCATCAAAAGATAGTTGCCCGCCATGCCAAAATAGCTATACCAATGCCACTTTGTGCCCGGCGGCTCCAGCGCCTTAAATGAGCTGGCCACGCTCTTCCGGCTGGCCCGGCCTACGGAAAACTCCATCGTCATGATGGGAATGCCAAGGATCACCAGAAAAAACAGGTAGATCAAAATAAACGCCGCGCCGCCGTTTTGCCCTACAATATAGGGAAACCGCCATACGTTGCCCAGCCCGATGGCACAGCCCGCCGAAATCAGGATAAATCCCAGCCGCGAGCTAAACCTTTCTCTTTCTTGCATAAAACCGCCCCCAACAAAACTCCCTCTACCATAACAAAGGCGCATAAGGCTCCCTCATGCGTCTTGATGGTTTCTTTATCGTTACCGTATCATACCTGCGCACTGTTTTCAATGCAAAATTATCCGCCCAGGGTCACATCCTGCCGATCGTACCAGGCCAGCGCCTCCTCCAGATGCTGCGGGGCAAAATCCGGCCACAGCGCATCCACCACATAAAAATCCGCATATACGCATTGGACCGGTAAAAAGCCGGAAAGCCGCCGCATGCCGCCCCAGCGGATGACAAGGTCGATGCGTGAAACGTCCCTGGAATGCCAGGCGCGCTTGTCCTTTGTGCCGTCGAAAAGATCCCATTCCCAGCCATAATTCACCAAAAAATTGACCCGCGTCCCGCTGCCGTCGCCAAGGTATGTACGCTCTGTATACGGAAGCAGCGCTTTGGGAAAGCAATCCGATTGCGTATTGCCCACCACCCGCAGGCCGGCCGCCTCTCCTTTGAGCATCTCCACCGCATCCACGCATGCCTTTTGAAACGCAAGCTGCTGCGTTTTGGGGCGCTTGCAGTTTTCCGCTGTAAAGCCATAGTAACTGATCTCCTCTATGCCATACGCCGCTGCCTGCCGAAACAGCGCCAGGCCCGGCGCCAGCCCGTAGCTGTATCCTTCCTGCTTTTGCAGCCCGTGCTGCACAGCCCAGCGCCGGTTTCCATCCGGAATGATGCCGATATGCTTAGGAATCCTCATATCTGCTCCGCCTCCTTTTCTCCCATTGTTCCCTAAATTCCTGTGCCTTACACCCATTTACGTGTCTCATTTAGGACATTTTTCAAAAAAATTTTGATGTTTTGATAACTTTTTAACAAACTTTGATTGTAAAAGCACAAACTCAATGCTACAATAGGCGCGAAAGTAACGATTCTAAATATATATGTAAGGAGCATTGCCATGAGAGGAATCTATTCTTCCGTGACGGATATACGTCGAAAAGTCTTTACCGAAGTAGCCCGTTTGGCCTACGAAGGAGGCGATTATAGCCGCATAGAAGAACTGCCGTACAAAATCGTGCCCGGCGAGGTTGCCATGCACCGCGAGAGCATCTTTTTGGAACGCGCCATCGTCGGCGAAAGGCTGCGCCTGGCCATCGGCCTGCCCCTCCGCCCGCTGGACGAGCATGCCCCCGTTTCCGACGGCATCGTAGAAAGCGCCATTGCGGACAAATACTATGATCCGCCGCTGGTGAATATCATCAAGTTTGCGTGCAACAAATGTCCGGAAAAATCCTTCCACGTTTCGGATATGTGCCAGGGCTGCCTGGCGCATCCTTGTGTGGAGGTTTGCCCCAAAAAGGCGATCAGCCTGGTCAACGGCAAATCCGTGATCGACCAGGAAAAATGCATCAAATGCGGCCGCTGTAAGGATGTGTGCCCCTATGGCGCCATCTTGAAAATGGAGCGGCCCTGCGCCAAAGCCTGCGGCATGGACGCCATCGGCTCGGATGAAAACGGCTGTGCCAAGATCGATTACGACAAGTGCGTATCCTGCGGCATGTGCCTGGTAAACTGCCCCTTTGGCGCCATTGCGGACAAAGGGCAGATCTTCCAGCTCATCCATTCCATCAACCGCGGCGACCGCGTCATCGCCATCGTAGCGCCGGCGTTTGTCAACCAATTCGGCCCCGAGCTGACGCCGGAAAAGGTAAAGCCCGCCATGAAGATGCTGGGCTTTGACGATGTGGTGGAGGTGGCCATCGGCGCAGACCTGTGTACCATTGAGGAGGCCCACGACTTTATGGAGAAGGTGCCGGAAAAACAGCCCTTTATGGCGACTTCCTGCTGCCCCTCCTGGTCCGTGATGGCCAAAAAGCTCTTCCCCACCCTGGCCCCGTATATTTCCATGGCGCTGACGCCTATGGTGCTCACGGCGCGCCTGATGAAAAAAGAGCATAAAAACTGCCGCGTGGCCTTCATCGGCCCGTGCGCTGCCAAAAAGCTGGAGGCCAGCCGGCGCACCATCCGCAGCGATGTGGACTTCGTGCTGACCTTTGAAGAATTGATGGGCATGTTCCAGGCCAAGGGCATCAACTTTGCCGAGGTAGAGCCTGGCGAGCCGTTTACCGACTCCACCGCAGCGGGCCGCGGGTTCGCTGTGGGCGGCGGCGTTGCCCAGGCCGTGGCGGACTGCATCAAGCAGATCGACCCGGACCGTGAGGTCAAGGTCCAATCCGCCCAGGGCCTGCACGACTGCAAGCGGATGCTCATGCTGGCCAAGGCCGGCAAATACGACGGTTACCTGCTGGAGGGCATGGGATGCCCCGGCGGCTGCGTAGCCGGTGCAGGCACCCTGCAGCCCATCGCCAAGGCTTCGGCCAGCGTAAAGCAGTATATGAACCAGGCCGAGCACAAGCTCGCCTCCGAAAGCCAATACAGCATCGCATTGGATCAGTTGGATTGATTTTTTACCGTACACCAAGGGCCGCGGCACAGCCGCGGCTCTTTTTTGTTTGCCTTGCTCTATAAAAGCATTTATAGTAGGTGTTGATCTTGCAAACGAAGGGAGATGCGCCGTGAAACATATCATTTTCGACATTGGAAACGTCCTTCTGGATTTTCAGCCGCAAAAATTTTTGAAAAAATACTTTGCAGCCCCTGTGGCAGACGATTTGAAAGCCATAGTCTTTGACAGCCGGGCGTGGGCCGCCTTGGATAAGGGGCTTTTGACGACCCGGGATGCGATCCATATTCTGTCCAATCAATCCCCCTCATATCGGGACGAGATCGCCTTTGTCTTGCAGAATTGGACGCAAATGCTGACCCCGCTGGCACAGAATGTGGCTGCTGCCAAGGCGTTAAAGCGCAGCGGGTACGCGCTGTATCTCCTATCCAATTTCCATAAAGAAGCCTGGGAAACCGTGCTTGCCCGCTATGATTTTTTCCGCCTGTTTGACGGCCGCGTCATTTCCTGCTATGAGCACTGCACAAAGCCCGACCCCAAAATTTACCGGCTGCTTTTGCAGCGTTATCAACTCAATGCAGGCGATTCCCTTTTCATCGACGACATGCCCGCCAACATCCAAGCCGCCGAAACCGCCGGCCTGCATGGGCTGTGCCTGCCCCATGGCACGAATCTGCGCCCGGCGCTGCAAACGCTTGGCTTGCTCTAAAACCCAGCGCGCATTTTAAAGGGCGGCTTTTCCCTCTTGCATCATCCGCCTGCAACCCGCTAAAAAGCAAAAAACTTTTTCTTTTTTTCGCTTGACAAGCTCTTATCGATTGTGTATGTTAAACATAGATCGTATGACTGACGGAGTTTGTGGAGCACACCACATGGAGTATGATCTTGTAGGGGCCGACCGTCTGGGCACACTATGCCTAGGGGTGCGGCTTTTTCTATTTCCCCGCAAAAGGAGGCGTGCTATGAAAGGCGCTGTTCATTCCATCGAATCCATGGGCTTGGTAGACGGCCCCGGCATCCGTACCGTCGTCTTTTTGCAGGGGTGCCGGCTCAGGTGCCGGTTTTGCCATAACCCGGATACCTGGCAGCTTTCCGGCGGCGAAGAGATTTCGCCGGAAGCGCTGATGCAGAAGATTCGCCGCTTCAAACCCTATTTTGCGCGCAGCGGCGGCGGGGTCACCTTTTCCGGCGGCGAGCCGCTTTTGCAGCCGGAGTTCCTGCTGGCAATGCTGCGGCTGTTAAAGCAGGAGGGCATCCATACCTGTTTGGATACCGCCGGCGCAGGTTTGGGAGACTATACCGAGATCCTGCGCCATACCGACCTGATTCTCTACGATGTCAAGCACGTCACAGAGAGCGGCTATCTGGATATGACAGGCCGGCCCATGGCCGAGACCCAGGCCTTTTTGGCCGAGGCCCAGCGCCTTGGCATTCCGTTGTGGATCCGCCATGTCCTGGTGCCGGGGTTCACGGACAGCCGCGCGCACCTGGCACAGCTAAAGCGCTTTGTCGATTCTTTGCAGCATGTGCAAAGGGTAGAGCTTTTGCCCTATCATCTGCTGGGCGTACACAAATACGAGACCATGCAGCTGCCCTATTCCCTCTCCGGCGTTCCGGCGATGGATCAGGAGAAGGCCGCGCAGCTGCAAGAAGAGTTTTTCCCCCAATTTCCCCCAACCTAAAGGAGGTAAATGTTATGGAGCAATGGAAAGGATTTGCATCCGGCGTTTGGCAGGATGAAATCAACGTCCGCAACTTTATCCAAAAGAACTACACCCAGTACACCGGCGACGATTCGTTTTTGCAGCCCCCCACCGAAAAGACCAAAAAGGTATGGGGCCGTTGTGAGGATCTCTTGCGCCAGGAGATGAAAAACGGCGGCGTGCTGGATGTTGAGACCAAGATCATCTCCGGCATTGACAACTTTGCCCCCGGCTATATCGACCAGGAAAACGAGGTCGTCGTCGGCCTGCAGACCGATGCGCCGCTCAAGCGCATCGTAAACCTTTACGGCGGCATGCGCATGGCCAAAAGCTCGCTGGAGCAATACGGCTATCAGCTGGACCCCGCCATTGAAGCGCATTTTTCCGAATACCGCAAAACGCACAACGAAGGCGTGTTTGACGCCTATCCCAAACGCACCCGCGTAGCGCGCCACGCCGGGCTTTTGACCGGCCTGCCGGACGCTTACGGCCGCGGGCGCATCATCGGCGACTATCGCCGCGTAGCGCTGTATGGCATAGACCGGCTCGTAGCGGAAAAGAAAAAGGATCTGGATGCGCTGGACGGCCCGATGACCGAAGACCGCATCCGCGCCCGCGAAGAGGTCTCCATGCAGATCCGCGCCCTGGGCGAAATCAAGTCCATGGCCCAAAAATACGGCGTGGACCTTTCCCAGCCCGCCGGCAGCGCGCAGGAAGCCTTCCAGGCCGTCTACTTTGCATACCTGGCCGGTATCAAGGAAAACAACGGCGCCGCTACCAGCCTCGGCCGCACCTCTACGTTTTTGGACATCTATGTGCAGCGTGATTTGGACAACGGGCTCATCACTGAAGCGGAAGCGCAGGAATTGGTCGACCAATTCATCATCAAGCTGCGCCTGGTGCGCCATCTGCGCACGCCGGAGTACAACGAGCTCTTCGGCGGCGACCCTACCTGGGTCACCGAATCCATCGGCGGCATCGGTATCAACGGCAAATCGCTTGTCACGAAAAACTCCTTCCGCTACCTGCACACCCTCATCAACCTCGGCACGGCGCCGGAGCCCAACCTCACCGTGCTTTGGAGCGAGCATCTTCCGGAGGCGTTCAAGCAGTACTGCGCAAAGATCTCCATTGCCACCGATTCCATCCAGTATGAAAACGACGACGTCATGCGCCCGATCTACGGTGACGACTACGCCATTGCCTGCTGTGTCTCCGCGATGAAGGTCGGCAAACAGATGCAGTTCTTCGGCGCGCGCTGCAATTTGGCCAAATCTCTCCTGTATGCCATCAACGGCGGCGTGGATGAAAAGAAAGGCGATCTTGTGGTCCCGGGCATCGAGCCCATCACCGATGAGGTGCTGGATTTTGGCAAAGTGCTGAAAAACTATTACAAGGTGCTGGAATATGTGGCGGAGCTGTATGTGGATACCGTCAACATCATCCATTATATGCATGATAAATACGCCTACGAAGCCAGCCAGATGGCGCTGCATGATACCGATGTAGAGCGCCTGACCGCCTTTGGCATCGCCGGCCTGTCCGTGGCGGTGGATTCCCTGTCCGCCATCAAGTATGCCAAGGTCAAGCCCATCCGTGATGAGAACGGCGTAGCGGTGGATTTTGAAACCGTGGGCGATTTCCCCAAATACGGCAACGACGACGACCGCGTGGACGATCTGGCCGTACAGGTCGTGACCAAGTTCTCGGAGGAATTGAAAAAGCATCCGCTGTACCGCGACGCCATCCATACCCTGTCCGCGCTGACCATCACCAGCAACGTGATGTACGGCAAAAAGACCGGCACCACGCCGGACGGCCGCAAGGCGGGCGAGCCGCTGGCGCCGGGCGCCAACCCGATGCATGGCCGCGACATCCACGGCGCGCTGGCCTCGCTGAATTCCGTGGCCAAGATCCCCTACCGCGATGTGTGCCAGGACGGCGTTTCCAACACCTTCTCCATCGTGCCGCAGGCCCTGGGCAAGGACGAAGCGCAGCGGGAAAACAACCTTGTCGCCATCCTAGACGGCTACTTTGTGCAGGGGGCGCATCATCTGAACGTCAACGTGTTGAACCGCGAAACGCTGATCGATGCGATGGACCATCCCGATAAGTATCCCACGCTGACCATCCGCGTTTCCGGCTATGCAGTCAACTTCAACCGCCTGACCCGCGAACAGCAGGAAGAGGTCATCAGCCGTACCTTCCACCAGGCCATGTAACCATCTGCAAAACAAACAACGCCCGCAAAAAACGGGCGTTGTTTTTCTTTTAGCGCAAAGCCTGCATCCATGTCTCCACATCGGAAAAAAAGCGGCATAGATGGTAACCGTCCCCTGCGGCATGGTGCAGATTCAGCGACAAAGGCAGCATCAGCCGCCCCTGTTTTTCAAGGTACCGGCCCCAGGTAACCACAGGCGCCAGGTAAGTGCCTGCATCAAATACATGCATGTCAAAGCTGCGGTAATGCGTCCACGGCAGGCAGGATACATCAAAGGTATTGGGCGGGATCTCTGTCTGCTCAAACCCCCTGTATGCGGCAAAGCGGCGCTTATCCTCGCAAAACCGCCGGTAAAATGTCTCAAAGCACGGGCTGTAAACCGTGACCAGCTTGACAAAGCGCTCGTCCTCCTTATGAAAATGCGCATAATACGGCGAAACAGCCTCCCATACGCCAGCCTCGCCCTGGGCATTGTACCCCATACGCAGTTCTTCGCGCTGGTTTACCGCCGCGCTTACCACCCACAGCATCGCAGGGTAAAAGGAGCAGCCCCTTTTCCCAATCGCTTTAACAAAGTCTGTGACATCCAATTCCACCGTCATGCTCATCACACAGCGGAGCTCATCGATAAAATGGCGGAATATCTCCGTCCTGTCCCATGTATCCATATCCTTTTTCTGAAACATCATTGTTTTGCCTCCTAAAATATTGTATTTTAAGAGGCTTTGCCAAGCCCGCGCTTCATCGTTCTCTTCCTTTCCGCCGTTTTATGAAAAAGCTCTTTCTTCCAGCTCTCCTCTATAATATAGAAAAAAGGACCCCGTAAAGGCCCTTTTTTCTTTGATTGCCTTATTGCCCAAATACCTCTTTGGCCTTCTGCATGCGCTCGATGACGGAAACCGAGAACGGGCAGTTCTTCTCGCAGCTGCCGCAGCCGATACAGTCCGAAGCATGGGTCGCCATGCCGTCGTAATGCGCCTTGACGGTATCTGGCACCGTATCCTCCAACAGCGCCAGATCCAGGTATTTGTTGACCTGTGCAATGTCGATCTTGGACGGGCACGGCAGGCAGTGGTTGCAGTACATGCACTTGCCCTTGAGCGAATACTTCGGCGTATGGCTCAGCACCTCTGTATAGTCCTTTTCCTCGTCGCTGGCCGTCTCATACGCCAGCGCGGCCTTCACATCCTCCGGCGTCTTGCAGCCCACCAAGGCGCTGGCTACAGCCGGACGCGTCAAGACATACTGGATGCACTGTACCGGCGTCAGCGCCATGCCAAACGGCGACGTTTCCGCCTTGAGCAGATTGCCCGCCGCCAGGCTCTTCATCACCGTAATGCCTACGCCCATGGATTCGCAGGTCTTATACAGCTGTTCACGATCCGGGTGAATGCCGCTCCAATCCCGCTGTTGGTAGGTTTCCATATTCGTCAAATCGTCGATGACCACACCCTCCGGCATCAGGTCATACACCGGGTTGATGCTGAACATCAGCACATCAATGAGCCCGGTTTTTACGGCGCGCTCCGCAATGCCGGGGTTGTGTGAGCTCATCCCGATGGCCTTGATCTTTCCTTCGGCCTTGAGCTGCTTGGCATATTCGATGACCTCCGATTCAAATACGCCTTTATAGTCCTCCTCGGTATCGACAAAATGGATCATGCCGATGTCCACATAATCGGTATCCAGGCGCTTCATGAAATCCTCAAAAAACGTCTTGCAGTGCTCGATGTTGCGCGTGCGGGTATACTGCCCGTTGAGCCAGGCCGCCCCGATATGCCCTTGCAGAATCACCTGCTCCCGGCGGCCCTTTAACGCTTTGCCGATGTTGCTGCGCACCTCCGGCTCGCTCATGAATACATCCATGATGTTGACGCCGCCCGCCAGGGCCTCGTCGATCACGCTTTTGATCTGCTCATACGGCAGCCCCTGCAAATGCTCGCAGCCCAGCCCCACTTCGCTGGCCATCAGCCCGCAGCGCCCTAAAGTCCTGGTTTTCATGTTTCACATACACCCCTTTTCATAAGATCCATCCTTCATGGACTCATTGTAGGCCGCCCAGGAACAAAAAGTCAATAAGGGAGAAAAAAGTTTCCCTCTTGCAAAAAAGAGCCTCCTGGGGAGGCCCTTTTCGTATGCGTTTTCTGTCTTAGCCCCGGTTCTGCGGGATATCCGGCAGGCTGTCAAAGCCGCGCTGCAATTCCTCATCCGTCGGGATATAATCGCCCATCGTCCCCTCATGGAAGGAGGTATATGCCGTCATATCAAAATATCCTGTGCCTGTCAGGCCAAACAAAATGGTCTTTTGTTCGCCGCTTTCCTTGCATTTCAGCGCTTCGTCGATGGCGGCGCGGATGGCATGGGAGGATTCCGGCGCCGGCAGGATGGTCTCCTTCTTGGCAAAGTAGACGGCCGCCTCAAACACCTTGGTCTGCTCCACGGAAACCGCCTCCATGTACCCATCGTGATACAGCTTGGAAAGGATGGGGCTCATGCCATGGTACCTCAGCCCGCCGGCATGGCTGGCGGAGGGAATAAACCCGCTGCCCAGCGTGTACATACGTGCCATCGGCGTAATCTTGCCGGTATCGCAGTAGTCATACGCATATCTGCCGCGCGTAAACGACGGGCAGGAAGCCGGCTCCACGGCGATGATGCGCGGATCCGCCTTACCCAGCAGCTTATCCTGCATAAACGGCGCAATCAGCCCGGCCAAATTCGAGCCGCCGCCTGCACAGCCGATGATGATATCCGGGTATTCGCCCAGCATCTCCATCGCTTTTTTGCTTTCCAGGCCAATGATGGATTGATGCAGCACCACCTGGTTGAGCACCGAGCCCAGCACATAGCGGCAGCTGTCGCTTGTCACTGCCTTTTCCACGGCCTCGGAAATCGCGCAGCCCAGGCTGCCGGTGGTATTTGGCTTTTCCGCCAAAATTTTGCGGCCGATTTCGGTGGTGCTGCTGGGGCTGGGAATGACCTCGGCATCAAACGTCTGCATGATGGCCTTGCGGAACGGCTTTTGCTCGTAGGAGCCCTTGACCATGAATACCGTCAGGTCCATGCCAAAATACGCGCACGCCTCTGCCAGCGCTGTGCCCCACTGGCCTGCGCCCGTTTCGGTGGTCAGGCTCTTTAAACCCTGCTCCTTGGCATAGTAAGCCTGGGCGATGGCGCTGTTCACCTTATGGCTGCCGGAGGTATTGTTGCCCTCAAACTTATAATAGATCTTGGCCGGCGTATCCAGCGCCTTTTCCAGGTTATACGCACGGATCAACGGCGACGGGCGGTAGATCTTGTACATTTCCTGGATCTCTTCCGGGATATCCACATAGCGCGTCGTATTATCCAGCTCTTGCTTGGCCAGCTCCTTACAGAAAACAGGATACAGGTCCTCTTCCTTGGCCGGCTCCAGCGTTTGGGGATTCAGCATGGGATCGGGCAGCTGTTTCATATCGGCGCGCAGATTGTACCACTGTTTGGGCATCTCCTCTTCGCTCAAAAAGAATCTGTGCGGAATTTTGCTCATGGTGTTTTGCTCCTTTCTTTTTCCTCGGTTTGTATCGTGCCACGCAAATAAAAAAAGCCCTTGCCCCTCTTGGGACAAAAGCCTCTTGCTTCTGCGGTACCACCCAAATTGACGCCGTAGCGTCCGCTCTTATCACAGCCTGGCAGCTGTGTTTCCTTGGTAACGGGGGAAAAGCCCGTCGCATGCTACTCAGCCATCCGGCCGTTCGCACCGCCCTTGGCAGCCCATTCGGCAAAGCGCCCAACACCGCCATTCCACCGCCGGCGGCTCTCTTCAGATGCGCTGTCTTTGCGTACTCTTCTGCTTCATCGGTTTTATGCTCATTTTTCTATACCATAGCAAACCGGCCGCCGGTTGTCAAGCGTCTGTTTGCGCTGTGCACCAGCCGATAAAGGCCGCGGCCTGTCGCCTTAGCAGCTTGGCATCCTCCTCCGTATACAGAAAATGCGTAGAATGGGGCAGCATCAGCACCTGTGTTTCGGGCAGCCTTCGCTGCAGCTCCTGCACGCTTTTTATGCTGACAATCTCATCCCCTTGAGAATGCACCGCGAGTATCGGCACCCTCAACCCCTCTATCTGCCGCCTGGCTTTGCTCGCCATTTTCAGCACATCCATATAGCGCGGCAGCCAGCGCACATAGCCCAAGGCCCTACCCTTTTCTACGCTGTTGTACACTTCCCCGGCCGCCTCCTCCGCCTGTCGGCTTATCGCGGATTTTAGGTTTTTCCGGATGCATTCGCTCGTCAGGTGTATGCGCAGCGGCGGCGCCAGCAGCACCAGGCCCCGGATGGCGTGTTTTTCCGGCAGCGCATGGTATGCATTGATGGCCAGCAGGCATCCCATAGAGTGGCCCACCAACACGACGTTTTTATACCGCAGCAGCGCATGCCGCACCGCCCTGTTTACTGACCGCTCCCACTCTAGGCGGCCGGACTGCGCAAACGCCTTGGCCGTACTTCCATGCCCCGGCAGCAGCAAGGTCTGTACCGAAATGCCCCCGGCATACAGATGCCGGGCCAGCGCATCGAACTGGTGCGGGCTGCCCGTGATGCCATGGATCAATAGCACGAGGGTATCGGCCAGGGGAGCTTCTATCAAATATGGCTCATGTGTCATCGTTTGTTCCCGTTTCCTTTCTGTCTCGGCCCAGTATAGCACAATGGTTTGTCATTTTTTGTCCACCGCTTGCAAGAATGTGGCAATTTCTCACATTCCCTTCTATTTCGGCATAGCATATCACAGTTTATTTGAAAGGAGCATGCCCATGCGTTTCGGTTGTTACCCTCCAGGATGTCCTCCCTGCTGCTGTCCTCCCCTAGGCCCCACCGGCGCAACAGGCGCAACGGGCCCTACCGGTGCTGTCGGCGCTACAGGCGCAACGGGCCCTACCGGCCCTACCGGCGCTTCCGACATTCCCACATCCTTTGCGCAGTTTAACGTGATTCCCAAAGCCTACGAACATGAAGAGTTTCTATCCTTTTCCGTATACCAGATTCGCGGAGACGATATTTCCCTTTCCCCTGACAACGATACCCTCATACTCTTACAGCCCGCTTTTTTGTATACGTTTTCCTATGATATACAGTGTGTCTCGGCGCCTGCCAACGTATTTATGGGCATCATTCCGTATATTGCCACCTCCGCTGAGCTGCTGTATGCCAACTTTTCCCAGAGCTCGATAGAAAACGCGCCGCTTTCCTGCAACGGCTCCTTTTCGTTTTATTTTCCGTTTGCTTCCAATATCTCTTTGCAGTTTCGCTGCTCTGAGCCTCTGACCGTGACCGGCTCGTTTACCATCCATCCGGTTGTAAA
Organism: uncultured Eubacteriales bacterium; assembly: GCA_959600905.1. Taxonomy (GTDB): domain Bacteria; phylum Bacillota; class Clostridia; order Christensenellales; family QAND01; genus UMGS1975. Next base: position 32,895 of record CAUGNO010000012.1, on the reverse strand, counting down.
ATAGACCTCTCCCGTTTCGATACAAAATGTGATATAGTAGCAATAAAGTTTGCATCGTGATGGAGGAGAATCCTATGAGTTTTGAAATGCCCGTCTATTCCGCGCCGGATTTTTCCCAGCAGGCCTATAAGGATATGCCCAACGCACGCTGGATCCCCGCCCCTGCCAACGGCGTTGCGCCGGATGATTATCATGCAACCACCATTTTCCCCGAATATTTCAAGATCAACGGTTCGTGGCAGCTGGCCCGGGAAAGCCGGATGGACTGCGTAGCCGTCCTCAGCCGCGGCGTGATCGAGGTAAAAGAATTTCGCCGTTTGAAAAAGGGAGACCTAGTAGCCGTGGGCCGCAGCGAAGACGGCAGCGACGGCATATATGTGCACGCCGCAGCCTTTACCCAGCCGGAAAGCCAAGGGGAGGAGTCCTTTGCATTCCGCCAGGGACGTTCGCGGGAAACGGCCTATGCCATGGATTATGATTCCATTTATGATCTACTGCGCTATGAAAAAGAGCATGGCGGCCATATCACCTGGGTACTGGGCCCCGCCTGCTGTTTTGACTGGGACGCCCGCCATGCGTTCGCCAAGCTGGTGCACGGCGGCTATGTGCAGGCGGTGCTGGCCGGCAACGCCTTGGCCACCCATGACCTGGAGGCGGGCTATCGCTCTACCGCGCTGGGGCAGGACATCTATACCCAGATTTCTCAGCCGGGCGGGCATTACAACCACATCGACACCATCAACCAGGTGCGTAAGGCCGGCTCGATCGAAAAGTTCGTTGCTGAGCAAAACATCCAGGACGGCATCATGGCCGCCTGCGTACAGTGCAAGGTGCCATATGTATTGACCGGCTCCATCCGTGACGACGGGCCGCTGCCGGAAGTCTACGCCGATGTATACGAGGGGCAAAACGCCATGCGGGACCAGGTGAAAAAATCCACCACTGTGATCTGCCTGGCCACAACGCTTCACTCCATTGCAACGGGCAATATGACGCCTTCCTACCGTGTTTTGGCGGACGGCACGGTTCGTCCTGTATATTTTTACAGCGTAGACGTATCGGAATTTGCCGTCAACAAGCTGAGGGATAGGGGAAGCCTGGCGGTAAAGACCATTGTTACAAACGTGCAGGATTTCATCGTAAACGTACAGCGCGGCCTATCGCTGTAAGCACAAAAATAAACGGGAGCAGGATGCTCCCGTTTTTTTATGGTTATAGCGCTGCGTATTCTCCCAATATTTTTAAGGTAAAGTCGCGCTTGAGCGCCCGAATGGTAGCTTGCAGCACAGGCAGCTGGGCCTTATCTACGCTGACCTCCAAATAAAAATTATAGGTGCCCATGCCCTTTTTGGTGGGCCGGCTCATCAACGCTGCCAGATTGATTTGGTGAATGGCAAACTGGCGCAGAATTTCAAACAGCGTGCCGGGCTTATCCGCAGCATCCAGCACATACAACGCCATTTTCCTCTTTTGGGCTGTGCCGGCTTGCAGGGCGCCGGGCTGTGCCTCCAGCACGAAAAAGCGCGTATCGTTGTTCTGTGCGTCTGTCACATTGGGCTGTTTGAACCGGCAGCGGCTCGCTTCATACATGTGCTGCGGAATGATGGCCGCCTCCCCTTCGTGCCCCTCTTCGGCCCTCCGGTAGGATTCCATATTGCTCTCTGTGAGCATCAGCGGCACATCCCCCAGGCTTTCGATTGCCTTTTGGCACTGGCCCTTGGCCTTGAACTGCACATACAGACGGCGGATGTCTTTGGCGCTGTCCACATTGCCGACTAGGGCAAACTGTACCGGCGCATACAATTCGCCGGTAATGCGGGCCTTTGTTTCCAGCAGCCCATCCAGGCTGACCTGCACATAGCCATCCAGCGTATTTTCAATGGGCACCACTGCCCGCTGGCAGCCCGCCGCCACAGCATGGAATACCCCTTCAATGGAGGCGCAGTACAACGCTTGGTCTTCGCAGCCTGTCTTGGCTCTATACTGCGCCAATGCCTGATCGCAAAATGTGCCAGCCGGCCCTAACACCGCGATTTTTTCCCGCTCTTTCATCTGCATTCTTCCTCATCCCCGTCCTTTGGCGATTCCATCGCATCGTATGCGTTTTGCGCCATGGTCTTCAGCATCTGCTCTGCCCGGCCTATCTCCTCTGGCGCCAGGCCGCAAATCAGCGTTTCATGCCATTGGCGGCGCACACGGTACAGCGTTTGGATCACCGGCTCTGCCTTTTCGGTGGTATACAGGCGGCGAATGCGCTTATCCCGCTCATCCGTTTCAATGCGCAGATACCCCTGCTCCTCCAGCTTTTGGACAGCCTTTGTCACCGTTCCTTTGTCAAAATGGCCGAGCCGGGCCAGCTCGTACATGCTAATCCCTTGGTTTTCATAGATGCGCGGCAAATAAAACTGTTGGCCGTAGCCGATGTTGTATTTGGCAAGCTCCCGGTCATAGAATCGGTTGCCCTGCCGATATAGAATGGAGATATATTTGGTAAAGTACGTTTGTTCCACGCCCTGTCCTCCTCATGCGTTCCCTTAACAATTCAGTATACCATATCCTTCATCCCGCCGCCGTTGAATCTATTTGCCCTGCTTGCGTTTTTTCTTTTCTTGCAAAAAAACTTTGCTTTGCAGGGTGCATTATTCTATCCATCTATGCTAATATTAGGAAGGAAAAAAATCGGTACAGTCGGACGGCGCCCCGCCTCCGTTGTATACAAGAAACTATATTTGTAAAGGAGTATTGGTATGGAACTTGTAACCATTTCCCCAAGCATTCAGTATATTGGTGTGGACGACAAAACCATTGATTTGTTTGAAAGCCAATACATAGTGCCGCACGGCATCTCGTATAATTCCTACGTCATCTTAGATGAAAAGATCGCTGTGATGGATACCGTAGACGCACGCGCCACCGGCCCGTGGCTGAAAAACCTTGCAGATGTGCTCGGCGATAGAAAGCCGGATTATCTCGTCGTTTCCCATATGGAGCCGGACCATGCCAGCAACATTCAAACGTTGGCGGAAAAGTATCCGGATATGAAGATCGTGGCCAGCGCCAAAGCGCTGTCAATGATCCCGCAGTTCTTCACCTTTGACATCAGCGATCGTTCCATTGTAGCCAAGGAGGGCGAAACGCTGTCGCTGGGCCAGCACACGCTCCAGTTTTTCATGGCGCCGATGGTGCATTGGCCGGAAGTGATGGTTTCCTATGAACAGCACGAAAAGGTTCTGTTTTCCGCAGACGGGTTTGGTAAGTTCGGTGCGCTGGATACCGAAGAGGATTGGGACTGCGAGGCCCGCCGCTATTATTTTAACATCGTCGGCAAGTATGGCATGCAGGTACAAGCCCTGCTGAAAAAGGCCGCTACGCTGGATATTCACACCATCTGCCCGCTGCATGGCCCCATCCTGAAGGAAAATCTGGGCCATTACATCGGCAAATACGATGTGTGGAGCAGCTACCAGCCGGAGGATGAAGGGGTATTTATTGCCTATGCATCCATCCACGGCCATACCGCCCAGGCCGCCAAAAAGTTGGCGCATATCTTAGAGGAAAAAGGTGCGAAAAAGGTGGTGCTGGCGGATCTTTGCCGCAGCGATTTGGCAGAGTGTGTAGAGGATGCGTTCCGGTACAGCCATCTCGTGCTGGCCTCTGCCAGCTATGATGCTGGCCTGTTTCCGCCGATGGAGGCCTTCCTCCACAAGCTGCGCGCCAAGGCCTACCAAAACCGCGTTGTGGCGCTGGTGGAAAACGGTTCCTGGGCGCCTTCTGCGGGCAAGTGCATGAAAGCAATCCTGGAGCCGATGAAAAACCTTCGCATGGCGGAGCCGCTGGTCTCTATCCGTTCCAGCCTAAAGCCGGAAACGGAAGCCCAGCTGGAAACGCTGGCAGACAATCTGTTGGCCGCCAAATAATTCGCTTTCCCCCAAGGGCGCCGAAAAGGCGCCCTTTTTGTTTGCGCGGTAAGATTGACAATGCTTTCCCCCTACGCCTATACTCAAAGCATAAAAGTGGCCAATGGCCCATGCTTTACCCAAGGAGGGATCTGTATGAATGTTTTGATGCTCAATGGCAGCGCCAAGCCCAAAGGCTGTACCTACACTGCCCTAGAGGAGATCGGCCGTACGCTGGCGGAGGAGGGCGTCTCGTACGAAATATTCCAGCTGGGGCCGGCGCCCATCCGCGACTGCATCGGCTGCGGCCAATGCACCGAACACGGCTGCATCTTTACCGACGACGCCGTAAACGCCTTCATTGAAAAGGCGCGGCATGCCGATGGCTTTGTTTTCGGCACGCCGGTGTATTACGCCCATCCCAGCGGCCGCGTGCTCTCGTTTTTGGACCGCGTATTTTACAGCGCGGGCCACGTGTTTGCCTATAAGCCGGGCGCGGCAGTGGCCTCTGCCCGGCGCGCCGGCACCACGGCTTCGCTGGATGCGCTGCAAAAGTATTTCGGCATTTCGCAAATGCCCACCATCGGCTCCACCTATTGGAATATGGTGCATGGCAATCGGCCGGAGGAGGTAGCGCTGGATGCAGAAGGGCTGCAAACCATGCGCAACATTGGCCACAACCTGGCCTGGATGCTCAAATGCCTTCAGGCAGGCAAAGAAGCCGGGCTGCCCCTGCCCAAAACAGAGCGCGGCAGCCGCACAAATTTCATCCGCCCTTGAGCCGACTATGGCCCGCCGTTTGGCGGGCCGTTTTTTGCCTTGTTTGCGACATATTTACTTTTGCTTTTGCCTGTTCTACAATATTTTCAGATGCATCCAAAAGGGGGATTTCTCGAATGTTTGGTCAAAAAATCTCTGTTTTTATACGCAGCCTGTGCTTGCTGCTTTGTGCGCTGCTCTGCGGCACGGCCGTCGTTGCCTGCCATGCCAAGGTGAAAAAGCCAACGCAGGCCTCCGAGGGCACGTATCTATACGAGCAAGCGGACATTGCCCAGGACGAGGAAACGGGGATTTCCTATGTCAACAACATCCTGTTGATATTTTGCGAACCAGGCACGGCGGACAATCAGAAAGAAGCGATTGCCAAAGCGCTTGGCGGCGAGATTGCCGGGCGGCTGGATATGATCGACCAGATCCAGGTGCGTGTAGCGGCCCAAACCCTTTCCGATCTGGACGCTCTCTGTGAAAAGGCGGAAGGCATGGAGGGCGTGCAGGCCGCGATGGTGGATACCGCCTCCCAATATACAGGGGATTATCTGCCCAACGACCCGTATGGCAAGACCTGGTACAATTTTTGGATGGACAATACCTGGGATACTGCAAAGCCCAGCGGCAACAACTGGTGGGCGGAAGCGGTGGACGCACCCGGCGCTTGGGAATATAAGGACAGGCTGTCCCCGGTGCAAGTAGGCGTGATCGACAACGGCTTTGACCAAAAGCACGAAGATCTTTCGATAGAAATCGTCAATCCCGATGTTGTCAACCGTGAGGACCACGGCACACATGTGGCGGGCATCATCGGCGCCGAAATGGACAACGGCAAGGGCATAGCCGGGCTGGCGCCCAATGCCGTGCTGCACGGCTACGACTATGCCCCCGACTGGATCCAAGATCTGGTCGGTGGCTGGGACACCACCTCCTCCATCTTGGCCGGCTTTTCCCTTTCCTTGAAAAATGGCGGTACGGACCGCAAAATGGTCATCAACCTATCAGCTGGGCAGACCGGCTCGCTGCCCACCAGCAACGACGTTTTTTCCGAGGAAGCTGTGGATCGAAACGGCGCGCTGGCCTCGCAGTATATGGCCTCGCTGCTGATCCGTGGGTATGATTTTGTTGTGGTGCAAAGCGCGGGCAATGGCGCTGCGGACCGTCTTGGCGTAGATGCGCGCTATAACGGCCTGTTCGCTGCCATCGATGCGGACAACTGCTCAACGGCCAACGGCAAGGTAACGGTAACGGCACAGGATATTATGGACCGCGTCATCATCGTGGGCGCTGCCGGCGAACAGGATGAAAACGGCGTATACATGCAGACGTCGTTTTCCAACGGCGGCGACCAGGTAGACATTGCAGCGCCCGGTGTAAACATATACAGCACCGTTGCCGGCGGGTACGATACCATGCAGGGCACCTCCATGGCCGCGCCGATGGTGGCCGCCACCGCTGCCATGGTATGGGGCGCCAACCCTGCCTTAAAAGGGCGGGATATCAAGGCTATCCTATGCGAGAATACCACGGCCAATGTGCTAGATCATCCCAATTCCCCAAAGGCCCTGGGCAGCTATCCACTGCTCAACGCAAAGCTGGCCGTAGAAGCCGCCTTTCGGGCTGCGCCCTCTGCGGATTTTGATGCTTCCTGTTATGACCCGATCCTGGAAGAATACCGCAAGGGCGCGCAAAACAACTACTACAACGGCGATTTTTCTATGCTGCCTCATGTAAACCAGGAGCTGTACCTATCCTCTGCCGGCCATGACCTATACTATGCGCTAGAGGATATCAGCGGAGACGCCATTCCGGAGCTTATCATTGCCGAATGCAGCCCAGAGCTGGCAAACGGCTATAATATCTACGACCTCTACGGATGGGATGGTGAACAGGTGCAGCGTCTGTTTGTTGTATCCTCCATGGGATACCGCGCCCTCTATACCATCTGTGAGGACAGCGTGATTGCCATAGCAGGCAGCAGCAGCGCGTTCGATCAATCGTATACCTACTACACCCTGCCGAAAAACAGCGTGAAGCCGCAGCTGAAAGAGGAGCTTGTCTACTCTGGCTGGGAGGGGGATACATTCTACCGCAACGGTACGGACAACCCCATTTCCAAGGAGGAGTTTGAAGCGATACGCAGCAGCTACCATCTCATCACGCTGGATTGGCAGCCGCTTTTTGCCGCCGGCCAGGCGCCAACGCCTGCCCAGCCGTCTGGCAGCATCCCGCAGGTGGTGCAGTCCCACGCCGATGAATGGGAGCCCAACATTGGAGATACCAGTAATTACGGATCCTATTTTGTCTACTTTATGGATCTGGATTGCAATGGCGCCCCGGAATTTATCGTACAATCCCCCTTGGAGGGAACCGGCCGGTTTACCTATCTGTTTGTCTATCAGGTGGACCAAAACGGCGGCTTTTCCCAGGTTTTGACGGATTGGGGCGAAAACGGCGGCCCGGATGACTTTACGCTTTGCAAGGATAAGGCGACGGGTAAGATGTTTTACGTAGCCCATGATTATGCCCGTGGCGGCGCCGAATATTACGGCGAGATGTGGGCGCGCATCGAAAACCAAAACGGCGCTATCGTGGCAACGCCGCTGTTTTCCTATTCCAACGAAAAACAGAGCAAGACCTATTACGGCAGCGACGGCAAGACCCCGATTTCCCAGGCAGAGTACGAAACGCTGAGCCAAAATTTTTGGAACAGCGTAGAAAAACAGAGCGAGCCGGGCAACAGCATCTATGTGCAAAACTGGCCTAAATCCGCCTCCGATTCCGAAAAGCTGCATATGCTGGAGGAAACCTATGCCACCCTGCCAAAGCAGTAAACATGTAAAAAAACAGCGCCTGAGCGCTGTTTTTTGTTTTCTGCAAAGCATCCCTATCGGGCATGCCAAATGGGGCGCCTATTTCAAATTTTCAAAGCAAAAAACAAAAACCCAGGAAAACCAGCAAAGCCGTATTGTTCCTAGGTTTTTTATGGTGTACCTGACTGGAGTCGAACCAGCGGCCTTCAGAGTCGGAGTCTGACGCTCTATCCAGCTGAGCTACAGGTACATACAACGTAGGATATTATAGCATGCCCTCCTCCATTTGGCAATGCAAACCCTTTTCCGTGTCTATATATGGCGTATTTATGGTTCTAAATCATAGGGTCGTCCTCATACAGTAGAACAAAACAAAAGACGCTATCCAAAAAGGAGGAGGAAGCATGGAATCCATCCACGCACGCACAACGATGCTAGGGCTTACCAAAGAACAGGTAGACGCTTCCTACCGCCAGCATGGCGGCAACGAGCTGGAATCTCAAAAAAGGGCCGGCTTTTTTGCCAAGCTGCTGGCCAATTTTGGCGATCCCGTCATCAAGATCCTGCTGCTGGCGCTGGCTGTCAACATCATCTTCCTTTTCCGCAACCAAAATTGGTTTGAAACCATGGGGATTGCCATTGCCATTGCGCTGGCCACCCTGGTTTCCACCATTTCCGAATACGGCAGCGAATCCGCCTTCCGCAAAATGCAAGAGGATGCAGAGCGCATCGAGGCGCGCGTTATGCGGGACGGGGTGCTGCTCTCCCTTCCCATTTCCCAGCTGGTGGTGGGTGATGTGGTGCGCTTACAGGCCGGCGAGCGCGTGCCCGCAGACGGCGTACTGCTTACCGGCCAGGTCTATGTGGACCAATCTGCCCTCAACGGTGAAAGCAAAGAGATGAAAAAGCAGCCGCAGCGCTCCGCCTCCACACGATGGGATCTTTCCAACCGGGGCCAGCTGTTTCGCGGCAGCATCATCACCTCCGGCGAAGGCGTGATGCGGGTAGGGCGCGTCGGCAGCCAGACCTTTTACGGCGATATGGCGCGGCAGATGCAGGAGGAAACGCGGGAAAGCCCCCTCAAGGTACGCTTAAACGGGTTAACGCGCGTGATCAGCCGTTTGGGGTATCTGGCAGCGATCCTGGTATTTGCCGCGGATTTTTTCCTTTCCGTTTGGACGGAAGGCGGCATGCAGCTTTCCGGTATTTGGCCGGTGCTGACAAATTTTCCCGTCATGCTTGGGCATCTGATGCATGCGCTGACGCTATCCATCAGCATCGTCGTTGTGGCCGTGCCCGAAGGGCTGCCCATGATGATCACCGTCGTGCTCTCTTCCAACATGCTGCGCATGATGCGCGACCATGTGCTGGTACGAAAGCTGGTGGGCATCGAAACCTCCGGCAGCCTAAACATCCTCTTTACCGATAAAACAGGTACGCTGACCCGCGGACGGCTCCAGGTTACACATTTTTACACCGCCCAAGGCAAGGCCTACGATTCGATCCGCAAGCTAAAGCAGGCGCCTGCGCTGTGCCGGCTGGTCTCTCTGCAGGGGCTGTATAACACGGCCAGCGAGGTATCCGAGGGCCGTCCGCTAGGAGGCAACGCCACCGACCGCGCCATTTTGGAGTATGTGCTGCCCGTACAAACGCAGGCCCGTGTGCTGGCCAAAACGCCGTTTGACAGCGCCGCTAAATTTTCAGCCGCCAGCGTGCAGGCGGACGGTACGCTGCACCTGATCAAGGGAGCGCCGGAAAAGCTGCTGCCCCGCTGCACGTACGGCTACGCGGAAAACGGCACCCTTGTGCCGCTGGCGGATAAAACGGTTCTGGAACGCCAGCTTACCCAAATGACGCAGAACGGAGAGCGCGTGCTGGCGCTGGCGGTCTCTCCGCAGGCCGTGCCCAAAGGCGTTGTCCCAGAGGGCCTAACGCTCATCGGCCTTCTTTCTATCCGCGACCAGGTGCGGCCCGAAGCGCGTAAAGCCGTGCAGCAGGTGCAAAAGGCCGGCATCCAGGTGGTCATGATTACGGGGGATAACAAGCTGACCGCCCAGACCATCGCGCGCCAATGCGGGCTTTTGCAAGACAATCCCTCCTATGCTGTGATGACCAGTGAGGAAATGGCGCAGCTCTCCGACGCGGAATTGAAGCGGCGGCTCCATGCGCTGCGCGTGGTGGCCCGCGCCCTGCCGTCCGACAAAAGCAGGCTGGTACGCCTGGCCCAGGAATGCGGCCTGGTAGCCGGCATGACGGGCGACGGCATCAACGACGCACCCGCCTTAAAACGCGCTGATGTTGGCTTTTCCATGGGCTCTGGCACAGAGGTAGCCAAGGAGGCCGGCGATATCGTGATCCTGGACGATAACTTTGCCTCCATTGCCAAGGCTGTTCTGTATGGCCGCACCATCTTCAAAAGCATCCGCAAATTCATCGTCTTTCAGCTGACGATGAACCTCTGCGCCGTCGGCGTCTCCATCCTGGGGCCGGTGGTGGGCGTGGATACGCCGGTTACCGTCGTGCAGATGCTATGGATCAATATGATTATGGATACGCTGGGCGGCCTGGCCTTTGCGGGCGAAGCGCCGCTCAAGGATTACATGAAAGAGCCGCCCAAGCGCCGCGATGAGCCCATCCTCAACGGATATATGGTCAACCAGATCCTCATTACCGGTCTGTTTACCGTGGCGCTGTGCCTCTTCTTCCTAAAATCGGAAGCCATTCGCAGCCTGTTCCAATACCAGGAAAATCCGCTGTACTTTTTAACTGCGTTTTTCTCGCTGTTTGTCTTTTGCGGCGTGCTCAACAGCTTTAACGCCCGCACACACCGCATCAATCTCTTCTCCCACCTTTGGAAAAACCCGGCTTTTGTCATCATCATGGCGGCAGTCACTATGCTCCAGCTGCTGTTTATCTATTATGGGGGCACGCTGTTCCGCACCACGCCCCTGCCCTATTCCGAGCTGGGCTTTACCTTCCTATTGGCGCTGGCCGTGCTTCCCATTGATCTGATACGCAAAATCATCCTGCGCTGCCTGCACCGTCCCCGCGATTTCTAAGCGAAGAAAAAGCCCGCAGATGCGGGCTTTTTACAGCTTTATACCAAGCCTTCTTCTTTAAGCTGGGCCAAGAGCTTAAAGCGGTAGGTCAGCGGATCGTCGCCTACCCGGATGTTCTTTTTGGTCAGCGCGTTCATGGCAGCCATTTCCGCATCCGTCAGGGTAAAATCAAAGATGTTGAGGTTTTCCTTGATCCTGCCCTCGTTGGCGGATTTCGGAATCACCGCAAATCCATTTTGCGTATGCCAGCGCAAGATCGTCTGTGCCGGCGATTTCCCGTGCTTATCCGCAATCTCCACGATGACGGGATCGCGCATGGCCTCGCCGCCCACCATCAGCGGGCTCCAGGCCTCTACAAAAATATTGTGCTTGCGGCAGTAATCGATGACCACGTTTTGATGCAGGTACGGATGCGTTTCGATCTGGTCTACCACCGGCATCACGCCCGTTTCCTGATACAGCACATCCATATGCTGCGGATAGAAGTTGCTGACGCCAATGGCCCGTATGCGCTTTTCCTCGTACAAACGAATAAACGCCTTCCAGCTTGGCAGATACATATCCTCGCCCGGCCAATGGATCAGGTACAGATCCACATACTCCAAGCCCAGCTTTTTCATGCTTTCTTCAAAGCCATACAGCGTCGTGTCATAGCCGTGATAGCGGTTTCTCAGCTTGGTGGTCACAAACAGCTCTTCCCGCTTTAAGCCGCTGTCTTTGATCCCCTGGCCAACAAACTCCTCGTTTTCATAGGCGGCCGCCGTATCGATGCTGCGATACCCTGTTTCAATGGCATAGCGCACCAGATCGGTACACTGCTGCCCTTTCAGCTTCCATGTTCCAAACCCGATCATCGGGATCTCCACACCGTTTGCCAGCGTATGCTTTGGCACTTGCATTTGTTACCCCTCCTATACTCTGCGCCCTGGTTTGGGCGTCTTATGCTCTTTGTAGCGTACCCAATTTACAGGCTGCCTGTCAATGCCCCGCGCGGCATTTTTATCTGGCAAACCATACGGAAAAATTCTTTTCGCCGCCGTTGATGAATACCTCTATGCTCTTGGTATCCCGCAAAATTTCTATCTGCCCGATGCGGCCGCGGTAGCAAAGCGGCATCTCGGTCTGGCAGGTGATTTCTACGGTATCCTGGGTAATTTTTACATAAGGATCCTCTTTTTGCAGAAGCGGCGCCGCCTCCCGAACCGGGGCAAAGCGGATCCCTCCCTTTTCCAGCTTTATCTCCCGCGCAAGGCTCAGCGCCCCGGCGCTTTGCGCCCCTTTGTCCAACGGCCTGCCCCAGTTATACATCCAGCCAATGGCAATGCGCCGCCCATCCGGCGCTAAAAACGTCTGCGGTGCATAAAACTGCGGCCCTGCCTCCGGCTTGTACACGGCCTCTGGCGTAAACTTTTTGCCATCAAACCTGCCCGTCAGCACGATGACAGCATCGGTAGCCACCTTCATCTGGGAAAACATCAGCACATAGGTATCTCCCAGCTTGAAAAGATCCGGACACTCCAGCACCTTGCCATACTCTCTGCTTTCAAACAATACGCCGGCATACTGCCAGGTAAACAGATCCTTTCCCTGTTCATACAATAGGATTTTCCCGACCCCATCCCTGCCGGAGCCGCATACCATATACGTTTTTCCATCCAGTTCTACGACCTTTGGGTCCCGGAAATCATAGCTGCCCTCCGCCGGCGGCGCCGCGATGACGGGGTTTCCTTTGTATTTTTCAAAGGCTTTGCCGTCTCGGCTGACCGCTACGCACTGCGTCTGCCCCAGTTGCTTGGATACGGCCGTATAGAACAGGTACAAAACACCGTCCCGCTCCACAGCAGAGCCGGAAAAGCATCCCTTATCATCTTCATAGGGCTGATCGGGAAACAGCGCGATGGGCAGCTCTTCCCAGTGCAGCAGATCCTGGCTGACAGCGTGCCCCCAATGCATCGGGCCCCAAACCGGCTCATGGGGATTGTGCTGGAAAAAAGCATGATACCGTCCCTGATAATAGATAAGCCCGTTGGGATCGTTCATCCATCCCTTATGCGGCTCAAAATGAAAGGTAAACCGTTGCGGCATCGCATTTTCCTCCCTTTTTCTTTTGATTTATGCAGGCCCTTCCTGCAAGCTCTCTTTTTCTGCATTATACCAGCGATGCCCTGTACAATTCAATTTTCTATCTTTGTACGCCGCTGCGATTGAAAAAAGCCGCCGTTCACGCTACACTGTATATAAAGTCAAACGTATAAGGGCCAAAGCCACGGCCTGGAGAGGAGCATTACAATGAGCATCATCACCATCGTTGGCGCCGGCATGATGGGATCGGCCATCGGATTCCCTGCCCGGGAAAATGGGCATGAAGTCCGCCTGGTCGGCACCCATCTGGATCGTGAGATCATCGACCATGCCAAAAAGACCAATACACACCTTACCCTAAAGCGTCCGTTTCCCGAGGGATTTAAGTTTTATCAAATCGAGCAGCTGGAAGAGGCCATGCAGGGCGCGGATGTCTTGGTTGGCGGCGTCAGCAGCTTTGGCGTAGACTGGTTTGCGGAAAACATTTTGCCGAAAGTGCCGGAAACGCTGCCGGTTCTTTCCATTACCAAGGGCATGCAAGACCTGGAGGACGGCACCATGATCTCCTTCCCCCACCTTTATGCCGAACGCCTGGGCGATAAAAAACTGTGTCTCAACGCCGTGGGCGGCCCCTGCACCAGCTATGAGCTGGCAGACCACGACCCCACGCTGGTTGCTTTTTGCGGGCCGGATATCGAGGTATTGCGCCGTCTTAAGGCCATCTTTGAAACGGACTATTACCACATCTGTCTATCCACAGACGTAACCGGCGTAGAATGTGCCGTGGCCATGAAAAATGCCTATGCGCTGGCTGTTTCCCTGGCCGTAGGGCTGTCAGAGCGCATCGAAGGCGTGGGCGGCACGCTGCATTACAATTCCCAAGCGGCTCTGTTTGCCCAATCCATCCGCGAGATGCGCCGCTTGCTCAAGCTCATCGGCGGGCATGATGACAATATCGTCTATGGCGTCGGCGATTTGTACGTCACCATCTTTGGCGGGCGCACCCGTAAGATCGGTACGCTGCTGGGCCGCGGCGTATCCTTTGACGATGCCATGGCACAGCTCAGCGGCATCACGCTGGAATCCGTCGTGATTTCCACGCGCACCGCCCGCGCGGTACGCAAGCTCATCGAGCGCGGGTTGACTACGGCGGATGATTTCCCCCTGCTGCTGCATATCGACGACATCATAAACCATGGCGCCGAGGTCAATATTCCCTGGGAGAAATTCGAGATGGAAACCGTTCTCTGATCAAACGCATAAAAAAGGAGGCAAAAAGCCTCCTTTTTTTCTTTTCTCGAACATGGGCCGTATACAGAAGATGTATAAACACATTATGATATATTGTTTTACCTTTGTATCTTGCCCGCACTGCTCTACTGTTGTAAAAAACGCTCATCAAAAAGGGCCCTGCCATATGGCAGGGCCCTTTCTCATCGAAAATTCGATTATTCAGCGTCTACTTTCGCAGCATGCAACAGCAGGTCGCACAGCTTGTTGCTGTAGCCCCATTCGTTGTCATACCAGGAGATCAGCTTCATGAAGTTGCCGGTCAGCGCGATACCAGCTTTGGCATCGAAGATAGAGGTGCGGGGATCGCCGGTGAAGTCGGTGGAAACAACCGCATCTTCGGTGTAGCCCATGATGCCCTTCAGTTCGCCTTCGCTGGCTTCTTTCATCGCCGCGCAGACTTCATCATAGGTAACATCCTTGGCCAGACGGCAGGTCAGGTCTACCACGGAAACGTCCAGGGTCGGAACGCGCATGGACATACCGGTCAGCTTGCCGTTGAGTTCCGGGATAACCTTGCCAACCGCTTTGGCAGCGCCGGTGGAAGACGGGATGATGTTGCCCATGTTCGCACGGCCGCCGCGCCAGTCTTTCTTGGACGGGCCGTCTACGGTCTTCTGGGTGCCGGTGGTGGCATGTACGGTGGTCATCAAGCCTTCTACCAGGCCGAATTTATCATTCAGCACTTTGGCCAGAGGAGCCAAGCAGTTCGTGGTACAGGAAGCGTTGGAGATAACCTTCATGTCCTTGTTGTAGGTGTTGTGGTTTACACCCATAACGAACATCGGCGCATCGGAGCTGGGCGCAGAGATAACAACTTTCTTTGCGCCGCCGTTGAAGTGAGCAGAAGCCTTTTCGGTGGTGGTGAACACGCCGGTGGACTCTACGATGTACTCAGCGCCACAGGATTTCCAATCGATGTCTTTGGGATCCATGCAGTTGAATACGACGATCTCTTTGCCGTTTACAACCAGCTTGCCGTCCTTGGCGGATACTTCGCCGTCGAACTTGCCGTGTACAGAGTCATATTTGAGCATGTACACCATGTAATCCGGATCGATGAACGGATCGTTTACGCCTACGATTTCGATTTCCGGCTTGGTCATCGCCGCACGGAATACCATACGACCAATACGGCCAAACCCATTGATACCAACTTTCACTGCCATAATGAGTGCCTCCTTGGAGATTTTAGATTTCTAGGTTTTGAAAAAACCTAACAAAACATTTTCATACGCATATTATGTTATCAAAGTTTTCCCTAACATGCAAGCATGTTCCCATGCAAATTTCCTTATTTTTCAGGATTCAGCGCAAAAAGCTCCGGCAGGACAAAATCCCCGTCCTTGCGGATCAGCACATCGTCAAACCACAGCTCCCCGCCGCCGTATTCCGGCGTTTGGATCAGCACCAGGTCCCAGTGGATGGCAGAAGCGTTGCCGTTGGGCGCCTCATCGTAGCAGGCGCCCAGTGCAAAGTGCACCGAACCTGCGATCTTTTCATCAAACAGCGTATCGCACATCGGCTTTTTGATCTTGGGGTTTACGCCCAGGGCAAATTCGCCGACAAACCGCGCGCCCGCATCGGTATCCAAAATTTCGTTGATGCGCTTGGTGTTGTTGGCCTTGGCATCCACGCATTTTCCGTTTTCAAAGGTCAGCACGATATTTTCAAACTTAAAGCCGTCCTCCACGCTGGGCGTATTGAAGGTGATGACGCCATTGAGGCTGTCCTTGACCGGCGCAGTGTAGATTTCGCCGTCCGGGATGTTGAAGTGCCCGTCGCACGGCACGGCCGGGATGCCCTTGATGGAAAAGGCCAGGTCTGTGCCGGGGCCTTTGAGGTGCACCTTATCCGTCTGCTCCATTCTCTGCACCAAGGGCTTCATTGCCTCGCCCATGGCCTTGTAATCCACGCAGCATACGTCAAAGAAAAAGTCCTCAAACGCTTCGGTGCTCATTTCCGCCTTTTGCGCCGCCTCTTCGGTGGGCCACTGCAAAAGCGCCCAGCGGTTTTTATGCTTGCGCATCACATCATCCAGCGGCTTTGAGATCAGCCGGCTCATCATGGCCTGCGTCTGGCTGGGCACGTCGCTGGATTCATAGGCATTATGGTCCACATAGCAGTACAGCGCGCAGTCCATCTGATCCATGCGTTGGCACAGGAACTCGCTTTGCAGCTTTGCCATGGCTTCGTCCATGCCGCGGTTGACAGCGCGGCTGACCTCGGAGTTTGTGATCTGCACAAACGGCAGGGCCCCGGCCTTGTAGACCTGCTCGATGGCGGCCTCGGCAAACGCCGGGACGGGATTCAAAAGATTCATCGCCACATGGTCGCCCTTTTGCACGCCCATGGAATAGGTAACCAGCATTTCCGCCAATTTGTCGATTCTGGGATCTCTCATCGGTTTGTTCCTCCCTTTCAGCGCAGGTTTTCCGGATTCAGGCCATCCAGCTCAGGCAGCACAAAGCGGCCGTCCTTGCGGATCAGCACATCGTCAAACCAGATTTCCCCGCCGCCGTATTCCGGCGTTTGGATGAGTACCAAATCCCAGTGGATGGCGGATACGTTGCCGTTGCCCACATCATCGTAGGAATTGCCGGGGGTAAAGTGGATGCTGCCGGCAATCTTCTCATCAAACAAAATATCGCAGATGGCGTTGTTGATGTTGGGGTTCACGCCGATGGCAAATTCCCCGATATACCGCGCGCCCTCGTCGGTATCCAGGTAATGGTTGATGCGGTCTGTGTCGTTGGCCGTGGCGTTTACGATCTTGCCGTTTTCAAAGGTAAAGCTGACGTTTTCATACTTGAAGCCCTGCACCATCGACGGCGTGTTGTAGGTGATGACGCCGTTGACGCTGTCCCGTACGGGCGCGGTATAAATTTCGCCGTCCGGGATGTTCTTTTCCCCGTCGCACTTCATTGCGCCGATGCCCTTAATCGAAAACGTCAGGTCGGTGCCCGGCCCTTTGAGATGCACCTTGTCCGTCTTTTCCATCAGCGCCTTGAGCGGGTCCATGGCCTTGGACATCTTGTTATAATCCAAATTGCACACGGAGAAATAGAAATCCTCAAACGCCTCCGTGCTCATCTGCGCCTGCTGCGCCATGCTGGGGGACGGATAGCGCAGCACCACCCACTTGGTCTTGGGCAGGCGCGTTTCCATGTGCACCGGCTGGCTGTATACGCGGTTGTACATGGCGGAAATATCCTGCGGCACGTCCACCGACTCAAAAATGTTTTCAGCGTTGCGGATGGCGATGTACGCATCCATTTTTTCCATCTTGGCCTTATCCAGCTCCGCCATGATTTTGGCCTGCTCCTCCGTCATGCCCTGCATCAGCTTGCGCTCGATCTTCGGGTCGCTCAGCACCACGAACGGGTAGCCGCCCGCGGCGTAGGTTTCTTCCACCAGCGCCGTCACCATAGCAGGGTCGTACGCTGTCATATTGATCCATACCTTTTCCCCCTTTTGCAGGTTCACGGCGTTGCGGATCAGGTTTTTGGCCAATGTCTCTTGACGCGGATCTCTCATATTCTTTCTCTCCTTTGCAGCAAAGCTCTTTCTATGTTTTTCCGGGGCCCCGGCCCCGGGCCTATGGTTGTTTTGTTTAGTATACCCGTAGAACGTCCGGTTATTGCAAGACGATGGACTGCTCCATCTGTTCGATGGCCCCTTGGTACGCCTTTTGCAGCTCGGGGCGCAGCTGATAGGAGATCATCAGGTATTTGATCTTTCCATCCACCGTCTTTTTCTTTTCGATCTTGGCATACGCCAAGCGCCCTTCGTAGACGCCGCTGATCTCCGCGGCGTTGCCTTTTTGGGTATATGCGCCGTTGATGCACTGCATTGTGGCAAAGCTCTTTGCGGACTCCAGCAGCTGCTGGTACCCCTCCTTGTCTTCGGTGCCGTATTCCACCCTAATGATGTTGTTTCCCTTGGCCACTTCAAATTTCAGCACCAAGGTGGGCAGCTCGGAATAGTATTCCGGGTTGATATACCAATCGGACGGAACAGAGAGCTTGATGCCGTATTCTTCGGTAAAATCCTGCTCTGCCCACTGCTGAATTTCCGGCGTTTCCTCCTCGTATACCGAGGTGGATTCCAAAATATCCATCATGATCTCATACAGGTCGTCGCTGTCCTCTGTGGTGGAGTTGATATACACCCGCAGCATGCAGTACAGCCCGGTATCGTACCAGCTGCGGTAGCCCTGGAACACCGAAATCTTGTCCGCACCGTTGGTGCCGCTCAAAAGCAGCCCTTCATACGGCCCCGCCTTGGTTTCCTCCTGCGCGATGTCATCGATATCCAGCTGCTGCAAATAGACGTTGGACTGCTTTTCCTCCTCCGTTAAAAACAGGAACTGGATCACCGATGTGCCGCCGTCGATATCAAAATACGCAGTCATCTGCGAATCCTGGTCGTCATCCGGGTCCTGGTATTCCCAGCTGGCCGGATATTTAAGGGTGGTCATCGTCATATAGTTTTGATATTCCTTATGCGTGGTATCCTGCGTTGGCATGGGCGTAGCCGACGGCTGTGCCGGCGCCTGTGTGCAGCCCGCTACCATCAGGCAGCCCAGCAGTATGGCGGCAAGGCCCGCCGCTGTTTTTTTCATCTGCATCTTCCTATCCTTGTCCGTTTTCTTCATGATACCTTTTTTACCATTTTCATGCAATTCTACACCACAGACAAAGTTTGTCTAAAGCAAGGCATTTTTATGTCTTGACGGAAGGGGGCGTTTATGATTTAATGTATGACGGCTCGAAGTTAAGCAACACTAAACAAAAAGTTTATAAAACTTTAATTCCAGACCCGTTCCAAGCCCAAAGGAGGGACCAAGCATGCAGCTGGGCCAAAAAATTAAGGAGCTCCGTATGATGTACGGGCTTACCCAGGAAGAGCTGGCAGACCGCGCCGAGCTTTCCAAAGGCTTTATTTCGCAGCTGGAGCGCGATCTGACCTCGCCCTCCATTGCCACGCTGGTGGATGTGCTTTCCTGTCTGGGTACGGATCTTGCGCATTTTTTCAGCGATTTGGAGCCGGAGCAGGTTGTCTTTAAGCCGGACGATATGTTTACCAAAATCGATGAGGATGCCAAAAGCACCACATGTTGGCTGGTGCCCAATGCCCAGAAAAACAGGATGGAGCCCATCCTCCTGACCTTGCAGCCCGGCGGCCATTCCTATGAGGATGACCCGCATGAGGGCGAGGAATTTGGCTATGTGCTTTCCGGCAGCGTGCTTTTAACGGTAGGCGGCGCCAAGCACAAGCTGAAAAAGGGTGATTCTTTTTACTTTTCCCCTACCCGGCCGCACAGTCTAGCCAATCGGGGAAAGAGCGAAGCGAAGATCGTATGGGTTACAGACCCGCCGAATTTTTAATCCAACAAAGGGGGGACGGCCGCCATGGCGGAACGACTGATTGAACTAAAAAATATCCGGAAGACGTTTGATGGCGAGGTAGCGCTGGGAAAGATAGATCTTTATGTGCGCCGGCGTGAATTTTTAACGCTGCTGGGCCCTTCCGGCTGCGGCAAGACCACCATGCTGCGCATTATCGCCGGCTTTGAACAGGCAGACAGCGGCGACCTGCTCTTTGAGGGCAAGCGCATCAACGACGTGCCGCCCTACCAGCGGCGGGTGAATACTGTGTTCCAAAAGTATTCCCTGTTTCCGCATATGAACGTATACGACAACGTAGCCTTTGGGCTGAATATCAAAAAGCGCGATAAAAAAGAGATCCAAAAGCGCGTGCCGGAAATGCTGGAGCTCGTGGGCCTGGCCGGCTTTGAAAAGCGCTGGCCGGAATCGCTCTCCGGCGGCCAGCAGCAGCGCGTGGCCATCGCCCGTGCGCTGGTCAACGACCCCGAGGTGCTGCTTTTGGATGAGCCGCTGGCCGCGCTGGATCTAAAGATGCGCAAGGAAATGCAGTCCGAGCTCAAGCGCATGCAGCAGCAAAGCGGCATCACCTTTATCTATGTAACGCACGACCAGGAGGAAGCGCTGACCATGAGCGATACCATCGTGGTCATGAGCCGCGGCGAAATTCAGCAGATCGGCACGCCGGTGGATATCTACAACGAGCCGGCCAATTCCTTTGTCGCGGATTTCATCGGCGAATCCAACATCACGCCCGGCGTGATGCTCAAAGATTACCTGTGCCGCTTCCGCGGGTATGATTTCCCCTGCCTGGACGCCGGCTTTGCGCCTAACGAGGAGGTGGAGGTGGTCGTCCGCCCGGAGGATATCGACATCGTGCCGGTGGATAAGGGCATGCTGACCTGCACGGTAAAAAATATCATCTTTATGGGCGTGCATTACGAGATTACCCTGGAGGATGCAGACGGCATGGAGTGGACAGTGCATACCACTGACGCCGTAGGCGTAGGCGAAACTGTCGGCATTTATTTGGACCCGGACGCCATCCATGTCATGAAGCGCTCCGACGAGCCGCTGGCCGCTGAGCAGGAAGAGCAGTATCTTGCCGAGCAGGAGGAGGACAACGAATGAAACGCAGCCGTTATGCTTTGCCGTATCAGGTATGGATGGCGCTGTTTATCATCGTGCCCATCTTTATCGTGCTGTACTATGCCTGCACCACCTCCAACGGCGCTTCGGTCTCCTTTTCTTTGGAAAACCTGGCGCAGGTGTTTTCCCCTACATACCTAACCGTTTTGGTTCGCAGCCTATGGATCGCGCTGGTAGCCACCCTGATCTGCCTTTTGATCGGCTACCCCGTGGCCAGCATCCTGGCTTCGCGGCATTTTAAGCGCAGCAGCCTGATTTTAATGCTCATCATCATCCCCATGTGGATGAATTTTTTGCTGCGCACCTATGCCTGGATCAATCTGCTGGATACCAACGGCCTGATTGCCAAGCTTTTGGGCCTGGTGGGGCTGGGCAATGTTTCGCTATTGTACAACACCACCGCCGTCATCATCGGCCTGGTATACAATTTCCTGCCGTTTATGATCCTGCCCATCTACACCATCCTCTCCAAAATGCAGCCGCAGCTCATTGAGGCGGCGGAGGATCTGGGGGCCAATTCCTTCCAGGTGTTCCGCAAGGTAAAGCTGCCGCTGAGCATGCCGGGCATCGTTTCGGGCATCACGATGGTATTTATCCCCGCCACCACCACCTTTGCCGTTTCCCGTCTTTTGGGCGGCGGCCAGGTCATGATGTATGGCGAGCTCATCGAAAACCAGTTTCTCTTTACGCGCAACTGGCATTTCGGCGCGGCGCTGTCCTTGGTGATGATGGTGCTGGTGCTCATCAGCATGTGGCTGTTCCGGCGGCATGACGGCTCCTCCGCGGAAGGGGGGCTGCTGCTATGATGCAAACGATGAAGCATAAAAAGCTCAAATATACCTACCTCGGCATTGTGCTTCTCTTTCTGTATGTGCCGATTTTAACGCTCATCGTGTTTTCCTTCAACGCCAACCGCACGATGGGACGCTGGGGCGGCTTTTCGCTAAAATGGTACACCGAGCTGTTTCAGGACAGCGTCATCATGGATGCGCTGTGGGTTACGCTTTCCATCGCCATCATCGCGGCGCTGTGCGCCACCATCATCGGTACGCTGGCGGCCATCGGCATCGACGGCATGAAAAAAAAGCGCCAAAAGGCCATGGAGACCATTGCGTATATCCCCATGCTGAGCCCAGATATCGTAACGGGTATTTCGCTGATGATGCTCTTTCTCTTTGCCGGCATCCGCCTGGGCTACGGTACGATGCTTTTGGCGCATATCACCTTTAATCTGCCCTACGTCATTTTCAGCGTACTGCCCAAGCTAAGGCAGCTAAACCCTGCCCATTATGAGGCTGCGCTGGATCTCGGCGCAAAGCCGGGCTATGCGCTCCGTAAAATCGTGCTGCCGCAGATTCTGCCCGGCATTGTAACAGGCTTTATCTTCGCCTTTACCCTATCCATCGACGACTTTGTCGTCAGTTACTTTACCTCGCAGGACGTGAGCAACCTATCCATGACCATCTATTCCATGGCAAGGCGCGGCCTGTCCCCCAAGATCAATGCGCTGAGCACCATCATGTTTGTCAGCGTTATGATATTGCTGGTCATCATCAATGTGCGTTCCAGCAGGCAAAACAGAAAGGAGAAAAAGGCATGAAAAAACTATGGAAGGTCTGCACCCTGGCTCTTTCGTTTCTCATGCTGTTTGCCGTCGCAGGCTGCGGCGGGCAGAGCAGCGACCAGGTCACGCTCCGTGTCTATAACTGGGGCGACTACATCGATGAAGATGTTTTGGCACAGTTTGAGGAGCAAAACCCCGATATCCATGTGGTGTACGATACGTTTGATTCCAACGAATCCATGCTGGCCAAAATGGACGGCGGCGTGCAGTACGATGTGCTGATTCCGTCGGATTACATGATTGAAAAGCTTATCCAAGAGGACCGCCTGGCAGAATTGGATCTTTCTCAGATCCCCAATTATGCCAACATTGACGACAGCTTCAAAAACCTGGCCTATGACCCGGACAACAAGTATTCCGTACCCTACACCTGGGGCACGCTGGGCATCATGTACAACACCACCATGGTAGACGAAACGGTGGATTCTTGGAACATCCTCTGGGATGAAAAGTATAAGGGCAACATCATCATGTATGACAGCTCCCGCGATTCCATGGCTGTGGCGCTGCGCAAGCTGGGCTATTCCGTCAATACCAAAAATGACGCGGAGATCGAAGCGGCCGCCCAGGCGTTGACCAGCCAAAAGCCGCTGGTGAAAGCATATATGACGGACGCCATCAAGCAGGCCATGGTCGGTGGCTCCGCCGCTTTGTCCGTGGTATACTCCGGCGACGCCATGCTCTGCATGGAGGAAAATCCGGATCTGGCGTATGTCGTGCCCAAGGAAGGCAGCAATATGTGGTTTGACAGCATCGTCGTTACCAAGGACTGCCAAAACATGGACGCTGCCTACCGGTTTATCAACTTCCTCTGCGATCCTGAAGTGGCGGCCAAAAACTCGGAATACATCGGCTATTCCACGCCCAACAAAGAGGCGCTGGCGCTGATGGATGAAGAGATGAAGGCAGACCCGGCCTATAACCCGCCGGCAGAGGTCGTAGAAAAATGCGAAGTCTATCTTGATCTTGGCGATAAAACCGATCTTTATAACCAGCTTTGGGAAAAGGTAAAGGTAAACTGATGCGCGCTATCAAGCGGAAAGCTGCAGCTTTCCGCTTTTTCTTTGCCCTCTGCGTTGTATTTTCCATTTTGGAGGATATACTGAATATAAACCAACCCGGAACCACAAGGAGTGTGAACCAATGAAAACAGCGTATTTCAACGGAGCTGTTCTCACCATGAAAAGCCAGCGCTGCGCCCAGGCTCTTTTAGAGGAAAGCGGCCGTATCGTAGCTGTGGGCAGCAACGACGAGATCCTCTCCCGGGCCGATACCGCCATTGACCTAAAAGGCTGCTGCATGCTGCCCGGCTTTATCGACCCCCATAGCCATATCACCCAGCTGGCAACCACGCTGGATCTGGTGCCGCTGGGCAGCTGCACCTCCAACGAAGCGCTGGTGCAAGCCCTGCGCCGTGCCCTTCCCCAAACAAAGCCCGGCGCATGGCTCATCGGTTTTGGGTACGATAACAACGGCCTGCCCGGTAAGCAGCACCCGGATAAGCATGTGCTGGATGCGGTATCCGATACCGTACCCATCCTCATCTCTCATGCATCCGGGCATATGGGGTGTGCCAACAGCGCAGCGCTGGCTGCTATGGGCATCACAAACCAAACGCCCGACCCTGCAGGGGGGCGGATCGGACGGATGGAGGGCAGCGCCGAGCCCAATGGCTATTTGGAGGAAAACGCCTTCATCCAGCTGGCGCAAGGCGCCGCCGCGCCGTCGGCAGAGCAGCTCTTTCGTGCCATGCACAAAGCCCAGCAGGTCTATGCCTCCCATGGCATCACCACCGTGCAGGATGGGCTCACCAAACAAAACGAGTTTGCCTTATTGGATGCGCTGGCCCAGCAGCACGCACTGTTTTTAGATATCGTGGCCTATCCGGATATGAAAGAGCACGCCTCGCTTTTGCAAGCGCATCCGCAGTATGCCGGGCAGTACCATAACCGGCTTAAGCTCGGCGGCTATAAGATCTTTTTGGACGGCTCTCCCCAAGGACGCACCGCCTGGCTCAGCCAGCCCTATGAAAAGGCCGAAGACGGCTATTGCGGCTATCCCATCTATCAGGATGAGCAGGTGCTTGCCTTTTGTGAACGCGCCGTGATGGAAGGCAGGCAGCTTTTGGCGCACTGCAACGGAGACGCCGCAGCCCAGCAATACATAGATGCCTATGCCCAAGCTCTGCACCGCCACCCAGGCGTAGACCGCGATCTGCGGCCCGTGATGATCCACGCCCAAACCCTGCGCCGCGATCAGCTGCCCGCCCTAAAGCACCTAGGCATGATCCCCTCGTTTTTCCTGGCGCATGTATACCATTGGGGCGAAACGCATGTGGAAAATCTGGGGCTCTCCCGTGCAGAAGCCATCAGCCCTGCCCAAAGCGCTTGTCAGCTTGGCATTCCCTACACCTTCCATCAGGATACCCCTGTGATAGCGCCAGACATGCTGGAAACGCTTTGGTGTGCCGTCAATAGAAAGACCAAGCAAGGCCGCATCCTGGGCGCAGAGGAGCGGCTAGACCCCTATCAGGCGCTTTGCGGCATCACCTGCCACGCCGCCTATCAATACTTTGAAGAGCATGACAAAGGCGCTTTGGCGCCCGGTATGCGTGCTGATCTTGTCATCTTGGATCGCAATCCTTGCCAAGTGCCGCCGGAGGAGCTAAATCAGCTTCAGGTTCTCTGCACAATCAAGGACGGTGCGCCCGTGTATCAAGCATAAACCAATTTGGAAAAAGGCCCCGCTTGCCTGCGGGGCCTTCTTTGTATTCGCTGCCTTTCCACCCGGCATCCCAGCGTATACAAACGCGCTTTGCCCATTCTCTCTTTGATAGTCCCTTGACAAGCAATAAAAAATACGCTATCCTCTATTGGTATGATTTCGGACTAATTGAAATTCATTGGAGGTTTTAGTGTGGATCGCAAGCCGATCGAAAAACAGTTTCTCAAGTATGTAGTCCCGTCCATGTTTACCATGCTGCTCAGCGGCTTTTATACCATCGTCGATGGTTTTTTTATTGGCCGCGCCATTGGAGATGTAGGCCTAGCCGCTATCAACATTGCTTGGCCCATCACCGCTGTACTGCTCGCCATGGGTACCGGCATCGGCACCGGCGGGTCTGTCATCATGTCCACCCGCCGCGGAGAGGGCGATTATCCTTCTGCCTGCAAGGCCAAGGGCAATACCATCGTGCTTCTTGTCATGGCCAGTGCACTGCTGACTGTATTTTTCCTATTTTTACATGAGCCCATCTTGCGTGTACTAGGGGCGGAGGGGGCCGTGCATACCGCTGCCTCGGAATATGTAATGATCATCATCGCCGGAAGCACACTGCAAATTTTCGGTACCGGGCTGACTCCGCTTTTGCGCAATTCCCGCAAAACCATTGCGGCCATGGTCATCATGGTCACCGGCCTGCTTACCAATATTTTTTTGGATTGGTACTTTATTATGCCGCTTCAGATGGGGATGTCCGGCGCTGCCCTGGCTACCATTACGGCCCAGGGCATCGTAGCCGTGCTCAGCCTGATTGTGCTGATCCGGGAAAAGGACCGCCGCCTGCACTTTAAGCCCCAGCATTTCAAGCTGGAGAAAAAGCTGTGCGGCAAAATTCTGCGAACCGGCGTTTCCCCGTTTGGCCTGTCGCTTTCCCCTTCCATCATTTTGATTTTCAACAACTGGCAATGCCTTGCCTACGGCGGGGAAGCGGCGGTGGCGGCCTATGCTGTGGCTTCCTACATCGTAGAATCCGTAATGCTGTTTCTATCCGGCATCGGGGAAGGGCTGCAGCCGCTCATTAGCTATTTGAAGGGCGCCCGCGAATATCAACAGATGAAAGCCGTGAAAAACAAAGGGCTGCGCGTGGCGCTGATCATCAGTTGCACGCTGTCCGTGATTCTCTTCCTCGTACGCGGGGCCGTGCCTGCCGCGTTTGGCACATCGCCAGAGGCCAGCGCACTGATGGTCAATGCGCTGCTATGGTCCGTATTCGCGTTCCCGCTCATTGCCGTTGCCAAGCTTTTCTCTTCCTATTTTTACGCAGTAGGAGAAGACCGGCTTGCCCTGTTCATGATTTATGCGGACCCTTGTTTCTTCACGCCGGCACTGCTCATTACCCTGCCGCTGATCTTTGCCATCGACGGCATTTGGATCGCCTTGCCGGCGGCCCAGGGGCTTCTGGTTTTAAGCCTGCTGTACCTATACAGAATTCATAAAGAGCATTTGAGATTGGAGCAAACCGCCTATGCAAACGCCGAACTCGACGACGCATAAACCATCGACGCGTAAAATTGACGAGATCCAGGAGTTTTTGGATCTGTATTACATCAGCTGGTTTCGCATCAACCAAACCTATAACCTATGGGCCCAGTGCCACGGCATTCAGGACAGCACCATGTTTTTGCTGGATGAGATCCATCGCAATCCTGAGCATTGCACGCAGAGCATGCTTGTCAGCAAGGTGCTGCTGCCCAAGCAGACCGTCTCCTCTGCTTTGAAAAAGATGGAGGAGGGCGGGCTCATCGTTCGGGAAAACAACCCAAAGGATAAGCGCAACAAATTTGTACGCCTTACGCCCGAGGGGCAAGTATATGCAGACGCCCTGATGGGGGAAATGGAGCAGGCCGAGGTGGATGCGTTTTTATCTCTTACCCCCGAACAGCAGGTCGCCATTACCAAGGGGCTGGATGCGTTTGCCAACGCGATCCAAGAGGCCTTTGGAAAAACCATCCGCGCAAGAAAAAAGAAATAGGCAGGCTACCTGCCTATTTTGCTTTTAGAAAAGGAGGATCAGCATGCCCTATGCCCTTTTGCCGCAGGGGGAATCCCTATACTATCAAGTCATCGGCCAAGGCGCGCCGTTGGTCCTTGTGCATGGCAATCTGTGCGCCGGTGCACATTTCGCACCCTTTCTGCCCTACCTGCCAAAGGGGATCGCCTGCTATATTCCCGACCTGCGCGGTGCAGGAAAAAGCAGCTATCACACGCCGCTTCATAGCATAGATGACCTTTCAGAGGACCTGTATGCGTTACTACGGCATTTGCGGCTTGGGCCTGTCATCTTGGTGGGGTGGTCGGCCGGCGGCCCTGTATGCATGTCCCTGGCCCTCAGGCACCCTGACCTGGTGCGTGCCTTATGCTTGGTAGAAAGCGTCGGCGTTGCCGGCTGCCCCTTGTTTACACCGCAGGGAAGCCCTTACCGCAGCGCAAAGGAAATGGCGCAAGAGCCGACGCAGGTTGCTCCCGCGCTATCCCTGATCCGCACGCAAGATCCAGAAGGCATGGCAGCCCTATGGGAACGCGCCATCTTTGTACACCAAAAACCCAGCCCCGCACAAGCCCGTCAGCTCGCCCATGTTTCGCTCCGGCAGCGCAGCGTTGCGGATTTATATTGGGCGCTGGCCCGCTTCAATCTCTCCGCTTATTCCAACGGCTATACGCCGGGCCTTTTGCAGCCGCCCTCGCTGCCCATGCCCGTATTGGTAACCTGGGCAGAGGATGACGGGATCATTTCCTACGAGGAAGCGCAGCAAACCGCCCAGCAGCTATCCCATCGCGACCTCCTCATTCTGCCCCACTGCGGACATGCCCCCTTTTGGGACTGCCCTGACCGCCTGGCCGCCCATTTGCAATCGTTGATCGGCTTTATCTCATAAAAAAAGCACCGGAAAATCCGGTGCTTTTCATTTGCCGATGTTATTTTACTTCGACGACGCCGCCCACTTCTTTGATGGCAGCTTCCAGCTTCTCAGCCTCTTCCTTGGACAAGCCCTCTTTGATGGTTTTCGGAGCATTGTCTACCAGGTCTTTGGCTTCCTTCAGGCCCAGGCCGGTCGCCTCGCGCACAACCTTGATAACCTTGATCTTCTGGTCGCCGGCTTCTTTCAGCACAACGTCGAATTCGGTCTTCTCAGCAGCGGCAGCGCCTTCTGCCGGAGCAGCGCCAGCAGCAGCCACGGCCACAGCCGGAGCAGCGGCGGATACGCCGAATTTCTCTTCCATCGCTTTTACGAGCTCGCTCAGCTCGAGTACGGTCATATTTTCAATGGCTTCCATGATCTGATCTTTGTTCATTGTAATATCCTCCAATTCATTTGTTTATTTTTTGTTGTGTTACGCGCAATGGCTTATGCGCTCTTTTTTTCGCCAATGGCATTCAAAACATAC
Source organism: uncultured Eubacteriales bacterium (assembly GCA_959600905.1). Lineage (GTDB taxonomy): Bacteria > Bacillota > Clostridia > Christensenellales > QAND01 > UMGS1975. The sequence continues at coordinate 4,659 of CAUGNO010000012.1, read as the reverse complement.
AGCAGGTTGCGGATGTTGCCAGACAACGCCGTAACAAATCCCGTGATGGGCGCGTTCATGCTGCCCAGTACCTTGGCCAGCAGCACTTCGCGGCTCGGCAGAGACGCCAGCGCTTTGACAGCCGCTACATCGACGACCTTTCCTTCCAAGACGCCCGCTTTGATCTCGGTCTTCTCGGTTTCCTTGATAAAGTCGCTGATGATCTTCGCCGGGGCCACTGCATCTTCCATACCAAACGCCACAGCGGTCGGTCCTTCCAGTACCGGTTCCAGGCCTTCCATGCCCAGTGCGTCTACCGCACGGCGAATCATCGTGTTTTTCAATACACGATACTCTACCCCCGCTTCACGGAACTTATTGCGCAGGTTGGTTACCTCTTCTACCGTCAGGCCGCGGTAATCGATCAAGACCGCGCTTTTGCAAGTTTCAAACTTGGTCTTGATATCCTCCACGATCCCCTGCTTTTGTTGCAGAATCGCTTCTTTCACTCTTTTCACCTCCACCTGTCCATAAGAAAAGCCTCCGAAACAGCGCTTCGGAGGCTCAAAAATCATTACACACCATGCCCCATTCCGGGCATACCGTAACTTTTGGGTCATCCTCGGCGGGCAAATTTAAGCGCAAACGCGCACCAGCTGTCTTCGGCAATCCAAGTATCATAAATTTTACTGTGTTAGTATATCACCTTGTCCCAGGCGTGTCAACGGCTTAGAGGAAACGCTGTGCATTCAGGCGAATGCCAGGGCCCATCGTGCTGGAAATCGCCACGGACTTCAAATAGGTGCCCTTGGCGGAAGCCGGTTTGGCTTTTACGATGGCATCCATCAGCGTGCTGATGTTTTCATCCAGCTGGTTGGCCTCAAACGAAGCCTTGCCTACCGGTACATTGATGATAGAGCTGCGGTCTACGCGGTACTCTACCTTACCGGCCTTGATATCGTTGATGGCCTTGGTCACATCCGGCGTAACCGTACCGGACTTCGGGTTCGGCATCAGGCCGCGGGGCCCCAAGATCCTAGCGACACGGCCTACCAGGCCCATCATATCCGGGGTAGCTACCGCTACATCGAAATCCAGCCAGCCTTCTTGGATCTTTGCGATCAAATCTTCGCCGCCGATGAAGTCTGCGCCCGCTGCCTTGGCGTCCGCTTCCTTGTCCGCCTTGCAGAATACCAACACGCGCACCTTTTTGCCGGTGCCGTGCGGCAATACGACCGCGCCGCGCACCTGCTGATCCGCATGGCGGGGGTCTACACCCAAGCGAACGGACAACTCGATGGTTTCGTCAAATTTTGCCTTGGCAGTCTGCTTTACCAGCTCTACCGCCTCGGTCAGGTCATACAGTTTCCCTTTTTCCAACAGCTTGGCACTGTCGGTATATTTCTTACCGTGTTTCATGGTTTCTCCTCCTTGTGGTCATAGCGCAGTTGCCTGCTCCCACTTCCTTGCGCTTAGTCTTCTACGGTGACGCCCATGCTGCGGGCCGTCCCCGCAACCATGCTCATCGCGGCTTCCAGCGATGCGGCGTTCAGATCCGGCATCTTGGTTTTGGCGATCTCTTCTACCTGCGCACGGGTAAGGGTTGCGACTTTGTCGCGGTTCGGCCGTCCGCTTGCGTGTTCGATGTTGCATGCCTTTTTAATCAAGACAGCCGCGGGCGGGGTCTTCGTGATAAACGAGAACGAACGGTCCGCATATACGGTGATGACAACGGGGATAATCAAGCCCGCGTCCTTATTTGTCCGTTCGTTGAACTCCTTACAGAAGCCCATGATGTTTACGCCATGCTGGCCCAGAGCGGGGCCTACCGGCGGTGCAGGGGTAGCTTTCCCTGCGGGAATTTGCAGTTTGATAAAACCGGCAACCTTCTTAGCCATGGTTGCACCTCCTGATTCTATTGTGGTCAAAACGGGGGGATGCCCCTCCCACGCAACAAACGCGAAATGCGTCTATGCACTTTGTTGGGTGTGTTTAGATCTTGTGTACCTGCACAAAATCCAGTTCCACGATGGTATCGCGTCCAAACATGGAAACGGATACCTTGAGCTTTTGCCGCTCTTTATTGATCTCCTGTATCGTTCCGACAAAGTTTTCCAGCGGTCCGCTTGTAATCGTGACATTCTGGCCCACTTCCACATCGATATCAATGGAAACGTTCTCTATGCCCGTCATGCGCACCTCTGCATCGCTCAGCGGGATCGGCCGGCTGCCCGGGCCCACAAAGCCCGTTACGCCGCGGGTATTGCGCACGATATACCAGCTTTCGTCGTTCAAAAGCATCTTGACCATCACATAGCCGGGATATACCTTACGCGAAACGGTTTTCTTCTTACCGTTTTTCACCTCTATGGATTCCTCCATCGGCACCTTTACCTCCAGGATCACATCCTGCATGCCGCGGTTTTCCACAGATTTTTCCAGGTTGGCCTTTACCTTGTTTTCATATCCACTATAAGTATGAACCACATACCACATCGGCCGGTCTGTCGTTTCATGACGCCCCTGCTGTACGGTGGTTGTGGTGCCTTCCCCTTGCAGATGATCGCTCAAATCAAAGACCTCCTTAGCCGACGATAAGCGCCAACAGTTTTGTAAGACCGAGGTCTATCAGTCCAACGACAACAGCAAACGCACAGATGAATAAAAGCACGATGCCGGTATACTTTGCCAGCTCCTGCTTGGTAGGCCATGTTGCCTTTTTCAGTTCAGAGCCCATATCGCGGAAAAAGCGCACGATCCGGCCGCCGCGCTTAGGCTTGGCCGCTTTTTTCGTGTCCTTCGCCTTGTTTTTCTTGGGATCGGGCTGCTTGGCTTTTTTGTCCTTGGCCATAGGGTTGTCTCACATCCTTACAAAACGGTTTGCCATTTAGCGAGTCTCTTTGTGCGCCGTATGCTTTTTGCAGAATCTGCAGTATTTGTTCATCTCGATACGGTCCGGTGTATTCTTTCTGTTCTTCATGGTGTCATAATTGCGTTGTTTGCATTCTGTGCAAGCAAGCGTAACCTTTACACGGCTTCCAGCTGCCATTGTATCCACACCTCCATGGTTTCAAAATCACGACATGATGAATAAAGCCCCAGTCGGGGTCACCTAATGAAAATAGCATAACTTCCCTTTTCTGTCAATGGCTAATTCCGCTTTTTCCCCGGAAAAACGCCTAAAAAAGGGCCGCAGACAGTGCTGCGGCCCTTGCGTTTACACCAATTATTCCGCTGCGGATTCGTAGATCTCTTTGACAGCAGCCCGGTCCATCTTCATAAAGCCGTTGATGGCAGAATCGTCCGCCGGCACCGTGGCATCCAAAATGTTCGGGATCTCCTTAGGATCGATGCCCAGCTCCTTGATGGTCAGCGGCATGCCCAAAGAGGCCAGCCATGCCTTAAAGCGGCGGACGCCTTCCAGCGCCACACCCTTGGCGTCTGCATAGTCCGCATCCACCTCAAACACATCTGTAGCAAACTGCGCCACACGGGCCACCTGTGCCTCGTTGCCATGGTTGATGATATAATTGAGCATCGCCGGCATCATCACGGACAGGCCTGCGCCGTGTGCCGTATCGTACATGCCGCTCATCTGCTGTTCCAGGCCGTGCTCGCCGCCCTTTGGCATCCCTGCACGCCCAATGCTCGTCAAATCATTGTGGGAGAAAGAGCCCGCCAGCATCAATTCTGCGCGCGCTTCATAATTTTTCGGGTCATTGACGGCAATGGGGCCGTACTTTACGACGGTTTTCAGCGTACCGACACAGTATTGATCGCCCAGGAAGCTGGCATCCGGGGTCAGATAACGCATATAGGTATGCGCAAAAATGTCCGCCGTGCCCGCACCGGTCTGGTATTTAGATACGGAATAGGTCAATTCCGGATTCATAATGGCAAACACAGGCCGGCAAGCCGGGTTCATAAAGCCAAATTTTTTCTTGGTTTCCATATCGTCTACCAACACAGAGGAGCCGCTGGTTTCGCTGCCTGCCGCAGAAATGGTATGGATCGTGCCGACCGGGATCATCTTTTCCGCCATCACGCCATTGTAGAACTGCCAATAGTTGCCGTCATTGGCAAGCCCCAGCGCAATGCCCTTGGCCGTATCGATGGTAGATCCGCCGCCTACCGCCAGCATGAAGTCCACTTTTTCCTCCTGCGCCTTTTTCAGCCCGGATTCTACCAGGGAGCGCAACGGATTGGCCTTTACGCCGCCCAACTCTACAAAATCGATGTTCGCATCGTTCAAGCACTTTACTACCTTATCGTAGAGGCCGCTGCGCTTGATGCTGCCGCCGCCGTATACGAACATGACCTTTGTGCCGCCATGCTTTTTGATCATGTTGGCGACTTCCATTTCGGTCCCCTTGCCAAACAATACGTCCGTGTACATGTGGAACTTAAAGTTGGAAAATGTCTTCATCCCTTTACTCCTTACCTATTTATTATTTTGAAAGGCGCCCTTTGCAAAAGCCCCTTTACAATGCTATGCAGGTATATATGTTGTCATCAAACAAAATCTAAATGCATGGTGATAATACAAAAAAAGGAAATAAAAAAATACATTTTGGCTATGCTTCATTTTCTATAATAATACGATTTCATACCAAATGCAAGGCAAGAAAAAAGGGACTGCAAAGCAGTCCCTTTTTCATTCTTATTCCATGATCTCCGTAA
>CAUGNO010000011.1:0-51445 GCA_959600905.1 uncultured Eubacteriales bacterium | reverse complement strand
CAATCGTTCCGATATTTACATGCGGTTTCGTACGTTCAAATTTTCCCTTCGCCATCGGTACATTCCTCCCTATGGGTTTTTTGTTTGTTTTAGAGTTGGAGCGGGTGATGGGAATCGAACCCACGTAGCCGGCTTGGGAAGCCGGTGCTCTACCATTGAGCTACACCCGCACGCATGTGTGCCATTCACTACACGCGCCCATATTTTAATGCACTGGCGCGCTTTTGTCAATGCGTTTGGCACAATCATCGAAAACTTGCCAATTTATTTTTGATTCTTTGCAGCGCGTTGTCCACGCTTTTCTCTGGCCTATCCAGCGCCATGGCGATCTGCTGGTACGATTCGCCGGAAATATGGCGCAGCAGCACCTCCAGCTCCAGTTCGCTCAGCGTGGTCTCCATGGCCTGGTGCACCTCGTCCAGCCGCTGCTTTTGCAAAATAAGCGCCTCCGGCTCTTCCTCCTGTGGGCCGGGCAGCACATCGCGCAGCGCATGCTGGCCGTCGGTTCTGGCGTCGAAGGAGACAAACTCGTTCAATAGCTGGTGCTTTTGCCGTGTGGACGCTTTGACCGCGGAGATAACCTGCCTTTGCACGCACAGCTTGGCAAAGCTGCCAAATGCACCTTTGGCAGGATCAAAATCCTGTATGGCGCGAAACAGGCCGATCATCCCTTCCTGCACCAGGTCCTCGGCGTCGGCCCCGGGCAGATAATAGCTGGCCGCCTGCGCACGCACCAGCGGTTTGTACCGTTCCAATAGGCGCTCCTGTGCCCAGGCCTCCTCCTTGGCCCGGGCCGCCAGCGCCTCGTCTGAAATTGCGGTATCGCGTTTTTCCGTCATTGCGTTTCCTTTCCCGTTTCCGGTACGCGGATGCGCTCTAACGCCTCCAGCGTTTCCCCGTCTAAATGATGAAACAGATAGCCCTTCTGCCTGGTCTTTTCCTGCATTTGCCTGCGCTGTTTTTTGGCCTGGCGCAGCGTCTGGATCAATTCCTTGGCGCTCATGCGCAGCGCGCCCAGGCCCAAAATCATATGCTGCTCCATCCCATCGCCGGTAGCCACACGCACCGTGCACCGCTCATGGCTGAGCAGCGCGCACTGTCTTTCTATATATTGATCCGCCGTCTCCTCCGCCTGGGTATATACCACCCGCACACCGCTTACCACGGTTTCGCTGCCCTTATTATTTTTTACATGGTGCCCGTCGTATACCAATACGATCTCTATATTGGTAAAGCCGGAAAAATCCGCCAGCTCATCGGCTAGGCGGTCGCGTGCATGGTCGATGGACAGCCCTTCTTTGTTTTCTCCGGCGCCCAGGATATTATACCCATCGACAAACCAGATTTCCCTCATCGTCGTTACCCGTTGCGCTGGCGCAGCACCTCATAGATCAGCACCGACGCCGCACAGGATGCGTTGAGCGATTCCGTCCGGCCCTTTAGCGGAATGCCCACCATAAAATCACACTTTTGCTCTGTCAAGTGCGCCAGGCCCTCGCCCTCGCTGCCGATGCAGAGCGCCAGCGCGCCTTTGAGGTTGGCCCGGTTGCAGTCCGGCGCGCCGGCAGCCGTGCCTGCCACCCATAGGCCGTATTCCTTGAGCTGATCCAGCGTGGCGGCCAGGTTTGTCACACGTGCCACGCCGATGTGCGCCGCCGCCCCGCTGGAAGCGCGGAACGCCGTTGCAGACAACCCGGCGCTGCGCCGTTTGGGGATGATGACGCCATGTGCGCCCAGCGCCTCTGCGCTGCGCAGAATCGCCCCCAAATTGTGCGGATCGGTGATGCCGTCCAGCACGATGACAAACGGGTCCTCCCCGCGCTGGGCCGCCACGCGCAGAATATCCTCCACCTCTACATAGGCGGCAGCGGACAGATGTACCACAATGCCCTGGTGGTTGGGGGTTCTCCCATCCTCCTTTGGGCAGAGGTAGCTCATGCGCTTTTCGTCTACCTCCAAAATCGGTACGTTGAGCGATTTGAGCTGGCCGATCAACGGCAGCACAGCCCCCTGCGCCCTACATGTATAGGCCCTTTCAATGGGCATGCCCGCCCTGAGCGCCTCCTTCACGGGATTGACGCCATAAATGATCTCTACTGTTTCTTGCTCGTGCATTGCAGTGCCTCCCGGTAAGCGCGTACTTGTTCGGCTTGGCCGCAGCTCATTTTGCCCTCCGGGCATTTGCCGCGGATGCAGCCCGGCCCGCTGTTTTTGAAAAGCGTAGGCGCCGCCTTCTCTGCCAAGCGCAGCATTTCCCATGCCAAGGCGCGAATCTCCCACTGTGCGCGGTTACAGCAGCGCAGCGAGAAAAAGTGCATCAGCTCGCGCGCGTTCATCGTGATAACCATCCGCGTTTCGCAGGCATTGGGCAATACAAAGCGGGCATCCTCGTTGCTTTTTTCTCCCTTGGCGCCCAGCTTTGCCTGCCACTGGTTATACCATTGCTGCATGGTCTCCATCTGCCGGTCGTACTCGGCTACGGCTTCCGGCCCCAACGCCTCGATAGAGGGCGGCAGGATATACGGAAAGCTGCCCGTTTGGTTGGCCTGGGAAACATAGCGCTGGCTCTGCACGGAAAAGCTGGCGATGCGGTGCCGGGTAATCTGCGCCAAAAGCGCCCGCGATACGCCCTCCACAGCAAAGGTAAAGCTGGCATGCTCGATGGGGGATAGATGCCCCATATCCACAATGCGCTGCAAATATTTACTCTGGTCCTTCTCCGCCACGCCGCGGATCAGATCTTCCACGCCGGCGGAGGAATAGCACATCCTAGCGCCCGTAGCCACTACCTCATCCGGGTGCGGCGTATGGCTTAGCAATTCCACCTTAAGGCTTGTCCTGCTCATCGTTGTAATTCCTCCCATGTCATTTGGCTGGCCATCGCCAAGACAGCTTCCAGCCTGTCTTTCTGTTCTGTTAAGTATAAATATCCCAGCACCGCCTCAAAGCCGGTAGATGCACGGTAATCCCCCACATCCGCGTGCTTTGGCACGGTGGCGTTATGCATATTGCGGCCGCGGCGGAATACCCCCCGCTCCTCTTCGGTGAGCCTGTCCATCAGCGCGGCGGCGGTAAACGCCTGCGCGCCGGCCCGCACCAGGCGCGTGGCCATGATATGCAGGTCATGCGTATTGCGCCCCGGATGGCGGTCTATCAGCGACTGCCGCACATACATCTCATAAATCGCATCCCCCATATACGCCAAGGTCAGGGGGGAAAGCTGTCTTGCCTGTTCGTTTGTCAATGTGATCTCCTTATGGTGTTGTTCCGGTGATGGGCAGCGTTTGGCAAACGCCCTCGGCAATGGCCAAGGCCAAGGCCTGCTGGCCTTCTTCGCTGCGCAAAATGCCTTCCTCCCGGCTGTTGGAAAGAAACCCACACTCCACAATGAGAATCGGCATCTTCCCGCTTTTCAAGATATATTTGTCCGTTTGGGCTGCGGCGTCCCGGTTCTTTTCGCTATTCAATGCGCCGTTCAAGCGTTGCTGCACAGCCTGTGCGATACGCTGCCCCTCTTCGCTTTCCTTATAATATAACACCATCGCGCCGTTGGCGCTGCGGTCCGGATTGCTGTTTTGGTGGATGCTCAGCACCAGATCCGCCCCGCTCTGCCCGATCATATCGCGCCGCGCCTGCATATCCGCTTTTTTCGTTTGCGCCAGCGCCTTATCCTCTTCCCGCGTCATGAGCACGCGATACCCGCGCTGCTCCAGCTCTGCTTTGAGCAGCTTGGCAATGGCCAGGTTGATTTCGCATTCCTCTACCTTGGTATCCATGCCGATGGCGCCAGGGTCAAACCCACCATGGCCCGGATCTATGACCACAAGCGGCGCAGTATACACCCGCGCCTGCACCGCCAGGCTGCGTGCCGTCGCCGTGCCGGTGATGGCCAACAGCAGGCCCAAGCAGAAAAGCATCCCTATTTTTTGTCGTTTCATCATTCACTCCCCCTTGCGGAAAATCCGTTGACGATTTGCTTGCTACCGTCACATCTGCTCCGCTAGAAAAGAGAGGCGAATTGTGTAAGATTTTTGTAATTTTTGGATAATGGCCCGTATATACAGCATGTTATGCACAGTTTCCACAGGGTTATCCACAGTTTTATGCCTTCTGAACAGCTTTTTATCGTAGTTTTCCACAATTTTGCCTGTGAATAAATTTTTTCGTTCTATTCAATGGCAACCCGATGTTGAAGGCACGCACCATGATGTAAACAACATAAAAATTAATATTTACATCTGTTTTTCGATCGTTTTCCTCCAATATGGCAATGTTAACGATGGGTCGGCATTCAGTGTGCCGTCGCTTCGTTCTCCCTGGGCCATCCTTCGCCTGGCGGCCTCGGCAATCATCACCGCATTGTCCGTACAAAATCCCTTTTCCGGCAGATACACCGCAATATTATCGGCGTTGCAGCGTTGCTGTGCCTCTGTACGCAGCGCACCGTTGGCGCAAACACCGCCCGCCATACTCAGGGTATGAACGCCCAGCATTTTGCATGCCTGGATTGCGTTTGTCAGCAGAAAATCAATGGCTGCGGATTGGAAAGAGGCCGCCATATCCGCTTTTTTCACGTGCTCTCCTCTCTGCTCTGCACGGTGCAGCGCATTGATCACAGCGGTTTTCAGGCCGGAAAAGCTGAAATCCAGCGGGTTTTCACAACGGGGCCTGGTAAAGTGATAGGCTTTGGGGTTCCCCTCTGCCGCCAGCTTTTCGATCATAGGGCCGCCGGGATATGCCAGCCCCAGCGCACGGGCGGCCTTGTCAAACGCCTCGCCCGCTGCATCGTCACGCGTTTCCCCCAGCAGATGATACTGCCCAAACCGCTCCACATACAGCAGCATGGTGTGCCCGCCAGACGCCAATAAGCATACATACGGCGGCGTTAGCTGCGGATAGCTTACATGGTTGGCCATCAAATGGCCCTCCATGTGGTTGATGCCCAAAAGCGGCTTGCCCAGCGCATAGGATAGCCCCTTGGCATAGTTGACGCCGCACAGCAGCGCACCGGAAAGCCCGGGGCCGTAGGTGCAGGCAAAATAATCGATCTCCTGCAGGGTACAGCCCGCTTGCTCCACCGCCCGGGCCACCACTGCCGGCAATGCTTCTACGTGCTGCCGGCTGGCAATTTCCGGCACCACACCGCCATACAGCGCATGCGTTTTAATCTGCGAAGCGATGATATTGCTGTATACCCGGCCATCCATGCCCATCACGCAGGCCGCCGTTTCATCGCAGGAGGATTCAATGGCCAACAATCGCTGCATCTGTCTGCTCCTTTCTTTTTGCCCGGCGCTTGGCCACAGAAAGGCCCAGGCCCGCCAAAGCAAACCAAATGATCATCACCACAGCAAACCAAATCAAGATCTTCGTTACAATGGCGGAGAAAAAGGCCTCCGGTACCATCTGGATCAGCACGCTTGTCGCGGGATTCAGCAGCCACAGGTCGTTTGTAAAAAATACATGGTGGAATTGCGTCCAAAACCAGTTGAAATCCACTACCGCCAGTACACCGCACAAAATAGGGATCAGCAAACCGATGCCCAGCCCCCACATCAGCTTTTTCATCGCGTCTGCCAGCGGGAGGCGCAGCGCAAACGCCGCCACCAAGCACAGCATAGAAGCAATGGCCAGGCCGTTGCGTACCGAAATCATCAGCAGAAACAAGGCCTGTACATCCACCATATGCGCCACTTCTGTCTCATCGGTAAACATCTGCATCCGTACGCCGTCGCGCTCTACCACCAGCGAAAGATCATCCCGCTTGCCTGCGCAGTAATCCAGCAGCACATCGGTAGCACGCATCAGATCTTCCTCTGAAATGCCGATGCGCTGCGCCGTGCCTAGCTTTTGATATTGATACCGATAGAACCTTTTATCAAAAGCAGCGGTATCAATGCTGGTCAAAAGCGTGGCCAGCGTTACAAAAACGCCGGCCAACACCATGAGAATCCTTGCCAAAGTCTTTCTTTTCATCTGTATTCCTTAATATCTTTGTATCGTTTTATAAAAGGGCAGCTTTTTCATATGGCAAGCAAGGCGCTCTGTGCCGTATTCCACGGCAAAATCATGCTCCTTTTCCTCCAAAAAGCTGCGGTTTACCAGCGCCAGCGCCACCTGCTGCTGTACATAAGGTGCCCAGCCCGCGCTTGTGATGCGCCCGCAGGGCACGCCGTAATCGTACACCAGCGCCCCGCTGTGCGGCGCCTGATCGCCCTCCATCACCAAGCCGATGAGCTTTCTCGGCACCCCCTGGAGCACCTGGCGATCCAACGCGCGCTTGCCAACAAATTCCCCTTGCAGCGGGCGCACAAACTGCCCCAGCCCCGCTTCAAAGGGCGTAACCTCCTCCGTCAGCTCTTGTCCGTACACCGGCACGCCGGCCTCCAGGCAAAGCGAAGCCCAGGCATCCGTGCCGCAGGGAATGGGCTCATCTTCGTCGCTGGCGTCTAGGATTTCCCGCCACAGCTGGGCGGCGTGGGAAGCGCTGCAAAAGATCTCATACGCCTGCTCGCCGGAAAACCCGATGGAGGCGATAAAGCACATCCGGCCCACGATTTTGGTTTCATGGCAGCGGTACGGCCGCTCCGGCAGATGCTTGCAAATGCTGGAAAGGATGCGCTTGCTATGCGGGCCTTGGATATTGATCTGCGCGGTTTTCTCCGTCACATCCAGCACCTTGGCCCCCGGCAGCCCATGCGCCTTCAAATGCGCCAAAATCTTGGTACGGTTTTCGGGATGGATGGTCATGCCAAAGGTTTTCTCATTCCACTTATAAATGATAACGTCATCCATGATCCCGCCCTTGTCATTGCACACGAGGGTGTATTCACAGTCCCCCTCCGCCATTTCGGAAACGTCGTTGGTGGTGATGCGCTGCACGCACACCGCTGCATTGGGCCCCAAAATCAAAACGCGGGTTAGGTAGCTGCGATCAAACAAGCCGGATTTCTCCCGCACACTGCGATGCTCGTCCTCTACCCCCAAATATTGGTTTGGCAGGGCATAGCCCTTATAATTGGCCATTTGGCCGCCCATTGCCATGTGTTCTTGGTATAACGGCGTATGCTTCATCCCTGCACTCCTCTCATGCCCATGCGCATTCTTGCTATGATGAATTTATTATACTGTATCGGCATTTAATTGACAAATATGCGTGTTTTCTACGTCTATGCCTCCAATCTGCAAAAAAAGAAGAACGCGTGCGTTCTTCTTTTCCCTTTTTATGCTTTTTTCACCACAGGGCCCTGCGGCGTATCCTCCAGCAGATAGCCCCGGCTTTGGATCTCGTCCCTGAGTTTGTCTGCAACGTCCCACTGTTTTTCCTTCCGGGCCTGTTGGCGCTGGGCCGCCATGTCTAAAATCTCCTGCGGCACCGCTTCCTCGGCCTGCACCCGAAGCCCCAACACCTCCAGCAGCCTTTGCAGCAGCGCCAGCACCTTTTGCGCGCCTTCGCTGCTGCCCTGCTTGGCGTACACCGTATTGGCCTCTCGGATCAAGTCAAACACAGCGGAAAGCGCATCGGCGGTGTTGAGGTCGTCATCCATCGCCTCGCAGAACCTGGCTTCATATCCGTCCAGGATGTGCAGGAGCGCCTCTTCCCCTTCGCCCAGCGCAGTCTGGTGCTGGCCGGCCACACGCCCCAGCAGCTCTACGGCATTTTCGATGCGCCGCAGCGCGCTGGTGGCCTGCTCGATGAGCTCCCGGCTAAAGTTGATGGGGCTGCGGTAATGCGCGCTCAGCATAAACAGGCGCACCGCCATCAGATCAAATTCCTTGGCAATATCCCGCACGGTAAAAAAGTTGCCGGCGGATTTGCTCATCTTCTGATTGTTGATGTTGATGTGCCCATTGTGCATCCAGTACTTGGCAAACGGCTTTCCCGTTGCGCCCTCGCTCTGTGCAATCTCGTTTTCATGGTGTGGGAATACCAAATCCACCCCGCCGCAGTGGATATCCAGCGTATCGCCCAAATACTTCATGCTCATGGCGCTGCATTCCACATGCCAACCCGGGCGCCCCATGCCCCACGGGCTGGGCCAGGCAGGCTCGCCGGGCTTTTGCGCCTTCCAAAGGGCAAAATCCAGTGCATCGCGCTTAATCTCGGATACGTCTACCCGCGCGCCGGACTCCAATTCGTCTACATCATAGCCAGATAGCTTGCCATAATCCTTCATCGAACGCGTGGCAAAGTATACGTCGCCGTGCGATTCATACGCGTGCCCATTTTGGATCAGCGTTTCGATCAGATGGATGATCTCTTCAATGTTCTCGGTGGCGCGCGGCGCAATATCCGCCCGCTTTACGCCCAAGGCGTCCGCGTCCTTATAGTATTCTGCAATATAGCGGTCTGCCAGCTCGCGGACGGTTACGCCCTCCTCGTTGGCCTTTTTGATCATCTTATCGTCAATGTCCGTAAAATTCTGTACGAACGTCACCTTATACCCGCGATATTCCAGATAGCGGCGCAGCGTATCAAAAATGATGAACGGCCGGGCGTTGCCTACGTGAAAAAAATTATACACCGTAGGCCCGCAGGAATAGATCCTGACTTCCCCCGGGTGCACCGGCACCAGCTCTTCCTTTTTTCTTGTCATGGTATTAAATATTTTCATGTTGAGCCTCCCTCATCAATATTGTAACCGCCTTTTCCAAAATGTCTACCTTATCGCGCAATTCCTGCAGTTCCTGCTCTACGGGGTCCGGCATATGGATCTGGTCCAAATCAGATGCCTCGATGGCCAGGTTGCAGGTTTCGCACTCTTCGCACGGCTCCCCAGTCAGATTCTTCGGGCAATAGCGGCGCACGATGCGCCCCGGCACGCCCACCACTGTGCAGTACGGCGGCACCTCGTTGAGCACCACGGCGCCCGCGCCAATGCGCGAGCCCTTGCCCACACGAAACGGCCCCAGCACCTTGGCGCCGCTGGAAATGACGACATCGTCCTCCACGGTTGGATGCCGCTTGCCAGTATCCTTGCCCGTGCCACCCAGCGTGGCGCCCTGGTAAATGGTCACGTTGTTGCCCACCTCCGCCGTCTGCCCGATGACAACGCCCATGCCATGGTCAATGAATACGCCGCGGCCCAGCTTTGCTCCGGGGTGGATCTCTATACCGGTGAAAAACCGTACCAGCGTAGACACAAACCGCCCCAGCCCTTTCATGTGGTGCGTATACAGCCAATGTGCGCGGCGATGCCAGCGCACCGCGTGAAAGCCGGGATAGTTTAAGACGATCTCCAGCGCGTTGCGCGCGGCAGGGTCGCGCTGTTTTACCGCCTTTATATCTTCCCTCCATGTCTTGAAAAACATGCCTGATGCCCCCTTAAAAAAGAAAACAAAAGCGCCGCCTCCTCTCAGGAGACGACGCTTACCAGTCGTGGTTCCACTCCAATTCCGCAACGGCTATAAAAGCCCTTGCGCTTTTCCCATCCTTAACGCGGACGATACGGCACACACCGTAGCATGTGCAGCTCACGCAGCGCATCTTCGCGCCCCTTTCCACCCAAGCGGGCTTTCAGCCTATGGCCCTGCTCTCTCTGTACGGCTTTTGAAAACGGCCTACTTTTCTGCGGTCATCACTTTTTTCAAACGCTTTTCATTTATTATAGCGATGGGCAAACCGTGCTGTCAATCCCCCGCCAAACGGGGGGAAACGCCGGTTTTCCCTGGCCTACAATAAAATCATACACGAAACAGCACGCAAATGTGATACACTAACCCAAGGAAAACACGAAATTGAGGAAGGAACCGAATGAAAAAAATCGTTTTAACCGGCGGCGGCACAGCCGGGCATGTGACGCCCAACATTGCCCTGCTGCCGGCGCTTTGCAAAATGGGCTGCGAAATCCATTACATCGGCGACGTCAACGGCATGGAAAAAAGGCTGATGGCGCCGTTTGACTTTGTGACATACCATGGAATCTCCACCGGAAAGCTGCGCCGCTATCTTTCCGTGCAGAATCTCAAGGATCCTTTTAAGGTGCTAAAGGGCATTTCTCAGAGCAAAAAGCTGCTGGGTGAGATTCGTCCGGATGTTATCTTTGCCAAGGGCGGGTTTGTTTCCGTGCCCGTCGTCATGGCCGCCAAAAAGCATAAGATTCCCGTCGTGCTGCATGAAAGCGACTTTACCATCGGGCTGGCCAACCGCATCTCTGCGCCCAGGGCCTCAATCGTATGTACCAGCTTTGCCCCCACGGTAAACGAAGTCAAGGGTGGGCACGGCGTATGGACAGGGTCTCCCGTGCGCGAAGAGCTGCTGCACGCCACGCGCACCCAGGCGCAGGACTTTTTTAAATTTCCCGTGCCAGAGCAGCCTACCCTCGTTTTTATGGGCGGCAGCCTGGGCGCGCAGGCGCTGAACCGGGCGCTTTCGGACTGCTTTGAGGCGCTTGTCCGCCGGTACAACATCATCCATATCGCAGGCCGCGGCAACCTAGACCCCGGCTTGGCACACCCCAATTACCGTGCGTATGAATATTTGACCGAGGAAATGCCGTTGGTCTTTGCCGCAGCAGATCTGTTTGTCTGCCGCAGCGGCGCCAATACCCTGTTTGAGCTGCTGGCTACCAAGCACCCCGGCGTACTGGTGCCGCTGCCCTCCAAATCCAGCCGCGGAGACCAGCTGCTCAACGCGGAGTTTTTCGCCGAGCAGGGGTACGCCGATGTGCTGCCGCAGGAAACCATCACCCCCGAGTCCCTGCAAGCAGCCATCCACCATGGGCTAGAGACCGCCCAGGCAAAGCAGCAAGCCATGGCACAGTCGCCCATGCAAAACGGAACGGAAAACGTGCTGCGGCAAATCAAAGCCGCCGCAGGCTGGGAGGAATAAAATGACCGATCTTCAGGCATTGTTTACGCAATACATAGAAGGAAACGCCAAGGAACAGGAGCGCGCCGCCAAGCAGATTGCCCAAACCAACGGTGCGCAGGCCTTTTTGATGGAAAAGCTGTCCGGCGCCCAAGCGCGTGCTGCGTTGGCGCTGCTGGGCCGTGCGGCCCGGCGGGAATCGGTACGCTGGGCGCTGATGGACAAAACGCAGGAGATCGTTCCGCTGCTGGCCAGCGAGGATGCAAAAACCCGCAAAAATGCCGCCATTGTGCTGGGGCAGATCGGGCAGCGGGCCGTCGTGCCCGCCCTATGCGGCGCGCTTTCCAAGGAAACGCAGCAGTTTGTGCGCCCCAGCCTGATCCTTGCGCTGGGGCAGCTGGGCGGCACGGAGGCACAGCAAGCCGTCAAGGCGCTGCCCCTGCCGGAGGGCACGGATAAAAATACCCTGGCGGAGCGGGACGCCATCCAAAAAGCGCTTTCCCGGCTAGCCCCACAGAAAAGCCGTACCTTTACTGGCTTTGCCGCGCCCCGTCCGGTATGGCTGATGCCGGTCAACGGGCTGATTGGCTCGCTTTTGGCAGAGGCGCGGGCCAAGCACATTGAGGTAAAACAAAAGGGCAGCGTGGTGGAGGCCGTGACGCGCAGCCTGCCTTCTTTGTATGCGCTGCGCGGCTTTTACGAGGCGCTATTGCCCTTTGCCGTCGGTGTGAAGGCAGAGCCTGAAGCCTTGGCGGAGGCCGTGGAGGCTGGCGGGTTGTATGCCCAGCTCTGCCAAATGCATGACGGCAGCGGCGCTTTCCCCACCCGGCTGGAGGTGCGCGGCCCCGGCATAGACCGCGCGGCCTTTGCCAGCAAATTTTTCGCGCGGGTAAACGGCGCGCATTTTACCAATTCGCCGAGCAGCTATGATATCGAGCTGCGCTGCTGGGTCAAAAACGGACAAGCCACCCTTTCGGTGCGCTTGCATACCTTTCAAGACCCCCGCTTTGCCTACCGGCTGGAAAGCGTGCCCGCCTCCATGCACCCTGCTGTGGCCGCCGCCTTGCTGTATGACCATCGCCGCTACATGAAGCAGACCCATACCGTGCTGGATCCGTTCTGTGGCGCGGGTACCCTGCTCATAGAGCGCAAAAAGCTCATGGGCGCCAAGGCCTTTACCGGCCTGGACATCAGCCCCAAGGCCTTTTCCATTGCGCGCGCCAACTGCCACGAGGCCGGCCTGCATGCCAAGGTATTCAACCGGGACTGCCGCGGATTCCACAGCGATTTCGGCTATGATGAAATTCTGTGCAATTTGCCCTTTGGGCATAGGGTGGGCAGCCATGAACAGAATGAAAGGCTATACGACGATATTTTGCAGCAATGGCCCAAGATCCTGCGCCCGGGCGGCTTTGTGCTGGCTGTCACCAACGACAAGCAGCTGTTTTCTGCGCTGGCCACCCGCCATGGCTGGAAGATCGCTTCGCAGATGGCCTTTTCTGCCGGCGGGCTTTCCCCTACGGCGTTCTTGCTCCAACGTTGATTTCTGCATAGAAAAAGAGGAAGCATCCCGCTTCCTCTTTTTCTATTCGGCGGCCAAGCGCTTTTTCATTGCGCGGTACAGCATCGTCACAAACGCCGTATACAGCACGGCAAAAATGGCCAAACTTCGCAGCCCGAATGGATAAGGGCCTGGGAAGCCCTCTATCAGCAGTGTAACCAGGGCGGAGAGCAGCAAAAAAGCCACCAGGCAAAGGTTGGCAAACCGTATCCAAAAAGGCCCCTGTGTTCTGGAAAGCAAAACGCCGATGCCATACACCAAGCCGCCGCACACTTGAAGCATCAAGCCGCCCCAAACGCAGGTCGCCGTCTGCGCCTCGTACCAGCTGCCTATGGCCAAAATCAGCCCCATGGCCATCAGGGCCGCAGAGGATAAAAACAGAATCTGCCCAGACAGGGGTTTTGTCTGTTCCGCCTGCATGGTGTTTGGTTCTGGGCCCTGCACCCCCATCAAAAGATAATCGGTGGTAACGGCAAAGTATCGGCTCGTCGCCACGATCTTTTCCACATCCGGCGTGCTTTGCGTGCTTTCCCATTTGGATACTGCTTGCCGCGACACCCCCAACGCTTCCGCCAGCTCTTCCTGGGAAAGTCCCTTTTCCTTTCTCAGATGCTGTATTCTCTGTGCCAGATCCATTTGATCCCTCCTTTTGCCCCATGCTATCAAAAAAAGCGGTTGCTTTGCTACCCACTTCCGTTGGTATTTTGTCAACCGTCGGTTGCCTTTATGTCTCAGGCATAAAAAAAGCGCTGTTTGAAAGCGTTTCAAACAGCGCTTGCATGCTGAAATGATTTTTACGGCGTTGCGCCCTGGCCGGCCAACTTCACATCCTTAAAGCCTGCCTTACGCACCACATCTGCCAAGGACGCGTAAGCAGTGGCGTCTATCTCCGTGCCGTCTGCCTTGGCCACCGCCACCGAACCGCCGGCCGGGATCTTGTACATCAGCGCCGACAGCGCCGCGCTATCCGCCACATGCGCCTTGACGCTCTGCCCCAGCTCATAACCGGCAAACGAAATATTTTGCGCATTGGCCTCTACATCCGGGCTAAGCAATACATAGCTGCCGTCCGCCTGGATATACAGCTTCCAATCCCCAGAGGCTTCCGGCAATCCGTTTTCCTGCGGCAAGGCACCCACCGCATCCGCCGTCAGCGTCTCTGCGCCGCTGGCTTCCAGCACGGCCTGCGCGCTTACCGTAGGCGCTGGGCTTGCATTCTTCTGCTTGTCGGTCGGAAAAAACGCTTCTTGGAAAGCGAAGAAAACCAAAATCGCTATGCATAGCGTCATTTGGATCATGATCTGCTTTTTCGTCATCGGCGGACGTTTTCTTTCCCGGTAATCTGGCAACGGAATGCCTCCTTTTGGTAACATAGAAATATCTTTGTAATTATACCGTAACGGCTTATTTTTGTCAAAGGATTGGCGCATATTCGGCCATAATATGGCTGGCGGCGCGAATGCCGTCTACCGCAGCGCTGACGATGCCGCCCGCATAGCCCGCACCCTCGCCGGCTGGGTACAGACCGCGGACGGATGGGCTCTGCCCATCCTCCCCGCGCAAAATGCGCAGCGGCGCGCTGGTCCGTGTCTCTACGCCGCAAAGCAGCGCATCCGGCCGGTCAAAACCCTTCAGACGTCTGCCAAACGAGGCTACCCCCTCTTTGATGCCCTGCGCCACAAACCCGGGCAGCACGGCGGAAAGGTCGCTCCCCTGCGTTTGCCTGGGATAGCTAGGAAGCACACCGCCCAGCTTTCGGGTACGCTTTCCTGCCGCAAAATCGCCAAAGGTTTGTATCGGCGCCGCATAGCCGCCTCCGCCGGCAGCAAACGCAGCCCGCTCCATCTCCCGCTGAAAGGCAAGCCCGCCCAGCAGCCCGCCCGGCACATCCTCCTGCCGCACCTGCACCACCACAGCGCTGTTGGCGTTTTCCCCGTCGCGCGCGTGCTGGCTCATGCCGTTGACGCACAGCAGCCCCTCTTCTGATACCGAAGGGATCACCTGCCCGCCCGGGCACATGCAAAAGGTGTATACGCCGCGTCCTCCGCTCTGTGCCGTCAGCGCATATTCCGCTGCGCCCAGCTTGGGATGCCCGGCATACTGGCCATACTGCGCCTGGTCTATCATCGCCTGCGGATGCTCTATGCGCACCCCTACTGCAAACGGCTTAAAGACCATCTCCACGCCATCCAGTGCCAGGCGTTCATAGGTGTCCCTAGCGCTGTGGCCGATGGCCAACACCACACAGCAAGCAGGCAGCTCGATGAGCTGTCCGTTGTGCAAAGCCTTGACCGCCGCCACCGCCCCTTCCCGGTAGACAAACTCTACCGCGCGGGTGTCATTGTACCATGCGCCGCCCTTTTGCAGCACCTCACGCTTGATGCTTTCGATGACCGGCCTGAGCCGGTCCGTGCCGATGTGCGCTTTGTTTTGTATCAGTATCTCTTGGGGCGCGCCGTGCTGCGCCAGCGTTTCCAGCACCAGCCTGCCCAGTGGGTCTTTCCCACGGCTGGTCAGCTTGCCATCAGAAAACGCCCCCGCGCCGCCGTCCCCAAACAATACGTTGCATTGCGGATCAAACGCGCCGCCGTTAAAAAACGTTTGGACGGTGCGCTGCCGCTGTGCCAAGGCACTTCCACGTTCCAGCACCACCGGCGCATACCCCTGCCTTGCCAGCATTAGAGCTGCAAACAACCCACAAGGCCCCGCGCCGATGACAACGGGGCTATTCTGCATCCGTTTTGTGCCCAGCGCAAAGGCCGGCGCCTTTTTCTCCTCGATCGGCTTCCAATCGGGCCTGGCCTTCACGCCGCGGCGCACCGAAACTGCCAGCGCCACCTGAAAGCAAACACCGCCCTTGCGCGCGTCTATGCTTTGCTTTGTGATCTCCACAGCTTCAATTTGCCCGGGCGCAATCCCCATCGCCTTGGCCGCCAGAGGGGCCAGCGCCGCCTCGGTTTGCTCCAAAGCCCATTTTACCTGTACCGCATATCGCTTTTGCATCGCCGCCTCCTATAAAAAGAGCCGGTTTCCCGGCTCTTTGTCCTATTCAATGCGTCATCGTACCGGCCCGTCGATGAGCTCCACGGTCAGCTGTATTTTGTCCGTGGTAATGAGCGTCACGCCGCTTGGCAATGACAGCTCCACATCAAAGCTCGTCGTTTGGCTGATGCCGTTGAGCCGTATCTTCTTAATGGTTACCTTTGTTACATCCTCCAGCACAGCCTTATCCCCCACCAGCGTAACCTGGGAAGGCGTGCTATACACCGCCTGAATCTGTTTTCCATCTGCAATATCGCCGGCATCCTCAAAACAGGCGCTGGCCGATACATCGATGGGCACGGTCTTTTGCGATTTTACCTCCATATTCACCATGATGGAGGGCAGCTCGCCCACAAAGGTGCCGTCCGTGATGGCATTGCCGTCCGCATCGCGCAGCTCTACTGTGTAAGACTGCTCCACCGATTCCGTAACTTTGGACAGATCCATCACGCATACACCCTTGCTGACCCGTTCCACGTCCGTTCTGGCGCCCGTAATCTGGATGGTTTTCTGGCTAAGCTCCGGCTCTTCATGGTAAAGCTCCGGGGCAAGCTCGCCTTGGTATTCCACCGAAACCGGCACGGTATTGGAAATCAATTCATCTACCGTCACCTGAATGGTAGACGGCTCTATCCGCGCCACCTCGCCCGTTGGGGTTGTGGCGGTCAGATGGATATCATACGTGCCTTTGGCCTTGATTTTTGTCAGGTCTGCCGTTACCGTCACGGTCTGGTTGGTAAGCTGCCCCATCTCGCTGACGCGCGCCTCCACGCCGACGGTGGCCTTGCCGAATACATCGTTGAAATTGCCGCGCACCACCAGGCCGGAAGCCTCCAGCTGCTCATAGCCGTTGGCCTGGATGGCAATATCCTTGACATTGCGCAGCCTGGTCGGGTCTGTGGAGGAAATGACATAGCTCCACAGCAAAATGGCAAAGAACAGCGCGATGATCTTCAGCCATGTATTATGCTTTAGTTTTTGTATCACGGAATTCATTGCGATTTTTTCCTCCGATTTTTCATCTTGGCAAAAATGCGGTTTCTTTCCGTGCCATCCTTGTTTTCATCCCCACCGAAAAGCAGCCGGCGGATGCCGCCCGCAGATAGGTTGCGGATCAGCCGCCCCTCCACCACAGCGGAGATCTGCCCCGTTTCCTCCGAAACGATGAACACCACCGCATCAGAAATTTCGGATAGGCCGATGCCTGCCCGATGGCGGGTCCCCAGCTCCTGTGGCAGATCTTGCCGGCTGGTCAGCGGCAAAAAGCAGCTGGCTGCCAGAATGGTGTCGCCGTCTATGATCATCGCGCCGTCATGCAGCGCTGTTCCCGTCTTAAAAATCGTTTCGATCAGCGGCGCAGATACACGCCCGTTGATTTGCGTACCCGTCTCGATGATATCTCCCAGCGCCACTTTCCTCTGGATGGCAATCAGAGCGCCTACATGCTGCTTGCTCATATTGAGCATCGCGCGGATCAGCTCTCCGCTGGTCTCCATGCCCTCATGGTTCTGGAGGGGATCCAAAAACTTACCCCGGCCGATCTGCTCTAATCCACGGCGTATTTCCGGCTGAAAGAGCACGATCAACACCAACGCGCCCGCGTTGATCAAATAGTTGAAAATCCAAGTGACGGCCTGGAGCCGGAACAGCTCCGTCAACCGCGATGCAATGAAAACCAGCCCAATGCCCTTTAACACCTGCATCGCCCTGCTGCGGCTGGCCAGCTTCAGTAGGTAGTAGATCATGACAGCCACGAGCAGGATGTCCAGCGCATCGATCAAATCAAACCGGGATATGCTGGCCAATATGCCGTCAAAAAATGTCTGCACGTTGTCATCTCCTCTGCCTAGGGCAAATATCGGTCAGTCCTGTTTTTCCTCGTGCATGGTCTGCTCCATAGCGCCGAGCTTGCCTTCATCCAGCGAAGCTTTTACCAAGTTGGCCTGCTTAAACAGTGCGGGATCGTTGAGCGGCTTTCCCTTTTTCAAAAGGGCCGCGCCCATTTCATCCAGCTTTTTCCGCATCTGTTCGGTCTGTTTTGAAGTTTCGGTATGTTCAATTACCTGGGAGAGGTTCCCCTGTTTTGTATCTTTATCGCTCATGTCCAACGCCCCTTTCTCTTGTATGCTTTTTCATTGTAACATAAATCCCCCGTTTTATTAACCAATCCCCCACCGAAATCTTGTAATTAACCAAAACTTTTCGTGACATTTCTTTGTCCATTTCCGGGGAAATTCGTCGAAATTTTATAGAAACAAAGCCCTTTTCGCCTAGAAACCTGCCAGGATTTGCCACCCGGGAAAACCCTTTGGCGAATCTTGTCAAAAAAAGGCGGAGTAAATTTCTCCGCCTTTTCATCTTTACAGCGTAATCAACCAAGCCAGCAGCGCTGCATCCGCCAGGCACAAGGCGGACAGCACCCACCCGGCGCCCGCCTTTTTCTCTCTAAACTGCCGCAGCGCATAGCCGCCGCAATACCCGATCAACCCCAAACAGACCAATACCGCAATCATCGTTCCTCTCCTAACGCCGGACGGTACAGGGACACATAGACGCTGGGCGTTACGGTCACCTGCAGCTGTTTTCTCTTCTCCGGCCATTGATAATCGGCCCAATCCCGCTGCGTTTTGAAATTTTTCGCAGCCGCTTTCCCGACGCTGTACCCATCCACACCCCATGCTGCAAATTCCCGGCTGATCTGTTCCATATCCTCTTGCAGCCGCTGTTGCACATAGGCGGCAATCTCCTCCTTTTTGGCCAGCGTTTCGTAGTTTTCCGTTCCTGCATAGGCCACCAAAAACGCATTGAGCGGTACCTCTATCTGGGCACTGGGATATGCGCCGTCCGTGTTTACCGTTGTCTTTACAGGCCCCGCCTGCTTTAATTTTAGCGTCAGCATCCCTTCGCCGAAGGGGTTCGGCAGGCTGATTTCGCCATGGCCAAACTGCCCAGTAGCCATACACCATACGCGGGTCTGCTCTCCGGTCAGCGTGCCTACCATGCGGTCGTCGTTAAATACAGCGGACCCGATCAGCTCACTTTTGATGCTGCTTTCCACCATGGTATAGCCGGGTAGCTCGGATATGGCAGAGCCGCTGTTTGGCTTTTTTGCCTCGTCGCTTTGCATGCCAAGCGCCACAACGGCAGCCCCTCTCTGCTCATAGAGAGAATCGTAAAACATATCCAGCGTGAAATTAGGAAAGATACCGCTGGTGCCCGCCTCGCTGATGATGCTTTGCTGCAGCTGCATGAGGTTTAGGTTCTCATCGCTTTGCAGCGATTGCACAAATTTTTTTGCCGTATCCTGCGCCACAATGACCATGGCCCCTTTCCGCACCTGAGGCATGCGCATCAACGGATCGATGATCTGGCCAACGCCTTCTTCCGCCAGCGCCCGGCCGATGACCAAAAAATTTAAATGCGTAAAATCCACGCGGTACGGCGTGTTGGCATTGAGCAGGGCCACCGCGTCCGACAGCCCCTCCGCCTGGCATACGATGGTGCGGAAGGAGGGAGAATCCTCCTCTGCCAAAACCGGAAGCTGAAAGGAAATTTCATAGGTTTTTTCCGTTCCTTTGTCCACGCCCAGCGAAAGGATAAACGACGTATCATCGATTTCCTTGGCGTCCGCACAGCCGGACAGCATGCCCGCAGCCAACAGCAGGCATAGCAATAACGCCATCCCTTTTTTCATGGTTTCAACCTCCGAATCTTGGACACCGCCCATACAACGGCCAGCAGCCCCGGCGTCACAACGGCGCCAAAGGCCACCAGATAATTGGCCACCAGCGCCATGGCCCCATGGATCATTAGGATCGATACGATCAAGATCATGGCAGACAGCCCTGCGATGATGGGGCGCTGATCCTTTGTGCCCAGCACCTGCCCAATGCCCTGCGAAGCGATTTGCAGCGCAAAGGCGCCCGATACAAAGGTGCTGATAGACCAACAGAAGAAAAACAGCGGGCCCATCCTTTGCAAAAAACGGCCCAGGTCTATGTTAGAGGCAATGGTATACAGCGGCGATACCGTGTTTTGGTACGCGCTGGTGCCCATGGAGGCCGTCATACACAGCATGATGGCGCTGAGCAGCACCGAGCTGAATACCAGCGCCCAGCAGCTGGCCCGCACCGTGGGCTTTTGCATATGCGTTTCATGGCTCCAAAACCATACGCACAGCACCGTCCAAAACGCAGTGGAAAACATCAGCCCCGCCCGCACCGTAGGCCACAGCCCGGCGCCCATGACCGGGCTTACGTTGCTCCAGTCCATATTCGGCAGATTGGCCCCTACCAGCACCAGCAGCGCCACAAAGGGAATACACCAAACCAGCCGGGCCGAGCGCGCAATGCAAACCGCCCCGCCAAAGGCAATTAGACACATCGGCACCACATACAGCAGCGCTGTCTGCGAAATATCTGTCAGCGGGAAAAAATAATACCGTGTCACCGAAATCATCTTGCCTACCGAAATTGCCATCAGCAATGTCAGCCAAACGCCCCATAGTACGATGACGGCGCGGCCCAGGCCGGTTCCCAAAACGCGCTGCGCGCAGGCGGCGGGGTCGCCGTATGCGCTGAGTTTTTTTGCCAGCAGCAGCATAAAAAGGCCGATGGGCAGCGCGATCAGCGGCATCATCCAGGCGCTCTGTCCCGGCTGGCTGACAAACGTGACAGGGTCTAAAAATACCAGCCGCCCAATCAGGCTGACCAATACACTGGCCCATATTTCCTTGGCTCCGATTCTTCCTTTCATCGCCGCCGCCCCATATTCACAGCGTCCGGTGCATCGTGCTGCTTTTTCCTGCCCTTAAAAATCAGGTCGGTCGCGTGCTTGGTGGCCGGTGCAAAGGCGGCAAAGAAGGGTACGCCGAAGGAATCCAGCGTACACAGGTAGGCCATCAAGACCGCCCAGCCCGCTGCAATGCCGATGAGCCCTGCCACAGCGCCCAGCGCCAAAAATGCGAAGCGCAGGATATACAGCGCCATCTGCAAGCCGTAATCGGGAATGGCAAAGCTGCTCAGCACCGTCAGCGCGATGACGATGAGCACCACAGGGCTTACGATGTTGCTCATGACCAGCGCCTCGCCCAAAACAATGCCGCCTACGATGCCCAGCTGCTGGTTAATGCCGCCCTGCACGCGAATCGAAGCCTCGCGCACCAGCTCGAATAGGATGGTGGTCAGCACGATCTCCGCCACCACCGGCAGCCCTACCATCTTGCGCAGCGTCAGAGTAGAGATCATAAATGCCGTCGGCAAGACCTCTTGATGAAAGGTGACCAAGGCGATATACAGCCCCGGCATCAGCACTGTGATCATCATCGCCAGGATGCGCACCAGGCGCTCTGTCGTTGCCACGGCAGGGCGTAGGTAGTGATCTTCGCTGGTGTGCATCAGGCCGAAAAACGTGATGGGCACCACCAGCGCATACGGCGCGCCGTCACAGATCAGTGCAATATGCCCCTGCATCACAAAGGCAGCCGTCCGGTCCGGCCGTTCGGTTTGCAGCGCTTGCGGAAATAAGCTGTATTTTCTTCGTTCAAAAATGCGCGCTACCGAGTATTCTCCCAATACAAACCCCTTTTGCCTTTGCGCTTCCAACAGTTTTTGCTTTACCTTGGCCAGCAGCTTTGGATCCACCATGCCTTCGCGGTACAAAAGTGCGCCGCGCAGCCCATTGTCGCCGCCGATGGGGATGAATTTGGTACAAAGATCCGGTGTGCGCGCAATGTTGCGCACCAGGTTTACATTGGCGCGGATATCCTCTACAAAGCCCTGGTGCGGGCCATGCACCACCTTTTCGTTTTGCGGGGTGGATACGCTGCGGCGCTCTGTCATACGCACATCCAGCATGGCAAATTTCTTTTCTCCTTCTACGATGAAAAAGACCAGCCCGTTGACAATGCCGTCCACCACCACGGAAGGGTCCGCCTCCTCTTTGACGCCGTTGAGCGGCACCACCTCCTCCAACGCCTGCGTCAGCGATGTGCAGCCGTTGGTCATCAGGGGTTTCATGATGATCTCTCCTGTCATATCCTTATTGGTCAGCCCATCCAGCAGCGCTAAAAACACGCGCTTTTCCCCAGCCTTAAAAATGCGCAGGATCAGGTCGTCGTTTTCCCCGTTTCCAAAAATACGGCGGAGCTGTGCGTACATATCCTCCAGCTTTTTGGATAGCGTAAAGGGCGGATACTGCGCCTTTTGCTCTTTGGCCCGGATGTGGGATTCCTGCGGCGCCTCGTGCTGCTCATCCGGGCTTTCCCCCAGCACAAACGGCTCCGGCGGATCGTACGACAATATCTTTTTCAAATAGGATAACATGCAACCGCTCCTGACATTGACAATTTCTACATGCTAGTATGTCCGGCGGCTGCGGCCTTTACTCAAAAAACATTTCGTTGGGCCAAGCCCTTGCGCATGGTATAATAAAAAAATAGTTGAGAAATTTCTTACGAGAAAGAAGGTATCTGTATGCTGAAAAACATTCCCCCCATTCTTTCCCCCGACCTTTTATATGTATTGGCCAATATGGGGCATGGGGATGAAATCATCATTGCCGACGGCAACTTCCCTGCCGACTCCTCCACCGACCGCCTCATCCGCTGCGACGGCCACGGCGTGCCGGAGGTGCTGGAGGCCGTGCTGCAGCTCCTGCCCTTGGATGATTTTGTCGATCATCCTGCCACGCTGATGAAGGTGGTGCCCGGTAAGTTTGACCAAACGCCGCCGATCTGGGCGGAATACCGCCGCATTTTGGATGCAAGCGGCGAACCGTACAACGATTTTGAATACATGGAGCGGTTTGATTTTTATGAACGCGCCAAACACGCCTATGCCATCGTAGCAACCAGCGAGACCTCGCTGTTTGCCAATATCATTCTGAAAAAAGGCACCGTTCGCCTATAAGCGATGGCAAAGCCCGCCAAACGCGGGCTTTTTTCCTGTTTTGCATCGGCTTGGCAGGGCGGCCCTAGGCCCGATCCTTTGCCGCGGCCATCAACTTTCCACATGGGAGGCATGGAATGCAAAAAATATTCTTTTTTGATATAGACGGTACCTTGGCCATGCATGGGCAGATCCCGCCCGGCAATCTGGAAGCGCTGCGCCGATTAAAGGAGGCCGGGCACCTTACCTTTGTCTGTACTGGCCGTCCGGTCTTTTATGCCGAAGCGCTGTTCGGCTCCCTTGTCAGCGGGTATATCGCCTGCAATGGGCGGTATCTTTGCTACCAGGGGCATAGGCTGCATACCCGGACGCTTTCCGCCAAAGCGCTGGCCTCTTATCGGGAAACCATCGACGCACTTTCCGCCGGCGCTCTGTTTCTTTCCGAAAACGCCGCCTATGCCTACCGTCTCAGCCGCGCCCAGCTCTGCTCTGTGCAGGCAGAATACGGCCAGGAGCGCATTTTCGCATTCCCTGCGCAAGAAGATCTCTATTCTTTTGATCTGTACTATGCCAAACCTGCACAGCGCGACGCCTTGTGCCGTGCCTTTGAAGGGCGTTTGGTCATCAACGATCATGGCGGCAGCGGGTCTTGCGACTGCTCTACCTCCGATTGGGATAAGGGCAGCGCCATACATTACCTGCTTGGGCATTTTGGCGTGAGCCGAAACAACGCCTATGCCTTTGGCGACGGCTACAACGACCAAGCCATGTTCCGTATAGCGTGCCACGGCATCGCCATGGGCAACGCCGTGGATGCGCTGAAGGCCAAGGCTTCGTATATCACCGATACGATGGAAAACGACGGCATTCTCAAAGCGCTGCGCCACGAGGGCGTATTGTAAGGCGCTTTCCTTTCTTTACAAACCCCCTCCGCCTCTGTATAATAGAAAAAGATTGGGCAAAATCGGGTTAGGAGGATCGCATATCCATGAAAAGAGCAGCGGTTTGCCTGTGCTTGCTCCTCTGCTTGGCGTTGGTTTGTGCCTGCGGCGGAGCGCCTACCCTGGTGGGTACCTGGCAGCATGAGGCAGCGCCGATCACCTATGAATTCCGTGCGGACGGCACCTTATCGCTTACGACGGAAAGCCGCGCGCCCATCGAGGGGACCTATACGGCGGACGAAGCTACCGGGCAGCTTACCATTGAATACGACGGCTTTGAAACGATTGCCTCTTACGTGCTGGAGGGTAACACGCTGACCTGTACGGACGTAAACGGCGCCGTTGTCACCTTGACCCGCGTACAATAAACTGCGAATCATTACTGGAGGATACCGATGAGATCTGTGAAGAAATTTTTTCTAGCCTTTACCGTGCTGTTTACCCTGGCGCTGTGCGTAGGCTGCGGCGGCGGCAATGAATTGGTCGGCCGGTACCAGGACAACCTGGACCCCAACGTGGTGTATGAATTCCAAAAAGGCAATCTGCTTGCCATCGAAACAGCCGGCGATTCCATCGCCACCGGCTCTACCTACACCATCGACGAGGAGGCCAAGCGCCTGCATTTCGAGACCCAGGCGCCGGGCGGCCAGCCCGTTACCCGCGATGCGTCGTATTCCTATGATAAGGACAGCAAGGTGCTGACCATCACCGGCGACGACGGCACGCAGCAGGCGATGACCAAAATCGACTAAGCGAATAAAAAAGGACGTACCGTGTACGTCCTTTTTTTATGCTTTGTATCGATGGGCGCGGTAGACGCGGTACATCAGCACCGCAACGCTCTTGCAGGCTTCTGTCGTGCGCCTGCGCCAGCCCAAATGCAAAAAATAATCATCCGGCGCGGGCGCTGCTGCCCAGGCCGGCCGGTATTGCTCCAATGGGCCGCGATAATACAGATACTCTGCAAACGCCTCAGCAAAATCTTTGGGCAGCACCACGCTTTTGGCGCACAGCCCCTTGGGCAGCACGCCGGCCGTTCGCAGGCACTGGGCTACAAACTGAGAGCAGATCTCCGCCTTATACGCATTTACCTCCCGCCCAAACGGCGCCAACAACGGCGCAAAGGCGTTGTAAATATATTCCTCCTCATCGGCCTGCATGCGCCAGATCCTGTGCGCTACCGCACGGTACTGCATCCAGGAAACCGGGATGCGGTAGATATGCACATATGTTTCCTCCTCACCCAGCAAGGTAAGGCGGCCCGGCGTTTCCTGCACAAATCCGCCCTTTAACGGGCTTTGCAGCCGGTAGCGTGCAAACGAATACATCTGGGATAGGTCCGCCGTAAGGCTGATAGAGCTATGGCTAAACGGGCTTTTTGTTACCTTGCGAATGACCTTGCCGATGCGCGTATGCGTTTGGCTGACCACCACATACAGATAGGGATGCATCTCGTTTTCTCGCAGGCTATTAACGTACATCTTCCCAGAAAATGCCAAATGCCCCAGGGCCGATATGCGTACCCACCACGCAGCCAATATCCGCAATATCGATGCGCTTTGGTTTTACCTTGCCCTGCAACAGCGCAATAAACCGCTGGGCCGGGCGAATGTCCGAGGAATAGCCGATGCCGATACTCTGCTCGCTGAGCGGCCGGCCGCAGTTTTCCATCACATAATCCCGGATCCACTGCATGCCCTTTTGAAGGCTGCGCGCTTTATGGATCACTTCGTTGGAGCCATCCTTCATCACATGGATGATGGGCTTTATATTCAGTACGCCGGCCATCCTGGCCGCCAGCGGGCTGATGCGCCCGCCCTTTTTCAAGTATTCTACGGTATCCAGCAAGATCAGCGTGCTTAGCCGGGACACCCTGCTGCGGCAGGCGGCAGCGATCTCCTCATGCGTTTTCCCGGCCTGGATCATCTCCAGCGCATCCATCACCGGCATCCCGCTGCCCAGGGCGGCAGTGCGCGTATCGATGATATCGATCTTCCCCTCCACCATATCCTTGGCAATCAAAGCGCTTTGGTAAGATGCGCTCAATTTGGAAGAACAGGTAAAACACAGCACCGAATCGCCGTTGGCGCAAAACGTTTCAAATACACGCCGGTATTGTTCCGGCGAAGGGGCGGCCGTCACCGGAAGCTGCTCGCTTTGCGGCAGCAACTCAAAAAACTGCTGATTGGAAAGCTCCAGCTTATCATCGTAATTCATTCCGTTGATCGTTACCTTCAGCGGAATGATGGTAATCTTTTCTTCTATATGCAGCTCCTGCGGATAATCGCAGGTTGTATCTGCCACGATGCGGATCATTCTATGTCCCTCTTTCTCAAGGATAACAGCATACCAGCCGGGTTTTATTTTTTTATTCTACTAGAGGCCCTGCCAAAAGTAAAGCCGCCGGGTTGCAATTTTCAGTTATCTTTATGGCTTTGGCTTTCAATTCCCGCGCGTTTTCCCGCCGCTTTGTCAAGCCGCCCTACATCCTATGGGCCTTACCCTTCTTGTATGAATCCATACAAGCGGACGGTTTTTATATCCGCACAGCTTTCTCCGCTTGCAGACTTGGAGACGACCGGCATTCTCTATATCCACAGCACTGCAAAATAAGATAAAAAACGCTGTGCCGGGATTGCACAGCGTTTGAAAGCGCCCGGTTTTCCCAGGGCATAGTTTTGTTTTTGTTTACAACTCCATCATACGCGCCTGAAGCCGCGGCGCCGCCTTGATCATCACCGCATAGATCACAACGGACAGCACCAGCGAAATGCCCATCGCCGCGGCGATAAACATCGTCAAATCGTTGATCAGGAATACCAAGCCGATCATCGCCGCCAGGTAAACCAGCTCCAGCAGCATGCCGTAGATGGTGTTGGTATTGCTCTTCATGGCGCGGCGTTCGCTGTCCCAATGAAGCCGCGGCCTTGCCAGATCGATATAGATGCCAAGCAGCACCACCGGCGTGCTCAACAGTGTAATGCCAATAAACATCACCGCGCAGACCCACCATGCCGCATGCCAGGCAAAAAAGAACGCAATGCTCATCAGCAGCGCCGCCAGCATCGTTACGCTCATGGAAAACAGGATCTTGCCGCGCAGCTGCGTGGCCGCCGTGACGGGCAGCACCATCATCAGCCAGCTCGACTCCCCTTCCCGGGAATACACCGTCATCCCGCAGATATTCATCGCCGCAAAGAAATATCCAAAGCCCACGACGATCAGCATCAAGATCAGCATCACATCCTGCGGCAGGCTGGAAAGCAATTCAGCGGTGGAAGCGCCGCTCATGCCGATTTCCGACGCCACATCCTGAATCGGGATGGCGATCATCATCATAACCACCATCAACGGCGCCATGATGACGGAGATCAGCCCATTCATCACATAGGTAGGAGAGCGCAGCACGCTCTTCCATTCCTTGCGGAAAATGGCCCACAGCGGGCTTCCCTCTTTTTTGCCGGCGGCTTTGATATCCACTTTTTTACTGCGTACCGCCGTTTCCTCCTGGGCCGCGGCGCCGCGCTGATACAGGTGCCCCGCCACCAAATAGCACACCACAAAGCAGGCCGCGCACACCGCTACAAACAGCAGCAGATTGGTCAGCCCCGTGCTGCCGCCATAGACCAGCGCGCCGGAGGCCCATTTCGCCGGCGGAAACACAGACGTAACCGTATCCAACAGGCCGCCGGATAAAAAGGCCATGATCTGCTCGGAAGAAACATTCTGCATGGAGCTGCTCAGCATCTGCACGCCAATGATATACAGCAGCAAAAACACAATGCCTGCCGCCGTGGCAAATTTATCCCTGTGTTTGGTAAAGACGCTGACATGCATCAAAAGCGCCACCACCAGGTTGACCAGCGCAAAGGGGATCATAGCACCCAGCAGCACGATGACCACGGCGGACAATACATATTGGATCGTTACCGGCGCATGCAGCGCATAGATGATGGCCGCCGGCACCACAAACAGAGCGTAGCTGGCCACTTCGCCGATGAGCGAGGCGGTAAATTTGCTGGCAAATACCGTGCTCTGCTTGATAGGCAGCGACGCCAAAAACGCCGTGTCCTTTGCATAATAGAGGGAGAATGCATAAGGGATGCCAAAGATAAACACCACCAGCATACCCGCCATGATGCTGATGGCCAGCAGCGTGTCGTGGATGACATTGAGCATCACAACATCAAACAGCCAATTCAGCAGCAGCATGTAGCCCACCAGCAGGCCGCCGCCTACCAGCAGCAGCACCAAAAGCGAAGCGATCGCCTTTCTTTTGTCCTTTGCGCTGCCCTTGAGCTGTGCTTTGAGCGTGGCAATGCCAAACGTCAGCTTTAATTGCAGCGCCGTCAGCCGCCAAAACTGCTTCATACCATCGGCGCCCCTTCCGTATCCGTCAGCTCTAAGAACAGCGTTTCCAGCGATTCGTCCTTGCCGTTTCGCAGCTCCTCCAGCGTGCCCACCGCAATGATCCTGCCGCGGTTGATGATGGCGATCCTGTCGCACAGCTTTTCCGCGACCTCCAGCACGTGCGTGGAGAAAAATACCGTATTGCCCCGCTCGCAGTGCGCCCGCATCTCCTGTTTTAGCAGGTGCGCGCTTTTGGGGTCCAGACCCACCATCGGCTCATCCATGATCCACAGCTGCGGGTCGGGCAGCAGCGCCCCCGTTACCGCCAGCTTTTGGCGCATGCCGTGGGAATAGCTTTTGATCTGCGAGCCCGCCGCCTTTGTCAAGTCAAACATCGTTAAATACTTTTCAATCTGCGCCTGCCGCTTTTCCTTAGAAATCCCGTACATATCGCCAATGAAATTCAAATACTCCAGGCCGGTCAGCCGATCGTACACCTGATGGGAATCCGGGGCATAGCCAAAGCAGCGCTTGGCCTCTACCGGTTGAGACTGTATATCATAGCCGTTGATTTTGACCTGCCCTTGATCGGGCTGCAAAATGCCGGTCAGCATTTTGATGGTCGTCGTTTTGCCTGCACCGTTGGGGCCGATAAAGCCAAATACCTCCCCGCGCTTTACGTGCAGGTTGATATCGTCTACCGCCTTTACAGAGCTTTTGGCATAGCTTTTGCTCACATGTTCGATGGAGATCATATCCATACTCCTTTCCTCTTCCAAGGCCCTTTTAATTGGATTAGATTATACCAACACCCCCTCCCGAATACAAGCGAGACTCTGTTAACTTTTCCTCTCGTTTGTTTCCCTGCCGTTATCCGTTTTCTCTGTGTCCCGGCGCGGCCAGGCACATTTTTGGGTTTACGGCACAGGCAAAGCGTCGTACAATAAAAGCAGAGCTCTGAAAGGGCGCCAATTTCAAGCAAAGCGAGGCAAATTCAATGGCGATCGTTGCGTTAGATCAAGGAACAACCAGCTCCCGCACTGTCATTTTCGATGCCCACGGCATCCCCATCAGCCAGCAAAACCGCACCTATACCCAGATTTTCCCCCAGCCGGGCTGGGTGGAGCATGACCCCAGCGAAATCCTTATGAGCCAGCTTTCCACGCTGCGTCAGGCGCTGGCCAGCGCCCAGATGCGCGCGCAGGATGTTTCGGTGCTGGGCATTACCAACCAGCGCGAAACCGTCATCGTCTGGGACCGCGAAACCGGCCGCCCCATCTACAACGCCATCGTATGGCAGTGCCGCCGTACGGCAGATCGTATGAAGCGGCTGCAAGAGGATGGCCTGGGGCCGATGATCGCGGAAAAGACCGGATTGCCGCTGGATGCCTATTTTTCCGCCAGCAAGCTGCAATGGATCTTGGATCATGTGCCGGACGCGCGGCAGATGGCCAAGGACGGCCGCCTGTTATGCGGCACGGTGGATACCTGGCTTTTATGGAATTTGACCGGCGGCAAAACGCACGCCACCGACCATACCAACGCCTCGAGGACCATGCTGTACAACCTGCATACCCATGCCTGGGACCCGGAGCTGCTGGATCTATTCGGAATCCCGCAGGAAATGCTGCCCCAGATCCTCCCTTCCAGCGCCGCCTACGGCGTAACGGACGGCGATCTTGTCGGCAGCGAAATCCCCATCGGCGGTGTGGCCGGCGATCAGCAGTCCGCGCTGTTCGGCCAATGCTGCTTTGCGCCGGGCGAAGCAAAAAACACCTATGGCACCGGCTGCTTTTTGCTGATGAATACCGGCGAAACGCCGCTGCTGTCCAAACAGGGGCTTATCACCACCATGGCCGCTACCCGAGAAGGGGAGCCCTTTCAGTACGTCGTGGAAGGCAGCATCTTTGTGGCGGGCGCGGCGGTGCAATGGCTGCGCGATGAGCTGCATTTGATCGACAGCGCCGCCCAAACCGAAGCGCTGGCCCTGTCCGTACCGGACAGCGGCGGGGTGGTGCTGGTGCCCGCGTTCACGGGGCTGGGCGCCCCCTATTGGGATATGTACGCGCGCGGCACGCTGCTCGGCATTACGCGCGGCACCGGCCGGGCGCACATTGCCAGGGCCACGCTGGAATCCATCGCCCTGCAAACCTACGACGTACTCGATGTGATGCAGAAAGAAACCGGCATCGAGCTGTCCTCCCTGCGGGTAGACGGCGGCGCGTCTGCCAACGGCTTTTTGATGCAAACGCAGGCGGATCTTCTCAATAAAAGCGTCATCCGCCCCAAGGTGCTGGAAACCACAGCGCTGGGCGCCGCCTATTTGGCAGGCTTGGCGGCAGGTATCTGGAAAAGCACCGACGAATTACGCGAGTTTTGGGAGCTGGACGATACCTTTGTGCCGCAGATTTCCGAACAGGCACGCGCCCGCCAGATCCATCTCTGGCATCGGGCCGTGGAGCGCGCGCGCAACTGGGCGGAGGAATAAATCGATTTTCCCCGCCTATCTATCGCACATCAACGCCAAGGAAGTTTGCCAAATCTATCGACAATTGCGCTTTTCTGCAATTTGCATACTTAAAAAGGGAGCTGCTTTTCAAAAGCGCTCCCTTTTCTATGCCCGCTGTATTGTCAACGGCGGCCCGGTCAGCCGTATGATATGCGCATCCATATACCGTGCGTCTTGCTCGTCATGGGTCACCATAACAATCAACCGCCCCTCGGCATACCTGAGAAGCGCATCCATCACCTGATGCTTGCTGTCCGTATCCAGGCCCTTGAAGGCTTCGTCCATCAGCCAAACATCCCCGCCAAAGCATACCATGCGCGCCAAGGCCACCCGCCGGCGCATCCCGCCGGACAAGGCCTCCGGGCGCTTTGCAAATGCCTCTGCCGGCAGGCCCATAGCCCGCAGCGCTTCCGCCGCTTGTGCCTTTTCCCCTTTTGGCAGCACTGCCTCCACATTGCCCAAGGCCGTCAGCCAAGGCAGCAGCCGGTCCTCCTGAAACAGATACGCAGGGGTTTCCGGTTTTTCCACCGTGCCGCTTTGCGGCTTTTCCAACCCCATCATCACACGCAGCAGCGTCGTCTTGCCTACGCCGGACGGGCCCATCAGCGCCACAACCCCGCTTTGGGGCAGGCACAGCGAAAAATGCGACAGCACCGTCTGCGTACCGTAGCATACTGTGATATCATCGATCTTCATGCGCTTGCTCCTCCTCCAGCGCCCACCGGCGCGTACACCACATCATCAGCCGCTCCATACACAGGCTCAGCACCACCACCGTCACGGTGACGGCGAACAGGTCCGGCGTTTCAAAATAAATTTTGGCGTAATACAAATCGCGGCCCAGGCCGGCCGCCGGCACACACAGCACCTCCGCCGCCACCCCGCTTTTCCACGCCATGCCGATGCCGGAAGAAAGCGCCGCTTGAAAATACGGCAGCACGGAGGGAATGTATACCAGCTTTAACAGCTTCCATCTGGAAAAGCGATAGCAGCGCGCCATCTCCAAAAGCGCCTGGTCCGTCTGGCGGATGCCCTGTTCCACGTTGCTCCAAACCATCGGCAGCACCATAACAAAGGAACAGAACACCGGCACGGCCCCGGTATTCATCCACAGCAGGGCCAACAGGATAAAGCTGGCCACCGGAACGGCCTTTACCGTGCTGAGCAGCGGCTGCATCAGCACCGACGCCAAGTGCCATCGCGCCGTAGCCGCCGCGATGATTATGCCCCCCACGACGGCCAGCGCAAAGCCCATCAGGATACGCCCAATGGAAACCGCCACCGCCAGCCAAAACTCCGCCGTACCGCCAAGCGCCGCCAAACGCTGCAAAACGCGCAAAGGCGATGCCAGCAGAAACTCCTGCTGCATCGCCATCGCTGCAATCTGCCATACCGCCAGCCAAAAGCATACGGCCAGTAGGGTTTGCAGAGCGCGTTTATTTTTCATAGTAGAATGCATCATCCGGCATATTGCCGCCTACACTCTTTGCGTTTGCCTCATACAATACCTGGAAATAGCCCTCGATGGCCGGTTTCATCTCCGCGCCCGTGATGCACACAATGTTGCATTTCGGAATGGCGGATTTGGCTACCTCCGCACTCGGCAAAATCCCGTATTTGGCCACCAGCTCTGCGGCCTGGTCCACGTTGTTGTTCACATAGTCCACGGATTCCTTATATTCCTTTAAGAAGGTATCCACGGCGTCCTTGTGCTCTTGCAAAAATTCCGTGCGCACCACCAGGCAGCCCATGACCAGCTCGCTGCCGCCGGCGGACTGCTTCCAAGCTTCATTTAGGTCTACAGCCACGCGCACCTCGGGATCTTTGGCCATGACGTTGGTCACGTACGGCTCCGGCAGCACTGCCAGCGTATTCTGCCCGCTCAAAAGCGCAGAGGCCGCCTCCGCATGCTCGGATTTGTATTCCACCGTCGCCTGCACGTTGTTCTGCTTAAACAGATAATCCAGCGTATACTGCGGCGTGCTGCCCTGCCCGGCGCTTACCACGGTTTTTCCATTTAGGTCCTGGATGCCGTTTACCGTATTCCCCTTTTCCACCACATACATTGTGCCCAGGGTATTCAGCGCAATCAGCGTTACCTTGCCCTGCGTTTTTTGGTACAGCGTGGCTGCCAGGTTGGTGGGTAGCGCCGCAATGTCTACCTCGCCGCTGGTAATTTTGCCCGTCAATTCATCCGGCGCGCCGGCCAGCGTAAAGGAATAGTCCTCGTCCGCCTTGCCCTGGTCCATATTATCCATCAGCTGCACCATGCCGATACCGGTAGGGCCGTTGAGCGCCGCCACGTTTACTTTTGTCTTTTCCTTGGCGCCGCAGCCCGTAAAGAGCGAAGCGCTCAATACCACTGCCATCAGCGCTGCCAGCCATTTTGTCCGTTTCATGTTGTTTCGTCCTCCCTTATGCCCTGTGCGCCGTCATAGTGCAGCAGGTCGTTTGGTTTTAGAATTGCAATGCATTTCCCTTCCCGTGCCACAATGCCTTTTTTCTCCAGCGTTTCCATCGCCCGGTACAGCGAGGCGCGCCCGATGCCCAAAAGCTCCGCCAGCTTATTCATGCCAAAGGGCAGCGTCACCTTGGGCGGCACGCCGTCCTGCTGGTTATCCAGCAGATACATGGCCAGCCTGCACTCGGCGCTGCCGCCGGTATAGGCGTCGATTCTGCGGTTGAGATAAAAGATCCGCCCCGTCAAAAACGATAGGTAGTTGGCCATGGCGCGCCGGCTCTGCCCAAACAGCTGCATCAGCGCTTCCTGCGGCAAAAACAAGACGCTGCTGCGCTTTCTGGCACGGATATCCGTCACATAGAAGCCATACTCTTGAAACATCGAGGCCGCCCCAAAGCACTGGCCGGGGCCCAGCACATTCATCAAGACCGTACCCGCCTGCCCTTGCGGCTTGGTTACCTCCACTTCTCCGGAAAGCACCAGCCCCAGGCTGCGCTTGGTATGCGTGCGGTCGTAGATTCCCTCGCCCTTTTCATAGCGTACCGTTTCTACGCCCGGCGCTTTGAGCAAGGCCTCCAGCGCCTCTGTTTCTACGCCCTGGCCCAAAAAGGATTTTTGCAGCAAAGGATGAATCAGTTGCATTCTCCCCTTTCAAAAGTGTTTCATTTGATACACTTTTTCATGTCAATTATAGAAACCCCTGCCAAATTGTCAAGCGTATTCCCGCATAAAGCACAAAAAAAGAGGCTCTCGCCTCTTTTTCTATGCTTTACAACGCAAACAGGTCGGTGGAAAAGTATTTTTCTCCGCCGTCCGGCAGCAGCACCACGCAGGTCTTTCCCTCGTTTTCCGGCCGCTTGGCCCATTGCAGCCCCGCGTACAGCGCCGCGCCGCCGGAAATGCCTGCCAGTATGCCCTCCGTTTTGGCCAGGGCGCGTGCCGTCTGCTTGGCCTGCTCTCCCGTGACCTGGGCGATCTCATCGAGCAGGGAAACATCTAAGATCTCCGGCACAAACCCCGCGCCAATGCCCTGCAGCGGATGCGGCCCTGCCTGCCCGCCGCTCAGCACCGGCGAATCCGACGGCTCTACGGCCAGAATGTGCACCCGCGGGTTCTGCTCTTTCAAATAGCGGCCTGTGCCCGTGATGGTGCCGCCTGTACCCACGCCCGCTGCAAAGCAGTCGACGCGCCCGTCCGTCTGCTGCCACAGCTCCGGGCCGGTTGTTTCATAATGCGCTTTTACGTTGGCAGGGTTTACAAACTGCCCGGCCAGCACGGCGCCCGGGATGGCCTTTACCAGCTCATCCGCCTTATCGATGGCCCCTTGCATGCCCGCTTCGGCCGGCGTCAGCACCAGCTCTGCGCCCAGCGCAGCCAGCAGCATGCGACGCTCTTGGCTCATCGATGCCGGCATGGTAAGCACCACGCGGTAGCCGCGGCACGCCCCGATGGCAGCCAGGCCCACGCCTGTGTTGCCGCTGGTGGGCTCTACAATGCACCCGCCGGGGGCAAGGCGCCCTGCTTTTTCCAGTTCACGGATGATATACAGCGCTGCGCGGTCCTTCACGCTGCCAAACGGATTGCTCTTTTCCAGCTTGACCAGCACGCTGGCCAGCGCCTCTTCCTGCTCACAGAAATGGGGAATGGCCATAAGCGGCGTATGGCCGATGCATTCAATGGCTGTCGGTTGTTTCATTTTGCTTCGCTCCTTCTTTTTTCATAGTAATCCCATCCCTTTGTGCCGTCAAGCAAGGGGCATATCCAGCCCCGATTCTTGCACAAAACCAAGAAATCGGCTAAGATATAGTATGTTATTGTGAACCTTCCTGAGGAGGTATGTGGATTGAGTAAGAGATTTGAGAAGATTTTAGTTGCGAACCGGGGAGAGATTGCGATCCGTGTGTTTCGGGCCTGTTATGACCTGGGCCTGAAAACCGTTGCGATATATTCTAAAGAGGATATCAACAGTTTGCATCGTACCCGTGCGGATGAGGCCTATATGGTAGGCATGCGAAAATCGCCGCTGGCTGGGTATTTGGATATTGACCGTATCATCCAGATTGCGTTGGATCACGACGTAGACGCCATCCATCCCGGCTATGGGTTTTTAAGCGAAAACGCCGACTTGGCCCGCGCCTGCGAGGAAAACGGCATCGCCTTCATCGGCCCGCCGAGCCATATCCTGGCCCAGATGGGCGATAAGCTGGCCGCCAAGCGCATCGCTGCGCGCGCCGGCGTGCGCACCATTCCAGGTACGCCGGACCCCATCACCGATTTGGACCAGGCTGCAAAAACCGCAGCAGAGTTCGGCTATCCCGTTATCCTAAAGGCGGCGGCCGGCGGCGGCGGGCGCGGTATGCGCAAAATTCAAAACGAGCAAGAGCTGCGCGATAATTTCCCGCTGGTGCAGAGCGAAGCGCTCAAGGCCTTTGGCAACGGGGATATTTTCCTTGAAAAATACATCGAAGAGCCCAAGCACATCGAGGTGCAGGTTTTGGGCGATACGCATGGAAACATCGTGCATCTGTATGAGCGCGACTGCTCTGTGCAGCGCCGCTATCAAAAGGTCGTGGAATACGCGCCGGCGTTTACCGTGCCGCAGGAAACGCGCAACCACCTGTATGAGGATGCGCTGAAAATCGCGCGCGAAGTGGGCTATATCAATGCCGGCACCATCGAATTTTTGGTGGATAAGCATGGCGAACATTACTTTATTGAAATGAACCCGCGCATCCAGGTGGAGCATACCGTAACAGAGCAGACCACCGGCGTGGACCTTGTGCAGGCACAGATCCTCATTGCAGAGGGCCTGCCGTTGGATGATCCTCAGCTATGCCTGACGCAGGACAATATCCACCAGTATGGCTACGCCATTCAGTGCCGCGTTACCACGGAGGATCCGCGCAACAACTTTGCCCCCGATACCGGCAAGATTACCCTGTACCGCAGCGGCGGCGGCAACGGCGTACGCCTGGATGCCGGCAATGCGTTTGCTGGTGCTGTCATTTCTCCGTATTACGACAGCCTGCTGGTAAAGATCACCACCACCGACCGCACATTTGTCGGCGCGGCCCGCAAGGCGCTGCGTTCTTTGGCGGAGATTCGCGTGCGCGGCGTCAAGACCAATGTGCCGTTTTTGATGAACGTATTGAAGAACAGCACGTTTTTGGCCGGCAAATGCGATACGTTTTTCATCGACTCCACCCCGTCTTTGTTTGATATCGAAGTGCCGGAAGACCGCGCCTCCAAGATGCTGACCTATATCGGCGAACGCATCCTTGACGAGGATCGCCTGCCAAAGCCGCAGGTCACCGTGGCGCTTCCACCCTATGTCAAGGAGGAAATCCCGGAAGGCGGCTAT
Organism: uncultured Eubacteriales bacterium; assembly: GCA_959600905.1. Taxonomy (GTDB): domain Bacteria; phylum Bacillota; class Clostridia; order Christensenellales; family QAND01; genus UMGS1975. The sequence goes on along the minus strand of CAUGNO010000011.1, from coordinate 15,523 downwards.
AAAAAGCTTTTGGATGAAAAGGGCCCCAAGGCCGTCGCCAAGGCTGTATTGGAGGAAAAAAAGCTGCTCATATCCGATACCACCATGCGCGATGCGCACCAGTCTTTGCTGGCCACGCGCGTGCGTACCATTGATATGGCGTTGGCTTCCTATTCCACCTCGCATATCTTATCGCCCGCATTTTCGCTGGAAATGTGGGGGGGCGCCACGTTTGATGTTGCCTATCGTTTCCTGCACGAATCCCCGTGGGAACGGCTGGATTCCCTGCGCAGCAAAATCCCGAACATCCTATTCCAGATGCTGTTCCGCGGCGCCAATGCCGTTGGCTATAAGAATTATCCGGACAATGTCGTGCGTGCTTTTGTCAAGGAAAGCGCCAAGCGCGGCATCGATGTATTCCGCATCTTTGACTCCTTAAACTGGCTGCCCGGCATGGAGGTGGCCTTGGAAGAGGTGCTCAATCAGGATAAGATCGCTGAAGCCACCATCTGCTATACCGGCGATATTACCGACCCCAAACGCGATAAATATCCGCTGGAATACTATGTAAAGCTTGCCAAGGAGCTAGAGCACCGCGGCGCCCATATGCTTGCCATCAAGGATATGAGCGGCCTTTTGAAGCCCTTTGCCGCGAAAAAGCTGGTCAAGGCCTTGAAGGACGAATTGACCATCCCTGTACATCTGCACACGCACGATACCTCCGGCAACCAGATTGCCGCTTACCTCATGGCCGCCGAGGCCGGGGTGGATATTGTAGACTGCGCGGTCGGCAGCCTTTCCAGCTTTACCAGCCAGCCCTCCATCAACAGCCTGTGCTATGCCCTCAAGGGCACAGAGCGCGATCCCGGCTTTGATTTGGATGCGTTGGATAAGCTGAGCAGCTACTGGGCAGATGTGCGCCCCATGTACGCGCAGTTTGAAGCCGGCCTCCAGTCGCCGGATACCGAAATCTATAAGCTGGAGATCCCCGGCGGCCAATATTCCAACTTCAAACCGCAGGTTACGGCGTTGGGGCTTGGCCATCGGTTTGAAGAGGTCAAGCAAATGTATTCCACCGTCAACCAAATGCTAGGCGATATCGTGAAGGTGACGCCTTCCAGCAAAATGGTGGGCGATTTGGCCATCTTTATGGTGCAAAACCACCTGACCCCGGAAACCGTCGTATCCGAAGGCATGCATTATAACTTCCCGGACAGCGTTGTCTCCTACTTTTCCGGCATGATGGGCCAGCCGCAGGGCGGCTTCCCCGAAGATCTGCAAAGGGTTGTGCTCAAGGGCGAAAAGGCCATTACCTGCCGCCCTGGCGAGCTGTTGGAGCCTGTGGATTTTGAAGCGGTGCGCCAGAGCCTGCCGGAATCGCATCGCGACGATGCCAGCGTGCTGTCCGCCTGCCTGTATCCCAAGGTGTTTGAAGAATACCTGGCCCATCTTGAGGAATACGGCGATCTTTCCAAGCTGGAAACGCCGGTCTTTATGCGTGGGATGGACCCGGGCGACCTACACGCGGTGGTCGTTGAAAACGGCAAGGTGCTGACCATCAAATTCGTCAGCATGGGCGAAATGAACGATGACGGCACGCGCAACCTCATCTTTGAGCTCAACGGCATTCAGCGTGTCGTGGCCATCAAGGTGCCCAATGCCGAGGTCGTGGCCGATCACCAGACCATTATGGCCGATCCTACGGATGAACGGCATATTGCAGCCTCCATCCCCGGCTTGGTCAGCAAGGTGCTGGTACAGGTCGGCGATACAGTGGAGGTTAACGAAACACTCTGCGTCATCGAGGCAATGAAGATGGAAACCAACATCGTCGCCAAAAAGCCGGGCCGCGTTGTCACCAGCCGCGTGGCCGAGGGCACCGATGTAAAAGCCGGCGAATTGCTGTTTGTCATCGAAGAATAACGCGCTATATATCCAATCTTAAGGCCGCTATGCATTGACATAGCGGCCCTTTTCTATGCCAAATATGGCGTACGGACAGAGATTCGCTTGTATGCCGTCTATAAATCCAAACATCATGATCTTATGATGTTTGTTTGACTTTGTGATGTTCTTTTGTTATACTGAGTTAAGAATAACTCTCATGTTATGCTCATTTTGGGTAGGCTGGGGAGGGAATGCATGTTTCCTTTGTCCCGGCCCTTTTTCTCTATGGGTCTCTTTTTTTATTGCTGTATTTTAAGGAGGTATGTGTATGGAGCGCTCCCTTTCGCTGACAGAAGGGCATGTCCGCAGCACCATGCTGCGCTTTGCCCTCCCTTTTCTCTTGGCCAATTTGCTACAAGCGCTGTATGGCGCTGCCGATCTACTCATCGTCGGCCAGTTTTCCACGCCGGCCCAGCTTTCCGCTGTGGCCACGGGCAGCCAGGTGCTGCAAACCGTGACCTCGCTTGTCTCTGGCCTTACCACCGGCGGCACCATCCTATTGGGGCAATATATGGGCATGTCCTCAGAACGCGACGTAAAGCAGACGGTTTCTACCATGATGTCGCTGTTTGCCATTGTGGCGCTGGGGCTGATGGCGATTCTATTTGCCGCCACCATCCCGCTTGTTTCGCTGCTGCAAACGCCGGAAGCCGCTGTGCCCTATACGCGGGCATATGTATACATCTGCTCTGGCGGTGTATTTTTCATCTTTGGCTATAATGCTATCAGTGCCATGCTGCGCGGCATGGGCGATTCCAAGCGCCCGCTGTATTTCATCGCCATTGCGTGTGTTTGCAATATCGTAGGGGATCTTGTGCTGGTCGGCGTATTCCATATGGGGGCTGCCGGCGCCGCCATTGCTACGGTTGCCTCCCAGGGAATCAGTATGCTGCTGGCCATCGTCTATCTCATCCGCAAAAAGTTTTTGTTTGATTTCAAACCCAAAAGCTTTCGTTTATACCGGGAGAAGGTGTCTACCCTGCTTCGTTTGGGGCTGCCCGTGTCCTTTCAGGATACGCTGGTAAATATCTCTTTTTTGTTTATCACCGCCATTGTCAACCATATGGGCGTCATTGCCTCCGCTGCGCTGGGCGTTGTCGGTAAGATCAATACCTTTACGATGCTGCCGCCCACTGCTTTTTCCGCCGCCCTGGCCGCGATGGTTGCGCAAAATATGGGCGCCGGCAAGCAGGACCGCGCCAAACAGTGCATGAAGCACGCCATCCTCCTGTCGCTGTGTTTTGGCGTTGCCTGCTTTGTGCTGGTACAGATCTGGCCCGCCTTTTTTGCACGTATTTTTACCAGCGATGCAGCCGTTATCACCGGCAGCACGGAATACCTGCGTTCCTTCAGCTTTGACTTTATCCTGGTATGCTTTATGTTTTGCCTGAACGGCTTTTTCAACGGCTGCGGACGCACCGTCTTTTCCATGGCCAACAACCTCTCTTCTACCTTTCTCATTCGCGTTCCCATCGCCTTTGTGGTATCCCGGGTCGCGTCGGAAAGCCTGTTTGCCATCGGTTTTGCAGCGCCCCTGGCGTCGCTGTTTTCCATCATCGTCGCTTTTATTTACCTGCGCACCGGCCGTTGGCAGCGCAGCGCCTTGCATGCAGCGGCAGAGGGCTAAGGCGCCATGATGTGCTATCGGCCGCTCCTAGAAGAGGAGTTGATCCCATCCCTATTTGATGCGTTTATCCGTAAGCAGACCGTCACCCAATGCTGGCGCAAGCGCGGCGGTGTTTGGCGCATTGAGTACGACCCATTTGTAGACGATTGGAGCAAGGCAGACTATCAGGCGTTGCTAAGCAGCCTTCGGCGCACCCTAGCGGGCCAGGGCGCCGTATACGGTGCGTTTGACGGGCATCTGCTCAAGGGCTTTGTCTCCATCGAAGGCACCAAGCTGGGCAGTAGAGCGCAATATATGGACCTATCCCATCTCTATGTATCGCAAGAGCTGCGCGGCCGCGGCATCGGCGCACGGCTGTTTTCCCTTGCCAAGCAGTTTGCACGCAGCCATAAGGCTGCAAAGCTGTATCTTTCCGCCCATTCCGCTGTGGAAAGCCAGGCCTTCTATCATGCCATGGGCTGCGTAGAAGCAGAGGAATACGATGCAGCGCATGTGAACGCAGAGCCGTACGATTGCCAGCTGGAATACCGTCTGTAATATATGTGAAACCAAAAAAAGAGGGCCAAGCCCTCTTTTTTTCTTGTATCTTATTCGTCCTTTACAATGGCAAACGCACGAACCGGCATGCCATTGGCATCCTTCACCTTGGCCGCCTGCACCACAATCACAGCCCCCGTCGGCGGCACCTGATCCAGATTGGTCAGCATCTCTACCTGGAATCTGTCCCGCTGCAAAACATACCGCTCGCATCTTAGCCCCACATCCTTGGAAGAAATCGGCGCGTCTGTATCCAATGTTTCATGCCCAATGGCCGCTACATTGCGCTCATCAAAGAGAAATTGCAGCGTCTCAAACCCCCAGCCGGGGAAATGCTCGTTGCCGTCCTCTCCGATGTTGGACAGCGCCGCCCCATCTGGCCAACGCTTGCCCCAATCGGTGCGCAGCGCCACAAAGCAGCCTTCCGGAATTTTACCATGCTCGCTTTCAAAGGCCAAAATATCCGATACCGACAGCTCAAAATCCACATTCTCCTTTACCTGCGGCGTTGCGTCTATCACCACCAACGGCAGCACCGTATCCATGACGCCAAAATCCTGCGCAACGCGCCCGCCCGGCACAAAGTGCGCGGGGTAATCAATGTGCGTGCCGAATTGGCCGGGAAACTTAAACGTCTGGATCTCCAGATCCATCGCCTCAAAAGGCACAGCGATTTCCCCCAGCGCCACAGAGCCCTGCGGGATGCCCTCCCAATAGGGGCTTTCATTTGTCAAGGTATGCGTCAGATCCACCCAGCGGTATTGCTTTGCCTCCGCCAGCTTTTCCCACAAACCAGCCATTGCATACAGCTCCTTTCCATTGCCTGTTTGGTTCAGTGTACCATACCGATCTCTACAAAAAAAGCCCCCTCACGGGGGCTTTTCTGTTCTTTTCTTGTTTTACGCAAAATACAGCACGCCGGCACGGAACAGCTTTTGGTCCTTGTCTCCCGGCACATTCTTTGCAATGTTCTCGCCCAGGCGCTCGCTGTGGCCCATCTTGCCAAATACCCGGCCGTCCGGGCTGGTAATGCCCTCGATTGCGCTGGCAGAACCATTGGGGTTAAAGGCAATATCCGCGCTGGGCCGGCCCTCAAAATCCACATACTGCGTGGCGATCTGCCCATTGGCCGCCAGCTGTGCAATGGTTTGTTCATCCGCTGCAAAGCGCCCTTCCCCGTGGGAAATCGGAACGCAGTGCACTTCGCCGGCCTCTACCAGGCTCAGCCAGGGCGAAAGCGTGCTTGTCACGCGCGTAAGCACCATGCGCGAACTGTGCCGCCCGATGGCATTATACGTCAGCGTCGGCGCATCCGGCCGAATGGTTTCAATGCGCCCATTGGGCAGCAGCCCCAGCTTGATCAGCGCTTGAAAGCCGTTGCAAATGCCCAACGCCAGGCCGTCGCGCTGCTCCAGCAGCCGTCTGATGGCCTCTGCAATGCGTGGGTTGCGCAGCGTCGTCGCGATGAATTTTCCGGAGCCGTCCGGCTCATCGCCCGCGGAAAACCCGCCGGGCAGCATGAGGATCTGCGCATTGTCCACGCCCTTTGCGATGCGCTCTATGGTATCCTCAATTCCCGCTGGGGACAGGTTATTGACCACCTGTATCTCCGGCACAGCGCCCGCCAATTCAAACACACGGGCGGTATCCAGCTCGCAGTTTGTACCAGGCCAAACGGGAATCAGCACTCTAGGCTTTGCTATTTTCGCACAGGGGCGTTTTTTCTGGCGCTCGGTATACAGCGGCACCGTCTGCATGGGCGGTGTAAACGGCGTTTCCGTTGGGAATACCGTTTCCAACGGCGCTCGCCAGGCCTTTTCCAACGCGGCCAGCGGCACTTCCACGCCGTTGACAGTCATCACAGCCTCCTCGGTGGTACGGCCTACCAGCTCTGCCTGCGGCAGTAACTGCAACAACGCCTGCTTGTCCTCAGAAGCAAGCAGCAAATCGCCGACCCGCCAGGCAAACAGCGCTTGACTGTCCAAGGTTCCTTCAAAGGCAAAGCCCACGCCGTTGCCAAAGCACATCTTGGCGACAGCTGCGGCCATGCCGCCCTCGGCCACCGTCGATGCCGCGCAAACGCACCCTGCCTGGTGCGCTTTGTACACCGCCTTGAAATTCTCTGCACACGCCGCAAAATCCGGCAGGCCCTGCGCATCCACGGGCAGCGGGATACGCACCACATACTGCCCCTTTGCCAGCGCTGCCGAGCACAGCTGCGATGCTTTGGTCTTAGCAATGGCAAAGGCCACCAGCGTCGGCGGCACGTTGTATTCCTTAAATGTGCCGCTCATGCTGTCCTTGCCACCGATGGCGGGCGTGCCAAAGCCAATCTGCGCCATCAGCGCACCCAGCAGCGACGCTACCGGCTTACCCCAGCTGTCCGGGTTCTGTTTTAGGCTTTCAAAGTATTCCTGCAGCGACAGCCTAGCTGAAAGCGCGTCCGCGCCGGACGCTGCGATCTTGCACAGCGCCTGCGTCACGGCATACGCCCCTGCATGCAGCGGGCTTTTTTCCGCAATGGCGGGCGTAAAGCCAAAGGCCATCGCCGTGGCGTCGTCCGTCTCGCCCGGCGTTGGGAACTTCGCCGCCATCACCTGCTCCGGCGTTGTTTGGTTCTTGCCTGCAAACGGCATGAATACGGTCTTGGCGCCGATGGTGGAGTCAAACCGCTCTACCAATCCCTTTTGCGCACAGACGTTTAAGTCCTTCATATTTTCACACAACGCCTTGTCCAGCGGCATGTCCGCCAGCGTTTTAGGTGCTGTGCTGCGAATTTCCTGCCATTTCGGTACCTGTACATGCGCCACAGCATGCTGCGTTACGCCGTTGGTATCCAAAAAGGCCCTGTCGATGTCAACAATGGATGCACCGCGCCAGCGCATCACCAGCCTGTTATCGTCCGTTACCTCCGCTACGACTACTGCCTCCAGGTTTTCCTGCCGGCACAGCTCAATAAACCGACCGGCGTTTTCGCGGGCCACTACAACGGCCATGCGCTCCTGGCTTTCGCTGATGGCCAGCTCCGTGCCGTCCAGCCCCTCATATTTTTTAGGCACCACATCCAAATCAATGCGCAGCCCGGGCGCCAGCTCGCCGATGGCCACGCTGACCCCGCCCGCGCCAAAGTCATTGCAGCGCTTGATAAGCCGGATCGCCTCCATGTTGAGCACCAAGCGCTGGATCTTGCGTTCCGTAGGCGCGTTGCCCTTTTGTACCTGGGAGCCGCATTCCGTCAGGCTCTTGGCATCATGCGAAACAGACGAGCCCGTAGCCCCGCCGATGCCGTCGCGCCCGGTACGCCCGCCAAAGAGGATGACGACATCCCCCTTTTTCGGCTCCTCGCGCACGACGTTTTCTTCCTTCACCGCGCCGACCACCGCGCCAATCTCCATCCGCTTTGCCACATAGCCGGGATGGTAGATCTCCGCAACCTGGCCGGTCGCCAGCCCAATCTGATTGCCGTACGCGGAAAAGCCGTGCGCTGCGCCGGTGGTGATGCGCCGTTGCTGTAAGCGCCCCGGCACGGTATCCTCCAGCGGCGTATTGGGGTCTGCGCAGCCCGTGACGCGCATCGCCTGATGCGTATAGGCCCGGCTTGCCAAAATATCGCGGATCGCCCCGCCCAGGCAGGTGGCCGCGCCGCCAAACGGCTCGATTTCTGTGGGATGGTTGTGCGTCTCGTTCTTAAATTCCAACAGCCATTTTTCCGGCTTGCCGTCTACCTCAATATCCGCCGTTACGCTGCATGCGTTGATCTCTTCACTTTCGTCCAGGTCATGTACCTTGCCCTGGTTTTTCAGCGCCTTGGCGCCTACGGTGCCCAGATCCATCAAGGTATGCGGGCGCTGGGTGCGGCCTGCATCGCGCCTGGCCTGCTCATAGACGGCCAGCGCCTTTTCAAATGCAGGGCGCATCGGCCCTTCCGGCAGCACGATTTCATCCAATATCGTGGCAAAGGTGGTATGCCGGCAATGATCCGACCAATAGGTATCCAGCACGCGAATTTCCGTCATGGTGGGGTCTCTGTGTTCAGTGTCGCGGAAATAGCCCTGGGTAAAGAGCAGATCCTCCACGCTCATCGCCAAGCCCAATTCGGCATGCAGGGTTTCAATCTCCGCTTCGCTCTTTTCATTAAAGCCTGCCAGCACCGGCACCGCCTGCGGCACCGGCATCTGCATTTCCAAGGTTGCCGGCTTGTCCATCTGTGCCAAGCCCGCTTCGATGGGGTTGATGCAATAGCTCTCTATCGCTCGCTGCTCCGCTTGGCTCAACGCACCCTTCAACGCATAGATCTTGGCGGTACGGATCAAGGGTGCCTCGCCCTGAGACAAAATCTGTACGCACTGGGCCGCGCTGTCTGCCCGCTGGTCATATTGGCCGGGCAGATATTCCATCCCAAAGACAAACCAGCCATCCATCTGCGGCAGCGTTTCCTCATACACCGTATCCTGGTTGGGTTCGGAAAAAATGGTATCCCTTGCCTTGAAATACGTCTCTTGGTCTATGCCCTCCACATCGTAGCGCACAAAAATGCGCACCTGCTCCAAATCCAGGTGCAGATGATCGGCCAGGTCGCGTTTTAAGCCCTCCGCCTCCACGGCAAATCCTGGTCGTTTTTCAACATATACACGGAAAATCTGCTGCATTTCGCCAGCCCCTTATCGCTGTTTTCTTTTTCAATAGTGTATCATATTTGCCCCAAAACAAAAAGGGCGGAACACGTCCGCCCTTTGGGTGCTTTTATTCTACCGTTACGCTCTTTGCCAGGTTTCTCGGTTTGTCGATATCACAGCCCTTTTCGTAAGCCATGTAATAACCGAACAGCTGTGTGGGAATGGCCACCAGCGCCGGCGCCATAATTTCGGGGCAGGCCGGGATCTCCCAGACTTCCTGCACCTCTTTATCCAGGCGCATATCGCCCTCCATGGCAATGGCAATCATATACGCGCCGCGTACCGCACATTCCTTGATGTTGTTGATGGTCTTATCCACCAAATGCGTCTGCGTGGCAATGGCGATAACCAGCGTGCCGTCCTCTACCAGCGACAGCGTCCCATGCTTCAATTCGCCCGCAGCATACGCTTCGCATTGCACATAGGAAATTTCCTTGAGTTTCAAGGCCGCCTCCATGGCCAATACATCGTCCACATTGCGCCCGATGTAGAAAGCATTGCGGTGGGTATAGAATTTCTTCGCCGTTTCCGCATACTGCGAAGCGTTGTCGATCAGCTTTTGCGCCTTGGCAGGCAGCGCCAGCAATTCATCCAAATATTGGCTCTGCTCTTCTTGGCTCATATAGCCCTTCTTCTCTGCCAAATGCGCCGCCATCACATAGAATACCATCAACTGAGACACAAACGCCTTGGTAGATGCCACGGCGATTTCCGGGCCTGCCCAGGTGTACAAGACATGGTCTGCTTCGCGCGCCACGGTGCTGCCCACTACGTTGGTAATGGAAAGGGTCCGAACGCCTCTGCGCTTTGCCTCGCGCAGCGCCGCGATGGTGTCCGCCGTTTCGCCGGATTGGGATACCACCACAAACAGCGCATCCTTCGGCAAAATGAAATCACGGTAGCGGTATTCCGAGGCGATCTCCACATCCACCGGGATCTTGGCCATCTTTTCAATGACCAATTTGCCAACCAACCCAGCATGGTAGGCTGTGCCGCAGGCACAAACCACGATCTTGGAAATGCCCTTGACCATCTCTTCGTCCATCTTGAGCACATCCTGGCGCAGCGCAGTGCCCTTATCGGTTGCATCCATCATCAGCATCAGCGTATTGCGCATGGCATCCGGCTCTTCATGGATCTCCTTGAGCATAAAGTGCTCAAAGCCGCCCTTTTCCGCCGCCTCTACGTTCCAGTCTACATGCATGGATTTCTTTTCATGCTGGCTGCCATCCAGATCATAGAAGGATACGCTGTTCGGCGTCATCTTGGCGATCTCGTGTTCATCCATCAAATATACGTCGCGCGTATACTCCAAAATCGCCGGAATATCCGACGCCAATACCGTACCGTGCGCACATTGGCCCACGATCAGCTGGCTGTCCTTACGCGTGCAGTAGATGGTATTCGGCTCATCCTTGCACACGATGCCGAACGCATAGCTGCCCTTGATCATCGGGATCACCTTGCCGATGGTGCGCAACATATCACCGTCGTAATTGTCACGCAGCAAGTGCGCCATTACCTCGGTATCCGTTTCGCTGCGGAACTGATAGCCCTTGTCAAGGAGCATTTCCTTGAGCTCTAAATAGTTTTCAATGATGCCGTTATGTACGACGGCGATTTCACACTTTTCGTCGAAATGCGGATGGGAGTTTGCATCCGAAGGCTCGCCATGGGTGGCCCATCTGGTATGCGCGATGCCCGTGGTACCTGTTACAGGGCTCTTTTTGATCCTGTTTTCCAGATTGCTAAGGCGACCTTTCGCCTTGCAGATCTGCAAAGCGCCGTTCTGATCTGTCACTGCAATGCCCGCGCTGTCATAGCCGCGGTATTCCAGCCTGCCCAAGCCCTTTAGCAAAATCGGAGTCGCTTGTTCGCTTCCCGTATACCCTACAATTCCACACATTTGGAAGTTCCCTCCTTTAGGTATTCGCGTTCAGTTTATCACGGCTTTGCCGCAAGGTCAATGTAAACTTGTTACATGTATGTGCCTGTGTCCCGTCCCATTATGCAAACCAGCACGGCAGGGAATCCCTGCCGTGCTGGTTGTGTATGCCTATGGATTCATCTGTTTTATGCCGCTTAATAGTTGTGGCATTTCTCTTCGATGAAGTAAGCTTCTGCCTCCGCGTTCCACAATCCGTTGTGCTTTTCGCACAGCTCATGCAGCTTTGCAAAGAACGGGTCCTCTTTGCCCAGCTTTTCAAAATCGTCGATGGCCGTCAGCGGCATCGACGCGCCGGGATAGATCAGCTTTTTCCCGCCCGGGATGTTGGGCAGGTTCAGCGTCGCTTCCGCCGCGCAGTCCAGGCCGCCCACATGGGTAATCATCACCGCCGGGTCGATCTGGCCCTTGGCCGTCATTTCCAGCGCTTCCAGCAGATCGTCGTTGTTGCCGCCGCTGGTGCCTACGATGTGGGTGGCATTGTAATGCACATTGTAAAAGTTAAACTTGGCCGCAAACTGGGTATCCACCGGGCCGGCAAAGAAGTTGAGGCAGCCGTCGTAGCCCAAAATGCTGTCCGCCAGCTCCACGACCTGCGCCACAGGCGCATACACCAGCACATCGTCATATCCCTTGCCTTCATTGAGGGCCAGCATCGCCGCTTTGGGGTCGTCTACCTCAGCGGTATTAATAAAGTGCAGATCTACGCCCAGCTTGGCCGCTTTTTCTTTGGGGAACAGCTTTTCCGCACGGGCCAGGCGTTCCTTGTTGATGTCCGCCACCACCATGCGCTTGGGGCGCGGGTTTGCATTCATCGCATAGTCGATGGCGCCCAGGCCCATCGGGCCGGCGCAGGCCAGCAGCGCCATGGAGCCGCCGTCTACAATGCCCATTTTATGCGTGTATACGCCCTGCTGGGTATGGTACATGGCATGGAACGCGCCGATGATACAGCTCATCGGTTCTCCCAGCGACGCATGGAAAAAGCTGTCGCCCTTGTAATGGATCAAACATCCGTTTTCCATCACAACCTTGGGCAGGATGCAATAGGTCATGTCGCCGCCAAAATCGGGAAACGAATAACCCGGGGAGCGCGGGTCTCCCGGCACACCCAGCGCCGGCTGCTGGGCAAAGCGCTCGCCCGCCTTCCACTCATGCTGCCAGTTTTTACCGACCTTTTCAATCACGCCGGCAAACTCATGGCCCAAAATGACAGGATTCTTATCAATATCATCTGGTACACGCTTGTGCTTGCTGCCTTGGATGGCCGCTTTGTACGAGGACATGCACAGGCTGTCCGTATAGATCTTTACCAGGATCTCATCATCGGTAATGTCTCTTAGGTCAAAGGTCTCCACGCGGAGATCATTGACACCATACATTCTCAGTCCAGTTACTTTCATGGGTTACTCCTTACTAGGTTCTCTTTTGTGAATCGTTTCACATTTTTCTTCCGTAGTGTATTGTACTCAATTTAGGGAAAAAGTCAAAAGAAATTTGTATGGCTCAAAAAATTTTTACCTACGATTTACATCCCAGATTGTCTCTATGCCATTTTGTATTCATATGCTGCCTGTTTTCCCCTCTTTCTATGCAAAAAAGAACGGCATGTGCCGTTCTTTTCCAAAGCTATTCTCTAAAGCAAATTCGCAATATCCGCGCCATGATCCAATCATATACACGCTTGATCCATGGCATCGCACAAAACAACACGATTGCAAATGCAAACACGAATATCCCCAATAAGTTGATCCATGTTTGGCCGTTGAGCGCCGGGATGAATTTCCCAATCAAAAGATACAGTGATGGCGCTGCAAAAGTGGAGCCGGCATATACGATGATAGCGTTGGTTCCTACATGTGAAAACCATCGTTTTTTAGAGCTCATTACGTTGATCAGCGCCACGATCATCAAAGCTGCAATGGCATAAAACAGCAGTCTATAAGCCATTCCTACCCAATTGGAAAGGCCTACAGAATGATAGGTAAACCTCACATTTCTAAACTCATACGGCAAAAACACAGCAGGAACAATGGCCAACAATAAAATACCCACGCCAACCCATTTTGGCATCTTCCGTATTTTTTGTATTGTTTCCTTTGTGCAGAGAAACCCTAACACAAAAAATATCATCAAAGAAAACGTTGCGCCTATGCCAATATGGAATCCCTCGTTCTTCACTATGCTAACCAGCAAACCCGCCACTATAGAAAATAGCAGGGGCCAGCGCAGCCGGCTGATATCCTTGATAAATACCTTCCAGAAAAATACGCAGATCAGATAATATAACGGGCTCGTCGGCAACAAAATGGAGGGCTCAAACACATCGGTATTAAACGATGCCAACCCAACGGAAATGCATACCACTGCCATTAAAATATACAGAATCTGCCAAAACAAATAGGGAAACAAAACATTTCTTACCGCTGTTTCCCGTGCCTTGTCCACATTTTTGCTAAAATACCCCGTGACAAATGCAAACATTGGCATATGAAATAGATAAATATATTGCATTAAGTAGCGATAAAAAGAGTTTTCTTCCACAATGTATGGATCCAAGGTATGGCCGACTATCACCAACAATAGCATAAGCGCTTTTAAGTTATCCATCAGGTGGTCTCGTTGTTGATTTTGTAATTCCATAAATTCCCCTGCCCTCTTATTTCTTCCCTTGCGCTTTTTGTTTTGTTCTTTTGCGGCCCGGATGCCTGGGGGCCGGATGCCTTTTCAGCTCCGCTTGGCAGGCCAAAAATAACGCTGCACAGGCTCTGGCATCCGCCAACGCATTGTGGGCTGTAAACGGAAACCCGATGAGGTCTACCAACGCCCCCAGCCGATAGGAAGGCCGGTTTGGAAACGCCCTTCTGGAAAGCTGCACCGTACAGCAATGGTCAAATTCCGGCAGCGAAAACCCTACGCGCTCGGCCGCCTCACGGATCTGCTTAACATCAAACGGAGCGTTGTGCGCTACCACTGTCTGGCCGTCTAAATACGGCGCTACCTTTTCCAGCATCTCATATGTTGTGGGCGCGCCTTCCACCATTTCATCCGTAATGCCATGAATATTCTGGCAAAAAGGATCCATCGCAATGCCCGGATGGCAAAGTGTATAAAATTCCTCCACGATGCGCCCCTCGCGTATCACGCAAATGCCAATGGAGCAAATGTATCCCTGTGAACGGCTGGAAGCCGTCTCCACGTCCACCGCTACAAAACCCAAAACAACCCGTCACCTTTCCAAACCCGCACCGGCAGGCCTTTTCCTCATTTCCCTCTGTTTCCTATGCTCTGAAATGGGCGGCATAGGTATCCGCCAGGTTGAGCGCCGCGCACAACGGTACCTTTTCATAGGCATTGGATTGCGTACGGCCGCCGATAAAGCTCTTGGCCGCATCATCATAGCCGCCCATATGCCAGCGGATCGCCAGCGCCTCCTCCGGCGTCAGCTGGATATGGCGCATGCAAAGGTATACGGATTTTTCTCCGTGGCCAAAGGGAAACTGATCCTCGATGGCAAAGGACTCTTCTTCCTGCCAGCGCCCATCCACCTTCACGTTGCGTTTTCTGACCACATACATATTGGTTTTGCAGATATCGTGCAGCAGAGCGCAGAGAATCAGCGTTTCCTTTGAAACATCTTTCAGCGGCTTAGAAAAGTTTTCCAGCAGCTTGTATACCTCCAGGCTGTGGTGCAGCAAGCCCCCGTAAACCGCACCATGCCATTTTGTGCTGGCCGGCGCCGTAAAAAAGTCCGTCTCCTCCTCGAGGTATTGGATCAGGCTTTCAATGCCCTCGCGTCCGGTGCTGCGCAGCAGCTCTATATATCGTGCTTTCCACTCATCCAGCTTTTCCTGCGGATAAGACGGCAATGTCGACATCCAAAACGTCTCCTTTTCCTTTTCTGTCTTTGGTATCATACCATATTTTGCAATAAGAAAAAAGGAAAGGCGCTTGGCCTTTCCTTTCTGCCTTTTTATTCTTTTACGACCTCCGCCATATCCTGGCGCACATACGCCTTTTGGCCGTTGTAGGTCAGCGCGTACCAGCCGTTTTCTTCGCCGAGGTATTCAAACTTATCGCCCTTATTGGCCATACCCAGGCTTTGGCTACCGGTATCAGGGCCGCTGCGGATGTTGACATTCGCCTTGATGATCAGCACCCATCCCTCTGCCCCTGCCGGCGGAGCGGCTGGCTCTGAAGGCGGCGTACCGCCCAGGTCTATCACCGTCACATAGGTTGCCACCACATAACCCAGCTTGCCATTGTAATCGATGGCGATCCACTTGCCGTAGCTGTCCATGGTATCCACTTCGCTAAGCACTTTGAAAGTGTCTCCCTTATGGACTTTGCCCAAAGAGGCCGACTCTGTGCTAAAAGAACTTCTTACATTCACATCATTGGCTGTGATCGTTCCTTGCTTATTGTACTCATACGCTACCTCTACCGGGAGTACCTGTGTGCTCTTATTGCCGGCCTCGTCTATCACAGTAGCTTGCACCTGGTAGGTGCCTTTTGCGTTCATATAATCCAGCAGATGTATATCAGCTGAATAAATGTTATCACCCTTTATTTCCGTCATGTAGTAATGCGGCTCTCCGGTTGCCGTTTTAGGGCTTAGCACCTCGAAGGTTACGCTTACGGCCCCGCTGCTATCCTTTGCTGTAACTTCCACTGCAAAGGAATCCTCCTTAACAGGGCTTCCTCCCACTACCTTCATCTGCTCTATGACCGGCGGCGTAACGTCGCCCGTCACCTTCACCGTCCCCAGCCTCTGGCTTGTCAGGTTCATCGCTTTGTCGTAGGAGTGTACGT
>CAUGNO010000010.1:0-53909 GCA_959600905.1 uncultured Eubacteriales bacterium | reverse complement strand
TGACGGCGTACCCTGTCAGCCCATACTCGGCCTCTATCAATTCCATTTTTTCGTCCAGTTCGACATCCAGCGGAAAGTAAGGGATTCCGCTCTTCCCCATCTTCTCCCCCTTAGAACGGCAGCTCGTTGTCTGTTATCTCTTCATACGCCGGGGCTTGCGTCTCCACCTTTCGGCTCAAAAACTCCACCTCGTCTGCGATGATCTCTGTCACCGTACGCTTGTTCCCCTGCTTGTCCTCATAGCTGCGGTTCTGAAGGCTGCCGTGCACCCCTGCCTTGCTGCCCTTTGTAAGGTATTTCGCGCAGTTGTCCGCTAACCCCCGCCAGCATACGACATTGAAAAAGTCCGTTTGCTTTTCCCCGTTTTGGTCTGCGTACCGCCGCTGCACCGCAAGGGTGAACGTACACACCGATACGCCGCTTTGTGTCTGCCGCATGTCCGGGTCTTTCGTCAGGTTCCCGATCAATGTTGCTCTGTTCATGTTGTCTCCCACCTATCCATCAGGGCCGATAGCTCGGCCGGCTCCATCGTTTCTATGCCTACCGCTCTGCAATCCTGTACAATGTTGTCTATCAAGCGTCCCATCTGCTTTGCATCGTAAGTGCTGCTCCCATAATACAACGTTGCGTTCAGGCACCCCTCCAGCTTGCTGGGGTATGTCTCTGTCTGCCAGCCCAGCCCGTTGCCTTCCCAGGCCCGGCATAACCGCTCTACCGCTTGTTTTTTCCCGCAGTAGGTTTCGGATACGCCCCCGATCTCCCGGATGCTGTGCCGGTAGATCTCCTCCTTCGGCAGCCCTGTTTGCTCTGCCAGACGGTCACACAGCACCCAAAAGTATGCGTTGGCGTCCAGGCTTCGCTTTTTGCGCGCTCGTTTGATCTGCGCGGTATACGTCTGCTTTTCGTACGACAGGCCCAGCGCCAGTGCCGCTGCTTTTTGGCGGCTTTCCTCCTTGATATGAAGCTTGAGCCATACGCCCTCGTCTGTGTATTGCATTTGGGCGCCGTTGAATTGAATCTCTGTCATTGCCTGCACACGTCCCCGTCTTTCAAGACAAGCTTGCCGCCCATCAGCCGTCGCACTTCCTCCTCTGTATATCCCTCCGCAAAGTACAGTGCCTGCAAGCGCTGCTTTAGCCACGTATCCAGGGCATGTCCTTGCTTTCCGTGTACTTGGCTATGGCATGCCGGGCACAGAGGGATCACGCTGTACGGCGTTTCCTGCTGCTTCCGCTTTCCCCGCCCATGAATGATATGGTGCCGGTGCACTGTGCCCTCCCGGCCGCAGACAAGGCAGCATCCTATCACGTTGCACCTCCTTATGTTCCGTGGTATACTGGTTTTGAGTTATTTGACTTGCCGTGCTTTGCAGTTGCCTCTGCTTGCGCGGTTTTTCTTTTATCCGTTTTCATCCCATCACCGCCCATACCATCCAGGCCCCCCAGCGGAACAAGGTAAATCCCGCGATTGTTATCGCTCCTACCCAGTAGAACCAGGCGTCGCTGTAGGGCTCAATCCTGCGTTTCATTGTAAATCACCTCGATAAGTTTTATAGCTTCACGCAAACCAGGAGTTGATTCAACAGCTTCCTCCATTACTTTATTAAATGCACAAAGAATTGCCGCCTTTTCTATCAAATCAAATTCACCGTATGCAATGCCATGCACTCCATCATCCGCAATGGTCACAGCTATAATTTTTTTGCATCCTTTAAGGTCTGTTCGCTCCCCGTCATGCTCAATAAATCCGTTAATCCCTTCTTCCATCACACCTGTCCTTTCTTTTTGTTTGCCTCCCGCAAATACCCCTGAATTTGCTTGTCCTTGCCGTACTGTGTGTTCGTTTTGTTCTGTGGAATCGTGATCCGTTTCCGCTTTGGTTTCGGATCGTAATATTCGTAGTTTGCCATTGCTTCCTTTCCCGAAAGCCCACCTTGCGCGGCACTCCGTATATATTGGTTGTCTGTGCGGCCGAGGCCAGACGTTTATTCTATTTTTTGGGAGTGTTTTTAAAGGATTGGAGTGCCGCTTAAGGCAGGCTCTCTTAATCTCATTTAGTCATTTCTCAAAGAAGGTTCGTTTTTCCCTATTAAATCCTCAACAGATACACCAGCAAACCGCGCAATGGAATACAGTTCGTCTATAGTAAATCCGCCCGGATGTCTCATTCTTGCCGTGTATGTTTGCGGCGTTCTTCCGATGATTCCAGCCATTGTATTTGTGTTTGCTCCGCACAAAACCTGATGATATTTGATCCTCGCCGCAATCCCCGTGGCAAATTTTTCATAGTCCGTTTTCCTAAGCCTAGGCATTTCTATCCTCCTTCTTAATCATGCTCTGTGCCCAAACTTCCCTTGATTTTCATTCGTTCTTTTTGGTATCCTGTGGTTAGACATCCTGTGCCAGCAGGTAGTCTATGGGTTTGTGGAATAACTCTGATAGCTTGCGCCAGACTTTTATGCTGCCATCCGAAGTGCCAGTTTCGATGGCGCTGTATTGCCTGACCGTGATTCCGAGGTACTTTGCTACCTCTGTTTGCGTTAAGTCTGCTTTCTTTCGTTCAGTTTTTAGGTTGTTCCTCAACACCACCCTCTCCTTTGATATATATGGAATTTTTAATTCCATATTTCATGTGTAGTATATAGAATTTTTAATTCTATGTCAATATCTTTTTGGAGGTTTGTTATGCCCCGCTTGAAAGAATTAAGAATTGCCCAAAATATAACACTGAGGGCAATGGCCGAAATACTTGGGATGGGTCAACGTAATTATCAAAAGTATGAAACCGGTGAAATTGATCCTCCCTTGTCTAAGGCTATCGTCCTCGCCGACTTCTTCAACGTATCCCTTGACTATCTCGTGGGCCGCTCGGATGATCCTACACGCTTATAAAATCTTAATTTCACAGAGGTGATCCAATATGGATGCTAGTTGGATAGCTCTTATTACTGCCATTGCAGCACCTACAATAACCACGCTTATCCAATTATGCTTTGACAATCATCGTCATAAAGAAGATATGGCGTTCCAACGAGAATTGCAGATCAAAAGAGCGCGCATACAAGCTATGCAAGCATCTTATGATGAATTTGCCCAAGCGATTGGTGAAGTTTTGTCCATTGAAGTAAGAGGAAATACATTTCCAAAATACATGTCTGCTCGTATGAAAATCATACGTTTTCTTCCCGATGATCTTCGCGAGAAGATATTCCAATTTGATGACCAATCATTCTATGGGCCGCAAAAGGAAGTCCATAGGAAAGCCGCTGAAGATCTTATGAAGGAAATTGCCAAATACATATATTCAGTAGATCACTGATTATCTCGAAAAAATTGCCATACACACAAGTCCAAGTCCTGTTGCAAGCGCCCATCCAAAACAAGAAAGTAATAGTGTTAACTTATCTAGTTGATCGGACCTTTCTATGTTTCTTTCTCTCCATGCTTTCATTGATGCTCTACTAGTAAATACTGATGTAATAGAGCAAGCTACGCCCGTATAAATGAGAACCCATAAATACCACGGAATATTAAGTGTCATTCGTTCCCTCCTCTCCCAGCCTTGTGCTGGGTTTCTTCGTCCTCATAGAATCGTGTCCACAAAATGTCCAATATTAGTCCGTTTAACGTTTTTCCCTCATACTTTGATCTCTCTTTCAATTTGAAGTACAAGTGTTCGGGAATAGACGTGGTAAATTCTATCTTTGGTATTCTATAAGCGTTAGGAAATAGTACAATTACTGCGTTCCTTAATGAACTTCTCTAATGATTCAGGTTCGATGCGCCATTCAACGCCAAACTTCGATGCTTCTAACCATCCATTTCGGATGTATTTTCTCACCAACCATACTGATACACCGAGTCGTTCTGACGCTTTCTTAGTAGAGATCATGGTCTTTCCCAATTTGTTCACATCCTTTCGTTGCAACACGTTGTAACGCATGTTAAAATATTTTTGGTGATATTTAATGAATTGGGGAGTATTTCTCAATGTATTGACAGTAATGGCTTTTGTTATGTCTCTGACCAGTTGGATACATACCTTTATCAATCAAAGAAAGCGGTTGAGTATATCCGTTGTTGCATGTGATAAGTTCGATACGAGACTTGTTTTTTTGTTTTTCTTTGAAAACAAATCGCGTCTTCCCATTTCCATCACTAGAATTAAGCTCTGCAATAATGGAAAATCGGTCGAAAATGAACCCGTGGAAAGGCTGTTATTTGAAAATACTAAAACGTTAGGCAAAGAAATAACAGATCACCATTCCCTGTATTCAGAGCGCTTCCCCATCAGTCTTGGGATGCTTGATTCGTGTTCAGCATATGTTGTGTTTGCAGACTGTCAAAGAGTTTTTGAAATGATTCCCACGCTTTTGAATTTTCAAGTATACACCAATCGAGGTAAGGAACTTCAAATGACACTTCGCAAACCTGGTCGCTCCGTTTTAAAAATGTGGGACAAAAAACAGTTTTGTAATATGTCATGATGTTCCTCCCTTGCAACATCTTGTTACGGGTTTAGTATATCCCCATATTTGGGGATAGTCAATACTTTTATTCAAATTTGGGGATGGTTTTGTGGTAGATTTAATAAAGTCTTTATGTAACAAAAAAGGTATTACAGTTTCTGCCTTGGGAGTTGAATTAGGTCTTGGGAAAAATTCTATTACCCGGTGGGACGAAAACAAACCTTCAGTTGATAGAGTGCAAAAGGTTGCCGATTATTTTGGTGTGTCAGTCGACTACCTCTTAAGCCGTACAGATGATCCGCATCCAGCTATAAGCAATGACGATGTAAAGAATGCAATCGATGAATATGTCAAAAGCAAGGGAAAGCAAAGTACCGTCATTCGCTACAATGGCAAAGAGCAAACCTACGAAACACTGGACATGACAGATGAAGAGTGGGAGATCGCTCAAGCAACGATTGAAGCTTTACGGCTAAAGAGAAAATAAACTTCCCTTTTCTTTCATTGGTAATTTCTGGTAATCTTACAGGCGGTACCGTACCGCCAAAGTGGCAGCTGCGCCATAGAAACGTTGTTGGTTGACGTCTCTTCCAGGCCTGGCGCACCATAAGAGTGCAACGCAATCAGGTGAACAAGTGCGGCTGTATCCCGCTAAAGTGAACCAACCACTAGCGGTGAATACCGGGCAAATGTTATTTTGATTTCGTGCAACGTCTTGTTACGGGTTTAGTATACTCTTAATTTTTAAGAGTGTCAATGTATTTATATTATTTTTTAAGAGAGTGAATTTTTATGGATGTTACAATAACCAGAATTGTCCAGCTAATAAAAAAAGCAAATTTACCCGAAGCTGCTTTTGGTGAGGCTTTAGGGATGGGGAAAAATACTGTTAATAATTGGAAGGCCGGAAGAAGCAAAACATATCTTAAAAAAATAGATAGTATTGCCGATTATTTTGGTGTGTCAGTCGACTACCTCTTAGGCCGTACAGATGATCCGCATCCGGCTATAAGCAATGACGATGTAAAGAATGCAATCGATGAATATGTCAAAAGCAAGGGAAAGCAAAGTACCGTCATTCGCTACAATGGCAAAGAGCAAACCTACGAAACACTGGACATGACAGATGAAGAGTGGGAGATCGCTCAAGCAACGATTGAAGCTTTACGGCTAAAGAGAAAATAAACTTCCCTTTTCTTTCATTGGTAATTTCTGGCAATTCACTGGCATCATGTCCCCTTATAGATACAATAAAAGTATCTATATAGTTAGGGGGAAAATGTGATGTTTGAAGCAAAAAAAGCCTGGGAAGTTCTTTCCAAAAATGGAGTTACCGCGCCTTTATGCCTGGAGGATCTGACGCGTATTTGTGTTTCCATAGGCTCAGAGCTTGTATCTTATAAATCCGGGGAAGTTTTAATTCAACAGCTTGGACAGGAACAAAATACAAAGTATGATGCTTTTACCTTTCGCCAAGATGATACAGTGATTATCTTTTTTCGGGACGAGCTTTCCACGCCGGACAAGCTTCATGCCATTGCGCATGAGATAGGCCATATAGTTTTACAACACATTTATAATGGCAGTCTAGGCTTTTCGACCGTTGAAGCACCGCAAGAACAGGAAGCCAATTTGTTTGCTTATGAGTTGGTAATTCCCTCCCTTGTAATTCGAGCGTGTGGGTGCCAAACCGACGAAGATATAAAACGCATTTGCGATGTGACAAACCCTTGTCTTGGTTATCACTCTAAAAAGCTGCAATACGACATAGATGACTTCACCTTAGAAAAATCCATCCTTGCACAGTATGGCGGATTTATAGAGGATCACTGTCTCAAAAAGGGATGGTTTCGGTCCATAAAAAAAGGACTGCGAAAGCACAACCCTTTCCCTTATATTGCCTTGGTTTGTTGTATTGCATTTGCTGTGGTTTCTTGGTACGGGATTTTTGCGCCGAATCATGCGGCACAGCCCGCCTCTGTTCCCAAAACGACCATACAGCAAACGAATGAAACGGAACCACAAACAAATCTCGTCTATATCACACCTTACGGTGAAAAATATCATTATGCCTCTTGTCGATATGCAAAGCAAGATAACGCAACACCCATAACGCTCCAGGAGGCTCAAGAGATGGGCAGGACGCCATGTAAGCTGTGCATCGGAGGTGATGCACAATGAAGCGGCGATCCGTTTGGGGCCTGTGTGTCCTCTTCATCCTGCCCGCTCTCATTCCTTTATTCTTAAAAAAAAAATTTTTAGACAATTAGGAGGGATTGCATGTCTAAAAAGTATAAGGTTTTTTTAGCTGTGGGGCTCTGCTGCCTATCCCTTACTGGATGCACGTCTGCATATGAAGCATATGAAAAAGGATACAAAGATGCGCTTCATGATGCTGAAGACTATGTGCAAGAAGAGATCGTCATGTTTTATGAGGGACTGCTCGACGAGTGCTATGAGCAGGTGCCAGCCAGCAGAAAATTTTTGAAAAATATTGATTATTATATGGATGTGGACTTTAATTGGCCATGCGAAAATCCGTATGAATCTCGGAATGAATGAGTCACCCAGGTAGGCTTGTCACTAAACTATAGTATGGAGGTGTATTCATAAATGCCAAAAGCTGAGCGATTGCCGTCTGGAAACTATCGTATACGGGTGTATGTCGGATCTGAGATGAAAGACGGAAAGCGTATACGGCATTATGAGACATTTACAGGGCCAAATAAAAAATTGTTGGAGTTAGAGGCGGCCAGATTTGCCGCCTCTAACAAACCAGAGGGGCAAGATATAACATTTGCTGAGGCATTAAGTGGATATATCGCTTCCAAGGAAAATATTTTGTCTCCGTCTACTGTTTCAGGGTACAGGAATGCAGCTAAAAACTATTTTGAGGATATAAAAAACAAGCGTTTATTGAAAATTACCCAAAAAGACGTTCAGGCAATGATGAACAAGTATGCAGAAAATCTGTCCCCAAAAACATGCAAAAATATCCATGGCCTTTTCAGCGCTGTCATGAAAATGTACGCCCCGGAAAAGTCATTTTACACAAAATTGCCGCAAAAGAAAAAACAGGAAATTCACATTCCATCTTCCAAAGATATCCAAGTTATAAAGGAGAATCTGCGTGGCACACGTTTATTGCTTCCCTTTCTGCTCGCAACGCAGCTTGGTCTCCGTGCTTCGGAAATTGCTGGGCTTCAAAAGTCTGCCGTAAATAAAAGGAAAAATACAATTACTATATCACAGGCAATGGTAAATAGTGATAATGGCGCCGTTATGAAAGCACCCAAATCATATAGTGGATACCGTGTATTACACGCAAATGATGAATTAATTAAGCAAATCTTAGATTCTCCATATGATCCTGTTACTGGTATGACATCGCACCGCATATCAAGTGCATGGAGTACAAAAATAAAAACAATTCCCGTTGAACCGTTTAGTTTCCATAAGCTACGGCATTATTTTGCTTCACAAGCAATGCTCCAGGGCATCCCGATGCGATACATTGCGGAAATGATGGGGCACGATGGGACACAAATGCTTGAAGAAGTATATTTGCATACATTCCCGGCAGAGAAAGCAAAGTATAGTGCTCAGATGGCCGATTTCTTCGCAAAAAAGGAATATTGATGTCATAAGTGATGTCATAAAAAGTAAAAACCGCCGATAATTCGGCGGTTTTATGGTGCGAGAGACGGGACTTGAACCCGTACGCCTTTCGACACACGCCCCTCAAACGTGCCTGTCTGCCTATTCCAGCACTCTCGCTCATGGATAACAATAGAAATTGTCACCCATTTATTATAGAGGAAAATACGTAAAAGTCAACCTCTTCTTGCCAAACTCGCAGGATTATTCCGGCGCATTGGCTTTATTCTCATCTCCCTGCTGCAGAATATACCATTGGTCAATATCCTTGAAAATATCCATATCCCGCATGGTCGAAATGCCCTTGATCTTTGCCGAGCATACAACGGAATTTGTCTTAAAGTACAAACTGATAACGGGAAGCTCGTCGCTCCATAGATGTTGTACTTTGGAAGAGGCTGCTTTTACCTCCTCTTCCGTGGTAGCGGCCGCAAGTTCGTCTAAATACGAATCCATCGTCGCAGAGGTGTATCTTCCATAATTGTATGTTCCGCGGGTACTGTGTAGCAAAAAGCTTACATCGCCATCCTTAGGGATGGAAAAACCGGCAAAAGCCAAATCAAAGCTGCCATTTTGCAGCGCAATTTGATAATCTGACCAGGTCATCACCGTAACCGCAGCATCAATCCCAATCTTTTGCAGCTGCTGTGCCGCCACCTTTGCTGCATCGGCACGCGCGCTGCTCAATGTGTTTTCGTTGACGATGATATTCATCGTCAGCTTTTCTCCATTTTTATCCAAAAAACCATCGCCATCGCTGTCCCGGTATCCCATCTCGCCAAGAAGCGTCGTCGCTTTTCCTGGATTATATTCGTGCTGCTGCTGCGTCTGGTCGTAATAATACGAATCCGGTGGCACAGGCGCATCCACCGTAACCGCATGCCACAGATATGTCTCGGTGATGATTGTTTTTCTATCCAAAGCAGCAATGATGGCCTGGCGCATCTGTACATCCTGCATCTTTGCATTTTGTAGGTTTGGAATGATGCATTCATATTCCTGCGTCATCACCTCATACACATCACGGCTGCCCGGTTGCTTATAGCCGGAAGCTGTCAGCGAATCGGTGTGCACCAGATCTACCAGGTTCACATCCATACTGGTCAGCGCCGTATCAGGATCCTGAATACCCTTCACCGTGATTTTAGACAGGTATGGTGTGCGTTTCCACCAAGAATCATTGGCCTCCAGCTCCAACACCTTGCCGGAATCGTTGGATACTACCTTATAGGGGCCACAACCCGTAGGCAAAGAGGTGCCGATGGTCGTATCCGGTATAATGGGAAATACCAGCGCCGCCAATACACGGTTTGTCTTTTGCGTTGCTGTAATGGTAAAAGTCGTATCATCCACAGCTGCGGCCGACGCGATCAAATCCATATTCACCGCATAGATGGAGTCTCTGTTTTCATCTTCCTCAATCTTCTTCAGCTCATTGATGCAGGCTACAATGTC
Source organism: uncultured Eubacteriales bacterium (assembly GCA_959600905.1). Taxonomy (GTDB): domain Bacteria; phylum Bacillota; class Clostridia; order Christensenellales; family QAND01; genus UMGS1975. Next base: position 44,329 of record CAUGNO010000010.1, on the reverse strand, counting down.
CTTGGCTTTTACGGTTTGCCCATTGTGATATGTCACGTCCTTACGCAATACAAATGTCCAGGTAAGGCCATCCTCTGACATACTCCATCGTTCCACCACATTGGGCTGAAGCCTCAATGCATCATCATATTGCAGTGGGCTATCATAAATCAAGGAAAACAGATCTACCAGTTCCCGCTGCGTCGTTTCCAGCGGCTTTAACGTAGCGTTGTTGGGCATCACAATTGTCATGCTTCCGCCCGAAACAGGCACCGCTTGCAATTGGCTTGCGCTGGGCGTTGGGCTGGGAGAAACCGCCTTCTGTCCGCCACAGCCCGCCAAAATGAGCAGGCAGCCAAGCGAAACACAGATCAGCCTATGACTCCAGCGTATAATAGGATTTATACATCTCTTTCGCATTTTCTACCTTCTTTACGTATTCCTCAGTTTCTCGATAGGGAATGTCTGTCAGCTTCCCGTCCTGGCTGTATTTTTCATCCCCCAACCACTGGGTCACTCGATTTGGGCCGGCATTGTAGCCCGCCAGCACCAGCGTCATATCCCCATCAAACCTATCCATGAGATATTTTAGATACCAGCACCCCATACGGATATTGGTCTCCGGATCTTTCAGTTTCGCTTCGCTGTAATCCTTTATCGACATCTTTTTGGCAATCCATTCTCCGGTATCCGGCATGATCTGCATAAGCCCTACCGCCCCTACGCGGGATTCGGCCTCTATATCAAAATGGCTTTCCGTATGGATTACACCGCATACAAGATACGGATCCAATCCGTTTGCCTCTGCGTATTCTGTGATGTACGCTTCATATTTCAATGGATACGCCAGCTTTTTGGCATACGGATATCCTACCAACGCCAACAGTGCCAATATGATGATGGCAAGGCCCAATGCAATCCATAGCTGCCAAAGGTTCCGCTGTTTTTTTCTACGGCCTGCCTGTCTTGTCCTTCTGGCCGGATAAGCCGTTGTTTTACTATTTGTCATATAGTCCCCCCACAGCATGATCGTACAACGCCCTTGCCTTTTCAATCAAGCGGTGCTCTCCTTCCATGCTATCCAACAGGCGGTCTGCGTACTCTTTTTTTTGAGTTTCCGGCATCTGACTCTTGATTCTTTGCCATGCCTGTTGCTCTGATAAACCATCTCTTTTCATGATGCGTGCACACCGTATCTCTTCCGGTGCAGTAATTAGCCATACTTCATCGCATACCGTATGCAGCCCAGATTCAATCAGCAGTGCCGCATCTATGATACACACGCCCCTTTTACGGCGCAAAACACATTTCGTCTGCTCAATGAGCCGCGGCCACATCAGCGCATTCAGCCGCGTCCGCGCCGCTTCATCGCCAAACACCAGCGCACCCAACGCCCTGCGATCCAAAATGCCCGCTGGTGCCATTTGTGCCCCGAATTCTTCTGCAATGGCCCGCACCGCTTCGCTTCCCGGCGCCTGCATCTCTCTTGTCATGGCATCAGCGTCCAGAACGCAGGCGCCTGCTTTTGCCAGGGCCTTGGTCACTGTGCTTTTGCCCGCGCCAATGTTGCCGGTAATGCCAATTACAAACCGTTCATTCTGCTTTGTCATTTTGCCTCCAGCCAATTCTCGCCGGAATCCGCCTCTGCGATCAACGGCACATCCAATGGCAGCACATTTTGCATGCAATCCGTCAAGATTTTTTTCACCTTTTCTGCCTGGTCTCTCGGTACGTCCACGATAAGCTCATCATGCACCTGCAAGATCAGTTTGGCCTGCGGGCATTCCTTTTTCAATGTCTCGTGCACATGGATCATCGCGGCCTTTATGATGTCCGCCGCCGTACCCTGGATCGGCGCATTCATCGCGGCCCTTTCTCCAAAGGAGCGCACGTTATAATTTTTGCTTGCCAATTCTGGTGTATATCTACGGCGTCCATACATGGTTTCCACATATCCGTGCGCACGCCCATCCGCCACGCATTGATCCATATACCCTCTGATTTTTGGGTACGTCTCAAAATAGCTCTGTATCAAAGCGGCTGCTTGCTTGCGTGGAATGCTAAGATTTCTCGATAGACCGAAATCTGAAATGCCATAGACAATGCCAAAATTCACCGCTTTGGCGGAAGACCGCATGTCTTTTGTTACGCTCTCCTTGTCCACACCGTACACCTTTGCCGCCGTAGCCATATGAATATCTCCGCCATGCCGGAAGGTATCGATCATCGTGTCCTCTTTGGCCATGTGTGCTAAGATACGCAGTTCGATCTGCGAGTAATCCGCAACCACCAAGGCGCGGCCCTCATCCGAGGGGATAAATGCACGACGAATTTCTCGTCCTTCCTCTGTGCGCACCGGGATATTTTGCAGATTTGGCTCAGAAGAAGAAATGCGTCCTGTCAGCGTAATATTTTGATGGAATCTCGTATGGACCCTGCCGTTACTTTGATCTGATACGGCCTGTAATCCATCCAGGTAAGTACTTTTCAATTTTGTCGCTTTTCTGTATTCTAAAATGCAAGCGATGATGGGATGCTGCTCTTTCAATTGTTCCAGCACTTCCACATCCGTCGAATACCCCGTCTTTGTTTTTTTCCAGGCCGGCAGATGCAGCTTATCAAACAATACCTCGCCCAGCTGTTTGGTAGAGTTTATGTTAAACTGCTCTCCCGCCAAGTTATAAATTTCCTTTTCCAGTTCTTTAATCCTGGCGGCATACTGCTGCGCCAAATCGTGCAGCTGCGCCAGATCCAGTCGAAAGCCGGTGCATTCCATGTCAAACAGCACACGCCACAGCGGCAGTTCCAGCGTTTGATACACTTCAAATCCCCGCCAAAGCTGCAAGCCCGCCTCCATCTTACGGTAAAGCTGAAGCATGGTGCACGCGTTGGTCGCTTGATCCGGTGCCAAAAGCCCGTGTGTTTGGCATAAGGTCTGCACATCCTTTTGGCCCTGTGCCGGGTTTTCTACATAGGCGGCCAGCATCACATCCTGACACCGGCCCCGTATCTCTACCTCCCATTGGCGCATGGTATGCGCCCAGCTTTTTGCATCATACAAAATTTTTTCAACGCTGGCATCCGCCATCACAGGGGCCAGCATCTCCAAGGCCGCATAAGGGTCTACCCCATCGCCCAGCAGCGTCTGCGAAAACGCAACGTATACCTCTTCTGTTTCGGAAACCGCCATGTGCAGTCCCTCTTTGTCCTCATAGAGAGCTACGGTCTGTGGGCAGGCGCTCACAGCCTTGCGCCAATCCGCCAAGCTTTCCAGCCTTTGGATGGTTATATCCGGCATTGCCGCAGCCGGCGTCTCTTCTTTGCTGCTAGCAGAGGAAATTCCCAGCCGCTTTGCCAGCGTTGAAAACCCAAGATCGGCCAATACCGGCCCCCATACGGGCTCATGAATGCCCTCGAACGCAATCTTTTCTAGCTGAAAATCACAGGGTACCTTAGGATCAATGGTCGCCAAAAATTTGCTTTGTCTGGCTTGCTCCGCATAGGTAGCAAGCGACTGTCTCAATTTCGGGCCGCCGGCTTCGTCTGCATGTGCCAGTACCTCTTCCAGCGTTCCAAATTTATCCAGCAGCTTGGCCGCTGTTTTGGGGCCCACGCCCGGCACGCCCGGGATATTGTCCGAGCTGTCGCCCATCAATCCCTTGAGGTCTGCCACGAGCTCCGGATAAACCCCCATCTTTTGCTTTACCGCCTCGGCATCCATCAAATCCGTATCCGAAATGCCGCGCTTTGTGTACAAGACCTTCACCGGCCCCCCTACCAGCTGCAAAGCGTCCTTATCGCCCGTTACCAGCAGCGCCTGGCAGTGATTTTGCTTGGCCAGCTCTCCCATCGCGCCCAATATATCGTCCGCTTCGTATCCCTCACAGGACAATACCGCAATGCCCAGTTCACCGAGCGTCTCTTTCAAAAGATCAAACTGCGGGATCAGCTCTTCCGGTGTCTCTTTTCTTCCCGCTTTATAGTCCTTATATTGCAAATGGCGGAACGTCGGCGCCTTTAGATCAAACGCCACCGCCAAATAATCCGGTTTTTCCTCTTGGATCAAACGGATCAGCATGCCCATGAATCCATATACCGCATTGGTATACCGTCCTTTTGCATCCGTTAGAATCGGCAAGGCATGGAAGGCTCGAAACAGCAGGCTGTTTCCGTCGATTGCAATCAGTGTTGGCATGGCTCCGCCTCCTTTGTTTTGTAGATGATTTTATCATACCCCATAGTAAAAATCAAAAAGACGCCCCCTTGTTTGGCCCTGGCCTTTTGCCAAGAATGTCTCAAAAGCGCCATTTTTCCTTTGCTTACTTCTATGTAAAAAGCTTCTATGAGCACCTCATAGAAGCTTTTTTCGCTCTGTTTCCCCTATGCCTTCGTATCATGCTGACGATGCCATTGTATAATCTGCTGCATCCTCTGCTTTACCCTTGCCTCTGACCCTTGTTCTGTTGGGCGGTAGTATCGCCTATCCTTAAGCGTTTCCGGCAAGCATTGCATATTGGTCAGCTTATCGGATGTATCATGTGCATACTGGTATCCCTTGCCATAATTCAGCTCCTGCATTAGCTTGGTCGGCGCATTGCGCAAATGAAGCGGCACCGGCTCTGCCAGCATTTTCGCAGCGTCTTTTTTGGCGGATTCATAGGCCATATACAGCGCATTGCTTTTTGGCGCCATGGATAAATAGACCACCGCATGCGTCAGATTGACTGTGCATTCCGGCATGCCTATGAAATGGCATGCCTGGTAAGCCGCCACAGCAATCTCTATGGCGCGGCTATCCGCCATCCCCACATCCTCATCTGCAAATCGTACCAGGCGCCTGGCCACATACAATGGATCCTCCCCTGCTTCCAGCATACGCGCCAGCCAATACACCGCCGCATCCGCATCGCTGTTTCGCATGGATTTATGCAGCGCAGAAATGAGATTATAGTGCTCCTCCCCGTTTTTATCATACAGCAAGGATTTTTGGCCTATGCACTGCTCTACCATCTCTTGAGAAACCTGAACGGTATCACCCTCTTTTCTTCCGTTGAGCACTACCATCTCCAGTGTATTCAGCGCCACTCTGGCATCGCCGTTGGCAAACGCTGCAATCATCTCCAGCCATTCCTCTTTCATTTCTACGCGCTGCGCGCCAAATCCCTTTTCATCCGTCAAGGCATGGCGCAGCAGCGTTTGCAATTCTTGGATAGACAACGGCTGCAAAACAAACACTTTGCATCGGCTCAGCAACGCCGAATTCACCTCAAAAGAGGGGTTTTCCGTCGTTGCGCCAATCAAGATGATGCTCCCTTTTTCCACAAATGGCAAAAACGCATCTTGCTGTGCCTTGTTGAAGCGATGGATTTCGTCAACAAACAAAACGGTCTTTTCTCCCAGCATTCTGTTGTGATCCGCCTCCGCCATCACCTTTTTAATCTCCTTGATGCCGCTGGTCACCGCGCTAAAGTCTACAAAGCGAGCCTTCGTCCTTTCCGCGATGATGCGCGCCAATGTCGTTTTGCCTACGCCGGGCGGGCCCCAAAAGATCATCGAACAGATCTGATCTTGCTCGATCAATTGCCGCAATACTTTCCCTTCCCCCAGTAGATGCGTCTGGCCTACATAGCCCTCCAGCGTATCCGGCCGCAAACGGCTGGCCAACGGATCATGCCCCTGGTCTTCAAACAACGATCTCTGCACAGTCTCTCACCCGCCTTGTCTCTTTGTTTTATTATACCGCATTCATGGCATTAAATATAGCGATCAGCAATTCCAAGCCCAACAACATGCACACATAAAATTCCCAGGCCTGCGGCCGGGCGCCCATAGAATAAGGGAAATAGGCAAAGCCTCGCATTCGTCATCGTTTTGCAGGAAAATCGTCAGAAGTGATCATAGTACGCAATGGCAAAGGTTAAGTTGGCAAAAAGCTGACAATACTCTTTTTCGATCTGGGCAAAGAAAAGCCCGGATGAAAATTGCATCCAGGCTCAGTTTACAAATCATTGGCAAAAAAAGACGCCCAACAGTTCTTTGGTAGCGCCCCAAAGCGGCCGTGAGCGTGTATATAAGCAAATAAGCGGCAGGATCAAGACCCTGCTTAAGGACAAGCAGCACCGTTCGGTAAAGTCATGATTTTAAAAGAAAATCGCGGCAGACCCAAGGATCCGCCGCGATATGGTGCCGAAGGTGGGACTTGAACCCACACGTAGTTGCCTACATTGGATTTTGAGTCCAACGCGTCTGCCAATTCCACCACTTCGGCTTGCAAAGGTAAGTATAGCAAATTCCTACCTATCCCGTCAAGCGCAATTTTTAGCGTCGTCTTCTCCGCCTTCTTATAGGCGCTGCCGATTTCTTCGGAGCTTGTTTGGGCGCCTGTGTTAAATTGCCTTCCTCATCCATGCGCAGCGCAATAATTTCATGCTTTGTCCACCGCATGATGGATTCCAACCGATCCGTCTCTGTTATGGAAACCAAAGAATAGGCAACACCTTCCTTTCCGGCCCGGCCCGTTCTTCCAATTCGATGTAGATAAGACGCATTGTCCGCCGGCATATCAAAATTAATCACTGCATCGATGTCGTCCACATCGATCCCGCGCGCGGCTACATCCGTAGCCACCAAAACCGGAAATTTCCCCTCTCTAAAATCCTTCATCACCTTATTGCGCACGCTTTGCTTAATATCCCCATGCAGGCACTCCGCCTTGATCTCCCGTGCACACAGCCGCTTTGTCAACCGGTCCGTCATATATTTTGTGTTGCAGAAAATCATCACCCGATGCCAATCCGCCTGTTGTAGCAGCCGTGCCAGCATCAGCACCTTTTCTTCTCCCTCGGCATGCAAGCTATACTGTGCGATCTTTGGTTCATTTTTCTCTTTGGGAAGCACGGTAATCTCCACAACATCCCTTTGATACAGCCAAGAAATATCCATAACCTCTCTGGAAATCGTAGCCGAAAACATCACGACCTGTTTTTTCTTGGGGCAGCGATCCAAAATATTGGTAACGTCCTTGATAAAGCCCATATCCAGCATTTCGTCCGCTTCATCCAAAACCACTGTTTTCAAGGCATGCAGCTTTACCGTCTTTCGCTTTATATGATCCAGCAGCCGTCCCGGCGTGGCCACAATGATCTGCGGTTTCTTTTTCAAGTGCTCTAACTGGCGCTGCATGGATTGCCCGCCGTACACGCTGACAATGCGGAGCCCCTCTTTATACTTTGCCATTGCCCGCATATCCTCTGTGATCTGGCTCGTCAGTTCTCTGGTGGGCGCCAAAATCAAACATTGGAGTGCATCGCTCTCTCCATCAATCCTCTCTATGATCGGCACGCCAAATGCACAGGTCTTTCCAGTTCCCGTAGGCGCCTTGGCAATGACATCCTTGCCCTCCATCATTTCGGGAATGGTCTTTTCCTGCACCTCCGTCATTTCGGTAAATCCCATGTCCTGTATTGCCCTTTGCATCTCCCTTGAAAGGGCCGTTTGCTCAAACTGCATCCTCTACAATCCTTCCCCGCTGTATACGGCCAACCTATGCCTGTAAATAAGAAAAATCCCTTCCGTATTCAGACCTTTTCCAATATCCAATGTCTAAATACCCCTGAAGAGATCCTGTATACGTATTTATTTTAGTATAGCATACAGGCTTCTTTTTCTGCAAGAATCTTCCTGTGAAACGGTCTGGTAAATTTGTCATAAATTCGTCATTTATATGGTTTTTTCGTTGAGAATGTCCTTGCCCTATGCTATACTTTGATAAGACAGTACCGCACCGCCTTTGTTCGGCCTGGTAAGATTGTCCCTTGTTCCCATACAAGGCTTTTTTTATGGGGCTCTATCAAACCATCTCATCAAGGAGGGTATGTTTATGCAGCAACAGTCCCCTGCCAACATGGGTGTTGGCAAAAACCTGTTACTGGGTATCCAGCATCTATTTGCTATGTTTGGCTCTACAGTACTGGTTCCCATCCTAACCGGGTTGGATCCCAACGTCGCGCTGTTTACCGCGGGGCTTGGCACGCTGATTTTTCACCTATGCACCAAGGGAAAGGTGCCTGTGTTTGTCGGCTCCAGCTTTGCTTTCATTGGTGTCATTCAAATCACGGCCCGTATGTACGGCGGCGTGGACGCCGGGGTGGCCAACTACACCTCCCTTTCAGCCTATCAGGCAGCCTTCCCTTATGTAACGGGCGGCATCATCGTGGCTGGTGCCCTGTACCTGGTGCTGGCGCTGTTGGTCAAGCTGTTTGGTGTAGAGCGTGTCACGAGCTTTTTTCCGCCCGTTGTTACCGGCCCTATGATCGTCGTCATCGGCCTCACGCTGGCGCCTACGGCTTTTGATAATATCTTGGCCAGCACTACCGCTGTACCCGATGTGCTTTGGATGCGATGGGTCATCGCTATCTCCGTGGTCGCTACGATGATTATCGTATCCATCTTTTGCAAAGGCTTTTTCAAGCTTGTTCCCATCGTCTTCGGCATTGCCGTGGGCTATCTCGTTGCTGCCATCATGGGGCAGGTGGATTTCTCAGTGTTCTCTACCGGTAGTCTGGGCATCAGTGCGCCCAACTTTTTCCTGCCAAAATTTGATTTGAGCGCCATTCTAATCATCGCGCCTACAACGCTCGTCACATTTATGGAGCATATCGGCGATATCACCACCAATGGCGCTGTCGTTGGCAAAAACTTTATGAAAGATCCCGGTCTTCACCGTACACTGCTTGGCGACGGGCTGGCCACCATGGCAGCGGGATGCTTAGGCGGCCCGGCCAACACCACCTACAGCGAAAATACGGGCGTATTGGCTGTAACCAAAAACTACAATCCCACAACTTTACGGATTGCTGCTGTTTTTGCGATGCTCATGAGCTTTTTGGGCGTATTCCAAACGTTCCTTTCCTCCATTCCCGGTCCGGTCATGGGAGGCGTATCCATCATTCTGTTTGGTATGATTTCCGCTGTCGGCATGCGAACGCTGGTAGAAGCGCAACTCGATTTTACCCACAGCCGCAATCTAATGATCGTTGCCGTTATGCTGGTCAGCGGGCTTGGGCTATCGGGCGGCATTCAGATTACAGAATCCTTCACCATCAGCAACATTGCCATCTGTGCAATTCTTGGCGTCATTCTCAATAAAGTTTTGCCTGAAAAAATGTAATTTTTTCCAAAAAAGAGGTGCTAAATACGCCTCTTTTTCTTGTAATCATTTGCCAGCATAGGAACCTTGAAAAATTCCATACTAATGTCGAGGTGATAAATCATGGCAAAGAAAAACAAGATGCAAAAGACGCAGCAGTTGAACAAGCAGAGCGCTCAGCATTCCCAGAGCTCTTCTTCGTTCGATTCCGCTGAAGTCAAACAGCAGAACAAACAAAGCCGCGATAACGTACAGTAACCTCTGTACATCGCACCCCACTTGTAGGAATGCAGCATTTGCCTTTCTACAAAAAAAGAGCAAGCATCGCTTGCTCTTTTTCTTTGCTCAATCTACTTTTTGCCAAGGTTTAGCTTCCTGCCAGTCATGATCCTCCAGCTCTTTCATCTGGCCTAGGATCATCTGAAACAGCACATCCTCATCCTTGATGCTTCGATCCAATCCACAATACTTCAAAATGGTCTTTTCGTCTCCGTTTTCTTTGCGATACGCTTGAATCTCTTCTGCGCTGGCATCATTTTCGTTGACATACATCAACAAATACGCAGTGCCTCTGGACAAAAAGTATGGAACCATGCCGTATTTTAGGCACAGCAGGGCGGGCCCAATAAAGCGCTCGTCATGCCCTAGTTTACGAATAGGGTCTGCACAAACGCGATCCACATCATCCTTTGCATTGGGATTTTTCATGGAATCCCAGTTTAGGCCAACACCCTCGTCAATCTCTGCTTGGGTAAACCCAAACTCCTTGGCAATCCCAAATTTTGCTTCTACCGTCGCATAGTCTGCGCATTTTCTTACGTATTGATCGTTGGCACACTCAAATGTATACTTCGCACCGCGGGCCTTGCCGATACAAGCCGTGGTGCAGTGCCTCATATTACCGCACCAAATCTTTTTCACCATACGCCCTTCAATGCGGTCTACAAACTGCATATACGGCATATCCGGCTTTTCTCCTACAAAACAATCGCCAACCGGGAGCACCTCTCCCTCTCCTGTAGAGATGCACAGCGGATCTTCTGCGAGCATCTCCTCCGTCGGGTTGTAGCCGCCGCGGTGTGTCAGCGCCTCTATCAGGCCCACATGCTTTTCGCAATAGGCCCACTGCTGGTCATCCAGCCGTTCGCGCAGCAATTTTTTGAATGTCCTTGCCGTAAATACCATGTTCACGAAAAACATAACATTCAACGGTTCTTCCAATCCGGTCTCCATTCTCTTGGCAATGGTTTTGGCCAACAGATCCGCTACTGAGGGATATGCGCCCGGGTACAATGCCACTGCAATCAGATCTACTTTTTGCAGGCGCTCTACACAGACGTCAAAATCGCGCTTGGAGCTGTATGCCTCAAAGCCTTCGATCCTTCGTTTGTCCAATCCATCCGCTTTTGCGGTAAATAGCGTATAGTAACCCTGCTCGTTGAGCTTATCGATGGTTACTGGCGAACCATTGATAAAAATCAAATGATAGCCTGCCCGCGAAAACAGATCCGAAAGATATCCACGCCCGATCTTCCCGGCCCCAACAATTGCAATTTCCTTGCTTCTCATGAAACGATTCACCTCTCCAAAATATTGCTCCGCCTTTTGCGGCTAAGGACAAACTCATGTGCCGAATACCAATTCCTTCCCATCGTTCATGACCGTGACCCTGCCATCTTTGAGCGTAACGCTGGTCACAAAGCCGTCGGATAAAAATTCGTCGGATTCAAAAATACTATTCGGCTTTTCCTCCACGTTTTCATATACCGCATAGGAAAGCTCTTCCTGTCGGAATCTCATTTGAATCAGCTGATGCGTGCTGCCGCCATCATCGGTATAAAATTGTTGCACTTGATACAGGTCGTCTTGCTTTTTAACCTGCAGCCAGTTTTCTAAAACAGGAACGCCGCCCTGCTGGATGCTTTCTGTCTTAACATCCATTTGGCTGCCGTCTTCAAGCAGGGTAGCGGAATGTGAAATCGTTGTAACAGTATCGTCGCTTTCGGTCATCTGCTCCTGAAAGGCGTATTTGTATACGCCGTTTTCCAACACCAGATCACCGCTGCCCCCATTTTCAGAGGTCATATGAAAGCCTGTTTCTGTCTTTTCTGATTGTACCATAGATTGCAGCAAATCTACAAGCTCATCATCCGCTCGAAAATTTGGGGTGAATAGCGAACTGATGAGGTTGGTATAATCCGTTTGCCCTTCCTCCGGCTGATAGGTCTCCATGATTTCATTCGCCTTTGCTATGCTGTAATCCCTCTGGTTCATATAGTCTATGATCTGATTGTTAAGCGGATTCTCTCCGGCCGCTGCCGAAGGCGCCGGTGCTACCGTGGGCACAGGCTCCTCTGCCTGCCCGCCGCAACCCGACAACACCACTAAGCAAACCACAGACAACAGAACACCGACCATATGCTTGATGTTTCTCAATCTTGCCTCCTCCGATCTGCCAAAAAAACAACAACGTAGCCATTCCCTAGGTGGGAATGACTACGTTCATGATACCCCTTATTTTTCCTATCTGCAACACATTTCGGCGATTTCGTACAGTTCTGCATCCACTTCCTTGCGCATATTGACCGCTTCTTTGAGCGAAACTGCCACCACGGTGGTTCCCGCCAAGCCTACCATCTTTCCATAATCATGCGCCATAGCAAGATCTGCTGCCTTCACGCCCAGACGGGTCCCCAATACCCTGTCAAACAAGGTAGGTGCGCCGGATCTCTGTAGATGCCCCAGCACGATATGCCGGGTTTCCAGCCCCGTTTTTTCTTCAATGGCCTCCGCCAGCCGCTGCCCAATGTTGCGTTCCGGATATTTGTAGTTGCCAAATGAATCCTTTTCCAAACGTTCCAGGTCTTCATCCAGCCCCTTGATCCTCGTTGCCTCTGCCAGCGCCACAATGCTGTAATGCTTTCCTTCGTCGTAGCGTTTTTTTACACGCCGGCATATTTCCTCTAGCGACAACGGAAATTCAGGAATCACGCAGACATTCACATTGGCCGCAATGGCGCTCTGCACTGCAATCCAGCCGGTATTGCGCCCCATGATCTCCACCACCATAACACGGGAATGGCTGGAAGCCGTGGTACATAGGTCATCCATCGCACGCATTGCCGTGTTTGCCGCCGTATCAAAGCCAAAGGTATAGTCGGTACAGTTCAAGTCGTTGTCGATGGTCTTGGGTACACCAATCATTGGCAGCCCCAGTTCTACCAATTGGTTGGCCACGCCTAGGGTATCGTCTCCGCCGATGGCCACGATACATTCCAACCCAAGACTTTCCATGCTACGCCGGACAAGCGCCGGTCCGTTTTCCATCTTCATCACGTTGGTCCGGCTGGTTCTGAGAATCGTGCCGCCCCGTCCCTGAATGCTCTCCACCTCTGCGGTGTCCATCCAGTGTCCATCCTGTTCTATTACGCCGCGCCATCCTTCATGATAGCCAAAAACCTTTACATCCTGCATGGCACAACGTTCCACCACGCCACGGATTACGGCGTTTAGGCCAGGGCAGTCTCCTCCGCCTGTCAAGATACCAATTTTTTTCATTGCGTCGTACGCCTCCTATAAAGGTGTCAAAACACCTGATGCCTGCACTATAACGAAGAATGAAAAACAAAGTCAACCATCGTTTATAAATGCACAATTTTTTTCGTTTGGTCATATGTTTGTGCCCCGTAGCACAAATCAGAAAGGCGCCTTTGATGTTTGGCATTTGCATTTGTTTTTGTTTTGGTTCACAATAGAGAAAAACAAGACAAAAACAAAGTGGATATGAGGTACTCTCTAATGAAAAATTTCCTAATTCTCCACGGTCCTATGGGCGTTGGCAAATCCACTGTCAGCCGCCATGTGTGCCGCCTGCTTCAGCCCAGCGCATTGCTGGAGGGGGATTGGTGCTGGCAGATATTCCCTTTTTGTCCTCACGAAGAAAACAGGGAAATGGCTCTTAAACATATGATCTATCTGTTGAATTCATATCTTCATAATAAGAACATTTCCTATTTGGTCTTCAATTGGGTGCTCCAGGATGACAAAATTTTTCAAAAAATTCTCCCTTTTTTGGATCTTTCCCATGCTAAGGTGCATCGTTTTGCCCTTCTTTGTGAGGAAAAGGCGCTGGAAAAAAGGCTGCAAAAAGATATTTCAACTGGCCTTCGGGAGGCAGACATCATTGCCCGTAGTCTTTCCTATCTACCGTTATATGCACAGACAAAAAGTCAGGTCTTGAATACCACAAACCTTTCTCCCGAGCAGGTTGCAAAGCACATCGCTCATTTGGTACTTATGAGTCAGGAGTGATATTTATGTTTTCTTCTATACACCATGTCGCCTTGATTGTCTCGGATTATCAAAAAGCCAAGCACTTTTATGTCGATATTTTGGGTTTTGAAATTCTACGAGAAAACCACCGGAAAGATAGCGAAGATATAAAGCTGGATCTTGGGCTAGATGGCTGTGAACTGGAGCTGTTCTATAAACCGGACAGTCCTCCCCGCCCATCCTATCCCGAGGCTAGAGGCCTCCGCCATCTGGCCTTTCATGTGGCATGTCTTGAGGATTGTATTCAATATTTATCCCTTCATAACGTCAAAACAGAACCCATCCGTATTGATCCTTATACCGGGCGACGTTTTACCTTTTTCTTTGATCCTGATTTGCTGCCGTTAGAGTTATACGAATAAATAATCAAACAAAAAAGGCTGGCAATGCCAGCCTTTTATATTTTTATTTGCTGCCGTTGATATGCAAGAGTTTGAACAGCTCTACGATTACCAGCGGAGCGAACGACAGCCCCGCAACCCACAGCCACTGTGTACCGTTCAAGATTGCCGTGCTAAACAGGCCGTGGAACGGCGGGATCAGCAGTACGCTCAGCATAATTGCCAAAGAAGCAACCGTAGCCAGAATGAACTTGCTGTTCGGCCCTACTGCATTGGAGAATACACTATGCTTGACGCTGCGCACATTGAACGCATGCACCAGCTGGCTCAGCGCCAGCACTGCAAACGCCATAGTGCGCGCTACATCGATGCTGCCCGATTCCATCCCGATGCGGAACGCTGTCAACGATAGCAACCCGATCATAATCCCCTGGTAGCAGATACGATAAATCATTCCGCCGCTAAACAACTTATCCTTCATGTTTTTGCGCGGCTGCATGATATCCCTTTCCGCCGGGTCTACCCCCAGCCCCAAGGCCGGTAGGCTGTCTGTCACTAGATTGACCCATAATAGGTGCACCGGCAGCAGCGGCTCCTCCCAGCCGAGCATCGTTGCAATGAATAGTGTAAGGATCTCTCCGATGTTGCTGGAAAGCAAGAAAGCAATGCTTTTGAAAATATTATCATAGATCCGGCGGCCTTCCTCTACAGCGGATACCACCGTTGCAAAGTTATCGTCCGTCAAGATAATGTCTGCCGCCTCTTTGGCTACCTCCGTGCCCACGATCCCCATGGCACAGCCAATATCCGCATTTTTCAACGCCGGCGCGTCGTTGACGCCATCCCCTGTCATGGCAGCAATGTGTCCTTTGGATTGCCAAGCTTTTACGATGCGCACCTTATGTTCCGGCGAAATACGGGCGTATACTGCAATGTTTTCCACCCGCTGTTCCAGTTCTTCGTCGCTGAGCTGATCCAGCTCCTGCCCTGTCAGAGCTTCTTTGCCCTCTGTCAAAATGCCCAGGCTCTTTGCAATGGCCACTGCTGTCGTCTTGTGGTCTCCTGTGATCATAACCGCCTGGATCCCTGCTTGGCGACAGGTTTCCACCGCTTTTTTCGCTTCCTCGCGCGGCGGGTCTATCATGCCCGTCATCCCCACGAAGACCAGCCCCTGCTCCAGGGCCTCCAGCTCATCCTCCTGGGTGGGAAGTGCATCGATAGGCTTATATGCCATTGCCAAAACGCGCAAAGCCTGCTCTGCCATCTCATCGTTTGCTTGCAATATCTGCTGACGTTTATCCTCCGTCATCGGCACAGCCTGTCCGTTTTCCCATATCATGGTACAGCGGCTCAACAGCACATCCGGCGCACCTTTTGTATACGAAACCCACTGATTCGGCGCCAGTTCGTGCACTGTACTCATCAGCTTTCGATCGGAATCAAACGCACGTTCTGCTACACGCGGCGTTTTTTCTTCTTCCGCCTGCTTTTCTACGCCTGCAACTTGGGCACCCTCCATCAAAGCAATCTCCGTTGGGTCTCCAACGGCTATAGTTCCACCGTCCTTTTGTGTAAAGCGCGCATCATTGCAAAGCGTTGCAATGCGATTCAACAGCTGCACACCCTCTGCGTCCAGCGTATTTCGCTCTGCCATCGGCGCCGTTTTTCCCTCTACATATAAGTGTGTGACGGTCATCTTATTCTGCGTCAAAGTTCCCGTCTTATCCGAACAGATGACCGTTGCACTACCCAGCGCCTCTACAGAGGGTAGCGTACGGATGATGGCGTTGCGCTTTACCATACGCTGTACGCTCATGGCCAGCACAATGGTAGAAATGGCCGGCAGCCCTTCCGGAATGGCCGCCACAGCCAAAGAAACCGCCGTAAAGAACATATCCAGCATGCCCTTGCCATACAGCAGACCTACCCCAAAGATGACAATACAAATGCCAATGGCTGCCATGGCGAGCACCTTGCCCAGCTTTGCCAGCTTCATCTGCAACGGTGTCGGCCTTGTTTTCTCGCTCATCAGCATATCTGCAATCCGGCCTACTTCGGTATTCATCCCTGTCTCCACAACGATCCCGGAACCGCGGCCATAAGTCACTACGCTGGAGGAGAACGCCATATTGATGCGATCACCCAACGGTGCTTTTTCCTCCAGGATCGCAGTTGCATCCTTATCCACTGGCAAAGATTCGCCCGTTAAGGCTGCCTCTTGCACCTTAAAGTTCGCCGTCATCACCAACCGCACATCCGCCGGCACAACGTCGCCAGCTTCCATCAATACCAAATCGCCCGGCACAAGCTCTTTTGCCGGCACGCTGATTTCCTTCCCGTCACGAATCACCTTTGCCACAGGGGCAGACAATTCCTTTAGCGCGTTGAGAGATTTTTCCGCTTTTTTCTGCTGGACCACACCGATGACAGCATTGAGTATCACGATAAACAAAATGACGGCGGAATCAATCACTTCTCCCAAAAAGGCAGAAATGGCCGCAGCTGCGAGCAGTACCAGGATCATTACATCCGTCATCTGCTCCAAAAACAACTTACCCACGCTCTTGGGCTTTTTATGCCTCAATTCATTGAGCCCATGTTTCTGCGTGGCGCTGCGCACCTGTTCCGCCGAAAGGCCCTGTTCTGTGCTCTGTAAAGCATCTCTCGTTTGCTCTACAGTCTTTGTGTGCCATAGTTCCATACCTTCTACTGCCTCCTATATTTGCTTTTTTAGGCGCAAAAAAACCTTTGCTCCTAGTAGGAACAAAGGTCTTACTCTCAAAAGCTGATTGCTGCCCGGGCTGAAGGCCGAGTTGACGAACAGCAAAACCGATATGGCGAGTTACTCCCCTTCGTTATTTTTACATACTATACCACAGCGAATTGGTAATTGCAAGAAAGTTTTCATAATGTTAACAGCAAGGGTAGCACCAACACCAGGGCAACCCCTGGAATACCCAGGGTGCCGGCGATCAAGGCCGTAAAAGGGTTCAACGCAGCATGAAGGCCGATCAGCCCTCCAAAGAGATTGACAAGATACAGCACAACACCGCCAATGATACCATTGAGCAGCAGCCGGCCAATCCAGCGTGCCGGCTTTCCCAAAATTTTTCCCAACAGAAAAACAATGCAAAGCGCCGCAAAAAATGCCACCACAGTAGAAACGGAAACCTCCATGCAGCCACACGCCTTTCCTTTTTGTTCCTACTATATGTTTATTTTTGTCCGATTATGTCAGCGGGCTCCTCCGAAAACCGTTGCTTTTGCTGCATCATGTGGCGGATGGCCAGCCTATCCAAGCGCTTGGTTTCCTCCATCATCGGGTCGCTCAGCGGGATGGTCTGCATTAGAATTGGATGCTCTTGCCATGATCTGATCTCCCCGCGTTTGGCACACTTTATCATATATTCATACCTATGCTGTGCTGCTTTCATCTCGTAGATTGCAAACTCTATTAGATCAGGATCCGAGACATTGTCGAAATAGTTCTGGGCATCTTTCCATGCCGCCAAGGCTTTTTCCAGATATGCGGCATCCTCTTTTTCTATCATCTTTTGCTTGCTACCTAGCATACGAGGGCCTCCTTTTTGTTTTTTCCAAGTATATCCAAAAAGGTCCTCTTTATACGCATAGGCATAAATCCACAAAACTCTCCATTCTTTGTACAATGCGTGTGCGCTTCCATCTGCTATGGTCGTTATCTACCAGGAAGCCTTCCCTTGTACAAGAAAAAAGGCCGAATGTATCATTCGGCCTTTTTTCCCTTTTCCGTAGTCTGCTGCACCAGCAGCATTTGCAGGTACAGCTTGTTGGCAAACGCGCCCGCCAATGCCTCAAGCATATTGGGGGTCTCTTCCTTTGATTCTTCCAGCATCAATTGGTTTCCAAAGGTCTGCCTTAACTTTTTTTCCAAAATATAGCAAAATCTATCATACAGTGTCTCTATATTTTCTGCTGCTCTTAATTTTTCCATCATCCCTTGTATTTCAGAAAGGCTAAGCACTTGCTTTGCAATGCAGACCATTGTCAAGTTTGCCAGATGCTCTTTTTCATATTTTTTCTTCACCGGTGCCGGGATCACCTTATGTTTTACATAGTTATTGATCATCGTGCTGGTCAGGTTCTTATCCTCCGGCCCGCACGCAATCAGGCAAAGCTGCTTTTCTAAAATGGTAAGCACCTGATCCATATACAGAGCCAGATCCGGCAGCTCCGCCCATCGAAGGCAATGATATTGCGCAATGTCTGTAAACCCGAGGTCATGTTTTGACTGCATAAATCCGTCCTCCTTTTGGCAATAGTATAACATGGTAAAAAAAGCTTCACAATATTTATACATTCATTGCTTGAAATGTTTATTAATATAAGATAATATAGTTTTATAAACTAAATGTAAGGTAAAGAGGGCTTGTGCTATGACTGATGTGCATATCTTCGGTACTTCTATTATGAAAGCCACGCTGTTGGATCCGAAAACACAGCGTTATCGGTTTACTGCCCCTCAATGGATGGAAAAATTTCAACAACAGTACCCCTTTCATGTGCTAAACCATGCTAAGTTTGGCTCTACCATTGAAAAAGGATATCGTATCTTACAGGCTAATCTGCAAAAACTACGCCCCCACAGCATAGCTTTGCTGGAATATGGCGGCAACGACTGCGATCACGGCTGGCAGGAGGTGGCCTTGGCCCCCAAACAGGAGCACCATCCGCATACCCCGCTATGCAAATTTACAGCTGTCTTTCAGCAGATGATCGAAGACTTACGGGCCCGGGATGTCCTTCCCATACTCATTACGCTGCCTCCCATCGATGCTGAGCGGTATTTTGCATGGTTTACCGAAAAAGGCCGCCTAGACCGTGCGCCTATTCTATCCTGGCTGGGCGATATACAGATGATCTACCGATATCAGGAACTGTATTCCGAAAGCGTATTGAAGCTTTCCTATCAAACCCACTGCCCCTTGGTGGATATTCGCTCTGCCTTTTTGGATAAGCGCTGTTATCAACAGCTTTTATGCCAAGACGGCATCCACCCCAATGAAAAAGGGTATCAGCTTATCTATCAGTCATTTGCAGAGTTTGCCGCACATCCTTTAGAAAAGAAAAAGCCCTGACAAAGCAGGGCTTTTTTATTCCATGATTCGCCGGCCCTCCATGGCCTTTTGCAAAGTCACATCGTCGGTGTATTCCAAATCTCCGCCTACCGGAACACCATGTGCGATCCTGGAAACCCGAATCCCCATAGGGCTCAGCAAGCGCCACAGATATACAGCTGTTGCCTCCCCCTCTACATCCGGATTGGTGGCGATCACCACTTCGTCTACGCCTTCTAAGCGCGCCAACAGCTCCTTGATGCGCAGCTGATCCGGGCCAATGCCATCCATGGGCGAAAGCGCGCCGCCCAACACATGGTATTTACCACGAAATACGCGCCCACGCTCCATGGCCATAACATCCCTAGCATCCCGCACGACACATAGAACCGAGCCATCCCTTGTGGCATCTGTACAAATGCTGCATGGGTCCTGATCGGTTAGGTTACCGCATACGCTGCAAAACCTGGCATGCTCCGTAGCAGTCAAAATGCTGGCCGCCAGTTCCTTTGCCTTGGCCTTTGGCATCGTCAGGATATGATAGGCCAGCCGCTGGGCAGTCTTTCCTCCGATACCGGGCAGCTTTGCCAGCTGTTCTGTCAGCAGCGAGAGTGATTCTATAACGTAGCTCATGTTAACGCAGCCCTGGGATATTCATACCGCCCGCCAGCTTGCCCAGCTCCTGCTGCGCCATCTCCTCTGCCTGCTGCATGGCCTGGTTTACCGCAGCCACAACCATATCTTCCAGCATTTCTTTATCCTCCGGATCGATCACATCCGGATCGATGGAAAGCTCCAACAGTTCATGCGCACCGTTCACCGTTGCCGTTACCATACCGCCACCGCTCTGCGCCGTCACAGTTTTTTCTGCGAGCTCAGCCTGCTTTTGCGCCATTTGCTGCTGCATACGCTGTGCTTGCTGCATCAGCTGCTGTATATTGCCCATTCCGCCTCTTGCCATTTTGTTTTCCTCTTTTCTATTCTTCTATTTCAATTTCCAAGCCAAATGCTTGCTGTGCTTGTTTCAATACATCCTGCATATCCGGCTTGGTTTCTTGTTCAGGGGTGTTGAGTTTGAATTGTATTTCTACTTTGTGTCCCAGTGCCTGCTCCGCCGACTGTTCCAGATCCTGCTGAAATTGGCGGAGTGCCTGCACCAGGTTTTCATTGATAGGATCAAATTGCAGCCAGAGCTGCGAACCATCTTCCCATGCCTTTTCAGCGCGCTTTAAAAAGTAAGCAGCACCCGGCTGTTTTTTCGAAAAGATGGCAAAAATCGTATCCAACAAATCCTCTTCCCGCGATGGTGCTGGGGCAGGTTTTTCCGGTGTTTCCTTTTGTTTTTTGGGGGCCGGCCCTTTTGGCCGGGGAGCCGGTGCCGGCTGTTCCCAAGGCGGCAGATCCTCTTCCGGAGGCGGCACTTCTTCCCAAGGCGGGGCCTGCTCATCAGCCTGCATTGTTTCTATCATAGGCGCTGGCCGCCGGACCGCTGGCATCTGCTGTCCATGCTGCACCGCTTTTTCCAGGGCCTCAATGCGCTTTAACAGCTGCACCTCTCCTTGGCTCATTTTAGGGACACAAAGCTTTACCAGCGCAGCCTCCAGCTGCGTTTTGGGCCGAGGAGACAGCTTCATATCCGTCTCTGCCTGCGCCAGCAACAGCATCGCTTCCATGGCCCACTGTCCTTCCGTCTGCTCTGCACATTCTATCATCCGCTCCCGATAATAGTCGATCATTTCCCGTACAAATACCGAAAGGTCCGCTCCATTGTCGTAAATTTGTTGCAGCTGCGCAAGCGTCTGCCTTACCTGACGATCCGCTATGCTTTGTGCCATGCGTTCTACCTGATCACTGCCCGCTGCGCCTAAGACTTGCTGTGCTTTTTCCAGGGTAATTTCTCCGCCGGACATGCCTGCGCACTGATCCAGCAGGCTCAATGCATCCCTCATACCGCCTTGCGCTTGGCTTGCAATGAGCGCCAGCGCCTGACGATCCGCCTGTATGCCTTCCTCCGACAGCACCTTTTCCATCTGCTGTACAAGCAGCGACTCCGGCAGCCGCTTAAAATCAAAGCGTTGGCATCTGGATAGAATCGTAGCAGGCAGCTTATGCGTCTCGGTTGTGGCCAAGATAAATACCGCATGGGCCGGAGGCTCCTCCAAGGTTTTCAGCAGCGCGTTAAACGCTCCTGTACTCAGCATGTGCACCTCGTCTATGATATAAACCTTATATTTTCCAACAGCCGGCGCATACCGCACCTTTTCCCTAAGATCACGAATCTCATCCACACCATTGTTGCTGGCCGCATCGATCTCCAAAATATCTACTGCAAGCTCCTCTTCCGACATGCGGCATACCGGGCACTGGCCGCAGGGTTCTCCTTCTATCGGCGATTGGCAGTTGATGGCCCTAGCCAAAATCTTAGCCGTGCTGGTCTTCCCTGTCCCCCTAGAGCCGCAAAATAGATAGGCATGAGAAACATGGCCCGAAGCTACCTGGTTCTTCAAGGTTTGAATGATCGGTTCCTGGCCAATAACCTCTGAAAAAAGCCTAGGCCGGTATCTTCGATAAAACGCTACATACAATCTTCCGTTTTCCTTTCCGCATCTGTTCTTTTTATACCATATTTAGCAGGCCGGTGTAAATCTTGCGCTGCAAGTCCATAAAAAAACCGGCACCTTGTGCCGGCTTTTTCCTTTTTTATCTGGGGCTGCCAAAAAACGACATTCCGACTACGCCAGGACCTGCATGCCCACCGATGACCGGGCCCACCTTCCATAGCATTGTCTTTACGTCACCACAGGTCTGCTTTAAGATCTCCTCAAATGCTTTGCCATCCTCTAGCTCTGCATACAAGATGATGATCTCGTTGTCAGGATCACCATAATCAAAACGATCCGCAGCAAGCTCCGCCATGCGACGCCAAGCTTTTTTACGGCCCTTGCATTTTTCCGTAGGTACCAGCTTGCCATCATCCGTTACATGTACGATGGGCTTTAGATCCAATACCGTTCCCACAAAGGCAGCGCCTCCGGACAAACGGCCGCCCCGCTTCAAGTAGTTCAGATCGTCTACGGTGAACAAAACGCAGCTGCGCAGCTTGTTCTCCTCTAGATACGCAGCCACTTCATCCAGGCTCTTCCCGTCCTGTTGCAGCTTTAAGGCTCGGCGAATCAGCAACGATTGCCCGGCAGAGATGGTCAGCGAATCCACCAACACAATTCGTGCTTCCGGTTTTTCCTCTTTGATCTCCGCCACTGCCTGCTGACAGTTGCTAAAGTGCACACTCAACTGGTTGGAAAAGCTAATATATAAGATATCTTTGCCCGATTCCAGCAGCTGCAAAAACCATTGTTTGATCTCCCACGGTGATTTGGCAGATGTAGAAACCTTTGAGCCATTCTTTAAGTCCTCAAAAAAAGTAGGAAACTTTCCTTCAATATCCAAATCAAAATCGTAGTCCTTGCCATCCAGGCTCACAGGCATAGCAAACACAGGAATTTGCATTTCTTGAGCATACGCATACAACAATTCGGAGTCCGAATCCGTTGCAATGATGTAATCTCTCATCGTCTTCTCCTCCATAATTTCCCTAATTCACAGGAGTGAATTTCTTTTATTGTATATGAAAAGAACATCAATTTCAACAAAATTCCGTTTTCTTACAATTCCTTCACCTTTGCAAAAGCAGGTTGAAATTTTAACACATCTGTTGAATCAGCGCAACAAAGAAACGAACTCCTTCCTCCAGTGATTCGACGGGCATCGCTTCGTTAACGCCATGCACCGTACAGCCCAAGCCCTGATTGTCCAGCGGCGTAAAACGAAAGATATCATCACAGATTCCCTCAAACTTGCGGCTATCCGTTGCCCCCAAAACAGGCACTGGCGCTGTGATGCAGCCGGGATGAACCTGCTGTATAACATTGCACAAGGCCTTATATGCTTTCCCCTCCACCGATGTGATTTTAGATGGCTCTTCTCCTCTTAGCAGTGCCAACGATACTTTGGGATTGCCAATTGCTTTTTTGCAGTGCGCCAGCAATGCTTCGCAGGAGGTATCTGGGTTGAGCCTAAAATTTACAACTGCCTGTGCCTGTGTCGGCAGTACGTTGGGCCGAATGCTGGCATTTGCCATCGTTGGCGCTGTGGTCGTCCGTACCATTGCATTGCCTTTGGGGGTCTGGCTGAGATATTGCGCAAACGCAACAGGGTTTTCCTCCATCTGCTCTACCTGATTTTTTTCCTCTCCCGCTTCAAGATAAGGCAGCAGCGCTTGATAATGCCATTTGACCGGATCGGGTACAGAGAATGGAAATTGATTCTCCTCCAGCGCATTGATGGCTTTGGCCAAGATTCCCAATGCGGTAGACGGGCCTGGCCGAGACGCATGCCCGCCTGGAGACTGCACAGTCAGCTTTAGGTCTGCATATCCTTTTTCAAAAATCCCAATTTCAGCAACCGTATGGCCAGGGCAATGACGCTTTTCCCCCTCTACATAACCCGAACCCTCATCCAAAACAAATTCCAGAAAGACGCCCTTTTCCTTTAGATAAGCCGCAACGGCCGTCATTCCGTTGAACCCGCCGCTTTCTTCATCATGGCCAAAAGCAAAGTAAACATCTCTCTCCGGCACATAGCCTTGTTTTAGCAGCGCTTCCGCTGCCTCTAGTTCACAGCAGAGCATATTTTTACAGTCCAGGGAGCCACGTCCCCAGACCTTACCCTCTGCCAGTACGCCTTCAAACGGTGGATATTTCCACTGATCCAACGTTTCAGACGGCACAGGCACTACATCCTGATGCGCCATCAGCAGAATTGGCTTTTTCTCGCTGTTGTGCCCTTTCCAGCAAAACAATAGAGAATAATCGCCAATCACCTGTTTTTCCATGTTTTCATGCACCAAAGGATAAGTCTTTTCCAAATAAGCATGCAAGGCAAAAAAAGGTTCGCCTTTGGTCTTAGACTGATCGCGGTATGCAATGGTATCAAAAGGAATCATCCCAGACAAATGCGCTGCGATCTCTGCTTGGCCGGGAATCTGAATCTGCTTTTCCATGATTTTGCCCTCCACTCTTAGCCTGCCTGCCCGGTTTGGCTGCATACATTTTGCAACAGCTGCGCGTAAAACTGTACGCCTTGTGCAAAGCTCTCTACATCGATACGCTCATTGGTAGCGTGCATCGTTGTCGTATATTTCAAGTTGCTGATAAACGGCATGTGTTTATATACATCGTCAGCAAGGTCGTTGAAATACTGGCTGTCCGTACTGGCAAAAAAGACAGAAGGAACAACCGGGATCTCTCCGTAAACTTGCCGTACAGCCTGGGAAATGGCCTGGTAAGCCCGTGAATTTGTGCGTGCAATCTTGCTTGCCTCAAAGGAGGTGGGCAAGGCTACTTCGCAATCCGGTCCTGCAATCTCCTGGAAAAACTCTACCAGCTCCTGCCGAGTATCGCCTGGATTAAGCCGGCAGTTGAAATTGGCCCATACGGTATGGGGCAACACATTGGGCGTATCGCTTGCCTGAATCTGTGTGGCAGCTACTGTGGTGCGCAGCGACGCGTTGCCTTGCAGGCTTTTCAACTGCTCATTGACAAACCCTTTGCCAAATATACTTGGATTGGCTGCCTTGATCCGCCCCCAAAGGCCCCCGTACGGCGCCGCATCGCGGTACATTTCATAAAAGATGCGCGTGGGGCGTACCGGGAACGGACGGTTTTCCACCGTTTCAATGATTTTTGCCATCCTGGACAGCGCCGTGGGGTGCGCAGGCTTGCTGCTGTGCCCGGCCTGATCGTGCAAAGTGATGCGCACATCGCAATATCCCTTTTCATATACACCGATGCACGCACAAAGCTGGCCGGGCAGCCCAAACTGCTCACCATCGACAAAGCTGCTGCCTTCATCGAGGACAAATTCAAAATGCAGTCCTTTTTTCTTGCATAACGCCGCTACGCCTTTCGAGCCCTTATCCAGCATCAGCTCTTCATCATGGCCGTTGCAGATGTATACGTCTCGATCCGGCACAAACCCCGCCTTGATGAGCGCCTCCATCGCCTCAAAGATGGCCACCAAGGCGTTTTTCATATCGATGGCGCCACGTCCCCAGACGCAGCCCTCCTCGATGCGGCCATCAAAAGGCGGATATTTCCAATCCTGTTCTGTTCCCTCTGCAATCGGTACCACATCCTGGTGTGCCATCAGCAAAATCGGAGGTTTTTGGGAGGAGCCGTCTCCCTTCCAGCAGTATAATCTGCTACACCGGTTCACTTCCTCTGTCGTCACCGTTTGGAACACATGCGGAAAACAAGCCCTAAGATGCGCTTGCAGCTTTTCGAATTCCTTGATGTTTTCGCTGTCTTCCGTTACTAGGCCATAGGTCTTGCAGCGTAAAGCCCCCGCCAGATGCTCTGCTGCCAGCTGCGGGTCTACCGCTACAGGCTTTGCCTTTGGCGCCGGCGCCGCTTTTTTTAGCGAAAGCCCTTTGCCAACAAAAAAACTGAGCACAAACACCAGTGCCACGACGACCCATCCAAACCAAGCCATACAAAACACTCCCTTTGTTTTGATTGCATCATTCTGCTGGTATTTTATCACATCCATATGCAGCTGGCATGAAAAAACTTCCCAGCCCATAAGAAAAGGGCGGAACGAAAACGTTCCGCCCTTATATCAACTTAGCGCGCCATGATTTTCCCCAGCGTATAAAGCTCCGAATCAAATTGTTTTTCCGCATCCAACGCTTCGTAAATATCCATATTCTGCACCTTGTTATCATGGATGCCTACGGCGCGGTTGCTGACGCCTTGTGCCAAAAGGGAGACAGCCTGCCCCCCTAGCCGCGTAGCCAGGATGCGGTCTTTCCCTGTTGGGCTGCCGCCGCGCTGCGTATAGCCCAGCACAACGCTTTTCACTTCCAGCTTGGTCTTTTCCCGGATATACCCAGCCAGCTTGTCTCCCTTGCCCGCGCCCTCAGCCAGCACGATCATGCTGGTCTTGCGGTTACGGATGTTGTTTTTGATGAGCTGATCACAGATTTCATCGATATCAAATTCCATTTCCGGCAGCAAGATAAAGTCAGCCGAGCCTGCTACGCCTGCGTGCAAGGCAATGTCCCCGCATTTGTTGCCCATTACCTCTACAATGCCGATCCGGTCATGCGAAACCATGGTATCGCGAACCTTGATCAGCTCTGTGAGCACGCCGTTTACCGCCGTATCGAAACCGATACTAAAGTCGGTATATGCCAAGTCGTTGTCTATTGTGCCCGGCAGTGTGATGGTGGGAATGCCCATTTTACTGAGCGCGCCGGCGCCATGCATGGTACCGTCGCCCCCGATGGCGATGATGCCCTCCAAATCAAATGCTTGGGCAGTCAACAGTGCGCGGCGCTGCCCTTCCTCTACCATAAATTCCTTGCAGCGGGCGGTTTTTAAAATCGTACCGCCTTTATGGGCAATGTTGCGCACCTCGTCTGTTGTAAGCTCGCGCATATCTCCTTCAATCAAGCCCCTATATCCATGACGGATGCCAAATACTTCAATGCCATATTCGGCCGCCACTTTTACCACAGCGCGGATCGCCGCATTCATGCCGGGCGTATCGCCGCCGCTGGAAAGTACACCAATTCTTTTCATGATTTATACTCCTTCCGCTCAAGCCCAATGGAGCGCCCCCGAGCCCCATTTTCGTGATTTTATTATAGCATATCAAACGGTCTATTTTTTGGTGATTTTTACATTTCCCTCGTCCAGGAGCAGGGTCAGCTTTGCCATCAATTCAGGGTCGGTGGAGACGGTGTCATGCAATTTAACCAAGCGCTTTTCCTTCGCTGCATATACCTTTACACCTACTGTACCCGGGAAACGCCGCAACATGGCCAATAGCCCGGTGATCATAAAATCGTTGTCAAAGGTTTTTACCTTTAGCCAAAGCGTTTCTTGTTGGCTGACCTTTTGCGTTTGCGCTAGCTTTGGCTCGCTTTGTACCCCGTACAACGGCAGATCGCGTCCGTTGATCAAGTGCGGCCGTTCCAGCTCTGCATTTTGCTGTTTTTCAGGCTCCCATGGCTTGGCATCGTCTACGAGCAGCATGGGGTCCTCCTCTTCTCGTATGCTGACCCTGCCTTTGAGCAATACCAGCGCATCGGGCTGCAAGACAAAATTAAGCCGCTCCACAACGCCGGGAAATACCATGGCATTCATCTGAGCATATAGATCCTCTATAACCAGATTGGCCATCAACCGGTTTGTTTTGGTCGCCCGGTTTCGTCTGGATTGTATGATACAGGGAAGCGTTACCTCCTTACCATCCAATGAAAGGCCCTCTTCTCGGCTTTCCAAAATGGTAAGGAGATTCACCGGATATTGCTCCATATACTTTTCATACTCCATCATAGGGTGCCCGGTGATGTATACCCCTGTCATCTCCTTTTCCATCGCCAGCATAGCACGGGTATCAAACTCCGCGAGATCCGGCAGTTCCTGTACAGGTACAAGCGACGGCACATCTTCTCCCAACAGCCCTTCAAACAGGGAAACCTGCCCTTCCAGGTTGCGTTTTCTATCATGCGCCATAGCGTCCATGGTGCTTTCAAACACCGCCATAAGCTGGCTGCGCTTTACATGGAAGCTGTCAAAACAGCCCGCCTTGATCATGCTTTCCACCATGCGCTTATTCAGCGCATCCGCAGGCACCCGCCGCAAAAAGGAGAAGAAGTCCTCATACGGCTTATGCGCGCGTTCCTGGATGATCAGCTCTACAGCCTTGGCTCCCACATTTTTTACTGCGGACAAGCCAAAGCGGATCTTGCCATCCTGCACTTCAAAACGCACGCCGCTGCCGTTTACATCCGGCGGCAACACCTCTATGCCTTTCTTTCGGCAGTAGGCAATATACTGTGCGATTTTTTCCGGGCTTTGCAGGCAACTGTTCATCAGCGCGGCCATGGTTTCGACAGGATAATGCGCTTTCAGCCATGCTGTCCGATAGGAAACGATGCCATAGGCCGCCGCATGGGATTTGTTGAAGGCATACTGCGCAAAATCCGTCATTTGGTCAAAAATTTGGCTGGCCACCTCTTCCGGTACGCCATTTTTTACTGCGCCCGGCACCGTACCGTCCTCTGTACCATAGATAAACGCCTGCCGTTCTTTGGCCATTACATCGCGCTTTTTCTTGCTCATAGCACGCCGAACCAGGTCGCTACGCGCCCAGCTGTATCCCGCCAGCTCACGGACGATCTGCATAACCTGCTCTTGATACACCATGCAGCCGTAGGTTACCTGTAAAATGGGTTCCAATCGCTTGTCCAAATACTTGACGCTGCTAGGATCTCTTTTCCCTTGGATATAGCGCGGGATGCTTTCCATCGGGCCTGGCCGGTACAGAGAAATGCAAGCGATGATATCTTCAAAGCAATTTGGCTTTAATTCTTTAAGGAGTTCGCGCATACCGCCGCTTTCCAGCTGAAATACGCCATCGGTATCCCCTTCGCCGATCATCTGATATACAAGAGGATCATCCAGAGCAATCTTTTCCATATCCAGCGGTTTGCCCGTGCTTTTTTCCACAAGGTTGCAAGCGTCCTGGATGACCGTCAAGTTGCGCAGACCCAAAAAATCCATCTTCAAAAGGCCAAGTTCCTCGATGGCCCCCATGGTAAACTGTGTAGTAACCGTCTCGTCATTTTTTTGCAGCGGAATGATATTCATCAAAGGATCTTTGGAAATCACCACTGCAGCAGCGTGCGTGCCTGCATGCCGCGGCATGCCTTCCAGCTTGCGGGCCGTTGCAATGAGCTGGGCGATGGTCTCGTCCGCTTCCATCTCCCGCCGCAGGGGTTGGGAAATTTCTACCGCCCTATCGATGGTGATGCCCAATTCCATCGGCACCGCCTTGGCGATGCGGTCTACATCCGCATAGGGGATGCGCATCACCCGCCCTACATCGCGGATCACTGCGCGTGCAGCCATCGTTCCAAAGGTAATGATCTGGCAGACATGATCCTTCCCATATTTTTCGATGACGTAATCAATGACCTCCTGCCTGCGTTCATAGCAGAAGTCTACGTCTATATCCGGCATGGTGATGCGCTCCGGATTCAAAAAGCGCTCAAAGAACAAATTGTATTTGATAGGGTCCACATCCGTGATCCCCAGGCAGTACGCCACCACGCTACCAGCTGCGCTGCCGCGGCCCGGGCCCACGGCGATGCCCTGTTCCTTGGCAAAGCGGATATAATCCCACACGACTAAAAAATAGTCCACATACCCCATCTGCTCGATGACATTCAGCTCAAATTGAAGCTGCTTTTTTATTTCGGGATTCTCGCCATACCGGCGCGCAAACCCCTCCTCGGCCTGTCTGCGCAGCAAGCCGACATTTGTTTCCCCCTCCGGCAAGGGGAACTGTGGCAGATGCTGTGTTTCAAAATCCAACTCAACATGGCAGCGCTCTGCAATTTTTTGCGTATTTTCCAGCGCCTCCGGCACATGGGAAAACAATGCCTCCATTTCTGCACCGCTCTTTAGGTACATCTGATCGGAGTCCATTTTCATTCTATTTTCTTCATCCAAAAAACGTCCTGTTTGAATACAGATCAAAACATCCTGTACAGCAGCGTCCTCTTGATTGATATAGTGCACATCATTGGTAGCAACCAACGGCAGGCCCGTTTCCCTGGCTATGCGTATGATCTGCGCATTGACTTCCTTTTGCACAGGAATGCCATGCTCTTGCAATTCCAAATAGAAATGCTCCGGCCCAAAGATATCGCTGAGCCGCTGCGCCAACTGCTTTGCGCCCTGATAATCTCCCTGCATCAAAAGACGTGGAATATCGCCGGATAAGCAAGCGGATAGTCCGATTAGCCCTTCAGCATACTGCGCCAGTGTATCGTAATCGATCCTAGGCTTATAGTAATATCCCTTCAGCCATCCTAATGACACCAGATGCACCAGGTTTTGATATCCCTTTTGATTTTCCGCCAGCAGCACTAGATGGCTATATTCCCGATCCGCACGGCCTTGTCTGTCGTGCATATTTTGCTTGGCCACGTAGACTTCACAGCCAAGAACCGGCGTAAGGCCCGCTGCCTTCGCTTCTTTATAAAATTCAACCGTACCATACATGACGCCGTGATCTGTCATGGCAATGTGCGTCATGCCCATCTCCTTGGCCCTGGCCATCAAATCCTTGATGCGTGCCGCCCCATCCAACAGACTGTATTGCGTATGTACATGTAGATGGCAAAATCCGCTCAAAAGCTTACTCCTTCCTCAAATACAAACCCCAGCTCCTCTGCCAGCTGCACAAGCTTTCTCATCCGATGGTTCACACCGGATTTGCCCATGCGCGGCTCCATCAAATCACCCAGCTCCTCTAACGTTGCTTCCGGATACGCCAGGCGCGTTTCCGCCGCCATCCGCAGCGCCGGGCTCAACGATTGAAACTTATTTTCTTTTACCAGGTACCGAATGCAGGCCTGCTGTTTGGCCGCTGCGGACATGGTCTTATTGATATTGGCGGTATCGCAATTCATCGCCCGGTTGGCCTTATTGCGCATTTGACGTACGATCCGTGCATTCTCCATCTGCAAAATCGCACTGTTGGCGCCCATCATCGCCAGCACCTCCGCCACGCCATCGCCTTCTTTGATATAGGCCACATAAGCATTTTTTCTCTGCACGGCATGCGCCGAAATCTCTTCTTTTTCCAAAAGGGCCAGCAGATCCTGGCAAAGCGATTCTTCCTTCAGCGTCCACTCCAGATGGTAGGCCTTTTCCGGGTTGGTGACGCTGCCGCAGCATAGAAACAGCCCTCGTATATAAGAACGACGGCAGCAGGTTCGCTCTAAACCCCGCGGCGTACCCTGCACCATGCCATCCTCCCAGATACCTAGCTGCGAAAGCAGCCCCAGTACCGTTTCGCGGCCTATCAGCCGCAAGATATAGCTGTTGCGCCGATTCAGCCTCTTATTTTGCCGAACCAAAAGCTGGGCGCTTTGCCCTGTCATTTTCTTACAATAGCCAAACATCCGGCGCACCAAGGCCGGATGGTCTGAAATCAGTTCCAAATGAAGGCCTCTTTGCGTCAGCACAAGACTGCCGCAGGCCTGTATCACCGCCGCCATTTCTGCCCGAATACACCCATCATGCGCCGGCACAGTATGCAGAAGCTCCTCTTTGGTCTGTGCGGAAAAAGAACCTCCCTGCTGGCTCAATGCTTCAACGCATCCTTTCCTATGTCTCTATGCTGTACAACGCACTGGATCTTATCATTGGTCAACCGCCGGTATAAACTCTCTGCTACAGCAACGCTGCGGTGCTGGCCTCCGGTACAGCCGATGGCCACAACCAGCTGGTACTTTCCTTCCTGCTGATAATAGGGCAACAGCATTTCCAGGAGATCTACCAGCTTGTCCTCAAACAAGCGGGTCTGCTCATGATCATACACATAATTCCGAACCGGTGCATCCAGGCCGCTCATCGGACGCAGCGCCGGATCATAAAACGGATTTGGCAGAAAGCGAACGTCGAACACCAGATCGGCATCCAGCGGGATACCGTTTTTGAACCCAAACGAAACGATGACGGGCAAGATGGTATCGCGCTTATGCTCGTCGGAAAACAAACCCCATAGCATTTCGCTGAGCTGTTTTGCGCTCATGGTAGAGGTATCGATGATATGCTGCGCCATATTGCGCAGCTCTCCCAAACGCTGACGCTCCACGGCAATCCCCTGCATGATGGTATTGGTTCCCATGGGGTGTTTGCGCCTGGTTTCTTTATATCTGCGAATCAGCACCTCGTCTGCAGTTTCCAGATATAAAATCTCCATTTGCACGCCCATGTTTTTCAAATCGTCCATCGCTTTGTAGATGTCCGCAAAAAACATACGCGTCCTGCTGTCTACCACCAGCGCGACTTTTTCGATATCCTCACACTGGCACATGGAAATAAAGGTGGCCATCATCTGCGGCGGCAGGTTATCTACACAGAAATAGCCCATATCCTCCAACTGTCTCAGCGCCGTAGAACGCCCCGCTCCAGACAGCCCCGTTACCAATACACACCGCATAAAAATCCCCTCCTTTATCCGCGCCGGAACGCCGGAAGCTCTCTTCCCTTTGCATTGAGGATCTGTTCTGGTCCTAGCCCTGCCCGCTCGGCAAAATCTATGGCACTCTGTACACGGCCGATCTCCTCCGGCTTATGCCCGTCGCTGTCTATGACAAATTGTACGCCTGTTTCGGCCATTTGTCTTGTTTGGTTTTCGTTAAAAATTAAATGTTTGGGACGTGCGCTGATTTCCATCGCTACCCCGTATGCCTGGCAAGCCTCTGCAATCTTTTGATATTCCAACGGCCAATGCAGGCCGGGATGGACAAGGATATCAAACCTGTTTTTTTCAATGGCGCGCAAATACGCCTCCGTTGCTTTTTGGCGGTAGCGCTCACTATACCTCTGCTCTGCCCACGGATTGGCAATTTGGAACATCCAGCATTCCGATAGCGTGGTAGGGCGGGCACTAAGATGAAATCCCATTAAAAGGATATCAAAATACTCCCTGTATGCCTCTGGCACATCGAGCTCGCCCTCTAGGGAGATCAAATTGGATTCCAGGCCCATAAGCACTGTCAGCTTTCCTTGATACTGCTGATTGAGCCTGTCCACCCGACGGCGCAGTTCGCTCAACTGCCGCATTGAAATCCCCGCCTTCATATGGCGCGGCCCATGCTCTGTGCATGCAATGCAGCCAAGCCCCCGGCGATAAGCCGCTTCTACATTCTCTTCCAGCGTACCCTTCCCATCGGACAAATCGGAATGCGTATGCAGATCTGCCTGGATCTCTATCATGCTTACTCCCCTATGATGCGTACTTCCGGCTTTAAGTCTACCCCGAATTTTTCTTTGACAGCCGCCTGGATCCGGCTCATGAGCGCCAGCACATCCTCTGCACTGGCCCTTCCCTTATTCACCACAAACCCAGCGTGCTTTTCGCTGACCTGAGCATCGCCAACAGAATAGCCTTTCATACCCGCGTCGTCGATGAGCTTAGCGGCAAAAAAGCCTTCCGGCCGCTTGAATGTACTGCCGGCACTGGCATATTCCAGCGGCTGGCGCGTACGCCTACGGTGGGTAAAATCGTCGATGCGCGCTTGTATCTCAACCGGGTCATCCTGCTGTAGTTGCAAGGTAGCGCCCAACACGATCCAATTGTTTTTCAACACCGCACTGGTCCGATACCCAAAGGCCATCTCGGCATTGGAGATCTCTTTAATCTCCCCTTCCTGCGTCAAAATACGCACAGAGTTCACGATGTCCTTCATCTCTTTTTCATAGGCGCCCGCATTCATGCTCACCGTACCGCCCAAAGTGCCCGGAATGCCGCTGGCAAATTCCATACCTCCCAGCCCTTCCTCGGCACAGCGTACAGCGATGGACATCATCGTTTCTCCGGCGCCCGCATATAGCGTTTTGGCCTCCCTATCTACCCGGATCTCCCGGCCCTGATGCAGCATCTTTACGATACAGCCACGGAACCCATGATCCTTTACCAAAATATTGCTGCCGTTTCCTACGATGTAAAACGGTACCTGTTCTTCTTTCAACAGCACCACTATCTGCGCTACCTGTTCGTCATTTTCCGGCAGGCACAGTACGTCTGCCGGCCCCCCAATTCTGAAGGTAGTGTGCAAGCGCATGGGTTCATTTTCCAAAATATTCTGCGCCGGCAACACTGCCCGCAGCCTTTTCAAAACGGCTGCTTGGATCATATCATCACGTCTCCTCAACCAACGAAAAGTTACAAATGTATTTCATTTCATTTTACACGGATTTATGGTGTATTGCAAGCGGTGCGCAGCCATTGTGCGGCATCGTCAAACCCTGAGGCCTGAAGGGTGGCAAAAAACGTTTCTATCGACTCGGCCGTATCTAACACGCGCATGTTTTTTTCCTCTCTATGCTGCCAAAGGGCGCCCGTTATGCTGCCCTGGGCCTGCATCGGCTCATCCGTCCAGATTACGGGCAAAGCACCAATATCCTCCAATGCCTGTTGGCTGTTTTGGGATAGCAAATAAGCCACGGCCGCATTGCAAGCCTTTGTCTTGGCCTGGTCCTCGGTTTTCATCACGCCTACATACTGTGCATCTACTGCCAGATTGGACAATGGCACTGCCTGGTATGAGGGAACGCTTTGCGTATTGCTCAACCCTTCTATGGTATACCAAGTGGAAGCGGGGCAAGCAAAGAAGGCGATCTCCTCTTTGAGGAACTGTGCCCTAGTCCCAGAACCTCCCTGCACGATTGCCTGTCTTGTCTGTTCATTCATCTGCGCACCCATCGCTGCCAATCCGGCCTGCTTTGTCTCATAGGCAAAGGCGTTTGGCAGCGCCTGCTGAACCTGCTGCAGATAGTCTTGGTCCATATCCTCTATATCCAGCGGCGGAGAAAGGCCGACGGAATATAACGCCTGCTCATTGACCAAAATCGCATAGCCGCTGTAAAATACCGGCCAAGCCAGCTGTGCTGCGCTCTTTTCCTGCCAAGCCGGCGCCAGCTTCGCTGTCTGTTCGCATTGCTGTAGCAACGGCACTACAACATCTGCCTGTTCGCTGCCAAAAAAAACGAGATCCGGTCTCTGCCCTGCGGAAAGCTGGGCCTGCATGCCTTGCATGTCTAGTATCTGCATTTCATAAAAAATGCCAAAATTGTTTTTTTCAAATTTATCGAGCCTGGCTTTTGCCCATTTGCTGCCATCGCCCGTTCCACTTGCATGGCCGGGAATATACCAAACCTGCAGCGTCCCCTGATAGGCCAGCTTTTTACCCCGAATCCATTGGCTGATCTGCTGATGCTGCAAGGGCTGATTCCAAAGGCCCGGCCACAGCGCCGCAGCCGCAACAAATAAAATGCAGCAAAAAAGGGCTGCACGTTTCAATTTTGGCAAGCCCTTTCACCTCCCCCTTCAAAACTGCCCGTATCCTAAGATATGGGGCAACAGGGGATGATATGCCCTTTTATCAGATCATGGCCTTTCCAGCCTGCGGTTGATCTCCTCTTCGATGTTAAACCCGGCACTCTTCACCCGGTAATCCATTGCCGTTGCTTCTACAACAACGGCCAAATTCCGTCCGGGGCGCACCGGCATCACATAATGTGGTACGCTCACGCCCATGATGGTATCGTAATGCCGGTCAAACCCTAACCGATCATACATCTTGCCGGTCTCCCACATTTCCATATCGATCACAATATCAATGCTCTTTCTTTCCAGCACCGTTGCCATGCCGTATAGCTGCTTGACATCCATAATGCCCAGGCCGCGAATCTCGATGAGGTTTCGCGTCGTTTCCGGTGCATAGCCTACCAGCCGTTTGCTGTTTACTTTGCGTATCACCGTCATATCATCGGCAACCAGCAAATGCCCTCTTTTAATCAGTTCTAAGGAAAGCTCGCTTTTGCCCATGCCGCTTTCGCCGCGGATCATCACACCGACATTGTACACATCCAACAAATTGGCATGAATAGCCTCCTCCGGGGCCAAGACATTGTCCAAAAAGTCAACAACGATGTGCGAAGTCTTGCTTGTGCTTTCTTCACAGCAGAAGATGGGCACACCGTTCTCCTTGGCTTTTCTCATCAGCATCTCTGGCACAGGATCACCGTTGCAGATGACAAGGCACGGCACCTTATAGGAAAAGAACTCGTCCATGCGGCCATCCACTTCCTCCGGCCGCAGGGTGCGTAGGCATGCCATTTCCTGATTGCCCACGATCTGCACGCGGTCTGCAGAGAAATACTGGAAGTATCCCGCAAATTGAATGGCAGGCCGGTTCAAATCGGATGTATGCACGTTGAACCAATCCCTGCCTGCATACGCCACCTGCATATGCGTATACTTGGCAAAGGTCTGTACATTTACGCCCTTGTCTTTGGCTTTCACGCTGTTTCGCCTCCTAGGATATACTTATCTATAATGTAAGCAACCCCATCCTCATCGTTGCTGGGACAAATCAAGTTTGCCACGGATTTGGTCATATCATCCGCATTTTCCATTGCAACGCCCAGACCGGCATATTCGATCATCGGCGCATCGATGGTGCCATCTCCAATGGCGATGCAGTTTTCCGGTTTCAAGCCGTAATGCTTACATAAAAATTCCAATGCAATGCCCTTATTTACCTTTGGATTGGTAATTTCCAAATACCTGGGTTTGGAAATGGCCACCTGCAAGCGCCCGGCAAATTTCTCCCTTGCAATATCCTGCAATTCTCGGATACGGTCCGGCTCATCAATGCCGAGAATCTTCGGCGAAGCTAGATCCTTCCGGCTCGTCATACCCGGCATTTCCTCCCCCTCTATGCCAATGCCCTTTGCATATAGGTCGCTGTACGGCGTATGCTTTTCAAAAAAGTAATTGTCTCCCTCATAGGTCTGCACATACAGACCCATTTCATTGGCCCACTGCATGCACTCATAAGTTGTTTGAGGATCAATGGATACTTCATACAAGCGTTTACCGTTGTCCACGATCTGCGCACCGCCATAGACCATGCACGGCACCGTCAACCCAAGCTCTTCCTGAATCTTGATCATCCCGCGATAAAAGCGGCCGGTAGCGAGCATCACATGGCAGCCCGCATCTACTGCCTGCCGAATGGCCTGTTTGACCCGCGGCGTAATCTTTCCCTCGGAATTTACCAGGGTTCCATCGATATCCAACGCCAACAACTTATACTGCATCGTACATTTTCCTCCTACCAAACACACAGACGCGATTTAACGCTGCGCCTGCTGCGCTGCATTTTTGTTCATTATACTGTGGCCGTCCGTGGTTTGTCCATCCTTATGCGCCCACGTGTATACAGCCTCTGCACTGGCATGGTTCATGCCTTCCACCGCCAACAGATCCTCTAAGCTGGCCTGCTTGATCTGGTCGATGGTCTTATACTGCATCAAAAGCTGGCGGCGGCGCTTTGGCCCAATGCCAGGAATTTCATCCAGCGCACTTGTCAGTTCGTGCGAAGCGCGCAACGAACGGTGGTATGTTATGGCAAACCGATGCGCTTCATCGCGAATGCGCTGTAAAACGTGCAATGCCGGAGATTTTCGATCCAGCATCACGGTTTCATCCCGCTCCGGCACATACACCTCCTCCAGCTGCTTGGCCAACCCGATGGTAGGAATGTGCAAGCCTACCTCATCCATGGCCCGCAGCGCCGCGTTGAGCTGCCCCCTGCCGCCGTCGATAACCATGAGATCTGGCAAATTGCCAAAGGCCTTTTGCGAAGCTTCGTCCGGCTCCATGGAGCGCAGCAACCGGCGTTTTACCACCTCGTTCATACTTTTAAAGTCGTCTGCGCCCTCCACTGTTTTTGTCTTAAAGCGACGATACTCCTTACGAGCCGGTTTTCCATCGATGCATACCACCATGCTGGCCACGTTGTCTACGCCCTGGGTATGCGAGATATCAAAGCACTCCATGCGGTGCGGCATGCGGGATAGTCCCAGTTCCTCTGCCAACAGTTTGACGGCACCCTCGTGGCGCATATATTGATGCTCGCGGCGCAGCTTACGCTTCTCTAGGCCTTCCGCCGCATTTTGCTCTGCCAATTCCACCAAATGTTTTTTCTCGCCGCGCTGCGGCACCAATAGCTGTACCTTATGGCCCCGTAGCCCGGACAGATATTGCTGCACAAGTTCTTGTTCTTCCAACGTGAAGGGCAGCAAAATTTCCCTAGGGATGTGCGTTTGCCTTTCGTAATATTGCTTTACAAACGCCAACAAAATCTCAGCGTCCGTTTCCTGATCCACATCCTCCCAAAGGAACTGGCGGCTTTGGGAAAGCTTGCCATCGCGTACGCCAAAGCACTGCACCATGGCATCACCCTCCAAGCGCTTGATGGCGAGCACATCTCGTTCGGACAAATTGGTTTCCGCCGCTTTCTGACGCTGGATCACGCGTTCTACATTGCGGATGCGATCCCTCCAAATGGCGGCCTGCTCATATTCCATCTGCTCTGCGCATTTTTCCATCTCCGCTTTCAATTCTTTCAACAGGGTATCGTATTTTCCCTGCAAAAAGGCGCTTACCTGTTCCAGCAGCACCCCGTACTCCTCTTCGGAGATCTTGCCTGCGCACGGCGCAGAGCACCGGCCGATTTGATAATTTAAGCAAGGGCGCTCATGCCTGGCCCTCGCCTTTGCTATATCCTTTTTACAGGTGCGCAGCGGAAAGTTTTTCGCCACGGCATCCAATACGTCGGTAAGCGCCACGGCGCTTAAAAAAGGCCCATAGTATTTGGCGCCATCGTTTTCCACCTTGCGCACGACCTCCACCCGTGCAAACGGGTCGGAAAAGTCGATGCGCATATAAGGGTATTGCTTATCGTCCTTCATCAGGATGTTATAATGCGGCCGGTATTTTTTGATGAGATTGCATTCCAGGATCAGCGCTTCCATCTCGCTATCCACCAAAATATATTGTATATCCTCTATCTTACGCACCATAGCAATCACCTTACTGCTATGGTTTTTATGGGAATGAAAGTATTGGCGCACCCTATTTTTCAGCGAGATGGCCTTGCCGACGTAAATGATTTCCCCGTCCTTATCTTTCATTAGATATACGCCGGGATGATCCGGCAGTGTTTTTAAGATCGCCTCGATCCTATCATTCATCCTATTTGATCAGCTCCATGGTTTTTTTCAATACAGAGGCCGCAATAGGGGCAGCCTGGCTGCCACCGCCGCCCGCGTTTTCAATCATGACAACGATGGCGTATGGATACTCCTCGTCCTGGATAAAGCCAGTAAACCATGCATGCGGCTTGGTCTCCTTATTGTCCGATACCTCTGCTGTACCGGTTTTCCCTGCCACCGTAACGCCCTTAACGGCGGCAGATTTCCCTGTTCCGTTTTTTACGACGTTGACCATCATCTCCTGTAGCTGCTCTGCCGTTTGCTGGCTCATGCAGCGGCGGTAGGTATTGCTGGTCATTTTGATATATTCAAAGTTGCGATAGTTCATCACGCTCTTGATGAGCTTTGGCTCCATCATCACGCCATCGTTGGCAATGGCCGATGTAATCATGCAAACGTGCATGGGGCTAGCCGTATCCTTATACTGTCCTACGGAAGACCAAGCATAATCGATATCCCGGGCATCGCTAACATCATAGCTGGATTGATAGATCATCAGATCATCAAAGAGAAAATCCTCGTTGTATCCCAGCTTTTCCGCCATTTTTTTCAAATTGTTCCGGCCAAGATCTTGGGCAATCTGTGCAAAAACACAGTTACAGGATTTCGTAACAGCCCCATTCAGATTCAGTTCCCCGTGCACAGCGCCGCCGGAGCAGGTTACCCTGCCGTCCTCTCCATAATCGACTTCACCCGTGCAGGTATATGTTTTGCTGGCAAGCTCCGGTTTATATTCCAGCACAGCTGCCGCCGTTACCAGCTTGAATACAGAGCCAGGCGTATATCTGCCCATAGTCGCCCGGTTTACCAGCTGGCTGCCCGCATCGTCTTCCGAAGGCTCTTTGATGGATTTGGGGTCAAACCCTGGCGTAGACACCGAAGCCAGAATCTCCCCGGTCTTATAATTCATCACCACCACGGCGCCGCTTCTATCACCCATCTTATTGTAGATATACGAAGCCAGCTTGCTATCTACTGTACAGACGACATTATCTCCGATGCGCTTATCCATCGTGATGGATTGATAGATCCGTTCAAAGATATTGCCGGAAAAGCCCAGTAGGTACTTGGCATGAAAGGATTCGATGCCGGCCGAGGCAATGCCATAGGGATCACCCACTGTATGGCTCATTGCCTTGCGCACGGTCGCATCCTTATTATAGATACGGTCGCCATCATCGTCGCTTTCCGCCAACACTACATAGTTACGATCCAAAATAGAACCAGCCTTTACATTCTCCTTTTGCTGCTTCAATACAGGGTTATAGGACGATACAAACCATCTGGTTCCGTTTGTGGTAACGCTGTATCCAATGTATGCTCCCAAAATGAGGAACAATACGATAAATCCGATGAGCACAGACCGAATATGTCCTCTTAACTCCTTCATCTGCTCGGCCTCCGATTTCTCCGTTTCGCTTGCTCTTTGGCGCGCTGCTTAGCTTGCTTATAATCCTCCTTTGCCTGTGCCTTAGCCTGCTTGGCCTGGCGTTTGGCCTCTCGTCTTGTCATCGGCTCCGGCTCTGTCTGCCTATTGCGTCTGCTGGTATAGGAGCGTTCCTGATAATAGGACTCTTCTTCATAGCCATAATCGTTTTCATAGCCGTCGTAGTCATACGCATCTTCATCGTAATAGTCATCTTCCCAGGCTTCCTGTTGCTCGTTCCATTCTGCAAACTCTACCTCGTCCGCATCTCCGTTTTTCACCGCAAGCCCTTCAAGTATGCCCAATATGAAAAAGCAAGACAAAATACTGCTGCCGCCATAGGACACAAACGGCATTGTAATGCCCGTCAGCGGAATGAATTTTGTGACCCCGCCTATGATGATAAAGCTTTGCAACGCCAGCATAGATACGCAGCCGATGGCCACCAGCGCATCAAAGCTGTTGCGGCAATCCATCGCAATGATGGCGCCCCTGATGATGAAAATCAAATAGAATACCAATAGCGCCAGCCCAAATAAGATGCCAAATTCGGAGCAAATCACTGCAAAGATATAGTCTGTGTGCGCCGCAGGGATAGACTTGGGCGCTCCCTGCATCAGCCCCAGGCCAAACAAGCCGCCGCTTGCAATGGCAATAAGCCCCTGCACAACCTGATAGCCTTGCTTTTCATACATTGCCCAAGGGTTTTCCCACAGCGCTACGCGCACGCGCACATGGGAGAACATCTTGTATGCCACAAAAGCGCCCCCTGCCCCCACAGCAGCCGAGCCTGCCACCAGCAGTTTGCTTCCTGTGGCAATATACAGCATGATGATGGCGGTCCCCGCATATAGCAGCGCTGCGCCCAGGTCCTTTTGCAGCAGCAAAAGCAGAAGGCAAGCGCCTACATAGCAGGCCGCTAAAATCATGGTCTTCATGTTTCTTTCACGGCCCAACAAGGCAGCCAGCACAAAAATCAGCATGATTTTAACAAACTCCGAAGGCTGGAAAGAAAAGGGGCCCAGGTTAATCCAGTTGCTGGCGCCAAACTTTTCAGAGCCAAGCACGACCGCCGAAGCCAAAAACAGCACGCTCAATACAATAAGGGTTTTCCACAGCGTCGGCCAGATCTTGGAACGGCGAATGGCCAGCGTCGTCACGATCATACAGACCATGCCAATACCGATCCAAACCAACTGCTTCATCGCTACGCTGGGAGATATGCGGAATTGAATGATCAGCCCCACCGATACCAAAAAATTGGCGATGACCAATACTGTTCGATCACAGTTGGGGAAAAATACCGACAGAATAAAATATTGAAAAATCAGCAACAGCACCGTGGCCGACATGGCAACCAGGGAGAGCGGGTCAAATGTCTCGCTATTCATGATCAAGATGGCAAAGGCGCTGATATCGAACAAGATCATCATAAAGACCACGCTGGTTAAGCTGGGTCTCCGTCTGCGATTTCTAGACATCTTACGCCTCCTCCGTATAAAGATTCAGCCTAAGGCTCGTATTGCCAAGCGTCAATACGTCGCCATCATAGACCTCTTCCCCTTTTTCCGCCGGTTTCCCGTTTATCATGACCTCTGCATGCCCCAAAGGAGAGATATATGCCTGCCCTCTTGCCATATACAATACGGCATGGCGTTTGGCAACCGTATCATCGGAAACGCATACATCACAGAGCCGATGGCTTCCAATGGTATTTTCCCATTTTAAGCCGAAGCGCTGCGCAGGAGGTTTCAGCCGGTTTTTAGATGTTTTCTGCTGAACGACCAATTCCCCAAAGATTTGGCCCGGCCCATAGTTGAGCATTTCCTTCCGAAAGGAATATTCCGTCAAGGAATGATCGATCAATCGTATCAAAATATAAAGCGTAATCAACAAAAACCAGAACCTGGATATGTCGGTCACAATGCTTATAACAGTATCGGTCAAATGCCAACACACTCCTTTCCGGTAGTTATGCCCTATTATAGGCGAGGGGGATGGAATATGCAAACAGCCCTATCCATTACCAGATCTGCGTTCCATTCATAGACAAATATTCCATCGCCATTCCAATGATGGCATTGATATGCCACCCATCCAAAGAATAAAAAATATTTTTACCGCTGCGTCTGGATTTCACAATGCGCTGGTTATTCAACACACGCAGGTGGTTGGATACCGCAGGCTGTGACATTTCCAACAAGTGGCATAGATCCGTAACGCACATCTCCCGCACGCTCAACGCCTGCAAAAGCCGCAGCCTGGTGCCGTCCGCAAACGTCTTAAAAAACTGTGCGGCCTGCTGGCTTGTTCCATAGTCCATGACCAGCTGGCGCATTTGGCTCATCTTGCGCACCGGTTCTACTGTATCCTGCACAGACGCTTCCACATCGCTATGCTGCATGCGCTCCTGCTCGAATGCCCTGCTTTCCGAATTGGCCTCCATGGTTGATTCCTCCCACCCAACAACAATACATTTATTTATACTGATATTATTATTTGTCTTATTTTTTGTCAAGATCGCAATAAAAAAACGCCTTAAAACGGCGTTTTTCGATCATCTTATAATAAGTATTGCCTGATATGATTGGCATATACCAATGCTACCAAGGAGCTCCAACCATCATAGAGCAGGAAGAATGCATTGAAGATCAGCGCCATCAACCAGGCTGGCAAATTTGTGGCATAGGGTGTAAATACAGGTTGCGGCGCCAAAAAAACTGCCAGCGCCATCAACAAATTGAACAGCATCATTTTGATGGCAAATACGATGATCTTATCTCTAGATTCTTCCAAGGCAAATTTTAAAATCGGGTACCAGCCGCAAAACAAGAAGTACGGCATCATCCCATAGATGCCCCCTACCATGAACAAGCCAAACACGCTTGTTGCTACATATACCCAAAAGGCTTTGCCAAATTCCCCCTCCACGACAAGACAGCCCAGCAACGAGCTAGCCAAAAACAGCATAATGATCGTCATAAAGCGCGGCATCAACACCGAAACATATAAGAATAAGCATATCATCATGCCAAACATACAGGCAAGTGCGGTATATTTACTGCCCTTTGCCTGCCTTTTTTGAATTCCCATACGGCTACGCGACTCCTCTCCCCTTTTGCCTAACAATAGAACGGAAAAAACATGCAGGGCAACCCACCGCCACGGCACATGGATACTGAGCTGAGCGCACACAACGTGCTGCAGCAGAAAATATCCTGGTTTGTAACCGCCCTGCGCCGTCCACCGCGGAATTGCGTTCCTCTTTTTTCAAACTGCTCTTTGTTTTGCCGGTACTCTGCATTGGAAGGATCCATCTGAACGGCCTGGGTCAAATGGATGCGCGCGCTATCATACCGCCCACTTTGCCAAAAGATCATACCCATCAAAAAATGCCATTCTGCCGTGCGTTCCTGCACCTGTGTCAAGAACATCTCCGCGCGTCGCCAGTCCCCCATTTGCAACAGCATACGCACATACTGGAAGACCTGCTCCTTGGTTGCGTTCTGTCCCTGCCCGGCATAGCCCTGCTGGCCATAGCCTCCTCCATAGCCGGTGCCGCCCTGCTGGCCAAAATTCGGCGTTGCGTTTTTGCCTGTCAGCATATCATACGCGGCGTTGATCTCTTTCATTTTTTCCACCGCTTCATCATGCTTCGGAGTATTTTGATATTGGTCCGGATGCCATTTTTTTACCAGGCTCCGATACGCTTTTTTAATTTCCTCTTCACTGGCCCCTGGTTTTACGCCCAGTACATCATACGGGTTCAGCGTTTTCTCCTCCTCTATCCAAGGCCGCCTGCGTCTTTTCCGGCAGCGCACAAACTAGCATATGTTCTATGATTCCTGCAGACTGTGCACCGGGATTCAGCTGTTCAATGCAAAGATCCGCTTCGCCCAAGGTATGCCAAAGCGAAAACTCCATTGCTTCCTGTGCATCTGCAAGGTCATGGTATCGGTTTACCAAAACATTATACTGCTTTTCAAAGATATCCTGTTCAAAATCATTCATCGCATCCTGCAAATAGATCCAGCGGCCAATGTTATAAAAAAACCGGCCCAGCGGCCCTTTTCTATCCGCCCCAGGCGCCGCTATCGTTTGCAGCAGCGCGGCAAAGGTATCCGCCGCTGCATCTACATCTTCGCTGTTTGCCTTTTGCAGCGCTTCCAGCTTCGACAGCTGATGACGGATGACGCTGTCGATTTGCGGCATTCTTTTCCGGATCTTGTTTACCTTTGGCTTAAATGCACACCGCAGAATGCGCATCGCACGCCCTGCCCCATCGTCGATTTTAT
>CAUGNO010000009.1:0-63079 GCA_959600905.1 uncultured Eubacteriales bacterium | reverse complement strand
CGGCGACGGCGGCTTCCTGATCAAGCCGATCATGGATCTCA
Source organism: uncultured Eubacteriales bacterium (assembly GCA_959600905.1). Taxonomy (GTDB): domain Bacteria; phylum Bacillota; class Clostridia; order Christensenellales; family QAND01; genus UMGS1975. The sequence continues at coordinate 63,038 of CAUGNO010000009.1, read as the reverse complement.
CCGCTGCTGCTTAAACTTTCGCCATTCTATAAAAAAGAGCCCTTAATAGGGCTCTTTTTTATCTTATATGGGATAATCTTCGCGTATATCGTACCATCCAAAACACTACGAACACCGCAACGATTGTCTCTGTGATTGGCATAGCAAACCACAGTGCCGGGCCACCAAACAGTTGTGGCAGCATATAGATCATGATGCCGCTGATGACAATGCCGCGCGCCACCGAAACAAAGAACGAAGCGCCCGCTTTCATAATGGATTGAAAGTAATATGTAGAGAAAATATTCAACGGCAGCAATAGGAACGATATTCCGTAACTTCGCAATATGCCTGGCGCAATGGCCAAAACACTCGCCGTAGGTGCCATGAAAATATAAATGAATAGATTTGGCACGGCCAATATAACTGCTGTCCACAGCAGGCTAAAAATTGCCACTGTCTGTAGGGCATACCTTAGTGTTTCTTGAATTCTCTTGCCCTGCTTTGCTCCGTGATTGATAGAAATAATAGGCTGGGCAGCTTGTCCTACGCTGTATGCGCAGCACTGTACCAGAGTACTGATATTCACAATGATCCCATACACGGAGAGAGCATCTGTACCGAAATATTGCATGATTTGACGATTGAACATCATCGTCAGGATCCCCATAGCAATATCGATAAAAAATGTAGAAAATCCGAGCGTCAGGATACGCTTGCTCCTCCAAAAAACTTTATGCGGTAATACCAAGCGCAAGGTGTTTTTCTTGGAGAAAAAGTGTGACAACATGACAAGAAAAGTAATCAGCGCCCCCAATGCGGTAGCAAGCCCTGCGCCATAGATGCCAAAGTTGCAGGTAAAGACGAATACATAGTCTCCTACCACATTGAAAATGCCACCGGCCAACACAGCGCCTGTTGCCAAGGCAGGCCGGTTATCGTTCCGCAAAAACGCTGCAAACATCTGGTTAAACACAAACAAGGGGATTGCAAGACGGATCGGCATCATATAATCTTGCGCCAGGGGTAGCAGTGCCTCGTTTGCACCAAACAGCATCAGTAAAGGCTCTTCAAAAAACACAATCGCCACCCAGCTGGCCACTGCAAACAGCACGGTGCCGATAAAGGCAACGGTAAAAAATTCATTGGCCTCTCCCCTTGTGCTTTTTCCTCTTGCATGGCTGTATAAAACAGAGCCGCCAATCCCTGTAAGCAAACCCAGGCTGTAAATAATATTCCATATGGGTGCTACCACTGCCAGCGCCGCTGTACCCGTGGGGCCTTGATACTGGCCCACCATCGCCATATCCACAATGCTATAAATAGACGTGATCATAGCACTTCCAAAAGCAGCCGCCAAATACCTGAAATAGATGTTTTTCACTTTTCCCTGCAAAAGATCCATTGTCTACCTCCTATAAAATAAAAAGCCGGATAATCAACAGGGTTCATCCCGTTGCCTTATCCAGCTTATCATTGCTTGTAAATGACATGCCCTCCGGCAAAATGATACCGAACGGTAGCAATCTTAGCATAAAAGAATTGTAAAAGCAAGCGCTTTTTTACACTGTTTTTTGCGCTTTGTCTCTAGTATCCCTTTTCCTTTTCCACCTGCCTAATGCGTTTCAAATTTTCCTTTTCCACATCGTTGAGCACCTTTGTTCCAATTTTTTCATCGTATTCCTTTGGCGTATATTTTGGTTCATACCACATTTTTCCTAAAAAATGATAGAAGATATCCTTATTATCAAACATTCTGCCATGTACAGCGTAATAGGTATTTCTTCCCAAATGCAGCACCTCTTTGGGGCACTTTCGAAGAAAATCCATATCCAACACCTTGGTATCGCTGTACAATTCCTTATCATAATTGGTAATATCGGTGATCCCTAGCATACGCTCGTAATAATAGTTCAGATCCGGATGATTATAATACTTCCCTTTGGCGCTGATTTCCCACTTTTGCCTCAAGCGCTCCTCTTCATCCGAGGAAAATTTCGGGACCATGGCCAAGTACTCCTGTTTTGTCTTCTCCTTTGGCGCTGCTGTTGCCTTGGGCTTTGCCGTAGCTTTTGCCGGCTTTTGTGTTGAGGACATCGTCGCCGTTATTGTTGGCGTGGGTGTCTCAGCCGGCGTGGACGCTGTGGTTGTGTGCACAGCTGTTGCCGTCGGCGCATCCATCTGTGTTGGTTTCTCTTCCCCGCATGCGGCGCATGTACTTAGCATTGCTATACACAATAGTGTACAAAGACTGCACTTACCTACATCCTTCATTTGCCTTCCCCTATTTATCGCTGACTTTGAAAGGTAATCTGCCCCTGCATGGCTGTCATACAAACATTCGTATTCAATAGTTCATATGGATTTTGCAGAATATCATGGTCTAACATGACAAAGTCCGCCCACTTTCCGATGGATAAGCTGCCGCGCAGCGCTTGACGCCCCTCCAAAACGGAGATATTTGTCGTATACAGCGGCAACGCCTGCTGCATCGTCAATCTTTGTTCAGGATGCCACCCCTCCGCCGGCTGCCCATAAAGATCCTGCCTCATAACAGCACAATGTATATTTTTCAATACATCCAAAGGCTCCACCGGGCAATCCGAGCCGCCGTATACAAGCGCCCCGCTCTCCACCAAAGTTTTCCATGCATAGCTGGTTTGGGCGCGTGTCCCTACCCTTTTTTCTGCTATATGCAGATCGTATTCTAAAAAGATCGGTTGAATGTAAGCCGCGATGTCTTCGCTGGCAAACCGTTTCAACAAGGATCTGTCTGTGATCTGGCAATGTACAATGCCATGGCGGATAGGCTTTGGCTGCTCGCTTTGGACGCGGGCGATACAATCCATTACCGTCTGTATCGTTTTATCCCCAATGGCATGTACCGCCACCGGCCAATCATGCTGATGCGCCAGACGGATCATACCCTCCAATTCCTGTTCTTGGATGGCGGATACGCCTCGTGTACTGCCGTCGTCGCTATATGGCTCCCTGAGCCATGCGGTACGGGCGCCAAGCGAACCATCGCCTATGATTTTAATAGGCCCTAAACGATATACATCGCTTCCCTGCCCATAAAAAACTTCCTCCTCCAAAAAGTCCTGCAATTCTTCACAACTGGCAAAGCGGCATTGCTCTACAATGCGTACAGGCAGCTTGCCTTCCTGCTCTAATTCCAAATAAGCCTTATGGACTTCCTGCCATCCCAGCCCGGGGATACTTGCCAGGTCATCGCTGTGGATACAGGTAAGCCCCTGTGCAGCCGCCTGCTTGAGCGCTGCCTGGATCATGGTTTTTACCTGTGCCCGCGTCACAGGCCGTTCACGGCGCACCAGCTGCTGGGCTGTTTCGTGGAAAATGCCGTTTGGCTTGCCGTCCGATCCCAACTCAAACCGCCCACCGAACGGCTGCGGCGTATGCTCCGTAATGCCGTATTGCTCCAAGGCCTTTGTATTTACTACCGTACAGTGCCCGCAGATTCTGGACAATACGATCGGATGAGCCGTAGAGATCCTATCCAAATCCTTTCTTGTCGGGATCCTTTTTTCTGCAAAAAGGTCTTGGTTCCAGCCGCTGCTGTATACAAGCACGCCATCGGGCACTCGATGCTGCCGCAGAAAATCCTGCACGCGTGCAATGAGGGCTTCAATGGAGTCCAAACCGGACAGATCCGCCTGCGTTAGCGTCTCCCCATAATTGAGCACATGCATATGGCTATCCCCAAAGCCTGGATATATATATCGGTTTTGAGCATCGATCATCTTGGTATTCTGGGTTCTAGCAGCCAACAGGCTGCTATCTCCCACTGCTGCAATCTTTCCTTTTTCGATGGCCATCGCCGTCGCATGGGGTGTTTGGCCATCCAGCGTAGCAATGTGTGCGTTGTATACAATGCAGTCCATCTATCCCGCTCCCTTACCATTTGTTATTTTCAGCATAACAACCCATCCTACCTTTGTAAATACCCTCTATTGCAAAGAATCCGGGCGTTTTCTTGTGGTTTCATAGGGGAAATTGTATAATGAATTACCAGGTTTATCATAAGGGAGGCGACAAGGATGGAAAGCGTTTTACAGTTCAAAAAAGCCAACTGCAAAAATTGCTATAAGTGCATACGAAATTGTCCTGTTAAGGCCATCGAAGTCAAGGATCACCAAGCCCAGATCATCGAGCGGGAATGTATCTATTGCGGTAAATGCACCCAGGTATGTCCTCAAAATGCCAAAAATGTGCGTAGCGACGTTGAGGCTGTTCGCGCCCTTTTGGCAGAGGGGAAACAGTTGGTGGCCAGCGTGGCGCCTTCGTTTATTGCGCATTATCCTGTACAGGATTTTGCAGGATTTGCCGCGGCCTTAAAATCGCTTGGGTTTTTGGATGCCCAGGAAACGGCTTCTGGGGCCTATCTGGTGAAAACGGAATATGAGCGTCTGGTGGCAGAGCATTGGAACCAGACCATCATTTCCTCCTGCTGTCCCACCATCGTACAGCTCATTGAAAAACATTATCCGCAGGCCCTTCCCTATCTGGCCCCCGTTCTTTCTCCTATGCAAGCCCATGGTCAGGTGCTGCGCAAACAGTATCCCGGGGCGATTTTGGTATTCATCGGCCCCTGCATTGCTAAAAAGGATGAATGCCAGCGTTATCCCGGCTATATGGATTATGTGCTCACCTTTGATGAGCTCAACCATTGGCTCTCCGATGCATCCATCTCCTTTGCCTCTACCGAGGAAAAAACAGAGCCTTCTAAGCGACTCTCTCGTTTTTTCCCTGTATCCGGCGGTATTTTGAAAACCATGGCTCCAGATGCTGAGTATCAGTATGTTTGTGTAGATGAAGTAGAAAGCTGCATACAGGCGCTGGAAGAGCTCTTGTCCGGAGGCCTTGCGCATTGTTTTGTTGAAATGAGTGCCTGCAAGGGCAGCTGCATCCAAGGGCCTGCCACAGGCCGTACAAAACCCCTTTTGCTGGAAGGGCAAAAAAAGGTAGCCAGGATCGCAGAAACTGCCGGATCTACCCCGCCTTATGAGGATTTTAACTTAGCCCCAGCCGGCAGCCTTGTACAGACCTTTGAGGATCTACAGTATAAAATACAAGGGCCTACGGAAGAAGAGCTTGCACAGATCCTTTTGAAAATGGGAAAGAAAACCAAAGAAGACGAGCTAAACTGCGGCACCTGCGGCTATTCTACCTGCCGTGATAAGGCAGTGGCCATCTATTTTGGCAAGGCGGATATTTCCATGTGCCTGCCTTATATGAAGGAGCGAGCGGAATCCGTAGCAGATGAGGTCATCACCGCCTCCCCCAATGCGGTCATTACCGTAGACATCAATTTGAATATCCAGCTGATCAACCCTGCGGCCTGTGCGCTATTTGGCGTCGTATCCCCTCAGGATATGATCGGCCGTCCCATCGGCAGCTTGATGGATGAATTTGATTTTGTCAGCGTTTTTGCCGGGCGGGAACGCATTACTCGCAAAAAAGTATATCTGCCGGAATATCAAAAATATATGGATCAAACCTTTTTGTATGAAAAGAACAGCAATCTTGTAATCTGCATCTTAAACGACCGTACGGCACAGGAGCAAAGCCGCGAAAGACTGCGCACCGCCAAGATCAACGCTGCGGATATGACAGATCAAATCATTGAAAAGCAGATGCGCGTGGTTCATGAGCTGGCCTCTCTGCTAGGGGAAACTGCCGCGGAAACCAAGGTCGCCATGTTGGAGCTTAAGAAGGCAGTCATGATGGAAGAGGATCTGGAATCATGAGAAACCTGCTCTTGGAAAGCGGCGTTGCCAGCTGCAATAAATACGGAGAGGATCTCTGCGGCGATTTTATCTCCACCATTGAAAAGGATGACATGACTACCATTGTTCTTTCCGATGGGCTAGGCAGCGGTGTAAAAGCCAATATCCTGTCCACGCTGACGGGAAAGATCCTTTCTACTCTTTCCTCCCATGGGGTTTCTATGGAGGAAAGCGTGGATACCATTGCGCAAACGTTGCCGGTTTGCTCTGTTCGTCATTTGGCGTATGCTACGTTCACGCTATTGCAGGTCACGCCTACAGCCATGGCATATTTAGCACAGTATGATAACCCAAACGCCATTTTGCTCCGAGATGGAAAGTCAGTGCCTTATCCCATTCAAAAACGCATTATCGGAGAAAAGGAAATCTCTGAAAGTCGTTTTCAGCTGCGCGTGGGGGATATGCTGATCCTTATGAGCGACGGCGTAATCAATGCCGGCATGGGCAAGCTGACAGACGGTTGGCCACTGGAGGACGTTATTTCCTTTGTTGAAGATTTCTATACGCCTGATCTTTCACCGCAGCGGATGGCCACCCGCCTTTTGGATGCATGCAATTCGCTATACATGGACCATACGGATGATGATGTGACTATCGCCGTATACAAGATCCGTGCCCGCCAGGCCGTCAATGTGCTGTTTGGCCCGCCGGAGCATAAAGAGGACGATGAGCGCATCCTCCGCCTGTTTTTTGGCAAGGCAGGCAAGCGCATCGTTTGTGGAGGCAGCACAGCCCAGATGGTGAGCCGCTATCTACGCCGCCCCTTGATCCAAACGGAAATGGATCCGGATCGTTCAGACCTGCCGCCTGCCTATCGATTGGAAGGCGTAGACCTCGTTACAGAGGGCGTCTTGACAGTATCCAAGGTGCTGGAAATGGCAAAACGGCGGCTCAGTGAAGGCTGGCTTCCTTCCCCACAGGCGCAAAAAGCGGATGCCGCGGCGCAAATCTCCCATCTCCTATTTGAATCCGCTACGGATATCCATTTATTTGTCGGCAGGGCCATCAATCCGGCGCACCAGGATCCCAGCCTTCAGATCGGCTATACCTTTAAGATCGGGCTGGTGCACGAGCTGAAACAATGCTTAGAACAAATGGGAAAAACCGTCAATATCACCTATTGCTGACCTTTTTTGACGGATAACACCGCATCTGTTATCATAAAGAAAAATCCTTTATATTGAAAAGGTGATTTTATGCCTAAAAAACTTCTGTCGGCGATTTTATGCTTGGGCTTGGGTCTCTGTTTTGCCGCAGGGTGCAGCCAATCCTCCCCGGATACAACACCAACCACGGATACCAACGATCCGCAAGCCACGGTAGAGATACCTGCGCCCAGCGATACGCCCTCCCCTACGCCAATGAGCCAAAGAGGCGATTATGCAACCAAATCTTCCCCTCTTCCCTTCGGTGAGTTAGGCACGCTGGATGGTATTACCTGGAACCTGCCCGATGTTCCCTATGTGTTCGACCTAACCTTGACAGATGTAAGGCAAGGGGCCGATGCGGAAACCGCATTGCAGGAGGGGAGCATGGATCTGCCTGACCTTGCTTCTGATGAAGAATACTTTTTGGCACGCGTTAAGGTAAATCTTACAAAATGCAAGGACGCGGATGCAGTGTTGGATTTTTCCACCTTGTCTTTTTCCTTTGTACAGGAGGACGGCACAACTGTATATGAATGCCCTGTTTTAACTCAGAATACCGATCCCTCGCTCACACAATTTCGCGAGGGCGGCTATATAGAGACCACCTTGGTAGGAAAGGCAAAAAAAGGCAGTACGCCGACGCTGGTTTTTCAGCCGCAATGGGACAATGGATTTTGGATGGCAACCAAATAAGCCTTCATGTTTGAGAGCATGGGTCCCCATGCTCTTTTTCTTTGCAAAGAATGCTAATTTCTGTATAATAAAAAAGAATCAAATTTGATGTATTTTCATAGCGGAGGTGTTCTCCTTGATCACATTACATCCATCTCCCGTCACCTTCATTGGCGGCCGGCCCGCTACGGACGCTGCTGTGCAGGATAAAACGGGTACCATTGCCTACGACATTTTGCAGGCGCATAACAGCTCTGGCAATCCAGAGCAGCTTGCCATCCGTTTTGATGCCATGGCCTCTCATGATATCACCTATGTCGGCATCATTCAAACGGCCCGAGGAAGCGGTATGCAGGCGTTTCCCCTTCCTTATGTGTTGACAAACTGCCACAACAGCCTGTGCGCTGTCGGCGGCACCATCAACCATGACGACCATTTGTTTGGCCTTTCCGCGGCTAAAAAATACGGCGGCGAATTTGTGCCGCCGCACATGGCGGTGATCCACCAATATATGCGCGAACGCTATGCGGGCTGCGGCAAAATGATTTTAGCCTCGGATAGCCATACCCGTTACGGAGCGCTAGGCACCCTTTCCGTTGGCGAAGGCGGACCGGAGCTTGCCAAACAGCTTTTAGGCCGTACCTATGATCTAAAATATCCGGAGATCATCGCCATATACTTGACCGGCAAACCCCAGCCTGGCGTCGGCCCGCAGGACGTAGCACTCGCTTTGGTTAAGGCGGTTTTCGAAAGCGGTTTTGTCAAAAACAAGGTGCTGGAATTTGTGGGGCCTGGCGTAGCCTCTTTGGATATGGATTATCGTCTTGGCATCGATGTAATGACAACGGAAACCACCTGCCTTTCCTCCATCTGGCAGACAGACGAAATCGTCAAGGATTGGCTGAACCGCCATGGCCGTGTATCAGAGTACAAGCCTCTGGCCCAAAAGCAGACGGCTACTTATGATGGCATGGTGCATATCGAGCTGGATAAAGTGCAACCCATGATCGCGCTGCCCTTCCATCCCTCCAATGCCTATCCCATTGCAGAGCTAAAAGCCAATTTGGCAGATATTCTGCACGAAGCGGATGCTAAGATCGAAAAGCAGCTGGGGCATGCGCCCAAGGTAACATTATCCAGCAAAATCAAAAACGGCCAGCTGATCTGCGATCAAGGGGTGGTTGCTGGGTGTTCCGGCGGCTTGTATCAAAATGTGCTGCGTGTCGATGAGATCCTAAAACAAGGCCATATTGGCACCGGCGAGTTCTCTTTGTCCGTATATCCTGCCAGCCAGCCTATGATGATGGCGCTGGCCAACAAAGGCGTCATAGCCAACTTGATGAGCCAAGGCGTAATTGTGCGTAGCGCCTTTTGCGGCCCTTGCTTTGGTGCGGGTGACGTACCCGGCCATGGTGGGCTAAGCATCCGCCACACCACCCGCAACTTCCCCAACCGGGAAGGCAGCAAGCCGGGTGAAGGGCAGGAAGCTTATGTAGCTTTGATGGATGCGCGCTCCATCGCAGCCACGGCGGCCAATGGTGGTATTCTGACCGCCGCGACCGAGCTGGCGCACGTGCCGGAAGAGCCTACACACACCGATTATGTGTTCAACGATATGCCCTACCAAAGCCGCGTCTATCGCGGCGTAGGCCACCCGCATCCGGAAGAAGAGCTCATTAAGGGGCCAAACATCGCCGATTGGCCGACAATGATTCCGCTGCCGGAGGATCTGGATCTGACCGTAGCCTCTGCCATTTACGACCCCGTAACCACCACAGACGAGCTGATTCCCTCTGGAGAGACCTCCAGCTACCGCAGCAACCCCTTGCGCCTGGCAGAGTTCGCTCTTTCCCGTAAGGATTCACAGTATGTTGGGCGCGCCAAGGCTGTCTATGCCAAAGAGCTGGAACGTCGGGCCACCGCGCCGGATGCACCGGGCCAGGGTTCCCTTGTCTTTGCGCTGCGTCCCGGCGATGGTTCCGCACGCGAACAAGCAGCCTCCTGTCAGCGCGTTCTAGGCGGCGTAGCCAACATCGCCCTGGAATATGCTACACGACGGTATCGCGCCAATGTCGTCAACTGGGGGATGCTTCCCTTCATTTTGCCAGATGCGGAAACCTATAACATTCAGCCGGGAGATACAGTAAAGCTTCGTGGGATTCGTACCGCTCTCAAAGAAGGCAAAACAGAAGTGCCTGCCGTTCTTATTCAGCCGAGCGGCGAAAAAAACATCGTGTTACAGCTGCCCCAAATGACAGAGCAAGAACGCGAAATCATCCTAGCCGGCTGTTTGATGAACTATTATGCGGCGCAAAATAAATGATCATTAGACCAAACGACCAGGTTTAAAAAAGGCAATGCCCTTTGGGCATTGCCTTTTCCTTATGCTTTCGGCCGTTTTTTCCTTTTTGCTCGAAAAAAATCCTGCAATACCGCACGGCACTGCGCTTCCCAAACGCCGCCCCTCACCTCGAAGGCATGGTTAAATTTTTCTTGCCTGGAAAGATCCAGTACCGTGCCGCAGCATCCCGCTTTTTCATCATAGGCGCCAAATACCACACGCTCGATTCTTGCATTGACCGCAGCACCCGCACACATGGGGCATGGCTCCATCGTTACATATAAAATACAGCCGGAAAGCCGCCATCCCCCCAGCTTTTTGGCAGCACGCCGCATGGCTAAAATTTCTGCGTGCGCGGTAGGGTCTTTTGCGCTTTCCCGCAGATTATGGGCACGTGCTATGATGCGGCCGTCCTTGACCACAACAGCGCCTACAGGCACCTCGCCTTTTTTCGCCGCTACCTTGGCTTGCATCCATGCCTTTTGCATCCATTTTTCATCCTGCGTCATGCGTTTGTCCTTTCCATACTTTCTGCATCCCCAGGCACAACGCCCCGATCAGTAAGCCCGTCGGCACCGCTGCCAGCCAGAGGATCGGCAGATAATAAAGCAACCCACTCGTACCGGTTATGAGGATCGCCATCAAACCCTGCGCAGTGTTGTGTGCCAGGGCACCCATCACGGACTGTGCCAAGGGGCCAAACCTAAGCGCTTGCATCAGCACCATGACGGCATAGCTTAGCATAGCCCCTGCAAACGCATACAACGTCCCCACCGGCGCACCAGTCAGCAACAGGCCAAGCCCACACCGCAAAACAGAAATGAGGAATGCAGAAGATCGCCCCAGCGTTTGCAGCGCATACAGCGTAAATAGGTTTGCCAACCCAAGCTTTACGCCGGGCAGCCCGGGAAACAACGGAACCAGCATACCTTCTAACCAGTGTACCACCGTTGCCATGGCCACCAACATTGCAGTCTGGGCTAGTTTTTTTGTTGTCATCGTTTGTTTCATCGCAGGGTATAATCCCGTTCTTGTAGTGTAAAGCTGTCTTTCAATCCATCCGTTACTAAGACTTGCTTATCTTCATTTACCAAAACGGCCTCTACGCCATAAGCCTTCACCAATTCCAAACCCTTTTGCTCTCCTACCAAAAAAACTGCTGTTGACAGCGCATCGCATACCATGCTGTTCTCGCCCACAATGGTTACGCTGATCAGTCCACTGTCTGCCGGCCAACCGGTACGTACATCCAAAATATGATGATAACGCGTTTGGTCTATCTCTACATACCTTTGATAATCGCCACTGGTCACCACGCTTTTTCCCTGCACCTTCAGCAAGGCAAATATCGATTGCCCGTTTCTAGGATCCTGTATTCCAATTTCATAGGTTCTATCCCCCATGGTACAGATATTGCCGCCCAGGTCAATCAAAGCATCCTGCACACCTTGATCTTGCAGGTATGCTTTAAGAAGCTCCGCCGCTTTTCCTTTTGCCATGCTGCCAAGGTCTACTCCTGCCCCATCCTGGGCCGCCACGCATCCTGAACCATTCTCCAGCGGCTGTATGGTCAGATTATCTTGCCCGCAAATAGACTTTGCCTGCTCTATCTGAGTTTGCTCCGGAAGCGGCTCTTCCGCTTTTCTATCGTTGATATGCCACAACTCTACCAAGGGCCTCACCGCTAAGGTATAGGCCCCTTGTGTTTGTGTTTCCAGCTGCTGCCCCAGATGGAGCATCTCCATCGTAGACTGGGAAACCGTCTCCGATTGCCCATGGTTTATCCGATACACCACGCTGCCTTCCCTGTCCGCAGACCATTCCGTTTCCCATTCTTCCAGCTTATTCAGCGCTGCCTGCGCCGCTTTTTCGTCCTCTTTACTATAAACGGTAATCGCTGTTACGGTATCCATGGCAAATCCTCGCACTGTATTCTCTGTTTGTGTACAGCCCGTTGCTAACAGGATACAACATAGCCCCAACCATATGACCCTTCCCTTGTGTTTCATGCTCTCTTCCTTTCCTGCTCGCTCTATCATACCAAACATTGCAGAGAAACAAAAGAAACCCCTTTACAAAAATTTCTTTTTATGGTACTATAACAAACGTTCTCGGGGCTTTGGCGAAGTTGGCTATCGCGCTACACTGGCAGTGTAGAGATCACCGGTTCGAATCCGGTAAGCTCCACCAGCGGATCTGGTCCGCTTTCAAGATCGCGTCTTCCAATCGGAAGATGCGATTTTTTATTTTCACAACAAAGCGACACATATACAAATTGCCTAGCCAAAAAGCTTATCCATTGTCTCTGCTTTCTCCGGCCCGTAATAAAAAAGCGGCCTAGCCCCCAAAGGCCGGGTCGCTTTTTCTGAACTTATAGTTTTAATGCCTTGACAGGGCATTCCTCAACGCAGCGCATACAGAGGATGCATTCCGTAGCATTTTTTCTGTTACGAGCATTGTTGTTCACCCCTACCTCCATCGGGCAGACCTTTTTGCATTTTCCACAAGAGATACATGCCTTTGGATCTACCGTAACACGCATATAGGAATAATAGCTCGCGGGTTTCAAAAATACCGTGATTGGGCAAATGTATTTGCAAAAGGCTCGATTGTCCTTAAAAAGATATGCAAGCGCTATACCAACGACATAGTAAATCGCATTGCCGATCAGAAAACTCCAAAACATTATGCGTTCCAGATTCGGCACGGCCAGCACGAACAGCGCTCCCACAAACACCAACGAGCCTGCAAAAACAAGATACCGAATAAATCCAAATCGTTTGCGCGGTTTCTCTGGTAGTTTGTACGGCAACAGATCTAAGATCATTGCCGTCCAGCAGGCATAGCCGCACCATCCTCTGCCAAACAGCAACGGCCCGAATATTTTTGCCACCGCATAGTGGATGGTGGCCGCTTCAAATACGCCAAGAAACAGATAATACCAAAATCCCTCAATCTGCATATTCTCATGGCACAGCAAGCCTAGATACACCAGCATATACAGGCCAACACCAAGCTGCACCACAAGCCTGGCATAGCGGTATTGGTTGGTATACAACGCTAGGCCCAGCGCAATAAACCCTCCAATGTATGTAAAATTAAATAGATAGAATAGATTGGAGGTAGCCAGCGACAAACCGATGGCAATGCTTTCAAAAACAAAGAGCATAAGGAGAGAGGCTTTATATTTTTGTATGATTTTCACTTTAAAATTTTCCCATTCGGAAACCGTTGATCAATTCACTGCCAATGCTCGCCAAAGAAGCCGGCTCCGGAATATCCTCTCTTTGAACCCAGTGTGCCTCTGCCAGCTCGCTTTCCTGCAAATACAATGTTTCATCTTCTCCATCCAACTCTGCGGTAAACCCAATCATCACGGTATCGGAAAAAGACCAAGGTTGGCTTTTGTAGTATTGGATGTTTTTGATTTTGATCCCCACTTCTTCCATGACCTCTCGCCGTACCGTCTGCTCAAAGGTCTCCCCAATCTCCACAAAACCCGCGATCAAGGCAAATTTACCTGGCGGTGAGGAAACGTTCCTCGCCATCAACAGCTTATCTCCATGATGGATGGCAACGATAATAGCTGGCGAAATTTTTGGATACTCCGTGTATCCACAGTTGGTACAGACCAGCGCTCTTTCTATCTCGCTATTTTGCATGATGCTGCCGCATTTACCACAGAATTTATGTGCTCGTTCCCACCGATAGATCTGGCTGCCGGTGATACCGCCAAAAGCCATCCACTGTGGCTCAAAATTCCGAAATGCCCTGGTCGGCTGCATGAAAAACCCTCCCTCCCGGGGGATTTCCAGCTGCTTTACCAGATAAAAGCCAACCTCGTCGATGCAAAACAAATATTGTGCCTGCCTTCTGATTTCTTCGCCAAATGACTCAAATCTAGGCAAAATATCCCCCTGTTCCGTATGCTGAAACAATGCATTTTGCTTTTCAAAATACAGCACAATATCCTGGGCATGCGGTGTTTGGATGCGATACGTATTGTCAAACTGATGCGGTGCAATGTCTTGGATCATCTCTTTGCCCTTCCTTCTTCATTTACTACGATTGTACCACCATTTTTTTCGCACCTCAACGCATAAAAACCACAGCTCTTCTTGTTTTTTCTTTCCATTTTTTATTTTATTTGCTACATTCAAAAAAGAGCTTGACTCTGCCGCTGCGTCATCCTCTATTCTAAGTTTCAGGGAGGGATTTCCATGGAATACAGTCTGCATGAGCTCTGTCAGTTATCTGGGGTCAGTGCCCGAACACTAAGATATTATGACGAAATTGGCCTGTTAAAGCCGGTACGCGTCGATGTTACGCGCTACCGATATTATGATGATACGTCGATCACCACCTTACAAACCATCCTATTCTATCGTGCTTTGCGTGTGCCTCTTTCCGAGATCCGTCATCTATTGTGCGTGCCTCTTTCCGAGCAGGCTGCGCTGTTAAAAGCCCATCTTTTGGGCTTACGCCGCCAGTATAATGCGCTTGGTGATTTGATTCATCGCGTGGAAACAACCCTTGCCTCTATGAAAGGAGACTGCATGATGCAAAATTCCATCCAATTCGAAGAGCTAAAACAAACAATTGTCCAGGAAAACGAAGCCCTGTATGGTGAAGAGCTTCGCCATCTATATGGCGATGAACAGATCGCGCAATCCAATGCGAAAATACAAGGCATGACACAAGCGCAGTACCAGCAGGCACAGGCTTTGTCTGCACAGCTGGAGGCTACGCTCCAACAAGCGCTGCTTGAGGGCGATCCCTCCGGCACATTGGCCCAAAAAGCCTTTGCGCTGCATAAACAATGGCTTTGTTATCATTGGCCTTCCTACTCCAAGCAGGCGCATAAAGGATTGGCCGCTCTCTATTTGGCCGATGAACGTTTCACCGCTTATTATGACGCCATTGCCCCCGGCGCCGCGCAGTTTTTGCACGATGCCATCGCTTCCGCTTGCTCTTGACTTTTCTATACCCGGCCCCGCGCAAGCGGGGCTTTTTACTTTGAAGTTCAAAATACACTTGTCTTTTTCTACTCCGTATGCTATGCTATATCCCATCAATTACTTTGAAGTTCAAACAAAAAGGAGGCGGATGTATGCAAGATCTGACTTATACGGCGCTCAATGAATTTCTTGTAGGTGCGTTCAATGAAATTTTGCGCATCGAAGGGCGCGTGCTGTGCCGTGGCCCCTTTCAGAATCTCTCCATTCGCGAGGTACATGTCATAGAGGCAGTCTGCCAAGCGCATTCACAGGGAGATAGCAGGCCAAGCGTTATCGCCCCTCTTCTCGGCATTACTGCCGGCAGCCTAACAACGGCCGTCGGTCCACTGATCAAAAAAGGATATTTACAGAGAAAGCGCGGGGAAAAGGATAAGCGGTCTGTACTACTCTGCCCTACTGAAAAAGGGTTGGAAATAAACCGCATCCACGCTACATTTCATCATGATATGGTTTCTTCTGTCATTCAGGCGCTAAGCAATGAAGAGTTGCAAGCCTTGGTTAAAGCCCTGGATACCATACAGCAATATTTTTCCGTAAAATCTATGGAAGGAAAGGAGGATTGACTTTTTTATGTCGATCCGCATCATCACAGATAGCACCTGCGACCTCAGCCCTGCCCAGCTTCAAGTGCTGGACATCGATTTTATCCCTCTATCCGTATATTTTGGCCAGGAACAGTATCTGGATAAGGTAGAGCTTAGCCCGGAGGCATTTTACCAAAAGTTAGGCCAAAGCAAAGAACTGCCCACAACAAGCCAGGTGAATCCCGATACGTTCATCTCTCATTTTCAATCGGAGCTGGAAAAAGGCCATGAAATCGTTGGCATTTTCCTTTCCAGTCGGCTAAGCGGCACCTTTCAGTCCGCCGTCATTGCCAAAGATCAGCTGCAAAACGATAAAATTCACCTTATCGACTCCATGAGCGCTAGCTTTGGCAGTGCACTTTTGCTTCGCCATGCTGCCAGGCTGCGTGATGAGGGAAAATCTGCGGAGGAAATTTGCCAAGCTCTAGACAGCATCAAGGACCGTTTGGCTGTGTATGGTATGGTGGATACGCTTAAATATCTGCACAAAGGAGGACGCTTATCCGCCTCTGCCGCAGCGGTAGGCACCATGCTAAAGTTAAAGCCCATTGTCGGTATCAAAGACGGTGCCGTTGTCTCTGTTAGCAAAGCCAGGGGGTACAAAAGTGCCTTCCGGCATTTAGTACATCTCTTAGAGCGTGAGCCCGCTGACCCGCAATTTGGCTTTGCCTTTGCGCATGCCAATACTCCGGATTCGGTGCCGGAGTTGATTTCCGCCATTTCCGCTCATTGCAATATAGAGCCATATATTGTCTGCGATGTGGGGCCCGTTATCGGCACCCATACGGGTCCCGGCTGCGTAGGGTTTGCCTATGTAAAAGCCGAAGAATGAAAATAAAAAGGACGGAATTCCGTCCTTTTTTTATCTCTTAATCATATGGATCAGCTGCCTTGTGCTACGGACTCCAAGCGCCATGGTAGCGCCCAGGTAAACGACAAGGAAGGAAGCCGCACCGGCAAACAATCGCAAGAGCCCTGTCAGCGTTTCTCCATTGTGCGCTGGCAAAAAGCTAAGCACGAGCAACAAGATCCCTGTTGCTGCCGCCAAAGAAATTATGATGCGGATCACTTGCCCTACTACGCTGCGTAGGCCCAGAGAGCCCATCTTTTTATGTAGCAGAATTAGCTGCAAAGCAGCTCCTGTCAAGGCTGCTGTTGTCGTGGCAAGCGTCAATCCCATAGCGCCTATGACACGGGATAACGTAAGATTCAGCACGATATTCACACATACGCTAACTATACCTACGCGCATAGGGGTACGCGTATCCTGTAAGGAATAGAATACACGGCTCAAAAAATTTCTTAGGCCAAAGAAAAACAGCCCTGCAATGTACATACCAAAGACGGGCGCCGTAAAAGCCGTGTCTTCTGCGGTAAAAGCCCCTCGCTGGAAAGCAACTGCAATGATATCCTTTTGCATCACAACGCCCAATATAATAACAGGCAAAGTGATCAGCGCAATGATCTCAATGCTCTGCCGTACCGCCTGGCCAAACTCGTTCTTTTTCCGCTTAGCTACGATACGGCTCAGCCTGCTGAATGTGATGGTGGTGATCGGAACGATCAAGATGCCCAGCGCCGTTGTAACCAGCGAGTAAGATTTGCTGAGCGCTGTTACGACGCCAACCCCCAATGAAGAACCGATCATGCGGTCGATTTGGTGGTTGATCTCGTCAAACGCCATACTAATCAGCGCCGGTATGGCTAGAATGAAGGTTCTGCGAATCTTGGGCTCTCGTATCGTCAGATGCGGCCGATAGCGAAAATGTCCTCGCAAAAAGGGCAACAGAATGATGGTTTGCATCACGCCCGTAACGGATACTGCAATGCCCACCATGCGTATATCCCGGAACGTAACGATAGCGGTGATCAAGCAGGCAGACAGAATAAAGCCCAGCAGCTGTTCCGGAATGAATTTTTCCCGAGCATTCAGCAGATTGCACAATACGCCGGTTACCGCGTAAAATGCCAAAGATGGGTACATCATTCTTGTTAGCTGTATAGTAAGCTCCACGCCTACCTCGGCACGGTAGATGAGCGAGCAAATGGCAGGTGCAAACAAATATGCCAACAACGAGCCAATCAAACCCGCAACAAAATACAGCGTAACGACCTGGCTGGCGTACCGATCCGCAGCCAGTTGACCCTCCCTCAACCTTGTTTTTGTATAAATCGGAATAAAGGTGGAGGCGATGCCTGCGCTGAACAGCAGCGTCATGATGCTGAATATGCCGTAGGCCGTAACAAAAGCGTCGCTTTCTACGCCACGGCCAAAATAGGCGGCCATGACCATCTCGCGTACAAAGCCCAGCAGCTTACTGGCTGCGATGATCAGCGTGACCACCATTGTCGTTTTTAGCGCATGCTGCGATGCCTTTGTCGATTTATGTGTGGTATGTCGTACCGACATGCGGGCCTGACGGCCATGCGCCGGCATTTGCCTTTTATGTGTGTGCCGAAGTCTCTGCCCTTGGTCCCGCAGCTCGCTTCTGGGCACAAACCTCGTCTGCTCCGTATTTGGCAACCTAACACCCCCATACACAATTTGTATGCATGTATCGTTTTTCTCATTGATTCTATTTTCTGCCAGAATCTATATTATATCCTAAACAGGATATAAAAGTAAATGCGGACGGTCTTGCTCTTTCCCTGAAATAAAAAAAGAGAAAGCCAATTGGCTTTCTCTTTTTCTCAATAGGCACGCGCCCAGTAAATCATTTTTTTCGCAGGTTTTCCGCAGCATGCACACACATGCCCTTCTGCCTGGTCCTGAAGCTCAAACGGCATGCAACGCGTTGTAATGCCATATTCGTCCTTGACATGCTCTTCGCAGGCACGCTCTCCACACCAGGGCGAAAGCGCAAAGCCCTTTTTGGTATCCACAGCTTCCCGCACCTCTTCCATCGTAGATGCTTGGAAAATATGCGCATCCCGATGCTCTGTGGCCATGTGCAGCATGGTTTTATGAATATCCTCTAAAAGCGTCTGAATGGATTGCACTAAGCCCTCCATGGGGGTTGCTGCCTTTTCATGCGTATCCCGACGCGCCAGCATCACCTGGCCGTTTTCAATGTCCCGCGGTCCTACTTCCAGCCGGACGGGAACGCCGCGCATTTCCCATTCATTGAACTTCCAACCCGGAGACTGGTCCCTGTCGTCCAGCTCTACGCGCAGGCCCGCCGCATTTAATTCATCGTATAATTCGTTGGCCTTTTCCAACACGCCTTCCTTGTGCATTGCAACCGGTACGATCACGACCTGCACTGGTGCAATTTTGGGCGGCAGCTTTAAGCCTCGGTCATCCCCGTGTACCATGATCAAGCCGCCGATCATGCGTGTGCTAACGCCCCAGCTGGTCTGCCAAGCGTATTTTTGCTGCCCATCCTTATCCAAAAACTGAATATCGAACACCTTTGCAAAGTGCTGGCCCAGATTGTGGCTGGTTCCCATCTGCAAGGCCTGGCCATCGTGCATAATGGCTTCCATCGTGTAGGTATCCTGTGCACCCGCAAATTTTTCCTTTTCTGTTTTTTGCCCCGTCAACACTGGAATGGCCAACACATTATAGGCAAAGTCCCTATATACTTCCAGCATCTGCATGGTTTCCTTCTGCGCATCTTCATAGGTAGCATGAACAGTATGCCCTTCCTGCCATAAAAATTCGCTGGTCCTCAAAAACGGCCGAGTGCTCTTTTCCCAGCGCACAACATTGCACCACTGGTTGAGCAACAGCGGCAGATCCCGATAAGACTGCACCCATTTGGCATACATCGAGCAAATGATGGTTTCGCTGGTCGGGCGAACGACCAGGGGCTCTGTCAGCTCTTCGTGGCCGCCCTTTGTTACCCAGGCAACCTCCGGCGCAAATCCTTCAACATGTTCTGCTTCCTTTTTCAGTAGGCTTTCCGGGATAAACAGCGGAAAATACGCATTTTTATGCCCCGTTGCCTTAAACCTATCGTCCAGCTCCTTTTGGATTAGCTCCCAAATGCCGTAGCCGTACGGACGGATGACCATACATCCTTTTACCTCGGAATAATCCATTAGCTCAGCCCGTACCACAACGTCTGTATACCATCTGGAAAAATTCTCGTCCATCGGCGTAATTGCCTGCACAAATGCCCCTTGTTGCTTTTTCCCTGCCATTGATCTTCCTCCTCCAAACAAATTTTCGCAGGCGGGCATAAAAAAAGCCCTTCGCCTGCAACTTTTCTGCAAGGACGAAAGACATGCTTCCGTGGTACCACCTTACTTGGCAAATATACTTGCCCACTCATTATGCCGATAACGCCCGGCTAGGCGGCGGCTTTCACCGCAAAGCTCGCAAGGTGGGAACCGTTTTCCCGGCATACCCGCTTTACAGCCTAAGAGCGGGCTCTCTGCTACGCCGCATAAAACGTGGCCTTGGTCGTCGCTTGATTGTCTGCATTATACCGCCTTTTTCACCCGGTTGCAAGCCCGGCCTTGACAAGCCTTCCCCTTTGCCCCTATACTATAAAAAAATTAAATAGTACCGCTGGGGGTGCCGTAAGGCTGAGAGGGCGCATCTGCCCGACCCTTGGAACCTGTCTGGATCATGCCAACGGAGGGAAGCGGCGCGCATATGTTTGTTATGCCAGCGTTTCCCGCAACAATGTTGCGGGTTTTTTCATGGAGAGCGGTCAAAAGGAGTTGTTTGTTTTATGTGGTTTTCTACGTTTTTGGAAAACTTAGTGGCCCTGCCCGTCTGGGCCTGGGTTGTGTGGGCGCTCGTCGTCGTTTGTGCTGTGGTGTTTTTTGCATTAAGAAAGCGTTCCGGCGCAGCATTGCCCATTGTCGTTGTATTGCTGCTGGCGCTGGCGGTGCTGTTTGCTTTTGCACTGCCTACGATTGAACCGGAAGAAGGGGCCTCCACAGCCGCAGCCTTTTTGTATTCTCCTATATTTTGGTCCATTCTTGTGGCAATTCTCGGCGTCGTTTGTATTGTTTTGCTGCTGCGGCGGCAAAAATGGACGATTCAAATGCTGTCCACCGGCGCTTTGTGTGTTGCATTGGCATTTGTGCTGTCCTGCCTTACCTTGTACCGTATGCCAAACGGCGGCAGCGTAACGCCCGCATCCATGCTGCCTATCCTGGTCTTTGCCTGGATCTATGGGCCCATCCCCGGCATTGCCGCCGGTACGATGGATGGCATCATGCAGCTGGTACAGGGGGCCTATGTGATCCATCCCATGCAATTTTTGTTGGATTACATTCTCCCTTTCGCTGTTTTGGGCATTGCAGGCCTATTCCGAAAGGATAACCAGCTTCCCTTGGGCATTGTGCTGGGCTCTGCAGCTCGGTTTATCATCCATGTTTTGTCCGGCGTCATTTATTTTGCCTCCTCTGCCCCTGCAGGGCAAAGCCCGCTGCTTTACTCTTTGGGATACAACGCCACCTATCTTGTGCCCGAGCTCATCATCTGCCTGGCCATTGTTTTGGTTCCTCGTATGAAGCACGCTTTGATTCGTATCAAGCATGAGGCAAAGATTGCCTGAAAAAGCCTTGGCCCTGCAAGAGAATTCCTTGCAGGGCCTTTTTGTTTTATAGCCATTGCATAGACAAAATAGCTTTCCCACAAAATTCGTTATTTTTTCTGCAAATCCTTCAATCGTTGCAGTTTCGTTTGGAGATTCGGACGTTCACATAGCGTAGACAGCAACGGTGTTCCCTCTACATAGCCGATGAGAATGTTTTCAATAAACCGTCCATCTCGAGGTGCGATATTTCCCAGCAATCTGGAGTGGAAATAGGGCTCTAAGCAATCAAATAAATCGCTGCCCTGCAAGCGCCATCCCAATTCGCTGCCATAATAGGCCAGATCTAAATACCGTTCCAGTGCTTCTGCAGCTTTTTCTTCTTTTCCATTTTGTAAGAACATCTGGCATCCTACCATATAAATGGGAATGAATTTGCTTGGGTGCATCGTATCCGCCCCCAGCGCCTGCCCCAAAGTTAGTATGCGTTGATAAAATTGCTCCGCCTTTAGAGGTTCATCCAAATATGCAGCCAATAGATCCGGCGAAGCATCCAAAATACCCATCAAATTTTCATACATATATTGCTGAAGCAGCTCACGGACGCGCTGCCTATCCCCTTCCGCAAAATATGCCTTGGCCAATAATATTTCTGTCTGCATAGGCATTTCCACAATATCCCCCAATAGCTCTATGGCCTGCTTTGGCTGATCCGCCGCCAAATGACAAAATGCCTGCAACTGCAACGCTTGTCTGGATAAAACCGTATCCTCGCTGCCCTTTTCCACCCGTTTGAGTACTGCCAGCGCTTCCAAATACATGGCTTTTGCCCTTTGCTGATCGCCTTGAAGGTCTGCATGGTTGATCCATAAAAGCGCTATATAAAATTGAAGCACCCAGCAAGAAAAATACTGTTTTAGCAGCGCACGGCTTTTTTGATATACCTGTTCAAACGGTTGGCTGACAAATTCCGCCGATAGCTTTGCATACAGCGCCTGCACCTCCTCCCGCGATAGCTGCGGCTCATAGCCCAGCAGTTCATCTACTGTGCAGTCAAAAAAAGAGGCCAGCACCGGCAACAATTCAATGTCCGGATAGCTCTGCCCGCTTTCCCATTTGGATACCGCAGGTTTAGAGATGCCTACATGCTCAGCCAAGGCCTGCTGGGTCAAACCTCTTTGTTTTCTTTTCTCTGCAATGATCGTACCGATGTGGATCTGTTTCATCCTATGCCTCCCTAGCCAATGCTTATCTTATCGTATTTATCAGCAAATGCCTAGCAAAGGCAATCAAAAAGAGGCATGCCGACGCATGCCTCTTTTTGCCATATCAGTCCACATTCACCAGTTCATATTCCCTGGTGCCAACGCCTACCGCCTCGGCCGCCTTGATGGTCAGCGTGCCGTTCCGCGATTCTATGCGTTCAATGAGCTCTGCTTTGCCCGGATCATCGGATTGATAGACCATATCAATGCACGCTTGATCCAGCGCCACTGGATCTAAAGAAGCCAAGATGCCGATATCCTTCATGCAGGGATCCGCCGCCTTTGCCACACAGTCGCAGTCTACCGACATATTGCGCATCACATTGATAAAGGCAATCTTATCGCCAAAATGCTTGACAATGGATTTATCTGCATCTGCCATGGATTCCAGGAAAGAATCATGATCGCCCGTCCAGATCTCTTCTGGTTTTCCCGAGCCATGAATGTATGCCTTGCCGTGGGAAGATGCGATCCCGATGGAGATATTCTTTAGAGCACCGCCAAAACCGCCCATCGGATGCCCCTTAAAATGCGAAAGCACCAACATGGAATCATAATTTGCCAGGTGCGCACCAACATAGTTTACCTGAATGCGTTTCCCCTCGGGCACGGGCAACTCCATCTCGCCCTCTTCATCCATAATGTCTACCGGAGCGATGTCCGTCCATCCGTGCAGCTTCATCGTTTCCCAGTGAGCATCCGTGGTATTGCGCTTACCTTCATAGGCCGCATTACACTCTACAATCGTACCTTTCACATGATCCACCATCGGCTTCATGAAAGAGGGACGGATAAAGTTTTGGTTTCCAACCTCCCCGGAGTGCACCTTAACGGCCACTTTGCCAGGCAGCTCTACGCCCAATGCCTTGTACATTTTGATCATCGTTTCCGGCGTAATCTCTTTTGTGAAAAACACCTTGGCCTTTTCCATCATACATCGCTCCTTACTTTGTATTTGTGTTGCAGCGCAACACGAGACTTACCTATGTACTATCATAAATCTTTATGATATACATGTCAAAATAGATAGTAAGATTCCTTTTTGTTCTTTTGTATCTTTTAAAGAAATATACTGTGGTTACATAATCTGATAAATCAATGATATGCTTGTAAACATCAAATCAATATAATAAAGCTAAAAATCAGCGAGGCTTTCAAGCACTCTACATTCAAAAAATCATCGCTACTTTATAATTTATTCAGAAATTTACTCACTCAAATTCAGCAAAACTCTCTAGTTCTGCGAAATCTTTCAGCAAGCTTTCATATTTTAATTAGCTTTTTCTAACTCAATTTTACTCCTCATTGTTGCTTTGTCAAGCAATATGAGTACGATTTTACAGAAAAAGTCGGCTCCTTATCGTCTTTGAATGGGCCCTATGCAAAAACACGCCGCTGCTTTTACGCAACCGGCGCGTTATCGCAATGCCATACGATGCACTCATTGCTTATCAAGATGCAACTGATAGATGCGGTTTGCATTATCAAAGAATACCTTCTTCCAGACTTGCTCCGGCACCAGCCTTTGAATAAAGCGAATATACAGTGGCAGGTTCACCAGCGGCCAATCCGTTCCAAACATTAAGCTGTCATACCGTCCTAAATAAGCCATCCACATTTTTAGATAGGCAAAAAATGCGCTTTGTTCCTTCCAAAGGGTAGAAAGCTCCGGGCATCCTTCCAAAAGGCCGGATAGGTCCGCCGCCACATTTTCATTTTTGGCCATCACAGCAGCCGCGTCCTGTACCCAAGGGCTGCCAAAATGGCACAGTACGAACTGCACGTCTGCATATTCCGTTGCGATCTCATCCACCGTCATTGGATGGCTGTATTTCAGGCATGCTTCCGCACCTGCCGTAGCACCTGTATGGATCGCTACCGGCTTTCGATATTGGCGCGCCAGTTCATAATACGGTCGATACTGCTTGTCCGATACATAACCGCGGCAATATCCTGGATACAGCTTGATGCCAACGCATCCTGGCTGCTGTAGATGCCATTCTACCTGATCCACCGCGCTCTGCAATGAATGCTGCGCAACAAAATTGCTGTCTAGCCCGATGCAATACCGTAAATAGGAAGGGTATCGATGCCGTTCTTTTTCCAGCGTATCGTTGCCCATTACAATGCCCATCGTAATCTCATGCGCTTGGTACTGCTCATAGAGATGCTTCTCCGTATTTTGGTGCTTTGCAGCCAGTGCAATTTCATCAAAGTATGGCTCTCCCGGCCAAAAATGCAAATGTGCGTCAATGATTTTCATCTTACAGCTCCAAAACCCCGCTGGCCCACGCGGCATCTATACACTGCATACCCAGGCCGCAACGTTTCCAGATTCGTTCCTGATACTGTGTCTGTACTTTTTTATAATATGTTTGCTGCAGGGGAAGTTCATATGTCTGGCCGCTTTTACAAACCATACGGATACAAGGTGATGGTTGCTGCGAAAACAATACACGTTCTACCGTTTCTTGCGGGTATTGCGCATGGAACTGCATAAAATAAAACACCTTTACCAGCTCTATCACCGTATCCTCTAGGCCACATTCCAAAATCTGCAGCTTTTCCGCCAGCTCTTCCGGTGTGCGAATCAGCCTCAGCTTATACCCCTCCTGGGGCGGAAGTGCGGAAAGCGTTTGCGTATCCTGCTCTACGTCCTCCGGACAAAGATACAGCAAAGCGCGGTGCGTTTCATCTAAAAACACACAGGGATACTGAAACTGCATCGTTTTCCCGCATGCTTCGCAGGGCACCTTGAATAGGGTTCCCTTGAACGCTCTAAGCTTTGCCAACGGTTCAGATTCCAAATTTACCAAATGCCAGCGCGTTACCTTTTGCACGCGGCCGCAATGGGGGCAGACAATCCCCATTTCTTCTTTTGCTTGCATCGTTGCTATGCTCTTCCTTTCTGCGATAACAAAAGCCGATATACCCAGGCGCTATCCACCACCAACGTATCTTGTGCCTCCCTGTCTGCCAAATACTGCGTATAAATTTCAGATTGCAGCTTTCTGGTAATCGGGCAGACCCTTTCGCTGCCGTCATGGCACAGGCAGGTCAGCTGCGGTTCACCATGCGGCGCGGAAAATACCGGGCTGCTCTCCAAAAGATCAGGAGTCTGCTCCGTTAGCTGCGTAACCATCAACAGACGAACGATCTCCACGACACGGTCATCCAGGCCACAATCGAAAATGCGCAGTTTTTCCGCCATATCCTCTGGCGTACGCACCACTCGGATGATCGCTTTTGTGTCCCCCAGACCTTCCTGCACCTCTTGCAGGCGGCATGGCTCTCCCGGCGCTGCCAATTCTAACAGCAGCGGGAGCGCAGGATCGATATACAAACAATTCTGCACCTTTTCCAGCACCGCGCCGCATGCACGACAATGCATGGGAAACAGCGTTCCCTGCAATATTTTTTGTTTGATCTCCGGTCTTTTCTGCACATTGATTTGGCGTACATCCAGCACGCTCTGCTTATGCCCGCATGCCATGCACACCGCCGGCCGAATCTCCGTAATTGCCATTTTGGGCCTCCTAATTTCAAGCATCATATCATATTTTACGGAGTTTGCCTACTTTTTGTCCCTTGTTGCAAAAGAAAAGGATCCGGAAATCATTCCGGATCCTCGTCTTACCGTCCTATACGTTTTCCAAACCGTCCACCGCGTGTGCCCAGTACTTCCGAAAGGATGATGCCGTTTCGCACGCCCTCTGCGGTAAACAGTTTGGCATATGGGTTATAGCGTTTACCCCCTTGGGGCGTTTTATTCTCCATCGGCCGGTTGTTACCCATGGGCTGCGGGCGTGCATGCAGGCGTACCTCTTCCTGCCAGTTTTCTGTGCAGGCAGAGCTCTCTTCAGTGGCGTGGGCAAAGGCAACCTGTCGATAAATCTCTGCCTCTGCGGCCTGATGTGCCGCAGCCTGCACTACATGTATGGCCGCTTCGCGCTCCAATTCTGTTTGGCGCTGTTCGCCCTCGCCCGCACTCATACGCCGTGCCGCCTCTTCCTGTTCACGCTCCAGTTCCTCCTGCATCTGGCGGAACACCCGCTGCTCTGCTTGACGTTTTTGTTTTGCTTTCTTCTTGCTCTCTCCCAGGCTGGAAACCAGAAACAAAAAGAATAGAACGATGATTACTTCCATGCACTATTTCTCCACAGTTGGCGTTTCATCCTTGCCCGCATCGGCAATGGACTGCCGCATCTCGGTATCGGAAATGACATTTTGCATCTGGTAATAATCCATTACACCCAGCTTGCCTTCCCGCAGCGCCTGTGCCATTGCTTTCGGCACATCGGCCTCCGCCTCTACAACCTTAGCGCGCATTTCCTGTACAGACGCCTTCATTTCCTGCTCCCTCGCCACAGCCATGGCCCTGCGTTCTTCCGCTTTTGCCTGCGCAATACGGCGGTCTGCCTCAGCCTGGTCCATCTGCAGCTGTGCGCCTACGTTGCGCCCCACATCCACATCCGCAATGTCAATGGATAAGATCTCAAATGCAGTGCCTGCATCCAAGCCTTTGTTCAAAACGGTACGGGAAATCAAATCGGGATTTTCCAGCACCGCCTTATGGGAATCTGACGAACCCACTGTGGTAACAATGCCCTCGCCTACGCGCGCAATCACCGTCTCTTCCCCGGCGCCGCCGACAAGCCTATCGATATTGGCACGCACTGTAACCCGCGCTTTGGCCCTGAGCTCTATGCCGTCCTTTGCAATGGCCGCCACGATCGGCGTTTCAATCACCTTAGGATTGACAGACATCTGTACCGCCTGCAACACATCGCGGCCAGCCAGATCGATCGCCTGTGCCTTGCCAAATTCCAGGGGAATATTGGCTCTTTGCGCCGCAATAAGCGCATCGATGACCTTATCTACATTGCCGCCTGCCAAATAATGCGTTTCCAGCATATTGATGGTCACATCCAGCCCCGCCTTTGTCGCCTTGATCATCGGTAGGATAATGCGGGCGGGCTTTACATTTCTCAGTTTCATGCCCACCAGCGTAAAAATATTGACCTTTACCCCTGCTGCCAGCGCACTGATATACAACCGCAACGGCACAAAGGTAAAAAATAGAATCAAAACAACCAAGATGGCTGCGCCAATCAAAATCGGCCCAATCATATCCTCTAAATACATGTCCCTTTCCTTTCTTGTGTTTATATACGGCAGACGATAACCTGCCGTCCCTGCACCTGTGCGATGCGGACAGATTCGCCCTCTGCCAAAAATTCACCGCGGGTCACAACATCCAGCCGTTTCCCTTCTATCTCTACAACGCCTGCCGGGCGCAGCGGAGAAATCGCAACGCCTTGCTTTCCTACCCAGTCTCCCAATGCATCAAAATCCGCATATCCGGCTTTTTCCGTTACAGCGTCGTTTAATATCAGTTTAGACCGTGAAAGCCGTCCTTTTGAGGCAGAATATAAGGTAAATCCAAACGCGGCCGCCACGATGACTGCAATGATGGTAAACGCGGCGGCAGCTTGCCCCCAAGTATCGGCAAACATCGCAATCCCTGCCGCGCAAAACAGCAGACCAGCCAGGCCCGGCAGCCCAAACCCCGGCGCATACACCTCTACAATCAGCAGGATCACGCCCAAAAGCATCACGCCCAGCGCAATCCAGTCTATCAAAGTCATGGTTCCACCCACCTTTCTCTTTGGGTAGCTCCATTATATCATAGCCATTCCCTTAGCATTGTTAATTTCACGCATAGTACTCTGTCATTTTTTAGCACCTATCATTTTCTTCATGATCTTCTCTTCTGGGCAATACATCTTCCCTGTATCCTCAAATCCAAAGGAGCGATACATGTGCTGCGACGTTCTATTTTCTAGGTTTACGCTCAAATATACCGCATTATACCCAGCCCTTGCACATACCATTTCCAAAAACGCGACAAAGGCCTGCTTACCCCATCCTTTCCCTTGGTATTGTCTGCCAAGCATAAACCGGAAGATCCAATTTTCGTTTCGTTCGGTATCAATGCCGTATAAGCCAAACCCAATCATTGTCTTATCCCAATAGATGGCCACTGGTATACGTTCCGGCAAATATTTGCTTTGTGCCAATGAAAACACGTTGGGTGCCACATATTCCTCCTGGCCCTTTGCTACCTGCAATCTGCAACAGTCCTCATAATTTTCCTTGGTTACAGGCTGTAATGAGATCATCTTGTTTCCTCCTGTTTCTATATTATCGTATATGCGGATCAAAACTCTTTTTTATGCATTTTCATTGTACAAAAAAAGCCCCTGCGAAGGGGCCCTTTTCGTTTTACAAAATGTATTTTGCAACGGGCTGCGGTGCTTTGTCCATTTCCTTGCGTTTTTCATCGTAGCCCTGTTTGCCCAGCAACGCATAAGCAGCGTTTTTGCCCTCTTCTACGCCTGGCTGGTCAAAAGCGTTGATGTTATACAATTCACCCAGATAAGCCGTTTCTACCTCCAATACATACAGCAGCTGGCCAATGGTAAAAGCATTGACCGCCGGCAGTGTGAAGGTCTTATTCAGCCTTTCCGCACGGTTGAGCGCATAGGCCGTGGCAAACTGCTCGGCACTGATGAGCTCGTTCATAGAATGCCCACCCAAGAAAGATACATCCGGAATATTCTCGTATCCATGCGGAATCTCCACCGTCGTGCCGTAATCCTCTACTGCCAAGAACGTTACGACCTTATCAAACGGCCCTTCCGTATACAGTTGTACCTGGGAATGCTGATCCGTTACACCCAATGATTTTACCGGCGTTTGCCCTACATGCACCGGTTTGCCGTCTCGAGTTATATTTTTGCCAAGCGACTCTGCCCAAAGCTGCGCATACCAGTCCGACATATATTTGAGAGAATCGGCATAGGGCATCATGACGGATACGTTGACCCCATTTTCCATACACAGATACTGCAAAGCGCCATCCAGATACGCCATATTTTCCATGACATTTTCGCTTTGCAGCAAGCCGTCCATATAGCGAGCCCCTGCAATCAGCTCCTTGATATCGATGCCGCATACCGCCGCGCCCAGCAGGCCTACCGGCGTCATCTCGGAGAACCGGCCGCCTACGCCATCCGGGATCACAAAGGTTTTCAGCCCTTCCTGCTGGGCAATCTTAATCAGGTTGCCCTTGGCCTTGTCCGTGGTTGCAATCATGTTGTCCTTAAGAGACACGCCCGCTTTTTTCAGCTTATCCGCTATAATCAAAAACTGAGCCATCGTCTCGCTGGTGCTGCCGGATTTTGTAATGACGTTAAAGCAGGTTTTTTTAATGTCGATGACGTCAAACAGCGCATCCATGCGAGCAGGGTCAATGTTATCCTCCACATAAAAGCGCGGGCCACCCCGCCTTTCTGCAGGCAGCTCATTGTATCGCATATGGTTCAGTGCCTGCTGCACGGCAATCGGCCCCAACGCGCTACCGCCGATACCCAGTACGACAAACGCATCAAACTTTCCGCGAATGTCTGCCGCTGTCTCCAAAATCTCATCCAACAACGCCGGATCCGTATATGGGAGCTGACGGAAACCCATCTGCTCCTTTTGCGCCGTCATCTGTTTGGCGGCCTGCGCAAAGATCGGAGCCTGCAACTGCTCGGCCCGGAATCCCTTTTCTCCCAAAATCTCTTCCATCATATTGGAAACATCCAATTTGATCTTCATCGAGGCTTGGAAAGCCGGATCTTCATATCGTACCATCGTTTGGTACCTCCTTTTTGAATTGCGGTTATTATATCATGTTCGTGATATGCTGGGCAAATTTATTTATTATTACTCAAACAGAGCGCGGAGAAATGCAAAGGATTGCCTAAGCTCGTTTTCCTTTTCCCAGTCATCTGGATAAACTTCCATCGTTACCGCGCCATTGAAATTCTTTTCGCGCAACAATGCCGCCAAATGCACAAAATCAAAATTCCCCTGCCCTGGCAAGGATGTATACACCATTTGTTCCTGCTCCGTAATATCACAGAGATGGAGGTTACAGAGGCGGTCTCCCATTTCCTCCAGGTAGCCCTCCATCGGGTAACCGGACTGGGCCGCTTGCTTTACGTCAAGCGTATAACCCAGCGAGCAATCCTCTAAAAAGGGCCGTAGGTTTTTCGCATACCCTACCTCATGGTACTGGCACCAATGCACATTTTCCAGTGTCAATCGTATACCATAGGAATCCGCTAGCGCACACAGGCTTTGAAATCGTTCTCCGATGTATTGATAATTGGGGCGGCCCGCCTTTTTCTTTAAAAAAAGCGCACCGTGCATCACATAGTACCGAGCACCTAGAATTCTTGCGCATACCAGCGCCATTTCAAACACATCTAGCGCTGCCTGGCGCTGACGGGGATGCCCTGCAAACAACTGAGGTTCAAACTGGCTGCCCAGCGTGTGGATGGTGGTACAGGTAAGCCCCAGATCGTCTTTTCGCCTGGCCATCAGCTTGGCAAAGTCCTCTTGATATTCATACATACCGCCCAAAAAAGCCTCAAAACGGTCGGCGCCTAAGTTTCGGATCAGTGGCAGTGTATCCTCCGTATTTACCTTGGTAAAGTAGCAGGAAGTGGAAATCCCTACCTTCATATTTCTTCCTCCTGTTTTGCTTTCTGCTCACACATCAAGCAATAGGCATAGCTGGATAAACGGTTCAATGCCCGGATAAAGGCTGGAAATCCATCCTTATATACCGCTACGGCCTGCCGTTCACAGTCTCTGATTTGCGTTCTCAGCACATTGATTTGTGCAATTTTACGCCCTGTGCGAACGCTTGGGAAAAAATGCGGTATGCCGTATGTCCTTTCCGGAAAATGGGAAGCCAAATGGATCTGCTCCTCCGTCTTGCCATCTAGCAGCGGCAAAGCCGGCAGTTCCCCTTTATACTCCGCTTCCAGCAATGCCAGCGCCATGGTCGCAATCTGCTCAACCTGCACTGATAGCCGCATATCTCCTTGTTCTGCTATGTCTATAGCGCATAAAATCGCCTTGGCATGCAATGCATCCAGCTTCCCACGCAGGCAAATGCGCGGGTGATTCTTTGGACCCATCTCTGCGCCGTACAGGCAGGTTTCATATTCTTGCTTTGGCAACGTGTTCTCTCCTTTTCTACCTGAGCATTTTACCACATCTCATACGGTTTTCCCAATTGTTGTTTTCCCGTACGATGATTTTGCGCTTTACAACCCCGTTTCTGTGCGTTATACTATATGAGAACAAATGTTCTTATATCCTGTTGGGGAGGTCTTTTTTGTGCGTGTGATTCTGCATTGTGATATGAACAGCTTTTATGCTTCTGTGGAAATGCTGTATCAGCCCCATCTGCGCACAGTGCCCTTGGCCGTAGGCGGCGATGAAGAAAAACGCCATGGCATTGTTTTGGCAAAAAATGAGTGGGCCAAGGCCCGCGGCGTGAAAACGGGAGAGCCCTTGTTTCAATCGCGGCAAAAATGCCCTCAGCTTGTGGTAGTGCCTCCGCATTACGACCGGTATCATCGGATTTCGCATATGGCCAATCAGATCTATCGGCGATATTCCGATCGCGTAGAGCCTTTTAGCATCGATGAAAGCTGGGTAGACTTAACAGGCTGCGTGGATTCCTTTGCCGAGGGCGTACAGGTTGCCGAACAAATACGGCGCACCATCGAGCAAGAATTGGGTGTAACTGTTTCCATCGGCGTTTCGTATAACAAAATTTTTGCAAAACTTGGCAGCGAATTGAAAAAGCCCAACGCTGTTACGGCGCTGCCGCCTTCTGCTCTACAAACCATCATCTGGCCCCTGTCTCCGCGCGCGCTGCTGTTTGTAGGCCCTGTTACAGAAAAAAAGCTGGCGCGCATCGGCATTCATACCATCGGCGATCTTGCCAATGCTCCCGAAACGACGCTGCGCTCCCTTCTAGGCAAATGGGGACATACGCTGCACCAGTATGCACTGGGGCACGAATATGCACCTGTGGCGTACTGGGGGGAATCTCCGCCCGTCAAATCCATCGGCAACAGTACCACTCTTCCTAAGAATCTTATGCATGCCGATGCATTTGTTCCCGTTGTGTATATGCTGTGCGAATGTGTAGCAGAGCGGCTTCGCCTTGGCCATCTTCGTGCGGAGGTTCTTCATCTTTGGCTTCGGGATGCCGATCTTTGCAGCCAAACCAGGCAAATTCAGCTGGGCGCTCCCACGCAGGTCAGCGGCCGTTTGGCAAAAGCCTGCTTTCGTCTTATCCACAAACATTGGGACGGTGCTCCCATACGCAGCATCGGTATACAGGTCAGCCAGCTGTCCTTTGAAAAAGACGCCTATCAGCTTTCTATTTTTTCGCAAAAAGAGCAGAAAAACGCCGAATTGGAACGCTGTATCGACGATTTGCGCCATCGCTTTGGGCATTGGAGCATTGCCCGCGCCGTCACTTTACAGGATACACAACTAAAAATCGATCCTTTGGAGGAAAGCTCCTTGCATTCTGTTGCCTTTCGAAAGGGGGTTTTGTAAAAAATGGCTCAATATCTGCCTGTAATCGCCCGGTTTGATGAAACTGGGCAAATTTTTCCCCTCTCCTTTATTTGGCCGGATGGGCGCACCTTTGCCATCGATCGCGTGCTGGATGTCCGGCGTGCTGCCAGCCGAAAACAAGGCGGCTGCGGCATCCGCTATCTATGCCGTGTACGCAACCGAAAAATCCTGCTGTTTCTCGACGAAAACAAATGGTTCTTCGAACCCGTTCCCGAATGAAAAGATCCGGCTGGAATACCGGATCTTTTTTATTGGTTCCATAAATTTTTTCTACCCCATCTTGTAAATACTGATAGCGCTGTCGGCAGCGCCTTAGTCTCTATTTCCTCCTTTGGCACCCACTCATAGTCCTCTGGAGCCGGGGCATTCTGCACCCTGGCGTAAATGCCCTGCATATGCCATATGATATGCGTAAAAACATGCTGAGCCTTGCCGATCTCTCTTTGTTCCAGCATTTGCAGCCCCAGCGCATCCAGCGCCTGCTGCGTCGGTTGCGTCGGTAGATTTACATATTCCCAAAGATTATGCAGCAACCGTTCGCTTCGCTTGCGCATCAGAATGCGCCCTTGCTCGTCCTCAGCCAAAAGGATCAAACGATGCTCCTCTTTTTTCGGTTTTGGCCCGCTGCGAAATGGCAAAACCTCCGTTTTGCTATGCTCATACGCTTTGCATTCACGGCGAACAGGGCATACCTGGCACTGGGGTGTCTGCGGCAAACAGACTAGGGCGCCCAGCTCCATAATCGCCTCGGTAAGTGTCCCTGCCTGCCCATCCGGCATCATGGCTCGAATGATATCCGTAACCTGCCGGATGGTCTGCGGTTTCAATACATCCTCATAGATTTCCTCTATCCGCGCAAAAACCCGTGTGGCATTGCCGTCTACCGCCGGCTCCTTTTTCCCATACGCAATGGAAAGCACCGCCCCTGCCGTATAGGCTCCAATCCCCGGCATCTTGCGCAGTTGCTCCGGATTCTCCGGCACCTTTCCGCCGCATTCCGCCACCATCTTCTGCGCGGCCTTGTGTAGGTTACGCGCCCGGGCATAGTATCCTAAGCCCTGCCATGCCTTTAAAACCTCTTCTTCCTCTGCGGCAGCCAATGCTTCTACCGTAGGAAACTGCTTGGTAAAGCGTTCAAAGTATGGAATCAACGCTGCAATTCGGGTTTGCTGAGCCATGATCTCGCTGATCCAAATCTGATAAGGATCCTTGGTCCTTCGAAACGGCAAATCCCGTTTGTTTTTTTCAAACCAAGCAATCAGGCTTTGCGCAATTCTTCCATACCGATCCTTCATGCACGGATTACCTGCGCGCCGCGGTTTTCCACCTCTAGAACGTGCACTTCCCAATCTGCAAACTTGGCCAAAACCGGCTTGCTTCTTACGACAAACTCGTTGGCGTTGCTGCGGCTGCATAGCGCCATCATTGTCGGCCCTGCGCCGGACAGGTAAACGGGAATGCCCATTTCCCTACCGCACGTTACGATTTCTTCAAAGCCCGGAATCAGCCCCGCCCTATAAGGCTGATGCAGCCTATCTTCCACCGCAAATAGGAGATGCTCTAAATCCCCCTTGGCAAACGCCGCTGCCAAAAAGCTGGCATGGGCGGTATTGAAGACCGCATCCTTATACGGCACATGCTGCGGCAATACGTTGCGCGCCTTCGCGGTAGACAATTCAAAATTCGGCACCATGGCCACCGGCACCAAATCGCCGGAAACTTCAAAGGACAGCGAGCGTACCTGCTTATCCTTTTGCATGGATACTGTAAACCCGCCATACAGCGCAGGCGCCACATTGTCCGGGTGTCCTTCGATTTCCGTTGCAATGCGCAGCGCCTCTGCCCGCGGAATAGCCTTGCCGCTGATTTCAGAAGCAATCAAAATGCCCGCTACAATGGCTGTGGAAGACGAGCCCAACCCCCTTGTAGAGGGGATCTTGTTATGCTGCACCATGTGCAGGTTTGCCACCGGCTCTTCTAGATGCTGCATAGTACGCCTATATGCCTTAAAGATAAGGTTGGAACCATTTTTGGGAATAGAGTCGGATCCTTCCCCAAAAATCTCTATCTTCAGCGTTTTGCTCGGCTCTACCTCCACTGTGTTATACATGGACACTGCCAGCCCCAAACAGTCAAATCCCGGCCCCAGGTTGGCCGATGTTGCCGGTACTTTGATGGTGATCATCCTTATTTCTCCTTTTATCCAAACATCATTTTTCTTATTTTACCACAGCCGGCGCAGAACCTCTACGCTCAAAAAAAGAGACCGCCTAAAAAGCGGCCTCTTTCAGAGGAAAATCAATCCTCTTCGCCCTGCATGCTCTTGCGTGCCTCGATCACTTTCTGCGCAATATTGCCCGGCACATCCTCATACCGATCAAACGTCAGCACAAAGCTGCCATGCGCATGCGTCATGCTGCGCAGGTCGGTTGCGTATTTGAACATCTCTGCCAATGGCACCTCCGCCAACACTACCTGCTCTCCGTTGCCCAACGGATCCATGCCCAGGATACGGCCGCGACGGCGGTTCATATCGCCGATAACATCGCCCATGTATTCATCCGGAACGGTAACCTCCGCCCGCATGATGGGCTCTAGCAATACCGGAGAAGCCTCTGCGCAGCCCTTTCTAAGCGCCAAGCGTGCAGCGGTCTTAAACGCCATTTCGGAGCTATCCACCGGATGATAAGAGCCGTCATACAGCGTGGCGCGGATGCCTACCATCGGATATCCGGCCAGCACGCCTCTAGATAGGTTTTCCCTTAGCCCTTTTTCCACAGCCGGGATAAAGTTGCGCGGAACTACGCCGCCGACAACCTTGTCTACAAATTCAAAATCCCCTTCCAGCAGCGGCTCAAACTCAATCCAAACATGGCCAAACTGCCCATGGCCGCCGGATTGCTTTTTGTGCTTGCCCTCTGCTTTTACCGCCTTGCGGATGGTTTCGCGATATGGCACCTGCGGGTCTTTCATCTCTGCTTCCACGCCGAATTTTTGTTTCAGCTTGTTGGTGATGACCTCTAGGTGCATCTCTCCCATTCCTCGGATCTGCGTTTCTCCTGTATCCGGATCCTTGGCCACTTTGAAAGTCGGGTCCTCCTCTTCCAATCTGGAAAGGCCGCCGAATACCTTATCCTCTTCTCCTTTTTTCTTAGCAGAGATCGCCATGGAAATACAGGGTTCCGGAAATTCTATTCTATCGAAAGTTACATGTTCTGCCGGATCGCAGAGTGTATCGCCTGTATTGGTATACTGCAGCTTTGCCACAGCGCCAATATCGCCTGCGGACAACCATACCACATCGTTTTGCTTTTTACCCCGCATGGCATATACGGTACCGATTTTCTCCTGCTTTTCGGCTTTGGTATTATACACCGTCATCCCGGCTTTTAACGTGCCGGCATAGACGCGGAAGATAGACAGCTTGCCCACAAACGGATCCGCCACCGTCTTGATGACCTGGGCGGCAAACGGCGCGTTCACCTGGCAAGGCACTTCCTTGTCGTTGCCGCCGTCTGTTTTGCCCTGCTGTGCCGGCCGCTGCTCTGGATCTGGCATTAGGGCGACAATCGCATCCAGCAGATTGTCTATCAGCGCTCCCTGCAGCGCAGAGCCGCCCAAAACCAGCTGAATATCGCCATTGAGAATGCCAACCTTCAGGCCGCCAAATACCTCTTCCGTACTCAGCGTATCGCCGTTGAAATATTTTTCCAGCAACTCATCATCGTTTTCCGCGGCCGCCTCTACCAACTCGATCCTGCGATCTACCACATAGTCTACGAGCTCTTCCGGCACCGGCTGAGCCTGATAGCCTTTACCATCCGCCTTCATGGCCTTTTGCTCAATCACGTCTATATAGCCCGTTACTTTGCCGCCCTCCACGATAGGGATCGTCAGCGCCACTACACCGCTGCCAAATTTATGCTGTAACTGATCCAGTATCTTGGCAAAATCTGCATGTTCACGATCCATCTGGTTGATAAAGAAGAACTGGGATACGCCTGCTTGCTTGCTCATCTTAAACGCTTTTTCCGCCCCTACCGGAATCCCGGACGTTGCGCCTACTACGATCATCGCGGCGTCGGCCAATTTCATTGCCTGCAGCTGTTCGCCCACAAAATCAAAATACCCCGGCGCATCGATCAGGTTGATCTTTGTTTCTTTCCATTCTACCGGCGCCAAAGCCGTAGAGATGGAAATATGCCGTTTGGTTTCTTCCGGGTCATAGTCCGTGGTCGTAGTTCCATCTTCCACGCGCCCCATACGGTCCAAATGCCCAGCTTTGAACAGGGCCGCCTCTACCAGCGTGGTCTTTCCTTCGCTGCCATGGCCTACCACAGCGATGTTACGAACGTTCTCTGCGGAATAGATTTTCAATTCCAGTCCTCCCTTATATACTAGATTGCCAAACACAGTGCTGCGCACTGTAAATTTATAAGTTTCATTTTAGTTATTTGAAATATTTTATGTTTGTAAATATCATTTTTGTTCCTTTACTGTAATACTAGCAGAATTTTTCTACTTAGCAAAGTTTTTTTTCGTAATTCCAACACTTTTTCCAATCGCTTTTTCAAACACATAAGCCGGGGTTTTCCTAATTTTTATGTTTCCATAAACAAAAAGAGACCGCCCGACCCCGTCTCCTTTTTCATACGGCCCCTGCGTTTGCCGCTGCCAGCGCCCCGCGCACGCGTTTTTTAAACGCATATAAAAAAAACAGAGCCTATTCAGCTCTGTTCCCGCTTATCCTTGCCGCATCAGGGTTTCAAACAACGGCAGATAAATTTCTGGATCGCCCGAGGTGCATAATTCTATCTTTCCCGGGCCTGTCTGCTCATTGCGCATCTCATACTGATTTAAGATCCGTTCAAGCTGTACCGCCGTGCCTTGGTTCCCATCCATCAAAGGCACACCAGGCCATATGGTATCGGCACACTGGCGTATCTGCCTTTTGGCATGGATAAAATGCGTACATCCCAAAACAATCGCGTCTACCTGCTTATCCTTATACGGCAAAAACGCTTCCTCTATGGCTTGGTAGGTTTCTTCCCCCAGTACAGCGCCTCGCTCTATCAGCTCTACCAGCTTGGGGCATGGTACCGGCAACACATGCCCCTCCAGCCCGCATTTTTTAACTCTGTATACAAACAAAGGCTGGCGCAACGTAGCCGGCGTGGCCATCACAAGCACCCATCCGTCTTTGCGCGCCCTCCCTGCTGGGGCAATGGCTGGCTCCATCGCCACAAATGGCACGTCATATGCCTGGCGAAGCTCCTCCTTGGCCGCAGAGGACGCTGTGTTGCATGCGATCACGATGGTCTTGCAGCGCTTTGCCAGCAAAAAATCAGTGCAAGCAAAACTTAACGCACGAATACGCTCCGTCTCTTTTGTGCCGTAAGGGGCATTGGCATTGTCTCCATAAAACACGAAATTTTCGTGCGGCAGCTGCTTTTGTAGGGCCTTTAGGGTCCCCAGGCCGCCAACGCCGGAATCAAATACCCCTATCGGTGCTGTTTTTTCCATCCCTTTCCCCACACTCTTTGTTGATTTCGCCTTTTATCATGGCACGGAGTATGGCTGGATGTCAAGGTCACGGGTAAAAACCTTATTCATCGCCTTGGCAATATATGGTACTGTATTCATGACCTCCTCCAACGTATTTTGGTTGTGGCCGATCTCGATCAAAATGCAGTTCTCCGCCATGTGCTGATTGTATCGTCCCGTTTTTACACGTGTCGTCTTGCCCAGTCCTTCTGCATAGGTATTCAGCTCTGCAATGATGGCGTCCGCCAGTCTTTTGTTGGCTTCCCAATCCTTTGGGCGTTCCTTAAAACCCTCGCCCGTTTTTCCTTCGCCCGTACCGATTACAAACATTACCTTTGCACAAGGCTTTCCATCTACCGTTACCACATCGCCGATGCCGGAAGAGCCTGTTCCATCCCTATGCACGTCGATAAATAGATCCACCGGATATTTTTCCTTATCCTTTTTCATTGTCTCCAGCGAACGGTTGTAGGAAGTGGTATAGTATTTCCCCAATTCATGATCTGTACTGTCGAACATCACAGGCAAATGGTATTCATTACATAATAGATAGGCCAAATTCTGTGCAATCTTTTGAATGTTATAGCCGCTGTCCAGCGTACGCCATTGGCTGGATTCCTCGTAGTTGTCTCCCTCTACCTTTCGGAAGGATTCGTTGGAATGCGTGCTATACAAAATGATGCGCGGCTGTATCCCCTCTGGAGGCATCATCGTCGTCACCTTTGCGCCCAGAGCTACCTCTGCATTGGCAGCCGTCACCGAGGCAGGCTCGGCTGTGCCTTCCGGCTCTTGGCCGGCTTGTGTGCTATCCTGCTCCTCCAGCACCCAAGGTTCATCCTCTTCAAAGACCGCCGTCATCGTCTCTCCGCCTGTGAGCAGCGCCATCTCCATGCCCATTAGGCGTTCTGTCATCCCTTTCCCGGCAGCATTTTTGACATAGGCAAATCCCAGCAAGGCCAGCAGTACCAGCCCTGCACACAGACGCCCGGCCTGTATACGGCGCTTTTTCTTTCTCTTTAGACTGATTCTTGTCACCATCCGGCCCCGCATTTATACGCACCCCTTTCCCCATAAGGTATGCGTCATCAATGGTTGTCTATGATTGCGAAGCCAAAAGTTCTTTCATCTCTTTGGGCAACCTGGGATGCAGTGCCTGGTTAAGCGCTCGAGACAGCAGTATGGCGCTTGCTTTTACGATGCTGTCGATGTCTTTAGGGGTAACAATCAAGCCTTGCTGCCTTCCTTCAAACAGCGTATCGGCACGTACCACCAACGGCACGCCCAATGCCAGTACCGGCACGCCCAGCGTTTTTTCATCCAAAGCCAGCCGTCGGTTGCCCACGCCGCCTCCCGGTGCAATGCCAGTATTGCCAAGCTGTACAGTGGTTGCCATGCGCGCTGGATCCCCCGCTGCCAGCGTATCCACCGCGATGACCACTGCCGGCTTTATCTGCTGTACGATGCCCAGCACCGCTTCGCCGCTTTCAATGCCGGTTTCCCCCAAAACGCCGGGCGATATGGCGCAAACATTGCCTGCCTTTTGCAGGTCCTCCGGCCAAAGTGAAAACAAATGCCGCGTTACCATCACATGATCCAGCGTCCTCGGGCCTAGGCTGTCTGGCGTCATGGAGCGGTTGCCCAGCCCTACCAGCAAAACAGGCCGTTGTTTATTGTTTTTTGGCATCATGGCACGTAACTGCTTTGCCAGTGCCTTGGCGCAGCGCTTATCTATCTCTGGATCACTGCCAGCCATATGCGGCGCCGTCAGCGTAACGTAGCTGCCCCTCGGCTTGCCCACCGCCTTTTCGCCCTCTTCATCCGTGATGCGTACAATGGAAACCTCTACTTCCTCCTCGGTCTGTTCCTCTACCGTTACACCGCCAGGCAATGTACCCGCGGCCATACAGCTTTCCAATACCAAATCTGAATATCTCTGCAAAATCCTTGCCTCCTTTTTTTCTATCCTCTGCCAAAACAAAGGAAGTATACAGTTTGGGCGGTTTTTTTACTTGCAATGCGGCTCGTCCCATGGTACAATACTCAAAGTCAAGTTTATCCCCCGGGGAGGTGAAGGAATATGCCTAACATTAAATCGGCGATGAAGCGCGTAAAAGTTGAAGAAAGACGTGCCGGCCGCAATCGCATGATCAAATCTCGTTTGAAGACCTCTTTGAAGAAATTTGATGCTGCTGTTGCCGCAGGGGATTCTGATTTGCAGGCCGTGTACCGTGAAACGGTAAGCATGGTAGACAAAGCAGCCTCCAAGGGTGTGATCCATAAAAACGCCTCCAACCGTAAAAAAGCTCAGCTGGCTGCGGTGATGGCAAAGCAAAATGCTTAAATGCATAATGTATGAAAAAAACCGATGATTTCTCATCGGTTCTTTTTTTATTTTTTAACAGGGAACGCTTGCCAAAGCGCCGTTTCCAACGCCGCCCTATCCTCCTTCATCCGCCCGCTCTTGAGGGCAAAATCCGCTTCCGTTAAGGCCAGCAAGCCCCGTCTTAGATCCTCTGTCCGCATTGCCCTTGCCTGCTTGGCCGTACGCTGGGCAGCAAAACGAGGGCCCTGCACCTTTGCGGCGGCAGCCTGCACGCTTTTACCTTCCTCCCAACCCTGGCGAGCAGCCAAAAGCTGGCGGAGCCGGTACGCCACAGCGCCCATAAACATTTGGATGGAGTTTCCCTCTCTTAGCAATAGATCAATCTGTTCGGCAGCCTGCCGCCGCTTGCCCATCGCCAGCAGATCTACGATCTCAAACGCATTGGCTTCCAGCGTCTGGCTGCTGATATCCAGTACATCCTTTCTTGTGATCCGATCCCTTTGCTCTGCATAGCAGCAGATCTTTTCCATCTCCGTTGCGACCGTCTGCATATCCGTACCTACCCGCTGGATCAGCGTTTCCAGCGCTTGTGGCTCTACCGCCTTGCCGCGCTGCGCTGCATAGGCCTTGAGCCAAGCAAAGATCTCCTGCTCTGTCATCGTCGAAAACTCTACCATGGCGTCTCTTTTCTTCAGCGCCGCCGTCAGCTTTCTCCGCCCATCTGGCTTTCCTTCCAATACAAATACAAGGAGCGTTTCCGGCGGCAGCGTGTCGATCAAGGAAAGTATGGTTTCCTCCCCTGCCGCGCCGCCCCCTTGTTTGAAAAGGGGGCATTCCTTTACGATGACAACACGGCGGGGCGCAAACATCGGTAGCGTCTGGCAGGCCGCAAAAATGTCTTCTGCCGACGCTTTTTCATCCAATACTGTCTGATTCCAGCCGGGATCCCCATCCTCCAGCGCCGCCTGGCACAGCTTCTCCAGCGTACGCATTTTTACGAACTGTTCCACACCAAACAATAGATAACAGGATGATAATTGTTTTTGCTGTATTTGTTTTCTCAGCTGTCTATATTCCAACGCCCTTCCTCCGTTCTTTCCATTTTAGACCAAGAAAAGCAGCAGCGCAACCAGCCAGCACAGCCCTGCGACCGTCCATCGGTCCCTTGCCTTCCACAAGCAGTAAGGCGATAAGAAGAATAAGCTTGCCAAAAATAGCAGCATAGTGGACATGGGCCAAGCCGGCATCGAAACCAGCGCGCCGGGGATTCGCGCAGTCCACGCTGCTCCGTAATTCATCAAAAATACAAGGCCTGCGGCTGCTTTGGCCAATCCCAAGGCAATGCTTGGCAACCCTAGCGAACACAGCAGAATGCCAAATACACTGGCCGTAATCAGGCTCGCCAACGGAATAACAAATAAGTTTGCCAGCAGGGAAACTGTAGAAATCCCGCCAAAGAAATATAGCGAAATTGGCCAGATGCCCAGTTGGGCGCCAAGAGAAGTGGAGATGCTCCGGCCCAGCCAACCCATGCCGCGTTTCCAGCTAGCCAAGGCGGAAGATACGGTAGCAATACCCCAAACCGCCGCAAAGGAAAGCTGAAAACCCGGCATTAGCAGCTGCAGTGGATCCCATAACAAAATAAACAGCGCCGCAAGGGAAAGGTTTTCCAAAAGGTCTGTCCGCCTGCCGCATGCCAGATTACATTGGTGCACACTTACCATCACCGTCGCACGCACTGCAGAGGCCGGGAACCCTACCACCGCACAGTATCCCCAAATCAAAAGCAGCAAGATGCTCGTTTGTGTTTTTCTGCCAAGCTTACTTTTTCTGAGCAAATTGGAAACCAACATCCCCAAAAAGCCTACGTGCAGGCCGGATACCGCCAGGATATGCGAAATGCCCGCCCTTTCATAGACCGTTTTTTGCTCTTCACTGAGATCTGTTTTATCCCCCAATACCATGCCCTTAACTGTCGGCGCGGCCTGTCCAAACAGAGCGTCGATACGGTCCGCCACCATTTCCCTCATTCTGGCCGGCGTATAACGAAGGCTAAAGCCCGTTTGTGTGACCTTTGCCTCCGTTTCTCCTACCCAGGCCAGCTTGTCCCAATGGTTGGCATAGCGCTGCGCTCTGTCCCAGACAGAATCCATGTCTGGCGCCCAAATGGAAAACGCATAGCCTTCAAAGGCATCGCCAGGTCTAGCATATTGCATGGCTTGCGACTTGGTACGCACCCGCATCTGTTCGTTTGTCTGTATCCCCTCCAAAGCAACATGGTCAAGTAGCAGCGTATATACGCCTTCCTGCTCCTGGATCTCATGAATGTCTCCTTGAATGTATCCATCCTCCGGCCAAGATACTATGCTCTGCAAAGAAAAGGTGGTTCTTCCCCATCCTAGGCCAATCATCATCAATACCAGCATAACAAAAAAGCCGCGGCGCCCAGTACGGGCAAGCCACAGCATACATACGCCAAAGCCCAGGCATATAGCCACGCAAATACCGAAATGGGGACGCACATAAAAACACAATGCAATCCCGATGCCGAAGCCCAAAACAGCAAGAAACAGCGGCCGTACATTCCATAGACGGTATCCTGTCAGTCCGCGTCCCGCTCTTTCTTCCATCCTGTTTCCCCCTTAGACCGGACCCTAGACGGATCTATCCGTCATTTCCTCCACCAAACTGCTTTCCTGGAATATCTTGCGGGCTGCATGCAGCACCGCCTGTTCGTCGCTGCCCGGTACCAGATGCGAAATCCATAGCGCCCCTACCTGCGCATTCCTGGCCAATGCCCCCGCTTGTTCCGCCGTCATGTGGGGCGATGGGCTGGGCGCAGTCTCCTCAGTAAAGGGCACATCGCACAGCAATATATCGGCCTGTTTTGCCCACGCCACCAACGCATGCGTGGCAAGGCTGTCCCCCGTATAGGCAAACGATGCATCCCCTTCTACCCGCACGGCATACCCCGGCAAGGGATGTACCGTTGGCGCAAAGCGCAACGCAAAGGGGCCGCATTGTGCCGTGCTCTCTGCATCGGTAAAACGCACGTCAAACACTCCCGTATCCGCCAACAGGCTGCTGACACGATCCGGTGTTCTCGGCAGATACAGCGGCATCGGCCGTTCCGCACATTTTGCTAGATATTGAGCATACACCAGTAAATCGCTGTAATGGTCCGGGTGCAGATGCGTCAACACAACGCCGCAAACCTCATGTCCCTTCACCGAAGCAAGTAAGCGCGGCAGCGTGCCGCTACCCATATCCAGCGCCAACGCCTTTCCCTCCTGAAAAAGCAAATGCCCGCTGGAAGCACCGCCTGCGGCAGGGTATGGCCCATATTTTCCCAAACAGCGATATTTCATGTTTTCTTCTCCTCATTTCAGCTTGGGCAGCAGCTTGGATCGATACAGCGCAATGGCCCAGTATCCCAGCACCGAGGCAAAGATCCACTGTACCAAATAGGGGATCGTGGACAACAAAGCCTCCAGCATGCCATACGCCACTGCGAAATAGAAAAACGTTCCTACCATAAAGAAAACGCCGCCTACGCCGGCTGCCAACAAAAATCGTCCTAGATTGTTTTGCACATACCGATCAAACATCCAGCACAAAGACAACTGGCACACGGCCGTTACCACAAGCGTCATCGGGATCAGATGAAAGCTGCCCCAGATCACATCTGCCGCTACTGCCGGCAGCACCGTACAAAAAAGCGCCGTTGGGCAAGGCAACAGATACGCCGCCAAATACAGGGCGCAGACACCAAAAGAAACGCTGATCTCGTTGATGCCTACCGGCAGGCGCAGCAGGATATACCCCACTGCACTTACCCCAAGGCAAATCAAAAAATCCCGTCCTAAGGATTGTTTTTGTATATTGGGTTGCAAATGAACTGCCTCCCTATGGAAAAATTTACCCGCCTTTAATCAACAATCAAATCAACGGCTGCGCGGGATAGCCGTACCGATTCACAAAACTCTGCCATTTTTTTATGCGCCGGGTGATCCTTGTATGCTTCCAGTGCCTGCCCATCGGAAAACACGCTGTCCATCACCACATCATAGATTATAGGCTCTGTCGCCTCTTCCATTTCGTCTCTTTGGCAGTTTAGCTGTACATTCATAGACACCAACCCCGGCAAATTGCCGCGTCCTAATGCCTCCAGCT
This sequence comes from uncultured Eubacteriales bacterium, assembly GCA_959600905.1. Lineage (GTDB taxonomy): Bacteria > Bacillota > Clostridia > Christensenellales > QAND01 > UMGS1975. The sequence goes on along the minus strand of CAUGNO010000009.1, from coordinate 18,189 downwards.
GCTTTTTCAGCTCCATCGCATTTTCCATTGCGCTAGCGCCGCCTACATATTCCTTAAACTTCCACGCCACAATATGCCGAATCATGCCTCATCCTCCTCAATTTCCGTACAGAGGCAGGCAAAGCCTTCGGATTTCGAAATTTCCCGGAACCATTCCAGGTATTCTTCATTTTCCTGGGCCCTATGATACGCGCGCTCATTTTTAAAATCGATCATAGCGACTGCATCATAGTTGGCCTCGCCCTGGTAATTCTGTCCCCAAAATACCTCTTCCACACCCGGCAGGTGTATCAGTTCCCTTGTTTCTCGTTCCCAATCCACGGGCACCTGTTCATCCTCCCGCGGAAAACAGACCAAGATCGTCAATCGTATCATGATGCCTCTTCCTCCAAAGTTCCTACCAAGCCCAAGGCCTTTGCTTGTGCCTGCATGCCTTCAATGGTCAGCTGCGTCAAGGTTTCCCAAGGCATATTCAGTCTGTCTGCCCCGTCTTGGATTACCTCTCGGTTACAGCCCGCTGCAAAGGATTTTGCTTTCCACTTCTTCTTTACGGACTTTACCGTAAGATCCAAGATGGATTTGGAAGGCCGCATCAATACGACTGCTGTAATCAAACCGGTCAACTCATCCACGGCATATAAGGATTTTCCCATATCCGTTCGCGGCTCTACCTCCGTGCAGAGCCCGTAGCCGTGGCTCAAAATTGCGCGTACCATTGCATCTCCATATCCCGCTTCCCGCAGCATAGCTTCTACATGCTGGCAGTGCTCTTCAGGATATTCTTGATAATCCAGGTCGTGCAGCAAGCCTGCTACACCCCAAAGATCCTCATCTTGATGAAAATGGCGCGCCATACGCCTCATGGCTGCTTCCACCGCATACGCGCGCTTTAACAAAGACTCGCTTTGTACATGCTGCGCGAGCAGCGAAAGCGCTCGTGGTCGGTTGCCCTCGTCCATTTATACAAGGTCCCCCTTTAAAATTTATAATCATTAGCTATTATATCATGTTTCTGGGCTTCTGTGTATTCTGTGTTTTTTCTTTCTCAGATTCCCTGTTTTTTGTGGCTTTTTCTCGGCTTTTTCATGGCTTTTCCCTAGAATCGCCAGATTTTTCGAATTTTATCTAGGAAAATAAGTTAAAAAGTGCTAAAGTATTCCACAAAAGGGACAGGCCTGCGCTCGTCTCTTATCTTATGTTGTGTTTTTTTATTTTAACAAATCAGGAGGTTTCCCTATGGAAAAAGCCTTTGGCAAAACGCTGTCACTTTTGTGTTTGGCGCTATGTCTTACCTTTGCAGTCTCTGCCTGCGGCGGTGCAGACCCGCTTGTAGGTACCTGGACGGACAACAATGAGGACGGCCTGACCATCACCTTTACTCAGGATCACACCTTTGCCATCAGCAGCGAGAGCGGTACGATGCTTACCGGTACCTATGCCCTGGACGGCGAAACGCTGGAGCTAAAATGTGACCAGGCCTCTTTACAAGCAGGGCCATGGAGCATAGAAGGGGATGTGCTGACGCTCACCTTGGACGATAGTGTGCATCAATACCAACGACAAACTGAATCGCCGTCGGCATAAAAGGAAAGGCAAGCCTTTCCTTTTTCTTTTTCTTCCCTGCTTTTTTCATTGACTTTGCGTTTCAAGTATGAAATAGTATGGATGACTATGAAACATTTTTGTATCTATCCAAAGGAGGGGTTCTTTTTGCAACGCCGTTATGATGTCATATGTGTAGGCCAGCTTTGTGCAGATATTTTGGTGCGCCCTGTCAATGAAAAGATTTTTACCGTGGACTCCACGCCGGTAGATTCCATGCTTCTATGGCCCGGCGGCGATGCACAAAATGAATCCTGCGTCATGGCCAAGCTGGGGATGAAAACCGCCCTGGTGGGCAAAATCGGCCACGATATTTGGGGGGACGCCATCGTGGACATTGTGACCAAAAGCGGCGTAGATCTTTCACATGTGGTGCGCGATGATACGGTGAATACCTGTACCTCCGTTGCGTTGATTTTTGAAGATGGTCGCCGAAATTTTCTCTATCAAGGCGGCGGCAACGATGCCTTTACTGCAGACGACATTGATTTTTCGCTGTTTTCACAGACAAGGCTTGTTACCTTAGGCAGTCTGTTTTCCCTTCCCGGCTTATTGGAGTCCGGTTTTGCAACCATTGTGCAAAAGGCACACGAGGCAGGCGCCCTGGTTTCCGCCGATACTGCCCAGGTGCCGGAAGGATACACCGCAGAAAGCATACGCCCCATCATCCAGGATCTGGATTATTTCATGCCAAGCTACGAAGAAGCTTCCAAATTGGTGAATAGTGACAATCCTGAAACCATTGTCGATCGTCTTAAGGCGGTATGCCGCGGCGTTGTCATCTTAAAGCATGGCGGCGACGGCTGCTATGTCAGCGATGGCCAGCAATCATTCCATATGCCGCCGTTTAAGGTCAACGCCATCGATACTACGGGGGCAGGGGATAACTTTACTGGTGGATTTATGACGGCCGTTCTCAAAGGATTTAGTTTACGGGAATGTGCCCGTTTTGCCAATGCCACTGGTGCCATTTCCGTTCAAAGCATCGGCACAACTACTGCCATCCAAAATTTCCAGCAGGTCATGGATTTTTTGGCGGCGCATCCTGCTTGATTCCAAAAAAAGCGCACCTGGGTGCGCTTTTTTCTCGCTCCAATTGTAAACCTGTATAATATTTAAAATTGACATATGCTGTTTTCTCCCTGTACCATGTATAAAAAATCCATCGTACAGGAAGTGCAGCTATATGCCCGTTACCAAAAATCGTTTATATCTATTGATCCTTTGCTCGCTGTTTGCAGCGTTGTGCGCCATCGGTGCTTTTATCAAAGTTCCCCTGGCCTGGCTGCCCATCACACTTCAAACCTTCTTTTCTACCCTGGCCGGGCTGCTGCTCGGCAAAAAGTGGGGCACAGTATCCGTTGTCGTGTATCTGCTTCTCGGGTTGATTGGCCTTCCCATCTTTACGCAGGGCGGCGGCATCGGCTATGTAACCAAGCCGACCTTTGGCTTTTTGCTCGGCCTAGCCCCAGCCACCTTTTGTACCGGTCTATTGTTTGAACGCTCCCGCAAATCCTGGTCTTCCGCTTTTCTTGCGTCGTTGGCAGGTGCTGTCATTCTTTATGTTGTAGGTCTTCCTTATTTTTATGGGATCATGACCCTCTATCTCCAACAAGCCATGACGGTTTCTCAGCTCTTTGCCGTTTACTGTTTACCTACACTGCCCGGCGATGTTATAAAATGCATCGTCTGCGCCAGCGTAGTCGGCAGGCTACGCACTGCGCTTTCTCAAAAGCTCCCGGTATAACCATATCTTCTTTCGGTTACAGTAAAGGGGAAAGGAGGCGTCTTTGATGGATCTATATCAACGCATCCAGCTATACGCAAAGGAGATTCAGCACTTTATGGAGGTGCATCCCTATGGGCAGTTTGTTTCCGGCAAGGCAAAGAATCCCAAGAAAAAATAAACGTTTGCCCTCATTTTCATTTGCTTATATAGATAACTGGGATATAATGGAAATAACCCTATCATAAAAGGAGTGTGTATCAATGAGCAGAGAACAGAAGTTTTTTGTATGTAACCATTGCGGAAACCTAATTGGAATGATCCACAATGCCGGTGTACCGGTCGTATGCTGTGGAGAAAAAATGCAGGAGCTTGTCGCCAACACCACAGATGCAGCGCAGGAAAAGCATGTGCCGGTGGTAAAGGTAGATGGCAATTTGGTGCATGTATGCGTGGGTAGCGCCGCGCACCCCATGACTGAAGAACATTCCATCGAATGGGTCTATGTACAGACCAACCAAGGCGGCCACCGCAAAGCGTTGTCTCCCAACGGTGCGCCGGAGGCCGATGTGGCGCTGACAGACGGCGAAAAACCGCTGGCAGTGTTTGCATACTGTAACCTGCATGGCCTATGGAAAACCGATCTCGATTGATAAAAAGGCCCGGAACATGCCTAGGTTTCGGGCCTTTTTTATTTTTTTCTTGCATTTGTTCCCTCAGACAGTATACTGAAAAAGACTGCTTTGTATCCAAAAAGGGGGATCAATATGGAGTTTACAGCGATTGTAAAAGCTATCAGCGGTGCGCTGTGGGACAATATACTGCTTGTGCTGTTATGTTGTACAGGCGTCTATTTTACTTTACGCCTCCGTTTTGTTCAAATCGTAAAGTTTAAGGATGGCTTCAAAAAGGTATTTGGCGGTTTCCGCTTTAAGGGTAAAAAGGCTGGCAAAGAGGGGATGAGCTCTTTTCAGGCGTTAACAACCGCCATCGCAGCGCAAATCGGTACCGGCAATATTGCAGGCGCAGCCACAGCTGTGGTTTCTGGCGGCCCCGGCGCTATCTTTTGGATGTGGATCAGCGCTTTTTTTGGCATGGCAACGATCTTTTCCGAGGCCACGCTTGCGCAAAAATTTAAAACCACTGTTCATGGCGAGGTCACGGGTGGGCCGGTTTATTACATTAAAGCAGCGTTTAATGGGCGTTTTGGCCGTGTTCTAGCGGCATTGTTTGCCATTTTTATCATTTTAGCCCTAGGCTTTATGGGGAATATGGTGCAGTCCAATTCCATTTCGGAGGCGTTTGACATTGCCTTTGGCATGCCCTCCTGGATCGTTGGGGTATTTGTAGCGCTTTTGGCAGGCTTTATCTTTATGGGTGGCATTCGGCGCATCGCGTCTGTTACGGAAAAGCTTGTACCCATTATGGCTCTGCTTTATATTGCTGGCTCTCTGATTGTCATCGGTGTCAATTATCAGCATATCGGCCAGGCCTTTGTCTCTATTTTCATAGGCGCCTTCCGGCCCGAAGCAGTATTGGGCGGAGCCGCCGGCATTTCGGTTAAAATGGCAGTTCGTTATGGTGTTTCACGCGGCCTGTTCTCCAATGAAGCCGGCATGGGCTCTACGCCGCATGCGCATGCATTGGCCAAAGTAGATCATCCATGCGATCAGGGCGTTGTTGCTTTGATGGGTGTTTTTTTGGATACGTTTGTCGTGCTCACATTAACGGCACTTACTTTTTTGACTACCGGTGCGCTATCGTCCGGAGAAACCGGTTCAAAATTGGCACAGGTCGCCTTTTCCTCTGTGTTCGGGCATTTCGGTGATATTTTCGTGGCGCTGTGCATGTTCTTCTTTGCATTTTCCACCATTGTGGGCTGGTACTTTTTTGGGCAAACCAATATCAAATATTTGTTTGGCGCAAAGGCTGTAAAATTGTATTCCGCCATCGTCTTGATCTTCATCATGGTTGGTTCCATGTTAAAGGTAGATCTTGTCTGGGCATTGAGCGATTTATTCAATGGTTTGATGGTGATCCCGAACCTGCTGGCCCTCTTGGCGCTCAGTGGGCTGGTTTCCAAGCTGTATAAAGAATATCAACAGAAAAAGGTCATAAAAAGCGACTGACCGCTTTTCTGGTTGAATTTTAGAAAATCGTAAAAAATTATGCTCTTGCCGGAGGTTTCTATGAAGGCATCCAAACAAAATACGTTTCTTTCAGTCTTGCTGTTGATCGTCTATACCATCACCTATGCGATTTCCTTTACATGGGAAACGCCTATCGCTTTCTATTATTATGGAATGACAGCAGGCACCGCACTTCTCTTTATTTTGTTTTTACGCAATCTAAAGCCGTTATACTACGCTATTTTTTCTTTCTTTACCGTCATGGCCCAATATTTCGGCTCTATGCTGGGAGCCTATCACGCCATCTCTTTTTACGATCTGCTCCTGCATTTTTCCAGCGGCATTCTTTTGATCCTGGTCGGCTATCTTCTATATACTGCGCTCGTGCGCCGCTATGAGGTTGACTCTAGGGCCGTGCTGCTGCCCGTTTTATTTTCCCTCTTCCTGGCCATTGCCGCCGCGGGCCTTTGGGAGGTATATGAATTCTGTGGGGATACATTTTTTCATTTGCAGGCGCAGGGCGGATCGTTGACCGATACCATGACTGACATCATCGCCGGCTCTTGCGGCGCTTTGATTGGGGCAGTTTTTTTGGCCTCTTCGCTGAAAAAGCACAAACAACCGCAAAAAGACAAAAGGCAGGATTGATTCCTGCCTTTTGCCTTAGTTGTGCGTAATCGTTCCTTTCGGCGTACGGTTGAACAACAGCTTAATACACCAAAGGCTGCACAAGCCCACAATGGTGTATATAATGCGCGCTGCAATCGTCGCCGGCCCGCCGCAAATCCATGCAACGAGGTCAAACTTCGCCAACCCTACCAGCAGCCAGTTAATGCCGCCGATGATGGTAATTAGCAATGCAAACGTGTCCATTTCCTGTCACCTCTATCAAATGATATTTCGTATTCAGTATTGACGAGGTCTTGCAAAACTATACGCTGCATTGCCTATGAATCGCTGGAAGCATTGGCATCGTTTTCCAAAAATACATTATCGCATCATTATGGTTTGATATTTTATATGGTTGAATAAATTTTTGTAAAATTTTATAATGTTTTCATATCTTTTCTCTGCCACCCCTTGCGATAGCGTTTCAGTCTTTTGCTTTTGTAGCGTTGCCCATACGGCTTGTTTTCTTTCTCTGTCGGCAACTTGTCCAATTGCTGATGCGTTTTTGCTGGAGATCCCGTTTCAGATAAGGCATAGATTCTTTGTAACAGCACCCCCTTCCTTAGACAACGACGCCAAATGCTGCATTGAACAGAGCTGGAAAATCCTATGATGACAAGCTGCGTGATGCAAACTGGCTACCCTGCGCCGGCAAAAAGCCTTCAAACGCAATGCAGATTTCCCCCTTCCTTCTACGCCTTTTCCTACCCGTTTTCGCCTTTCTCCCTCGCATGCCATTTCCCAGGGGGTATTTGTCCGTTACATATGTTACAATAGGATTTGCGGCCTCCGACCTATGTATGCCGCAAACCATTTGATAAAGGAACATTCAGCTATGGCGGAAAACATTTTAATTGTAGACGATGAAAAATCCATCGCGGATCTGGTGGAGGTTTATCTGACAAACGAAGGATATCATGTATACAAATTTTATACGGCGGCAGAGGCCCTATCCTGCATTGAAACACAAGCATTGAGTCTTGTTATCCTGGATGTAATGCTGCCGGATATGGATGGTTTTGCGCTGTGCCAAAAGATTCGAGAAACGCATCTTTTTCCCATCATCATGCTCACTGCCAAGGTGGAGGATATGGATAAGATCACAGGGCTAACCCTTGGCGCCGACGACTATATCACAAAGCCCTTCAATCCATTGGAACTCATTGCGCGTGTGAAAACGCAGCTGCGCCGATATACCAGATATAACAATACACCGGCAGACCGGGACAAAGCCCCAGATGAAATCGATATCCGCGGCCTTCACATTTCAAAAAGCAGCCATAAATGCTCTCTAAATGGAAAAGAATTGAGCCTAACGCCACTGGAATTTAGCATCCTTTGGTATCTTTGCGAACGAAAAGGCAACGTAGTTTCCTCTGAAGAGCTGTTTGAATCGGTTTGGGGGGAAAAATATTTGGACAACAACAATACCGTCATGGCACACATCGCTAGGCTGCGGGAGAAGATGCATGAACCCGCCAGAAGGCCCAAGTATGTCAAAACGGTATGGGGGGTGGGCTATACCATTGAGTGAACGCAATACCAAAACAAATCATCCGTACCGCAGCCGTATCACACGGCATGTATTGTTTCAATATTTTCTTTCTCTCATTGGATTTGTCATCGGCCTTTGCGTAGTGGTGCTGCTCGGGTGGCAGCTATGCGCATCGGTCATATGGCAGCCCTATGATCCCCTTTATCAGCTATTGTCCTGGATCCGGGATTATATTCTTTTGGTTGGCGGCGTGGTCTGCCTAGTGGGGTGGACCATCATCACCTATTATTTTATGTCCAGGCCGCTTCGGTATTTGGATCAGGTTGTAGCCGCTTCAGGCCAGCTTGTAAACAATCGGAATGAACCCATCGTGCTGCCGGAGTCCATGAAAAACGTGCAAGATGAGCTCAATTTATTTCGCGAGCAGGCCATTCGCAACGAAGCGATGGCCAAAGAAGCCGAGCAGCGCAAAAATGATCTCATCGTGTATCTAGCGCATGATCTGAAAACGCCGTTGACCAGTGTGATCGGATATTTAACGCTTCTTCAGGATGAGCCGCAGATCTCCGCCGATCTGCGCGCCCGCTACACTGGCATCGCGTTGGATAAAGCGCTGCGGCTGGAGGATCTCGTCAACGAATTTTTTGATATTACGCGCTTTAACTTAACTGCTCTAACGCTGGAACTGGAACGCATCGACCTTACACGTATGCTTTCCCAGATCGTCAGCGAATTTACCCCCATCTTGGCGGAAAAAGGGCTTTTCTGGCAAACGGATCTGGTGCCCGGCGTTGAGCTTGTATGCGATCCAGACAAGCTGGAACGCGTATTGGATAATCTCATCCGCAACGCAATCAATTACAGCTATGAAAACAGCGCGATTTCCCTTGCCATGTCCGCACAGGCAGAGAGTGTGCAAATCGTAGTGAAAAATCATGGCCGCACCATTCCGCCCGATAAGCTGGGCCGCATATTCGAACAGTTTTTCCGATTGGATTCGTCTAGATCCTCTTCTACGGGCGGTGCAGGGCTGGGGCTTGCCATCTCCAAAGAGATCGTAGAGCTGCATCATGGCACCATCCATGCCGCAAGCGAAAATGAAAGCATTGCTTTTACCGTCCGGCTTCCGTTGGATTGTCAGAAAATCGTATGAATTTGGACAGAAAATCATCATCGTTTTGAAACAAAGCCTATAAATATAAAATGCCCTGTTTTGGTACATTTTCAGTATCAAGACAGGGCATTTTTTAATCCCGGAAAGGAACATCCATGAAACGTAAAAGAGTCACAGAGCTCTTCCCCTTTTTAATCCCCCTGCGCACCAAGCAGCGCAAGTTCTGTTTTTATCTTGGCATGCGCCTGGATAAAAACACCTATTGCAAGGCTCGTTTGGAAGGCGCCCTCCCGTATGTGGTCTTTGAGGATTCCAGCCAGCTATACAACACAGAAACCGGGTTTGATATGGTCTATCAGGAAAACAAGGTATTCAACTTGAAGCTGGCTGCCAAAGAGCTAAACGGCCTGTTGATTCGGCCGGGAGAAACTTTTTCCTTTAGCCAAGCCATCCGATATGCAGACCGCCACACCCCGTATAAAGAGGGGTTAACCGTTGTCAATGGGCATCTAACGACAGCGCCGGGCGGGGGCATGTGCCAAATTTCCAATCTGCTGTTTTGGCTGTTTCTGCATACGCCGCTGACCATTGTGGAGCGGCATGGCCACGCCAGCAAGGATTTCCCCGATCCTCCTAGCGACCTGCCCACTGGCGTAGACGCCACCATTTCAGAGGGCTGGCTGGATCTAAAGGTAAAAAACGATACCAATCGTACCTATCAGATTCTCCTTTCGTTTGACAGCCGCCACCTTTTCGGCCGCCTCTTGTGCTCGGAAGAGGATGCCTGTCTATATCGGATTCAAAACGGCGAAATCTCGTATATACGCCAAAACAAAGAGATTATTCAGCTGGCCGATATCATCCAGACACGCATAGACCGAGGCTCTGGACAACCCGTTGAAAGCCGTAGGCTCTACCAAAATAAATGCCGTATCGGCTATCCCCTTCCATCAAACATCAACATAGCAGAGAAAGGATAAATCGATGAAACAGAAAAACGTAGCCGTGTTTTTTGGCGGCTGTTCTCCAGAATACAGCGTATCCCTTACTTCGGCGCATGCAGTGCTGAGCCATCTGGATCGGCACAAATACAACATCCTCCCTATCGGCATCTCTAAGGACGGCAGCTGGTATTACTATACCGGCAGCCTGGAGCATCTGCTGGATGATACTTGGCTTAGGTGTGAAGACTGCATTCCCGCTATGCTTTCTCTGGACCGCAGCGCACACAAGCTGTATGTATTTGAAGCCACCGGCATATCCTCCTTGCCAGTCGATGTCGCATTTCCCGTCCTTCATGGCAAAAATGGGGAGGATGGCACCATTCAGGGCGCCATCTCGCTGTCTGGGGTTGCGCTGGCGGGCTGCGGCGTATTGGCCTCTGCCCTTTGTATGGACAAAGACCGTTCCCATAAATTGGTCTCCCTGGCAGGCGTGCGCGTGCCCCAGGGGCTTGTTCTGGAATCGGGCTACACATTGCAGCAGGCCGTGGCCTTTGCAGAAAAGGTTGGGTACCCGTTGTATGTAAAGCCGGTAAAAGCCGGATCTTCCTTTGGTATCACGCGGGTGGCGTCCCCAAATCAGCTCTCCAAGGCCATCGATGGCGCTTTTCTTTATGATAACCAGGTCGTTCTTGAGGAAAACATTGAAGGCATTGAAGTGGGCTGCGCTGTATTGGGCACAGAAACCCTTTTGACCGGAGCGGTAGACGAAATCGAACTTTCCAAAGGATTTTTCAACTTTACTGAAAAGTACACGCTGCAGACCTCCGCCATCCATGTGCCTGCACGCATCAGCGACGCCAAAGCCGAGGAAATCAAGCAGACAGCCAAACGGATTTACCGCGCGCTTGGCTGTGCAGGATTTGCCCGGGTGGATTTGTTCTTAACGCCGTCAGGGCAGCTCGTATTCAATGAGGTCAACACCATTCCCGGCTTTACCGAGCACAGTCGTTATCCCGGCATGATGAAAGCGGCCGGTTATTCCCTGACGGATGTGTTGGATCGTATCATCGAACAGGCGGTGGCACAATGAAAACATTGACGCTTCTGCAAAAAGAAATCCATACCGGCAGCCTCATCTTGGTAAACGCAGCGGCAGGCTATCGTGAAGATGCGCAAACGTCCCTGGTTCCCGTGCTGGAAAGCTATCCTGCCATCCAGATGCAGCGCCGAGCCGCCGTACTTCTTTCCAATTTGATGGATTCTTTCCATGGATGGCAGCACATTGTACCGGTCAGCGGCTGGCGGGCGTACGCCGAGCAGCAGCAGATATGGGATGATTCCATCCGGGATAGCGGCTTGGATTTTACGCAAAAATATGTGGCCCTGCCCGGCCATAGCGAGCACCAAACCGGTCTTGCCATAGATCTTGGGCAAAAACAGGCGCACATTGATTTTATTCGCCCCGCCTTTCCATATAGTGGCATTTGCCAGATCTTTCGCGACAAAGCAGCAGACTATGGGTTTGTAGAGCGCTATCCGGCCGGAAAAGAACACCTCACCGGCATTGCCCATGAACCCTGGCATTTTCGTTATGTTGGGGTTCCACATGCCAAAATCATGGTGCAAAATCATCTGGTCCTTGAAGAATATCTTTCGTTTATCAAACAGTATCGTTATGGACAATCCGCTTACCCTATCCTTTGGGGTGGGCAGGAGGTGCTGGTTTCGTATCTGCCGGCCAGTAAAGGCGCTTATACCTGCCTAGAAGTCGATAGCACGATTCCATACAGCATCTCCGGCAACAATACGGATGGATTTATCTTAACAGAATGGAGACATACCCATGCAAACAAGACAAAACTACGGGGGGCTTGATGTATTTCGCCTGGTAGCCGCTTTTCTCGTAATTGCCATCCATACGTCGCCTCTTACCTGTTTTGGCGCTAATGCGGATTTCTTTTTAACCCGCGTTCTAGCCAGGGTCGCTGTTCCATTCTTTTTCATGGTAACCGGGCAGTTTATCGTTTCGCGCTTTTTTCAAGGTACAAACGGCCGGGCCTCCCTCATTAAATCTTTGACAAAGCTTTCTCTGCTTTATCTCGCGGCCATTGTGCTGTATGTGCCCATCGGTTTGTATAGCGGCCATTACAAGGCACTTTCCTTGGGCAGTGCTTTGCGTCTGTTGTTTTTTGATGGCACCTTTTACCATCTTTGGTATTTTCCCGCCTGTTTGCTCGGACTCTGTCTTGTCTATCTCATGAGCCGAAAGCTAAGCCTTCGCAATTCCCTTGCCATAGCCCTCTTCCTCTATTTAATCGGCCTCATGGGAGACAGCTACTACGGTTTGGCTCAGTCTATCCCTGTGCTGGATGCTTTCTATCAGGGTGGTTTTCAGGTATTTTCCTATACACGCAACGGCCTGTTCTTTGCGCCTGTCTTTCTTATCTTGGGCGCATGGCTTTCTCAAAGAAAAACCCTGGATCGGTCCAAAGCCATTTTTGGCCTTTGTCTCTCGTTTGCTGGCATGGTAGGCGAGGCCTTTATCCTTCGCCATCTGGGCTGGCCGCGGCATGATAGCATGTATCTTTTCCTGCTGCCCACGATGCTCTTTCTTTATCATCTAATGCTGTCCTGGCAGCGTCCACCCTGCCAAAGAGCCCGCACCGCCGCCACTTGGGTCTATATCCTGCATCCGGCTGTCATCGTACTTATCAGAGCGGCAGCAAAAGCACTGCATTTGGTTCCCTGGCTGGTAGACCAAAGCCTGGCTCATTTTTTTGTCGTTTCCGCTGTTTCCTTTGGCGCTGCGTATGCTCTTGCATTGGTTCTGCCGCAACCCAAGCGTCATTTTCCAAAGGCGCGGGCCTGGATCGAGCTGGACAGCCAGGCCTTAGCCCACAACATCGCCTTTTTGCAAAGCCGTCTGCCCCGTTCCTGCAAGCTGATGCCCGCAGTGAAAGCCAACGCCTATGGACATGGGGCCGTACCCGTCTGTAAAGAGCTATATCGTTTGGGCGTGCGTCATTTCTGCGTCGCCAGCCTTGGCGAGGGGATAGAGCTTCGCAAAAATGGAATTGCTGGGGAAATTTTGATTCTTGGATATACGCATCCTTCGCAAGCTTTTCTTTTGCGGCGCTATCGGCTTTCCCAAACCGTAGTAGACTGCCAATACGCAAAGGCCCTATCCACTTATGGAAAGAAGCTTCATGTTCATATCGGCATAGATACCGGCATGCATCGCTTGGGAGAACGCAGCGAAAACATCGACCAAATCGCATCGCTCTTTGCCCAAAAGCATTTAAAAATTGACGGTATCTTTACACATCTATCCGCCGACGAATCTCTTTCCCCCCGCAATAAAGCTTTCACAAAGGTACAGTCCATGGCTTTCCAAGCCGTACTCAGCGAATTGAAACAGCGTGGCCTGCCCCGCCCGCGCACCCATCTTCTGGCAAGCTATGGTGTGTTGAACTATCCGGAGCTGGGGGGAGATTATGCGCGTATCGGCATTGCTTTATATGGAGTATTGAGCACGCAGGCGGATACTGACGCTTGGGCACATCAGTTGCGGCCGGTTTTATCGCTCAAGGCACGCGTCGCCACGGTAAAGCCGCTGTATACACAGGAAGCTGTCGGCTATGGTCTTTCCTGTACGGCGGATCATCCCATGAAAATCGCTACCCTCTCCATCGGGTATGCGGATGGGCTGCCGCGCGGCCTATCCGACGGCCGCGGGTATGTACTGCTTCGCGGACAAAAGGCACCGATTCTTGGAAAAATATGCATGGACCAAACCATCATAGACGTAACGGATATTCCCGACGTCAGTGCAGGAGATACGGCCGTGCTCATCGGCACATCCGGCACGCTTACCCTCTCTGCGGGCGATCTGGCTGAAAGCGCGGGCACCATTTCCAACGAAATACTCAGCCGCCTGGGTACAAGGCTAGACCGAATCCTGTGCCGCTGAAATGCTCTACAAGGCTGTGTGCATCACTTTGTGCACAGCCTTGTGATTTTCCACAGCTATGATTTATACGGTTTTCCTTATTGAAATGGGCCGCTAAATGTGGTGTACTAAATAGGAGGTGCTTTTTTGGAACTTCGGGTATTAAGCTACTTTCTAACCATTGCCAGAGAGGAAAACATTACCAAAGCTGCTGCTTTGCTCCATGTTACGCAGCCTACTCTTTCCCGCCAAATGATGCAGCTTGAGGCAGAGCTTGGGGTCAAACTGTTTACCAGAAACAGCCATAACATCACTTTGACCGAGCAAGGTCTGCTTTTGAAACGGCGCGCACAAGAGCTTGTCTCTTTGGCAGAAAAAACCAAGCAAGAGCTAAAACAGGAAGCTGAGCTAAGCGGCGAAATCGCCATCGGCAGCGGAGAGTACCAAAACAGCCGTTTGCTAGCAGAAATCTTGGCCGCTTTCCAGGCTCGGCATCCCGCCATCCAATACGAAATATACAGCGGCAATTCCGACAATATCAAAGAACGCATCGAAAGAGGGCTTTTGGATCTCGGGTTTCTGTTAGAGCCCGTGGACGTCGGTAAATATGAATTTATCCGCAGCCCTATCGCCGAGGAATGGGGGGTTTTGGTTTCGGAGCACTCCGATCTGGCGGAAAAAAAGCAGGTAACGCCCAGCGATTTGGCCGATAGACCGCTGCTTTTTACGCGCCGTGATCTCATCAAGCAGGAGCTTTTGCATTGGTTTGGCAAGGATGCCGATCAGCTGCATATCGTTGCCAGCGGGAATCTTCCGTATAATCTGGCCGCCATGGGGCGCCAAGGCGTCGGTGTCTTTCTAAACTTACGGCTTGACTGCCATTATGAAGGGCTGCGGTATGTCCCGCTACTTCCCAAGCTGGAAAGCCATACGGTGCTGGCCTGGAAGAAAAATCAGATGATGTCGCCTGCCCTGCGCGCCTTTGTGGATTTTTCCAAGGCATACATAAACCGTATTTCTTCCGATGAAAAATAAGCATTGGCTTTGCATCCAATCACAAATTATACTTTAGATGTCCGAAGATCGGGCATCTATTTTTTTGCAAGAGTCTTTTTGCATTCCACGCGAACCTACTGTTCCGGCAGGGCTGCATCGTTTAAGGAGCATTCACATGACAAGACAAGAAATTTCAGAGCGCTATTGTGTCTCCGCCAAGGTTTTGGATGCCTATGAACGATGCCTGGCAGACAACAAGGATGGCCAAAAGCACAGTGCTCGTCACCATTATACCGAACGGGACCTAGAACAAATCAGCCTACTTTTAACGCTGCACGATCTGGGCTTTTCCTCTCAGGAGGCCCAAGAATACATGCGTCTATGTCGGTGTAGATGTGAAACTTCTGGACAGCGTCTAGCAATGCTGGAAAAAAGGCGGGCTGATTTTCTTGAGGAGATCCATCGAAAAGAAAAACAGTTGGATCGTTTGGATTATCTGCGTTATCAGCTGATGCTCTCTCAAAACAATACGGATTCAAATAGCGCAGTATGTGAATATAACAATTAAAATTAAGTTTTTATGGAGGGATACAGGATGAAAATACAACAAAAAGAACAATTCGATTCATACAATGTGTTTGGCTTGGGATCTCCCAACGATGCTTATGCACAGTACTTCATCGGGCAGTCCTATCTCAATCCGTTGACAGAACCTAAGGACAGCTCCGTTTTTCTTGCCAATGTGACGTTTGAGCCGGGCTGCCGCAATCATTGGCATATCCACCGCGCCAAAAGTGGCGGAGGGCAGCTCCTCATCTGTACAGCCGGAGAAGGTTGGTATCAGGAATACGGAAAACAAGCCGTCAGCCTTTGTCCGGGCATGGTGATCTCCATCCCCGCCAATGTAAAGCATTGGCATGGTGCCAAGGCTGATTCCTGGTTCAGCCACATCGCTGTGGAAGTTCCAGGGGAGCAAACAGAAAACCAATGGCTGGAGCCTGTCGCAGACGAGCATTATTTTAGCTTAACATAAGGAGGATATATTTATGTCTAAAAAACTTGTTGCTTATTTTTCTGCAAGCGGCGTTACAAAGAAGGTAGCCGAGCAGCTATCCCAAGTAGCTGGTGCTGATCTGTTTGAAATCAGACCCGCTGTTCCCTATACCGATGCAGATTTAAACTGGACGGATACGCATAGCCGCAGCTCCGTGGAAATGAACGATCCGCATTCTCGTCCTAAAATTGCCGAAATGCTGAGCACGATGGCCGATTATGATGTTATTTTCTTGGGCTTCCCCATTTGGTGGTACACAGCGCCCACCATCATCCATACCTTTTTGGAAAGCTATGATTTTTCGAACAAAACCATCGTTCCCTTCGCCACTTCTGGCGGCAGTGGGTTCGGCAAAACCGTAGAAGCCTTGAAACCTTGTTGCGACAAAACAACCAAATGGCTGCCCGGGCAGATGTTAAATCATGCCTCGGCACAGGCTTTGGCAGACTTTGCCGCCAAAGTATGAATGGATAGGAGGGATTTTTTTGTCATATTTGGGTGAAAACATAAAAAAACTGGGCTTTGGCCTGATGCGCTTGCCTCAACAAAACGATATCATCGACATAGAGCAGACTAAACAAATGGTCGATCTTTTTATAAAAGCGGGCTTTACCTATTTTGATACCGCCTGGGCCTACGCGGGCAGTGAAGACGCGATCCACCAAGCGTTGGTAGAGCGTTATCCCCGGCAAAGCTATCAGCTTGCCACCAAAAATGCAGCCTGGATCAACTGTAAAACAAAGGAAGAGGCCATCGATCAGTTTGAAACATCTCTTAAACGTACCGGCGCAGGCTATTTTGATTTTTATTTATTGCACAACCTCGGCGAAGGCCGTACACGATTTTTTGACGACTTTGACATGTGGGCCTGGATTCAACAAAAAAAGCAAGAAGGGCTGATTCGGCATATCGGCTTCTCTTTCCACTCTACGCCTGAAGAGCTGGAAGAAATATTGCTGGCTCATCCGGAAATGGAGTTTGTTCAGCTGCAAATCAACTATGCGGACTGGGAAAACCCTGCAGTTCAATCTAAAAAATGCTACGAGATAGCACGAAAATATAAAAAACCTGTTATCATCATGGAGCCCGTAAAAGGCGGCATGCTGGCAACGCCACCCGCATCCGTTTTACAGGTGTTGAACCAAGCTGAACCAGACTCTTCGGCGGCTTCTTGGGCCATCCGTTTTGCTGCCAGTTTAGACGGCATCATCACCGTTTTATCTGGTATGAGCAGCGTAGCTCAGATGCAGGATAATATATCCTTTATGAAGGGCTTTCATGGGTTGACGCCGGCTCAGCAAGCCACGCTATCCAAAGCACAAGAGGATCTTGCAAAAATTCCGCTGATCCCCTGTACAACGTGCAACTATTGCGCTAAGGTATGTCCTCAAAACATCGGCATCTCTGGTTCGTTTACCGCAATGAATTATCTAACGCTTTATGGTGACAAAGCCGCCGCTGCTCATCAGGAAAATTGGTTGGTTGGCGGCCATGGCAAAAAGCAAGCTGATCAATGCATTCAATGCGGAAAATGCGAGGCTGTTTGTCCACAGCATATCAAGATCCGAGATAATTTGGCTCTTGTAAAGCAAGCACTTTTATAAGCAAGCATTTGCTTATATCCCCTTCCAAAAAGCCATTCTGCATAGGATGGCTTTTTTCTTTTGAATCAGCGTCGATGCCATTTTTGAAATCATCTGATTTTCAAGACATAAAAAAGTCTCCTCCGCAAAAAGCCCATGTAAGAAGTAAGATATGATGATAGATAACGTAAAAAAACCGCTGATTTCTCAGCAGTCTCATGGCATAGGCCGCCGGTATTGATATTGTCTTTCAGTCAGCAAAAATATCGCGTCCCGCCATGGCGATTTGCGCGATATTGGGTGAAATGTCACGCTGCCTATCATTGACGATATGCTATTTTATAGCAGCCTGCAAAAGCTGGTACAAGCTGATGCGTGGCGGGCGCGTTTATAAACGAACAGTGAAGGCACAGCATACTTTTAGGCGGTTAAGGAGGAATCGTGGATCGGATAACTGCTTTTTATAAAAAATCGGAACGAGCATAACTCGTTCCGATATGGTCCGAGTGGCGATACAGAACTTTTCAAAAAATCCCGTAATATCAATGGTTTCCGGGCTTGCCGGATAGCAAATAACTTGTATTAGACCCCCTATCGGGCGGCTGTTTTGATGACAGCCGCCCTTTTTCTATCCCAAAATCAAGTGTGCGTTTTAGGGTGGGAAATCCCCTGCTTTTTCGCCTGTGGGCGGCGCAAACGAAGCCGCCCATATACTTTCCCTCGCGGGAGGCCGGACGATGATACAGGGGCGCAAAACCACCGAAACGAACACTTTTCAAAACCGAAGAAAGGAGGAGTCCGGTATGGCGGTATTCCGCATTGAGAAAACCCGCGATTACACGGTGATGTCCAACCATCACCTGCGGGACAAATCGCTCTCGCTGAAAGCGAAGGGCCTTCTCTCCCTCA
The DNA here is from genome assembly GCA_959600905.1 of uncultured Eubacteriales bacterium. Lineage (GTDB taxonomy): Bacteria > Bacillota > Clostridia > Christensenellales > QAND01 > UMGS1975. The sequence goes on along the minus strand of CAUGNO010000009.1, from coordinate 19 downwards.
TGCTCTCCCTGCCGGAGGA
>CAUGNO010000008.1:0-113824 GCA_959600905.1 uncultured Eubacteriales bacterium | reverse complement strand
GGCGATCCAGGGCGACATTCTCGACGCGGTTGCGCCTGGTCTGTTGACGCTGGCTGCCGTATTGCTGGTATACAAATACCTGCGCAGCGGCCACAGCATGATGAAAGCGATGTTTTGGATTTTGGGCATCGGCCTGGTACTGGGCGCAGTTGGGGTCATTGGTGATGGTGGCTTCCTGATTAAACCGTTGGTAGAGGCAGCTGCCTAATCGGCACATAAGATTGCATACAAAAAGAGCCCTTTGAAAAGGGTTCTTTTATTGTATCTGATACGGTTTTCTCTTCCTTTTCCGGCCATGCAAAAAGCCCTGCTAGGGCAGGGCTCTTTTGCATGGTTAATAGGTTAATATGCGCTCTTGATGATACGCAGCCGCACAATTTCCGGAATGGCCTCCAGCTCTTTGACCGCTTCCGGCGTTACGGTTCCTTCCAGATCGATCATGGTATACGCAATCTTGTCCCTAGAGCGGTTGTTCATGCTGGTGATATTGTTATTCTCCTTGGCCAGAATCGTGGTGATCTGGCTTACGATGTTCGGTACGTTTTGATGCACAAACGTAATGCGTTCGCCCTGATGCGGCGGCAGCGCGCAGGCCGGCATGTTGACGGAGTTTTTGATATTACCCGTTTGCAGGAAATCATATAGCTGCTCCGCCGCCATTTTGGCACAGTTTTCCTCCGATTCCGGCGTGGAAGCGCCCAGATGCGGCACGGCAATGATGCCCTCTACACCGATGACCTCTTCATCCGGGAAGTCCACGACATATTTGGAGATAATGCCTTTTTTCAAAGCATCCTTCAGCGCTTCGTTGTTGACCAGTCCGCCGCGCGCAAAGTTCAGCAGGATCGCGCCCTTCTTCGTCTTTGCCAGCACCTCTTCATTGATGGTATCCCTGGTCTTATCGCTCAGCGGCACATGGATGGTGATGATATCGCTCTGTGCAACGAGCTGTTCCAGCGAAACAGCACGGCGCACTTCCTTTTTCAACGACCAAGCCGCTTCGATGGTGATAAACGGGTCATAGCCGATGACATCCATCCCCAGCGAAAGCGCGTCGTTTGCCACCATAGCGCCAATGGCGCCCAGGCCGATGACGCCCAGCGTCTTGCCTTTGATTTCCGGCCCTACAAAGCGTTTTTTCTCCGCTTCGATGGTTTTTGTCACACCCTCTTGGCCCTTTAGCGTCTGCGCCCAGGCTGTGGCTTCAAACACATTGCGCGAAGCCATAATCGCGCTGGCCAGAACCAGCTCCTTGACCGCGTTGGCGTTGGCGCCCGGCGTATTGAATACGACCACGCCGTTTTCTGTGCAGCGGTCGATGGGGATGTTGTTATAGCCTACGCCCGCGCGTGCAATGCCGAGCAGGCTCTTATTGAATTCCATATTCAAGCAGTCTGCGCTGCGGACAATGATGCCGTTCGGGTCCTCCACGTCTTTGCCAACCTCGTACCGTTCTCCCGGCAGTTCATTATAAATCACGCTCGAAATATTGTTGAGCAGCTGAATTCTTTTTTTCATCGTTTCATGCCTTCCTTATTTGTTTTCCATTTCAAATTTCTTCATAAATGCCACCAACGCCTTGACCCCTTCTACCGGCATAGCGTTGTAGATGGAAGCACGGATGCCGCCTACGCTGCGGTGCCCTTTCAGGCTCACCAAGCCAGCCGCCGTGCTTTCCTTGATGAATTTGGCCGTCAGTTCCTCGTTGGGCAGTACAAACGGCACATTCATCAGCGAGCGCTGCGCTTTGTTTGTGACCGTACCGGTGTACAGGCTGCTGTTGTCGATGCAGTCGTACAGGATAGCCGCCTTTTCCTCATTGACCTTTTGGATGGCCTCCACGCCGCCGTTTTTCAGCATCCACTGGAATACCAGCCCCGCCATATAGATGGCAAACGTCGGCGGCGTATTAAAGCAGGAATCATTGTCCGCATGCGTTTTGTAATTCAGCATGGTGGGGGCGTCCTCCGGGCAGAAGCCGATGAGATCCTCCCGCACGATGGCAATGGTCAGGCCTGCCGGACCTACATTTTTCTGTGCGCCGAAATACAATACGCCGAAATCGTTGATATCATAAACCTGGGACAGGATGTTGCTGGAAGCATCCGCTACCAGCGGCACGCCCGCCGGCGGGGTGGGCAGCGCATCATACCGCGTACCGTAAATAGTGTTGTTTGTGACAATGTAGAGGTAATCGGCCTCTTTATCGAATTTTGCCGGGTCGATCTCTGGAATGTGGGTAAAGTTATCCTCCTCCGAAGAGGCCACCACATTGACTTTTCCCACCTTTTTTGCTTCTTTGATGGCCTTTTTAGACCATGCGCCGGTATTGATATAATCCGCCTTAAAGGATTTGCGCATCAAATTCATCGGTATCATGGAAAACTGCAAAGACGCGCCGCCCTGTAAAAACAGCACCTTATAGTTGTCTGGAATATGCATCAAGGTACGCAGGTCCGCCTCCGCCTGCTGCAGAATTTTGGAGAACGCTGCGCCTCTATGGCTCATCTCCATCACGGACATGCCCGTATCCTGATAACATACCAATTCCGAAGCAGCCTTTTGTAAGACCTCTTCCGGCATCACGGCCGGACCCGCTGCAAAGTTATACACTCTTTCTGACATCACTCATGTCTCCCTTCCCTGAAAAGCGCATCGCGCCCTATCGGCCCCGCAATTTACATTGGGGGATAGATAAAAACTTTAATTAGAGATATTATAGACAATAGAAACTTAGATTACAATGTATTGTAGCACTTTCCTGGTGCCAAAGCGCTGCATTTTCTGCATTTTTTAAGTTTTTGCACCTTTTTTCAAAGGAGATTTCAAAACCATGGAGGACTTATTCAGCCAGCTGGCCAAGAGCAAAGCCCCGCTGGCAGACCGGATGCGCCCCCGTACCTTGGACGAGTTTATCGGGCAAAAGCATGTGGTAGGCCCTGGCAGGCTGCTGCGCCGCGCCATCGAGGCGGACAGCCTGACCTCCAGCATTTTCTTCGGGCCGCCTGGCTGCGGAAAAACGACGCTGGCCAGCATCATTGCAGAGGCTACGCGCAGCAAATTCGTGAAAATCAATGCGGTTTCCACCGGCGTAAAGGAGATGCGCCAGATTTTGGAGCAGGCCGAAACAGACCTAAAGCTGTACGGAAAAACTACCACTGTATTGCTGGATGAATGCCATCGGTGGAGCAAATCGCAAAGCGACATCATGCTGCCCGCCCTGGAAAGCGGCGTGGTGCGGTTCATAGGCTCTACCACAGAAAATCCTATGATTTCTATGACGCCGGCCATCGTCAGCCGATGCCGTATTTTTCAGTTTTCCCCGCTGACGCAAGCGGATATACTGGAGGCGCTCGTCCGTGCGCTAACCGACGAGCGGGGGTTTGCCGGCCAACGCATCGAATTTGAGCCCGGCGTATTGGAATACTGGGCCAACGTGGCAAACGGAGACGCGCGCACCGCGCTCAATGCGCTGGAGTTAGCGGTGACGACAACGCCGCCGGATGCACAGGGGCTGGTGTATATTTCCAAAGAGACGGCGCAGGATAGTATACAGCAGCGCATGCTGAATATCGACGATGAACATTTTTATAATATGCTGAGCGCCTTTTGCAAATCCCTGCGCGGCAGCAATGCCGACGCCGCTTTGGCCTGGTTCGCGCGCATGATGTATGCTGGTGTGGACCCGCGCATCATTGCCAGGCGGCTCATCGTGCATGCCAGTGAGGACGTCGGCATGGCCAATCCGCAGGCCATGGTACAGGCCGTATCTGCCGCGCAGGCACTGGAATTCATCGGCATGCCGGAAGCGCGCTTAAATCTGGCGCAGGCCATCATTTACATTTGCGAGTCCCCAAAATCCAACAGCGTCTTGATGGGCATTGAAGGCGCCCTGGCGGGGGTGAGGGACAACGCCGAAGAGCCTGTGCCGCTGCACCTGCGCGATACGCACTATAAGGGTTCCTCGCAGCTTGGCAACGGCAAAGGATACAAATACCCGCATGACTATCCCGGCCATTATGTGGCGCAGGACTATATGCCGAGTTCTGTGAAAGGAGAGACCTATTACCGCCCTTCTGAAATGGGGCAGGAACGTAAGATCACCGAACGGCATCGGCTTTTGCATACATCGAAATGAGAACATTTTTTAAAAAAGGATGAGGTGAAACCATTGATCCCTAAAGAAACAGTGCAAAGGGTTTTGCAGGCTGCGCTCCAGGAAGGAGCGGATTTTGCAGAGCTCTATTACGAAAATACCCAGCGGAACTCCCTGCAATACCGGGACGGCAAGGTGGAAACCGTGCTGAGCGGCCTAGACGCAGGCGCGGGCATCCGCGTGTTTTCCGGCACGAACAGCGCATACGCATATACCTGCGATATTTCCCCTAGAGCGCTGATAGCCGCAGCCGTCTCGGCGGCCCAAACCCTGCGCGCCCATGCCAAGGAACACTGCAAAGATTTTGTCGTGGCGCCGGCGCGGCCGATACAGAAGGCCCTGATCCGTCCGCAGGCGGTGGAGGCCAAACAGCGCGTAGAAGTAGCACAAAAAGCCTATCAGGCCGCTAAGGCCGTCTCGCCTGAAATTGTGCAGACACAAGTTGCCGTGATGGATGTGCTGAGCCATGTGCTCGTGGCCAATTCCTATGGCGTATGGGCGGAGGATGAACGGGCGCGCGCCAGGCTGGCCGTGTCCACCGTGGCAAGCGCAAACGGAGAGATCCAAACCGGGTTTGAGGGCCCGGGCGCTGGCCGCGGGTTTGAATTTTTTTCCGATCTCGATATCGAAGGCGCAGCCCAGCAGGCGGCGCAGACCGCCATCACCATGCTGCATGCTCCCTATGCCCCGGCGGGGAAGATGGCTGTCGCGGTCGGCGGCGGGTTTGGCGGCGTGATCTTTCATGAGGCCTGTGGGCATTCGCTGGAAGCCACGGCCGTGGCCAAAGGCAACAGCGAATTTACCGGCAGGCTAGGGCAGAAAATCGCTTCGGAAAAGGTCACGGCACTGGACGATGGCACCCTGCCCGGCGCCTGGGGCAGCATCGGGTATGATGACGAAGGCCATCCCTCCCAACGCAATGTGCTGATTGAAAAAGGCATTCTCAAAGGCTATTTGATCGACCATATGGGCAGCCGTCGAATGGGAATGCCCGCTACCGGCAGCGGTCGGCGGCAAAACTACCGCTATGCGCCTACCAGCCGTATGACCAATACCTTCATTGCAGACGGGGAGGACGAAAACGTCATCGCCGGCATGCAAAGCGGCCTGTACGCCAAAAAGATGGGCGGCGGCAGCGTCAACCCGCTGACCGGCGAATTCAACTTTGCCGTGCAGGAAGGGTATCTTGTGAAAAACGGACAGATCGACAGGCCGGTACGCGGCGCTACCCTCATTGGCAAGGGCAGCGAGGTTTTGCAGAAAATCGACGCCGTGGAAAAGGGCATGTGGATGGGAGAAGGCATGTGCGGCTCCATATCGGGCAGCGTGCCCACCTGTGTGGGGGAACCGCTGATCCGTGTCAGTGAGATCCTTGTAGGCGGAAGGGAGGCCCAGTGATGCTGGATATTTGTAAAAAATTGGTACAAGAAGCGCTTTGCCAGGGCGCGGATGCGGCGGACTGCATCGCCAGCGCTACGGAAGGCATCAGCGCAGATATTTATGACGGCCAGGTGGATTCGTTTCAGAAGAGCCAGACCCAGGGGATCGGGCTCCGTGTCCTCAGGCAGGGGCGCGTAGGGTATGCCTACACGGAGCGCCTGGAAGGGGCGGAGCGCATCGTCGCACAGGCACTTTCTGCCGCCGAGGTCACGGATCGGGATGAATACGCCTGCATTTACCAGGCTGCGCAGCATTATGCCAGCGAGCAGCCGGAACAGACAGACCTTTCCCCTGCTGTTTCCCAGCAGGTCGTAGACAAGGCGTTGGCGTTGTATCATGCAGTCATGGCCCTGCCGCATATAGAAAACGTGCAGGGCTGCTCGGCCGAGGTGGAAAAGACCTACGTGTATTTTGCCAACTCCGCCGGCACGGAAGGCAGCGCCAGCAGGCAGAATACCGCCTTATTTGTAGACGCAGTCGCTAAGATCGGGGATTGGACGGACAGCGGCTGGGCGTTTGCCATCGGGAAAACGCTGGAAGAGGTGGATGAGCACCAGGTCGCCCAGCAGGCACAGGAAAAAGCCATCCAATATTACCAGGCAGAACGGGCGCAAAACGGCGCCATGCCGGTCATCTTCCACGGCCGGGCCATGGTAGACCTGCTGGGTGCGTTTGCCCCTATCTTTTCTGCCGAGCGCGCGCAAAAGGGAATGAGCCAGTTATCTGGCAAGCAAGGACAGAAAATTGCGGCGGACTGCGTGACCATCGTGGATACGCCGGATCATCCGCAGCTGGGCCCCGGCCTGCCGTTTGACGGCGAAGGCGTGCCCACCGGCGTACATACCCTCGTGGATCACGGCGTATTGAAAACACTGCTGTATTCCCTATCCTCTGCCAAGCAGGACGGCGTACAGGGCACAGGCCATGGCCGCCGCGGGTACAGCGGGCAGGTCACCATTGCTCCGCATGTGTTTACCGTGCAGCCGGGTACGCAAACGCTGGCAGAGATTTGCGCCGCAGCCGGCCGCGGCGTCGTCATCTATGAGGTATCCGGCCTGCATGCCGGTGTCAACGATGTTTCAGGCGATTTCTCGCTTTTGTGCAAGGGGCGGCTCATTGAAAATGGCACAGAAGGCCGGGCGGTAGAGCAAATGGTCGTATCCGGCAATTTCTTTGCCATGCTGCAAGCCATCCTAGCGCTGGGCAGCGATACCCAGTACAGCATCCCCGGCGGCAGCTGCTACGCCAGCCCTTCCGTCTATGTAAAAGAGTTGGCCATTGCAGGCAACTGACGTCTTTACAAACCGCGGAAAATCCCCTATAATACATGGCAAATACCTAGGATGGGGACGCGTCTGAAGCACAGGGAAGCGCCAAAGCGAGGCAGGAAGGTGAAAGCTGCCGCGCAACCGGCTGTCAGAACATCACCCCAGAGGTTTCGGCTCGAATCAAGTAGGAGGGCCGGGCGTGCGCCGCGCGTTAAGCGGAGAACAAGAGCGGCCTTCCCCGCCATAGCGCTCAAAGGGGAAAGCAATTCGGGTGGTACCGCGAAAAGCACAAGTGCTTTCCGTCCCGTTGGTGGATGGAAAGCGCTTTTTTTATCCACAAAAAGAAAAAAATCGCCGTTTCGCACAGAAAGGGGAACGCCAAACACATGTATAAGAAAGTAGAAACCGGGATGGACTTTTGCGCCCGGGAATTGCAGGTACTGGATTTTTGGAAGCAGAACGATATTGCCAAAAAATCCATGGCGCCGCAGCCGGACAAGCCGCCGTTCAGCTTTTTCGACGGGCCGCCGACAGCCAACGGGATGCCGCACATCGGCCATTTGATCACGCGCAGCTTTAAGGATCTGGTGCCGCGGTATAAGCGTATGCGCGGGTATGACGTATTGCGCAAAGCAGGCTGGGACACCCACGGCCTGCCCGTTGAATTGGAGGTCGAAAAGCTGCTGGGCCTGGATGGCAAAGAGCAGATCGAGGAATACGGCGTGGAGCCATTTATCCAAAAGTGCAAGGAAAGCGTATGGAAATACAAGGGCGAATGGGAGCAGATGAGCGACCGTATCGCCTTTTGGGCTGATATGGAGCATCCGTATGTCACCTATGAAAACGATTACATCGAAAGCGAATGGTGGAGCCTAAAAAAGATCTTTGAAAAGGGTCTTTTGTATAAGGGGCACAAGGTCGTTCCCTATTGCCCACGCTGCGGCACGGCGCTGTCCTCCCATGAGGTAGCGCAGGGCTATAAGGATGTAAAAGAGCGCTCTGCTACGGCAAAATTCAAGTGCTGTGACGAGGACGCCTATTACCTGGCCTGGACAACCACCCCTTGGACGCTGGCCAGCAACGTCTGCCTTTGCGTCAACGGCAGCGTTACCTACTGCCGCGCCAAAAAGGACGGGGAGGTCTATATCCTCGCCAAAGATCTGGTTCCCTCCGTGCTGGGCGAGGAAAATGTGGAGATTCTGGATGAGTTCCCCGGCAGCGCACTGGTCGGCCGTTCCTATGAGCCGTTGTTCGACTGCACCGTCAAAGCGCTGAACGGGCAGAAGGCACATGTTGTCATTTCCGATGATTATGTCACCACCACAGACGGTACGGGCATCGTACACAACGCACCCGCCTTTGGTGAAGATGACTATCGCGTATGCAAGGAAAACAACCTGCCGTTTGTGCAGATGGTCGATCCCGAGGGCAAGATGTGCGGCGGCACGCCGTGGGACGGCTTGTTTGTCAAGGATGCCGACCCCAAGATCATCGAGGCGTTGGAGGCAGAGGGTAAGCTGTACGACGCGCCGGAATTTGAGCACAGCTATCCGTTCTGCTGGCGCTGCGATACCCCGCTTTTGTACTATGCGCGCAGCACCTGGTTCATCAAGATGAGCGCCGTGCGCGATCAGCTTGTGAAAAACACCAAGTCTGTCAACTGGCTGCCGGAAAACATCCGTGACGGCCGTATGGGCAACTTTGTGGAAAACGTCATCGACTGGGGCTTGTCCCGTGAACGCTACTGGGGCACGCCTCTGCCGGTCTGGACCTGCGAATGCGGGCATATCCATGTCATCGGCAGCCGGCAAGAGCTGCGCGATATGGGCGCGGAGATCCCCGATGATTTAGAGCTTCACAAGCCGTTTATCGATAAGGTCACCTTCCCCTGCCCCCAGTGCGGCAAGCCCATGCACCGGGTGCCGGAGGTCATCGACTGCTGGTACGACAGCGGCAGCATGCCGTTTGCGCAGTTCCATTATCCGTTTGAAAATAAGGAGTTGTTCGAGCGCTTTTTCCCTGCGCAGTTCATCAGCGAAGCCATCGACCAGACGCGCGGATGGTTCTATACGCTGCTGGCCATCTCTACATTGATCTTTGACCAGGCCAGCTACGAAAACTGCCTGGTGCTGGGCCATGTGCAGGATAAGGATGGCCAGAAGATGAGCAAGCACAAGGGCAACGTCATCAGCCCTTGGGATGCGATGAATAAGCAGGGCTCGGACGCTGTGCGCTGGTATTTCTACACTGGCAGCGCGCCGTGGCTGCCGTCCCGTTTCTATGACGAGGCGGTCAGCGAAAGCCAGCGCAAATTCATGGGCACCCTGTGGAACACCTATGCGTTCTACATTCTCTATGCAGAGATCGATCAGTTCGACCCGCACGACGCCTCTTGGCCGGCGCCGGCATACACCTGTATGGATCGCTGGGTGCAGTCCAAGCTGCAATCGCTGGTGCAGTTCGTCACAACAGAGCTGGATCAGTATCATATCACCGAAGCGGCACGCGCCATCGCTTCGTTTGTCGATGAGCTTTCCAACTGGTATGTGCGCCGCAGCCGCGACCGCTTCTGGGGTGGCGAACGCACGGCGGACAAATCTGCCGCTTACCAGACGCTGTATCAGGTTTTGGAAACGCTGACCCGCATCTGTGCGCCGTTTGTGCCGTTTATGACGGAAAGCATGTATCAAAATTTGGTGCGCAGCGTGGATCCTTCCGCGCCGGAAAGCGTGCATCTGACCACTTGGCCGGAAGTCAACACCGCAGCCATCGACAAAGGGCTGGAAGCGCAGATGGAAACAGCGCTTCAGCTTGTGGTGCTGGGCCGTTCCGCCCGCAACGCAGCCAAGGTAAAGAATCGCCAGCCGCTGAGCCGCATGCTGGTGCAGGGCACAGAGCCGCTGAGCGATGAGGTGCAGTCCATCATCTTGGATGAATTGAACGTAAAGGCGTTTGAATTGGCCGATGACGCAGCTTCGTATGTCGGCTACCTGGTGAAGCCCCAGATGAAAACGCTGGGGCCGAAATACGGCAAGCTGCTGCCTAAGATCGGCAATCATCTGAAAACCGGTGACGGCAACGCCATCGTCAGTGCGGTAGCGGATGGCGGTCTGTACGAATTTGAGATCGACGGCCAGAGGATTGCGCTTTCCGCCGACGACCTTTTGATCGAAGCCACCCAAAAGGAGGGCTTTGCTACGGCCCAGGATTACGGCATGACAGTCGCGCTCGATCTTACCATGACGCCTGAGCTGCTGGAAGAAGGCCTGCTGCGCGAAACGGTCAGCAAGATCCAAACCATGCGCAAGGAGCGGTTTGAGGTAACCGACCGTATCCATATCGTATACCAGGCAGAGGAGGCGCTTTCTCAGGTATGGGAGCGCCATGCAGATCGTATCATGAAAGAAGTATTGGCCGTTTCCATGCAGCCGGGCGATGCCGCCAGCGGCCAGACCTGGGAGATCAACGGACAAAAGGCCCAGATCCTATTGACAAAGGCGGAAGCATGATGTGGCTGGCAGATCAATGGCGTGATTTTTCCCTGCTGGATGCCGGCCATGGCATGAAGCTGGAGCAGTGGGGGCCCTATCTGCTCTCCCGCCCGGAGCCGCAGGCCATGTGGGCCCCACAAAGCCCCGCCGCGTGGGAGGCGGCCCATGCCGTCTACCACCGTTCCCATGCCGGCGGCGGGCAGTGGGAATATAAAGAGCCCCTCCCCGATCAATGGGAAATTACCTACGCCAATAAACTGAGGTTCATCGTGCGCCCCACCGGCTTTAAGCATACCGGGCTTTTCCCGGAGCAGGCGGTCAATTGGGACTTTATGGGCGAAAAGATCCGCGCAGCCGGCGGCCGTGTGCGCGTGCTGAATTTATTTGCCTATACCGGCGGCGCCACGCTGGCCTGTGCGGCAGCCGGCGCGGAGGTCGTCCATGTGGACGCAGCCAAGGGCATTGTGCAGTGGGCCAAGGACAACGCCGCCAAAAGCGGCTTAAAGGAAGCGCCCATTCGCTATATTGTGGATGACTGTCTAAAGTTTGTGCTGCGCGAACAGCGGCGCGGCCGCCAATACGATGCCATTGTGATGGACCCTCCTTCTTATGGCCGGGGGCCGGATGGGCAGATGTTCAAATATGAAAAGGATGTCTACCCTTTGATTTGCGAATGTGCCAAGCTGCTGAGCAGCCGTCCCCTGTTCTTTTTGCTGAACAGCTATACCGCTGGGTTCGCCCCGCAGGTAGCGGCCAATATGCTGAAGTGTGCGCTGCCCAGCGGCCGCGTGGAAGCGCAAAACATCGGCCTTTCCATGGGTCGAGACCTGGTGCTCCCCTGCGGCGCCACCGCCCGGTGGACGCCATGAAGCCCCACATCCTGTACGAAGACAATCATCTGCTCGTAGTCGTAAAGCCCTTCAATATCCCTGTACAGGCCGATATATCCGGGGATATGGATCTGCTGACCTTTTATAAGCAGTATTTGAAGCAAACCTACCACAAGCCCGGCGATGCATATCTCGGGCTTGTTCATCGTTTGGACCGCCCCACAGGCGGCGTGATGGTGTTTGCCAAAACAAGCAAAGCGGCCGCGCGCTTGTCGCGTCAAATGCAACAAAACCAGATGCAAAAGACCTATCTTTTGCGCTGTGAAAAGGCCCCTCTGCCGCTCAGCGGCACAATGGAGGATTATTTGCGCAAGGACCGGGATCAAATGGTGCGCGTCGTACCGGCTGATACGGCAGGGGCCAAGCGTGCCGTCCTACATTATCAGACCCTGCATATCAACCGGGATGGCAGCGCATGCTGCCGCGTTGTGCTGGAAACAGGGCGCTCTCACCAGATCCGCGTACAGTTTGCCAGCCGCGGCTTTCCTCTTTTGGGCGACGCGCGTTATGGCAAAGGCGGGCGTCAGCTATGCCTTTGGGCCTATGAGCTGTCGCTGATTCACCCTACCAAACAGGAGCGCATGGTGTTTACCGCCCCTGCGCCCATACAGATAGAGGCAAAACAATGAAACAATCTCCTTATGGCAGCCGTGTTTTGATCACAGGCGTTACAGGCGGCATTGGCCTAGCCATTGCCGAACTGTTTATACAAAACGGGTTTCGCGTAGCAGGATGCTCCCGCCATAAAAGTGAAACGCTCCCTGAGGGGCTGTCCTGGTTTTCTATGGACGTCTGCGACGATGATTCGGTACGCACTTGCGTCGAGCAGGCCGTTCAGGCGCTGGGTGGCATCGATATTTTGATCCATTGCGCCGGCATGGGAATCGGCGGCTCTGTAGAGGATGTATCTCCGGAAGAGCTAAGGCATCAACTGGATGTCAATACGTTGGGATTCATTCGTACAGCGCAGGCCGTCTTGCCCGGCATGCGGGCACAGCATCGTGGGCTTTTGCTGCCCATTAGTTCCATTGCTGGGTTTATCTCCATTCCTTATCAATCTTCTTACAGCGCCAGCAAGTTTGCTCTGGAGGCGTTGGTGCAGGCGCTTCGGATGGAAACCAAGCCGTTTGGCATCCAGGCCTGCCTAATAGAGCCGGGCGATACCAAAACCGGTTTTACCGGCGCCCGCAGGCTTTGCGCACAGGTGCAGCCCTGCTACCAAGCGCCGATGACAGCTGCCATCTCTAAAATGGAGCGGGATGAGCAGCAGGGAAAGTCGCCGGATACCGTCGCCAAAACGGCGTTAAAGCTAGCCTATTGCTCGCGCGTTCCCATCCGTCGCGCTGTGGGTGCCAGCTATCGTATGATCCGCATACTGTGTAAGCTGTTGCCGGATCGCCTAGCAGAGTTTATTGTGCGCAGGCTATACCTGCATAACGGTTCTCCAAAAGGGGAAACTGTAAAGGCCCATCCAGATGACAGATTTTAACAACAAGTTTTCGTTTTGATTTACAGACACACGCTTGTAACCACTTATCAAGTATGTTAGAATACGTTTCACGGGTTGTTGAATCTTGGGTTTAGTAAGGAGCTCCGTATGTCTGAGCAAAAAAAGAACAAAACAAAGAAAAAAATCTTTCTAAATTTGTTGTACATTGCTTTGACCATTGGCATCATCGTAGTCATTGGTTTTTTGGACCCCAGCGTTACGGATTTCTTTTCCGCCATTGGGTCTCTTCACATCGGCTGGGTCTTGGCCGCCGTTGGCGCTTGTATCATCAACTTTCTTTTGGAAGGAACGGCCGTCCATTGCATTATGAGGTTTGTCCATCCGAATTTTAAACTTAGAAAGTCCATCAAAAACGGAATCATTGGCATCTATTACAGCGCTCTGACGCCGTTTTCCTCCGGCGGGCAGCCGGTACAGGTCGTCTATATGAAAAAGGATGGCGTGCCTGTGGGTACCAGCACCAGTGTATTCTGCATCAAGTTTGTCATCTTTGAATCGGTCATCTGTCTGTTTTTTGTGTTCTCCCTTCTTTTCCGAGGGTTGGATTTTTTTACCAGCAATCCCGGCGTGCTGCCGTTGACCTGCATTGGCTTTGCCGCCAATGCGCTGATTACCGGCATCGTCATTTTTGCAATGGTAAAGCAGGGGCCGCTTCTGTCTTTGGCTACCCGCCTGGTATGGTTTTTGCATAAGATCCATATCATCAAACATCCGGAGCGTGCTGTGATTTCCCTTTCCAAAACGCTGGAAGAGTTTCATCAGAGTGCGCAGGTTTTCAAACACAGCACAAGGATGTTTTTGAGCACCGCATTTGTCATCTTTATCCAGATGTTCGCCTATTTCTCCATTACGTTCTTCATCTATAAGGCGTTTGGGTTATCTGGCTATAATTTGTTTGAAATCGTGGCTTTGCAGTCCTTCTTGTACCTCACGGTTTCATTTGTTCCTCTGCCAGGCGCTTCTGTTGCTAGTGAAGGCGGGTTTTACTTGTTTTTTGCCCAAGTATTCCCGGCCGAGCTTAAGTTTGTCACGATGATTCTTTGGCGGTTCTTTACCTATTATGTCAACATCATTTTCGGCGCTGTGTTTGTGTTGGCAGATTCGCTCCTCAATGTCTTCCGCACCGGCAAACATGTGCCGGCGGAAGCAAAGGAATAAACAGAGCGTAAAGCAGGAGTTTTTCTCCTGCTTTTTTATTTTGCCGCTGCTGTTGCTTTGCCATGTCCATAGTGCGCAAAAGCCCGGCTTTTCATGCCTTTCTTTACGCAATCATGTTGAAAACCCGGGGGGATTGGGGTAAAATACAAGGAAAACAGTTTATAAATGTGAAATGAAAAGGAGTCATTGGCATGCAAACACATCTGGCGAACAGGATGGATGGCTTGAACGGCAGTGCGATCCGCGAAATCTTTAAGTTATTGGGCGATCCTTCCATCATTTCCTTTGCAGGAGGCAACCCCAGCGTAAAGAGCTTCCCTTCTAAAGAGATGGCCGATCTATCCGCCCAGCTATTGCAGGAAAAGGGCGATGTGCTTTTACAGTATGGCACTACGGAGGGCTATGCGCCGCTTAGGGAAAGCATCCTGTCCGTGCTGGAAGAACGCAGCATCCAAACGACGACGGATCATATCATAACGCTCACAGGTTCCAGCCAAGGGATCGAGCTGTTTACCAAGATTCTCATCAATCCTGGCGATGTGATCCTGTGCGAATCGCCGACGTTTCTGGGGGCGCTGCAAACCTTTGCCAGCTACCAGGCCAAGGTCATCGGTGTACCGATGGATCAGGATGGAATGGACGTGGTACAGCTGGAAAAGGACATCCAGGCATACCACCCCAAATTCATCTATACCATCCCTACCTTCCAGAACCCAACCGGCGCTAAACTATCCCTCGCCCGCCGGCAGAAGATAGCGGAGCTAGCTGAAAAGTACGATGTCTATATCTTGGAAGACGACCCCTACGGCAGTCTACGCTATGAAGGCGAACCACTGCCCAGCATCAAATCGTTTGATACAACCGGGCATGTGATGCATCTTATCAGCTTTAGCAAGACCGTTTCCCCGGGGCTTCGCGTGGGCGCTGCCGTTGGCGATCCCGCCTTGCTGCGCCCCATGACGGTGGCCAAGCAAGGGATGGATACCCACACCAATAACCTGGCACAGGCCATGGTAGATGCCTATATTCGCAGCGGCCGTTATTTTGAACATGTCAAGGAGATCATTCCCGCCTACCGCGAACAGCTCCATACCATGCTGGATGGCTTCCGCTTTTTCCCGGACAGCTGTACGCATACCGCACCGCAAGGCGGCCTGTTTGTCTGGGCCGAGCTGCCGGAAGGCGTGGATACGCTACCGCTGCTGGAAAAAGCTGTGGCCCGCAAGGTGGCCTATATTCCCGGCACGCATTTCTATCCGGACGGCGGCCATGCCAATACCCTTCGGCTGAATTTTTCCGCCTGCGAGCCGGCACGCATTACCCAGGGCATGCAGATCTTGGGCGATCTTTTAAAGGAAACTCTGAAATAACAGCACAAAAGGAGAAAATCGATGAATGTATACGACGTCTTAACGGAACGCGGCTTTATCAAGCAGGTTAGCCATCCTGAGATCCGGGAAATTCTGGGCAACCAGTCCGTAACGTTTTACACGGGCTATGACCCTACCGCTGACAGCTGCCATGTAGGGCACTTTCTTCAGCTGATGGCCATGAGCCATCTGCAAAAGGCAGGCCATAAGCCGTTGATCCTCGTGGGCGGCGGCACAGGCGCCATCGGAGACCCCTCCGGCCGCAACGATATGCGCGTGATGATGACAAAGGATACCGTGGCGCACAATACCCAGGCGTTGAAAAACCAGATGGCGCGGTTTTTGGATTTCTCCGAAGCCCTGCCCAACAACGCCGAGATGGTGGACAATGCCGACTGGCTGCTGGGTTTGAATTACATCGATTTCTTGCGTGAAATCGGCGTTCACTTTTCCGTCAACCGCATGCTGTCTGCCGAATGCTATAAGAGCCGGCTGGCAGGCGGGCTGACCTTTTTGGAATTCAACTACATGCTGCTTCAGGCGTATGACTTTCTGCATCTCTTCCGTACCAAGGGTGCGATCTTGGAGATGGGTGGCGACGATCAATGGAGCAATATTCTGGCAGGTGCTGACCTTATCCGCCGCGTAGAGGGCAAGGACGCCTTCGCCATGACCTTTACCCTCTTGACCAATGCCGATGGCACGAAAATGGGCAAAACACGGGCCGGCGCGCTTTGGCTGGATGCCAATAAGACCAGCCCGTATGATTTCTACCAGTACTGGCGTAATGTAGAGGATGCCAGCGTAGAAAAATGCCTGGCGCTTTTGACCTATTTGCCGATGGACCAGGTACACGCTTTGGGCGCCTTGAAAGACCAGGAAATCAACAAGGCCAAAAAGGTACTGGCGTTTGAGGTTACAAAGCTGGTGCATGGCGAGGAAGAGGCCCACAAAGCGGCCGAAGCGGCCGAGGCGCTCTTTGGCGGCGGCGGCAGCCTAGACAATATGCCTACCACTGTGCTTTCAGAAGGCCAGGCCGCCCAGGGCCTTCAGGTTGTGGATCTGCTCGTGTTAAGCGGCCTTGCCAAGAGCCGCGGCGATGCACGCCGCTTGGTGGACGGCGGGGGCGTATCGCTGGAGGATGTCAAAGTCGCCGACGTGTTTATGCCCATCGACCCTGACCGCCTTAAGGGTGACGGACTGGTGATCCGCAAGGGCAAAAAATCGTACCATCGTTTCCTGATGAAATGAACGGATATCGCACCATCGCACACGAAAGCGAAATAGAGATCGTCATTAAAAAAAGCCGCTTCATTGGCTATGCCTTTTTGGTCTCCTCTGCTGAAGAGGCCAATGAAAAGCTAGCTGCATTGAGAAAGCGCCATTGGGATGCTTCCCATCATTGCAGCGCCTATGTTTTGGGCGCCGATCAGCAGCTGCAAAAATACAGCGATGACGGCGAGCCGCAGGGTACGGCAGGCATGCCCATCCTACAAGTGCTGCATCATAAAGACGTTACCAATACCATGGTCGTTGTGGTCCGCTATTTTGGCGGCGTGCTGCTGGGGGCCGGCGGTCTGGTGCGTGCATACAGCGAAGCGGCCGCCAAGGCGTTGGATGCGGCCGGGCTGTGTCAATATGTTCCGGTGGTCCGCTGGGGGTTTGCCGTAGACTACGCCCACTGGGCTAGGCTGGATCGTTTTTTGCAATCATCGGATATCCAATTGGAACAAACGGACTATGGGGCGGAGGTTCTCTGCCAGGGGCTTTCCCGCAAGGAAGCCTGGGAGCCCTTTCGCCAAGCTTTGTATAATCATTGCGATGGGCGCGTGGAAGTTCAGTTTGCTGAACATGCCATTGCACCCTGGCCCATTGATTGATAGATTCGACCCATAAAGGGCCAAAACGATTGAGGAGTGAAACGCTATGGAACTTACCATCCAGAAAGCAACCGCACTGAAAGAAAAACCGCAGGATGAATCCAATCTTGGTTTTGGTCAGATCTTTACCGACCATATGTTCATGATGAACTATACGGAGGGCCAAGGCTGGCACGATGCTCGTATCGTACCCTACGGTGATTTTGCGCTGGATCCCGCTGCGATGGTCCTGCACTATGGGCAGGCTATATTTGAGGGGATGAAAGCCTATCGCAACCCGGATGGAAACATTCAGCTGTTCCGTCCGATGGACAATCTGCGCCGCTTCAACCGCAGTGCAGAGCGTTTGTGCATTCCGGCCATTGATTGCGATTTCGTGCTGGATGCGCTGCGCCAGCTGATCCGTATGGAACAGGATTGGGTGCCGCATACCGCCGGAACCAGCCTGTATATCCGCCCGTTTGCCGTGGCGACGGATGCGCATTTGGGCGTGCATGTTGCGCATAACTATATTTTTGCCATCATCCTTTCGCCTGTGGGCGCTTATTATGCCGAAGGGCTAAAGCCGGTACGTATTTTTGTAGAAAATGAATACGTCCGCTCTGTAAGGGGCGGCATGGGCTTTGCCAAGGCCGCCGGCAACTACGCATGCAGCCTGATCGCCGATCACGAAGCGCAGAAAAAGGGCTGCGCGCAGGTATTGTGGCTCGATGGGGTGGAACGTAAATACATTGAAGAAGTCGGCTCTATGAACATCATGTTCAAAATCGGCGGCAAGATCGTAACGCCGCCGCTACGCGGTTCTATCCTGGCCGGCATCACGCGCGACAGCGTATTGAAGCTGGCCAAACAGCTTGGCATTGAAGCAGAAGAACGCCCCATTTCCATCCAGGAAGTGTTTGATGCCCATGCCAACGGCACCTTGGAAGAGGTCTTTGGCACCGGTACAGCCGCTGTAATTTCTCCTGTGGGCGCGTTGATTTGGGGCGATCGCGAAATCGTCATCAACAACAACGAAATTGGCCCTACGGCGCAATTGTTGTATAATACCTTAACCGGCATCCAATACGGAACCGTAGAAGATAAGCAAAATTGGGTACTTCCCCTGTAAAAGGAAGCGCATCGCCCGCTTTGCAAAACTGTACAGGAGGTGTGTTTCATTGAAACGCAACCGAATCCATACTCTGGCCGTTATTATGCTATGCCTGATGCTATGCTTTTCCATGCTGCCCATCCCGCTGGCATTTGCTGCCGATATTACCGTCTCCAATGTCTCTGTCACGCCTTCTTCCCTTTCCGGCGGCGGCAATGTCACCGTAAAGGGTACCATCAAGAATACTGTCGGCGAGGATATTTCTCTTTCCGTTTCCTATGCCGAGGATGTGAAGGTGAACAAGGACTTAGCGGCGGGAGATTCCTACACTTTTTCCGTTACATGCGGCGTATCCAGCAGCGACCTGGATTCCTCCAATACCTATGTGGTGGTGGATTGGTCCTCGGATAACCACAGCGGCTCCAAGCGTGTGAACTTCCAGGTATCGCGGGAGGAGGAGAAGGTCTCTCTGGCCTTTACCCGATCCATCAGCAAAACCACCGTCAACGCCGGCGATTCTGTAAAGCTGACATATAGCCTGAAAAATACGGGCACTGCCGACATTACCGGGCTTAGCATCACCGATCCGGCCGTACCGGACGGCGTAGCTTCCGGGATATCGCTCAAAGCGGGCGCCAGCAAGACGGTTTCCAAAACCATTAAGCCTACCGAAACTGTGACGAGTACACCCAAGGCAACCTTTACCGCTGGCGGCAGCAGCCACAATGAGTCGGTGGAAAGCAAAAAAATCACCGTCAGCGGCGGGGATGCCAAGCTTTCTGTGTCCGCCATTGTAGACAAGGCTCTTATCAATTCCGGCGACAGCGTTACCTTCACCATTGCCCTGAGAAACGACAGCACCGTGCCGGTAAGCAACATTACCGTCACGGATGATCAGGGCAATACGGTAAAATCCGGGCTTTCCATTGCGGCCTCCGCGGATAACGATACCAAAACGGAGACGTTTACCTACCAAACTTCTCTCACTTCCCCGCGTGCGGTTACCTTTAAGGTCAGCTATCCGTCCGGAGAGGAGACAAAAACCGTTACCAGCTCGCCTGTGGTGGTGAATATCAATGGCCAGCCCTTTCTTTCCGCTGCGCCTACCAACGTTTCTATCACCGCTACGGCAGACCCCACCTCGCTGACCCTGCCCGGGGATGTTACCTTTACCATCACCGTGGAAAACATCGGAGATATTGCGCTTAAAGACGTTACCGTCAGCGAATCCCGTTTGGGCACACTGGGCACCTTTGCTACCCTCGGCATTGGGGAAAAGCAAACCCTTACCAAGCAAGCAACTGTCTCTGCCGCTGGAAATTATCTGTTCCAGGTAACCGCCCAGGATGGAGACGGCATGCAGTATTCCGCTTCGTCGTCGACCATCTCGATCTCTTCGCCTACGGCCACGGCGACGGAGAATACACTAAACCCCAGCGGTGGCGATTCGCTGAGTACGCTGTTTATCATCATGATCGTCATCGTCGTACTCATCCTCATTGCAGGTATCACGCTGGCCGTTCTGGTCATGCAGGAAAAACGGGCCAAGAAAAAAGGGCCTAAGGGCGGGCCGCATCCTCCCAAGGGCGGTGCCGGGCCGCGCAGCCGGGCGGCCATGCACAACACAGACGGCCCGCCGCGCAGGCGTCCGCCGCAGATGCCCCTCGATGAAGACGATGAAACGCCTTTGCTGGAGGAGGATCTTGATGGAGAACCGCCCTTGCCGCCACGTAGAGCCAAAATGCCCACCATCGGCGACGATGATGAGGACAATGCTGCTGGCAGCGCTGCGCTGGGAGCGGCCGCGGGTATGATCGCCGGCGGGCAGATCCGCGAAAATCAAAAATACTATCGCAGAGCTTCCTCCAAAGATGATGGAGAGATGACCAAACCCTTCTCTAAAAAGGAGATAGAGCAGGCAAAGCTCCAACTGCGTAGGCAGCGGCGAACAGAAACTCAGCAGGCCCCACAGAGACGTAGGCCGCCGGAAAATGAGCAACGGCGTCCACAGGCCGCTAAGCAGCCTCCAAGGCGTAGACCAGAGGAGCAGCAGCCCCGGCCACAGCCAAAGCGCCCGGCGCCATCCAATCGCTATGCACCGGACGAAGAGGAGTTTTTTGCACGCAGGCAGCAGCCAAAGCGCCGTCCGCCGCGCGAGGAAGAGCCGGAATCCCGGCCGCGCTCTCGCCGTATGGTAGACAATGACCCAGGATACGGGCCCAGCACCCCCAAACGGCGCAAACGCTGATCTTTGTTTGAACACGATACCCCGCAGCTAAATAAATGCCTGCGGGGTATCTTTTATTATCCGCAGCCTTTTAGATTCGAGAAGCAGTATCCTCCTCCCTTTGAAGCATTGCCATGAACTTTCTTTGTAAAAAGCTTTTCTCCACTCCCATTTCAAGGTATAATATGAATCAATGGAACAGGTACGATTTTCTGGGTTTACCCAGCAGACATTTGAATTTTTTATGAAGATCGGGTTCGATAACACACCGCAACACTTTGAAGCGTTGCGCAGCGAGTTTAACGAAGTTGTACTGGCTCCGTTAAAACAGCTCTCGCTCGGGGTTTCTCCTACGCTGGCAAAGATTGATGGGCGTCTGGATCTGCGGCCCGTGATGGGCGGCACCATATCCCGTATCCGCCGAGATACCCGGTTTAGCAAAAACAAAGCGCCGTACCGTACCAAGATGTGGCTGAAATTCATCACCAAGGATCCGGGAATGCGCTTGGCCTTTTATTTTGATCTAGACCCTGCCGGTTGTGTGTTCGGCTTGGGGACAAGCCATAGCACGCCCCAGGAAATGGCGGAAAAACGTCGCTATTTTTTAGCGCATCCCCGTCAGACCCGCCAGATGATCGATCAGTGCGCAGCGCTTGGGTTCGTCCTTGGCGGGCCATGCTACAAGCGCCCGCCGCAAACCAGCGAGGATCCCGTTTTGATGGAGCTTCTGGCCCGCAAGTATTTTTATTTTGAAAAGCCCGTGTCCATGGAGACGGTATATGCGTCCTCGCTTGTAGATACCTTGGCAGAGGGATATACTCAGTTGGCTGATTTTTACCATTTCTTCAACAAACAATCATAAAGGAGGATTTTTTAGATGCAATCTTTAGACAACCTATGCGCCAATGCCATTCGCGTTGTATCTGCTGATGCCATTCAGCGCGCCAACAGCGGCCATCCCGGTATGGTGATGGGGGCAGCGCCGATGGGCTATGCGCTTTACAGCAAACATATGATCATCGATCCTAAGCATCCTGATTGGCAAAACCGTGACCGCTTTGTGCTGTCCGCCGGCCATGGCAGCATGCTGCTGTATTCCCTGCTGCATATGTTTGGCTTTGGGCTGACAATGGAGGATCTCAAATCATTCCGCCAATGGAACAGCCCCACGGCCGGGCATCCCGAATACGGCCATGCAGCTGGTATTGAGGCCACCACCGGGCCGCTGGGCCAAGGGGTATGTATGGCAGTTGGTATGGCAATGGCGGAAGCCCATCTGGCCGCCAAATTCAACAAAGAGGGCTTCCCGGTTGTAGATCATTATACCTATGCGCTCGTAGGAGACGGCTGCTTGCAGGAAGGCATTTCCTCCGAGGCCTGCTCCTTTGCCGGCACGCAGAAGCTGGATAAACTCATCGTCCTGTACGACCGCAACCGCATCACCATTGAGGGTGACACCTCTGTTACCTTCAGCGAAGATGTCGCGGCGCGGTACCGTGCCTATGGCTGGCATACCATCGACAATGTAGACGGCGATGATATCGACGCCATTGCAGATGCCATTGGTCAGGCCAAGCAGGCCGGCAAACCCACGCTTATTTTGGTGGATACCAAAATTGCCCGCAGCACGCCGCTGGAAGGCAGTGAAAAATCCCACGGTTCTCCGTTGGGTGCCGAAAATGTAGCTGCGCTCCGCAAGGCCGTTGAATGGCCGTTAGAGGAGCCCTTTGCCATTCCCCAGGAAGTGTATGACCATTGCGCTCAGGCCATGGAAAAAGGCGCTCAGGCCTATGAAAAATGGGTTTCGATGATGGAAGCTTACAAAGCGCAGTATCCTGACTGTTATAAAGCGTACGAAGAGGCCTTTGCCAAGGGCATGCCGGCCGGCGTGGACATTGAAAAATTGATGCAGATAGACGATAAGCCCCTCGCTTCTCGTGCGGCTTCCGGCAATGTGCTCAATCAGCTCAAGGATATGGTGCCCAACCTGTTTGGCGGCAGCGCTGACCTGGGTCCCTCTAACAACTCCGTTTTGAAGGGAGAGGCATGGTTCTCTCCGGAATGCCGCGAAGGACGCAATATACACTTCGGCATCCGCGAATTTGCCATGGCGGCAATGTGTAACGGCATGGCGCTGCATGGCGGTGTGCGTCCGTTCTGCGCTACCTTCTTTGTGTTCAGTGATTACATGCGCAACGCCATCCGCCTCAGCGCACTGATGCAGACCAACGTCATGTATGTTTTGACGCATGATAGCATTAGCGTTGGCGAGGATGGGCCTACGCACGAGCCCATCGAGCAGCTGGCCTCCTTCCGGGCGATGCCCGGCTGCACAACCTTCCGCCCTGCCGATGCGCGTGAAACTGCTGCCAGCTATCTCTATGCGCTGGGCAATCCCGGGCCTACGCTGTTTGCACTCAGCCGCACCAACCTGCCGCTGCTGGAAGGCACCGGCCTAGAGGTAGCCAAAGGCGGTTATGTGCTTCAAGATTGCCAAGGAACGCCGGATGTTATCCTCATGGGCAGCGGCTCTGAATTGCAGTTGTGCGTAGAAGCTGCCAAGGTTCTGTCCGATGAGGGCAAAAAGGTGCGCGTTGTCAGCATGCCCAGCATGGAGCTGTTCTTGCGCCAGGGGCCTGCGTATCGCGATGCTGTACTGCCTCCGGCGGTAAAAGCCCGTGTAGCCGTAGAGGCCGGCAGCAGCTTTGGCTGGCGCGAAGTCATTGGCGACGCCGGAGAAGCTGTCTGCATCGATCATTTCGGTGCCAGCGCGCCGGGCAGTGTTTTGTTTGAAAAATTCGGATTTACTGTGGAAAATGTCGTGGCCAAGGCCAAGGCTTCCATGGCAAAATAACGCGATGTCTCATCAAATACACAGAGGCCGTGTGAAAACGCGGCCTCTTTCCACTTAGGAGGGATTGGATGGATTGGTGGATCTATCTGCTCTTGGCGCTCAGCGCAGCCAGCCTCATCATTGGGCTCATTGCACTTTCCAAGGCAGGACAACAACCAAAATCTGACGGCTCATTGGAGCGCATGCAGCGCGATTTGCAGCAGGAGCTGCGCCTTTCGCGCCAAGAAACCTCGCAAACTGTACAAAGTTCTGTCAAAAATTTATCCGAGCTGCTGGCAGCCTCCCAGGCGCAGTCCTCTGCGCTGCAGGATAAACGGCTTGCAGAGCTGAATTTGCAAATTACCCAACGCAACGATACCCTGCAGCGCACCATGGACAACGGCCTAAAGCTCATGGATGATAGGGTGGCCCGGCTTACAACGCACACCGAACAGCAGCTGGAGCAAATGCGGCAGACCATGGAGCAGCGCATCCGTACCATGCAGGAGGATAACGGCAAAAGGCTGGAACAGATGCGCGCCACCGTCGACGAGAAACTGCAAAAAACCTTGGAAGATCGCATTGGGCAATCATTCCGTTTGGTCAACGATAGGCTGGAACAGGTGTACAAGGGATTGGGCGAAATGCAGACCCTGGCCAGCGGCGTAGGCGATTTGAAAAAGGTGCTTTCCAATGTCAAAACACGCGGGATTGTCGGGGAAATACAGCTCGGCTCCATTTTGGATCAGATCCTAACGCCCGAGCAGTATGACGCCAATGTCGTTACCAAGCACGGCTCCTCCGAGCGTGTAGAGTATGCAGTAAAATTCCCCGGCGATGAAGAGGGCGGGTTTGTCTATCTGCCTATCGATGCAAAATTTCCCGCTGATGCTTACGCTAAGCTGCAAGACGCCTATGATGCAGGCGACAGCGCTGCCATCACCGAAGCTGGAAAGCATTTGGACCGCACCATCCGTTCATTTGCCAAGGATATTGCCACCAAATACATCGATCCACCGTATACGACGGATTTCGCCATCATGTTCCTTCCCTTTGAAGGGCTTTATGCGGAAGTTGTGCGCCGGGGGCTTGTCGAAACGCTGCAACGGGATTATCATATCAATATTGCTGGGCCTACCACCATGAGCGCCATTCTCAACAGCCTGCAGATGGGCTTCCGTACGCTGGCCATCCAAAAGCATACCAGCGAGGTATGGAAGGTATTGGGGGCCGTTAAAACGGAGTTCAATAAGTTTGGGGATGCTTTGGCCGCTACGCAAAAGCAGCTGGAAACAGCCTCCAGCAAGCTGGAAACGCTGGTCGGTACCCGTACCAGGCAGATCCAGCGCAAGCTGAGCCGGGTGGAAAGTTTGCCAGAATTGCAAAGCCAGCAAATTTTATCCTTAGAGGCAATTGATGCCTTTGACACTGCAGATTCCACGGAGGAAGAAAAACAATGAGTACACAGCCACGCATCGACGTTGTGGGGAAAATCGGTTCTATGGCCCTGATACGTCCAGAGGATCACGATATAGACTACAATATCTTTTCCCGGCTAGGCCACGCCCTGCACCCCGGCATGATCTGGGTATCTTCCGGCGCAACGGAAATTGGCCGCCTGGATTATCTGCGCCGCCATGGCCACGAGCTGGAAGGCTCCATGGACGATGTAAAAACCGACTATGCCGCGCAGGGGCAGGCCATTCTGATGGAAAACTATCGGCGTTTTATCGACCCAAAATATTCCGTCCGCCAGGTGCTGGTAGAGCACCAGCATTTCAACGACCCGGAAAAGCGGGCGCATTTGCAGGGCTTGTTTTTCCGGGCTGCCGAGCAAAACGCCATTCCCATCGTAAATTACAACGACCCCGTCTCCTTTACAGAAAATCGGAAAATGGAGCTGAGCGTGCTCAAGCAAAAGCATGACGATGTGGTGGAGTGCATCGACAACGACGAAACGGCCGCTGTCATTGCAGAGGCAGTGCACGCCCGTACCCTGCTGCTGATGACGGGGGTGGACGGTATCTACGCAAACCCCGATGATCCCTCTACCCTGATCCGCTCCATCACCGCCAAAACACCGGAACATCTCATAGCCAAGGTGCGTGAAATGCAAAGCCATTGTGTAGGCGCCAGCCGTCCAGGTGCAAACGGCGCCAAATCCAAGCTGGAATTTGCGTTAAAATCGGCATTGTCCGGTACGCATGTCATCATCGGCCACGCCAAACACCATCTCAGCGATTTGTTGGCAGAAACTGTTCCCTGTACCATTGTGGGGCTGGCATAAAATGCCTTGCTTGCTTCCCTATAATTCCTATGGCATAATAGGGATATAGCAAGGAGGCGTCAGATGAAAATTTCAACCAAGGGTCGCTATGCGTTGCGGCTTATGCTGGAATTGGCACTGCATGATGCCAATCAATGGGTATCCGTCAAGGAAATTGCGAAAAATCAAGAAATATCCGGCAAATATTTGGAACAGATCATCACCCAGCTGCACAGGGCAATGCTGGTACAAAGCATCCGCGGTGCACAGGGCGGTTATCGGCTGGCCAAAAGGCCTGAAGAAATCACGGTAGGCATGGTGCTTCGTGCCGTGGAAGGAGAGCTTGCCCCTGTGTCCTGCTTGGAGGGTGAAAATTGCTGTCCCCGTCGGGAAGGTTGTGTTACGCTAGAGGTTTGGCAAAAAATACAGGATGCCATCTCCTCTGTGGTGGACACCCTTACTCTTCAGGATCTTGCGCATCGGCACCATGAAAAACAAGCCTGTAAATAACGGCAATTGCATCTAAAAAAACGCTTCGGCGTTTTTTTCTTTTCCTTATTGCGTTCCCCCTGTTTCTCTGATAGAGTGGTAATAACACGCTTGTATGTATAAGAGAGGGGGATTGCAAGTGTCTTTTTTTGGTTTTGAGGATCGTGCTTTTTACAGCTCCTTGCGTAAATTGGCCATCCCGATGATGCTTCAGCAGCTGGTTGCCAGCTCTATGACCATGGTGGACAACCTGATGATTGGTTCATTGGGGGACAACGCTTTGGCCGCTTTGATGCAGGCCAGCCAAGTCACCTTTGTCTTCCTGATCTTTATCTTTGGGATCACCAGCGCCACAACTGCCCTTACCTCGCAGTTTTGGGGGAGCCAGGATCTGCCAAGCATACGACGTACATTTGGATTGTCCTTGATCTGCGGACAGGTGATTGGCTGGGTTTTTTGCATTTTGTGCGCCATTACGCCACAAACATTTCTTCTTTTGTTTACCAACGATCCGGAAGTGCTTGCGCTGGGCGCACAGTACCTTTCCATCGTTTGTTTCTCCTATCCTTTTATCGGAGCAGGCTTTATATTGGGCGCCATTATGCGCGGTACGGGCGATGTAAAATTCCCCATGGCAACAGCCTTGACAGGCCTTGCCGTCAACGTGGTTTTTAATTATATTTTGATTTATGGCAAACTCGGCCTCCCTGCGCTCGGCATACAAGGCGCAGCCATCGCCTCCATGCTCAGCCAGATTGTAGACTGCACGCTGCTGTTTATCATCCGCAAGGTGCGTTATTTTCCTGCTTTGGATAAAAAGATCCCGATTTTCCCTATCCCAAAGACACATATCAAGAAATATTTCAGCCTTGCGATTCCAGTCTTTCTCAACGAAAGCTTTTGGAGCATGGCGCAGTTTACCGTTATGCTGTGTTATGCCAGAATTGGCACCCAGATGTCCGCGGCAACGGGGATCTTCAATTCCTTTGATAAGATGGGCTACGTGATCTTTGTCGGGCTTAGCAATGCTTGTGCTGTACAGTGTGGCAGGGTTATTGGGGAGGGCAATCTTAAAAAAGCCCAGACATATGCAACCCGCTATATGCATATCATCCCCTTTGTTGCCATCGGGGTTGCCATTGTATTGAATATTGCTGCGCCCTTTATCATGCACCTGTATGATGCCAGCCCAGATGTCATTGCTATTTCACTCAACATCATTCGTATCTACGGCTGTATGCTACCCATTTTGATGCTCAACAACTTAATCGTCGTGGGCATCCTGCGCAGCGGCGGCGATGCGCGCTTTTCCCTGTTCTTGGATGCCGGCTTCCAGTGGACGCTGATCCTTATCCCTGTTGCGTTGGCCGCGTTTGTCTTGCATATTTCCCCGATGTGGGTCTATGCTTTTACAGCGCCGGGAGAAATCATCAAGTTCTTTGTGGGCAGGCGTAGGGTGCAAAGCGGCGCTTGGATCCATACGCTTACCTATGAAGCCAATCTATAGCTTTTTATTCCCAGCATGCAAAAGGCACGGAAAATCCGTGCCTTTTTTTATTCCTTGCTGAGCAGCCTTTTATAGGTATACTCCATACCCACCGCCCCCAAAGGGGCGGCAATCAAGATCGCTACCACCGCTACCGTTAGCACCAGCTGCCCACAGGCCAGCCCCATCGAAAGCGGAACCGATCCGATGGCCGCCTGTACCGTTGCCTTGGGCAGATAAGCAATCATACAAAACAGCCATTCCTTTTTGGTAAGCGCTGTGCCAATCATGCAAAAAACAACCCCCAAGACGCGGAACACCAGGGCCAAAAAAATCATAGCAACGACACCAATGCCAGCCGAGGCCGCATAGGGAATATCCACAGCGGCACCCACCAGGACGAACAAAATCGGCTCGGCGGCCATCCAAAGCTTGGAAAACTTTTGCGATAGATCCTGTCCCACAAGCTGTGGCGTACGCCGTTGCACCATCACCGCCATGCTCATGACCCCCAACAGGCCACTCAGCGGCACAATCCCTCCCAGCCAATCCTCCAGGCTTACCAGCAAAAAAGCACAGGCCAAAAGAACCAGCCCCTTTATCGTGGCCTGTGTGCTCTGTCCTGCCTGGCAGCGCCACAGCCTTGCCAGCACCATGCCTAAAACCAAACCGGAAAGAATTCCCAGCGCGATGGAAATAGGGATAGACAAAAGGCTGAACGCAGAAAAATGGCCCCCCTGGGCCAGGCCCATAAAGCTCGTAAACAGAACGATGACAAAGACATCATCCATCGATGCGCCCGCCAATATCATTTGCGGAATCCCCTTTTTCACGCCATAGCCCTGCTCTGTCAGGGCAACCATTTTGGGCACGACCACGGCCGGCGATACCGCCGCCAATACGGCCCCCATTACGGCCGCCTCTATACGCGATAGCCCCAAAATCGGCGGCGCAAAGAGCACGAATGCCAAAATTTCACAGCTGGCCGGCACAAAGGTCATTAAAAATGCAGGTCTGCCTACTCGTTTTAAGCTCTTAACATCCAAAGACAGCCCTGCTTTGAGCAAGATAATGACAAGAGCCATCTGCCTTAGATCCGCGGAAACGCTTAAAATAGAGCGATCCAGCAGGCCCAGCACATGCGGGCCCATTATAATGCCTGCAAGCAGCATCCCAATGATGCGCGGAAGCCCCATTTTGCTGCATGCAGCCGCACACAATAGGCCACCCAAAAAAATCATCGCCAAAGAAGAAACCATATTCTTACCCCTTTCGCAGGAAACAAAAAAAGCCAATGCTCCTGCGGATTTGCAGAAGTCATCAGCTAAAAAGCGGTTTCGGTTGCCCGAGGGAGAACTTCATTCCCTATTCTAGCGTTTATTGTACCTTATCCACTTTGGAAAAGCAAGGCCAAACGTTTTCTGGTAAATATAATTTGGGCAGGGAACAAACATCTGTCGTTCCCTGCCCAGGTCAATTTTTTAATCCGTCCACTCGCTCCTATGCTCCTCCGCCCAGGCCCAGAATTTTTTAGCCTGCGAAGCCAGCATGGCCGGCGTATCTAGATGATAAGGGCACCGGCTGGCGCATTGCCCGCAATGGATACAGTTATCCACCAATTTTTGTTCATCCCTGTATTCTTTTGTCAAGAACTGCTGATAGGGAGATCTCGTCGCCAATAGATGTATGCGGCCCGCCGTGGGAATATTGATGCCCTGCGGACACGGCATGCAGTATCCGCAAGACCGGCAAAATTCCCCAGCCAGCTCTTTTCTATCCTTGGCGATCACAGCGCGCATTTCAGCATCCATTTTCGGCGGGTTGGCGTCTAACGCAATAAACTCATCCAGCTCCCATTCATGCTGGATCCCGAAAATCGGCACTACATTATCATACTCCCGGATAAACGCAAAGGCCGCCGGCACATTGCCCACCAAGCCGC
The DNA here is from genome assembly GCA_959600905.1 of uncultured Eubacteriales bacterium. GTDB lineage: Bacteria > Bacillota > Clostridia > Christensenellales > QAND01 > UMGS1975. Next base: position 84,325 of record CAUGNO010000008.1, on the reverse strand, counting down.
CGGACAACGCCTTCATGGCAATAAATCCCATATCCTTTTCCTTACAGCGGCGCAGCAGATCGTCCTCTACCTCGCCAGATAGATACGAGAACGGAAATTGAAGCGTTTCAAATACGCCCGATTCAATGGCCTCCACTGCCATTTTCGGCGAATGGTTGGTGATACCGATATGCCTTACATATCCCTTTTTCTTTAGTTCCAAAAGCCCTGCCAGCGGCCCATCCGGATCCTCATAATCTAAGGAAGACGGATTATGCAGCTGATAAAGGTCAAAATAATCGGATTTGATGTTTCTAAGCCCCTGCATACAATGGTCTATGACCTCCTGCTTGGTATTCCCCATTGATTTGGAGGAGATGATGACCTCTTTACGCACATCTGAAAAGGCAGCGCCCAGCTTTTCCTCGCTATCCGTGTAAAAGCGCGCGGTATCATAATAATTGATGCCTGCATCAAACGCCTTACGCAGGATCCGAATGGCCGTAGGGAAATCGTCCCGCTGGATAGGCAACGCCCCAAAGGACGTTTTGGTGACCATAAGTTCTGTTTTTCCGAGTCTCATTTTTTCCAAAGCAACTCATCCCTTTACAAAGAAGTCTGTCAAATTGCTAAAAACCATAGCATTATTCTACCATAGGCGAAACAAAAAGCCAAACTGTTATGTAATATGGTATACTATATGTGCCTTTTGAAGGAGGAATCTTATGCCAGACATTTCTATTCCCTATGGCACAGGCCATGTTAACTGTTTCATTCCGGAGAATCGGTTTGCAGGCGTTCTGCAGGCCAAGCCACAGCCTTCTATGACGCTGACTTGGCAGCGGCAGGTTGTGCGTGAGGCGCTATCTCATCCCATCGGCAGCCCTTGCCTTTCCGATCTTAGCCGGGGAAAACAGCATATCCTTATCATCACCAGCGACCATACGCGCCCAATGCCCAGCCAAATTACCATGCCGTTGCTTTTGGAGGAGATCCGCCGGGGCAATCCGCAGGCAGAGATCCATATTTTGGTGGCTACGGGATTTCACCGCTTAACAACCGATAAAGAGCTGCGGGACCGCTTTGGCGCAGACATCTTGTCTCATGAAACTGTATTGGTGCACAATGCCAGGGACGCGCAAAGCATGCGCTGCTTCGGCACGCTGCCTTCCGGCGGCGCTTTATGGCTGAACGAGCAGGTCGAATGGGCAGATCTCATTTTGTCTGAAGGCTTTATTGAGCCGCATTTTTTCGCCGGCTATTCCGGCGGGCGCAAAAGCATTTTGCCAGGCATTGCCTCGCAGGAAACGGTTTTTTATAACCACAACGCGGAGTTTATACATCATCCTCTTGCACACAGCGGCTCATTAAAGGGCAATCCGCTGCATGAGGATATGCTGTATGCTGCCCGGCAGGCGCATCTGCAATTCATATTAAACGTATGCTTGAATGAGAAAAAGCAAATTGTACGCGCCTTTGCGGGGCATTTTGAGCAAGCGCATGAGGCAGGGTGTGCTTATGTGCAGAGCCAAACGCAGGTGCCGGCTTGCCAGGCAGATATCGTGATTACCGGCAATGGCGGTGCGCCGTTGGATCTGAATATCTATCAGTCCGTCAAATGCATGAGCGGGGCAGAGCCTTGCGTACGTCCCGGCGGGGTCATCATTGCGCTTTGTTCATGTTATGATGGGCACGGAAGCCAGGGCTTTTATGAGCTTTTCCGTCAATACCAAAGCCCTAGTGCCTTAACGCAGGCGCTTTTGCAGAAAGGCCGTGGACAAACGCAGGCCGATCAATGGCAGGCACAGATCTTGGCCCGTATTTTGCAAAAAGCGCATGTGATCCTCGTGACCGATCAATGCGAACCTGAATTGGTCGAGACCTTTGGCCTGCGCCATGCTGCTTGTCTGTCTAAGGCTCTGGAAATGGCAGATGCACTAACAGGGCCGCAAAGCCGTATTTTATGCATGCCAAACGGGGTTGAGCTGATCGCGCAGCAATGATCTGCGTCCATCATATTTTAAGGAGGTCGTTTCCATGATTTTACGAGAAGAACGGGAATTGGTCCGCGCCTATGGCGTCAAGATGCTGGAAAAGAGGCTTACGACGGGCACTGCCGGCAACATCAGCGTCTTCAACCGTAAGGAAGGCCTGTACGCGATGAGCCCCTCTTCGATGGATTACCACGAAATCACGGCCGAAGATGTTGTGGTCATCGATTTGGAAGGCCATGTGGTGGAGGGCACACGCCGGCCTTCCATTGAGCACGTCATGCATCGCAGCTATTACAAAGGGCGCACGGACATCAATGCAGTGGTGCACACCCATTCTCCGTATGCCACAGCTGCTTCCTGCCTGGGTAAGCCGTTGCCTGCCGTTCACTTCATGCTATCGCTCTGCGGTGCATACGAACTTCCCTGCGCCAAATTTGCGCCGCCCGGAACCGAGGAGCTAGCAGAGATTACCTATCAAGCAATGCAGGGATATAAGGCCGTGCTTCTCCAAAATCATGGATTGATCGCCGGGGCTGAAACCATCGAACAGGCCATGTATATCGCTGAGGAGATGGAATCCATGGCACAGCTGTATTTCCTGGCAAAGGGAATGGGAGACCCCGTCATCCTGACGGCGGAGGATATGAATGGAAAGGCGATTGGATGATGGCAAAGCAGAAGATCAAATTGGCGCTGTCCAGTGCCGTTACAGAGCCCTATCTTTCCGAGCTCAACGCATTCTGCGACATCACAACCGTGGGCCGTCCGGCCCTGAAGGGCAGAAAGCCTACAGAGGAAGAGCTGCTCTCCCAGTGCCTGGGCCATGAGATCGTATACATCAGCGATGAGGTTGTAACGGCTCGCTGTATTCAGGGCTGGCAGCAAAGCGGTATGAAGCTGTTGGGCTGCGGGCGCGGTACGCCGGTGAATGTAGACTGGAGGGCCGTTCATCAATCCGGGATTCCGCTGGTATACACGCCGGGGCGCAATGCCAACTCTGTCTCAGAATTTTTCTTTGGTCTGTTGATTGGCTTAGTACGCCGCATTGCAGCGGATGCGCATGCCCTGCGCAGCGGACGTTATCTTGGTCCTGCCAAGGAAAACGTGCTTGTGTTGGATCCTCAGCAGGATGTCGTATGGTTCATGCCGGATGGCAGTAGCCCCATGCGCGATTTTGGCGGGGGTTTTGAGCTGTACGGACGCACGCTGGGGCTCATTGGTTTTGGCGCCATCGGCCGCCGCGTAGGGCATACGGCCAAAGAAGGCTTTGGCATGAAAGTCAAGGTCTACGATCCCTATTGTTCGGCGGAAACCATCGAGAGCTGCGGCTGCGAAAAGGTATCGTTGGCAGAAGCGCTGTCCACGTCTGATGTCGTTTCCATCCATCTTCCGGTCAACGAGGAAACGCGCGGCATCGTCGATGCTTCATGGTTTGCACAGATGAAGTCTACGGCCGTTTTTGTCAATACCGCCCGGGCGGCTGTTGTAGATCAAAAGGCATTGATAGATGCGTTGGATGAAAAGCGCATTGCCGGCGCTGCGATGGATGTGATGTGGCAGGAGCCCGCGCCTGAAAACCATCCGCTATTGCACCGGGATAATGTGCTGATTACATCGCATTTGGCCGGCATGAGCTGTGATGTGGATCGTTGGCAAAGCGAAATGATCTTAGATGAAATACAGCGATATGCCCAAGGCCAGCCGCCGCTTCGTGTATGGACGCGCACTGAATAACAGCAAAATAAAAAAAGCACAGGCACGATTGCCTGTGCTTTTTCCATTGCTCAATAATTTTTCGCCGGAAGCTGGAAGAAAGATTTCGGATGTTCGCATACCGGACATACCTCAGGCGCCTGGAGGCCTTTATGGATGTGTCCACAGTTGCGGCACTGCCAATAAACTTCCCCATCGCGAACAAAGACCGTATTGTTTTCAATGTTGGCCAGGAGCTTGAGATAACGTTCCTCATGCTCTTTCTCGATCTTGCCAACCGCCTCAAACAGATAGGCAATCTTATCAAAGCCTTCTTCCTTAGCGGTCTTTGCAAAGCCCGCATACATATCGGTCCATTCGTAATTTTCGCCCGCCGCGGCATCCTTTAGATTTTCCATGGTATCCGGCATACCATCATGCAAGAGCTTAAACCAGATCTTAGCATGCTCCTTTTCGTTTTCGGCGGTTTCCAGGAACAGGCCCGCGATCTGTTCATAGCCATCTTTTTTTGCCTTAGACGCGTAATAGGTGTATTTGTTGCGTGCTTGGGACTCGCCCGCAAATGCTGCCAGCAAGTTAGCTTCAGTCTGACTACCTTTTAATTCTTTCATGACATTTCCTCTTTTCTTTATGAATTTGAGCCATGGCTCTAAATAATAACAATTCTTATTATTGTATTTTATTGTAGGAAAATTTTCTTCCATTGTCAAGTAGATTTTACTCCATTCCCACTTCTCTCGGTGTAAAATTGCAATATCTGCTCTTGGGGAATTGGTTTCATGTCCGGCAGGCATGGCCCTTGGGTACATAGGGCGGCCCGGTAGCCTGGCAAAGGAGTACAAAGCGAAAAACTGACCCCTTGAAGGCTTGTCTCAACTTTCCCAGGCATTTTTTCATAAGCTGAAAAAGAACGCATGCTCCGGGACAATCCTTCTCCGCTCCATTTCAAATAGCTTTCCTTGAGCGCCCAAAGGCCGATAAAAGCTTCCACGCGCTGCGCCTCTTCCTTTTGCCACAGCCACCGCAGTTCTGTACGCGTGCATACACGCTGCGCTAGGGGCAAGGAAACAGCCCTCTTTACCTTCTGTATATCCACACCTACAAACGGCCTTCCCACAGCACAAGCAGCCATGCTGCCGCTATGTGAAAGGCTGCAATCTATCTTCGGATGCGCAGATAAATAGGGCCTTCCGTGCACTGTTGTCCGCCATTGCTGCCGCTCCGGGGCCAAGCCATACTGCCGGTATAGCACATAACCGCGCAGCGCATACGCCAATAGACGAACATCTTCCTGTTTTCTGCCAGCTTTTCCCGTAGGTACAAACAGCGTTGTCAACGCGTCTCGCTGCGCATTGGTCAGCGGCCTATCTAAAACTGCCCAAACCCAGGCGCAGTCGTTTTTTTTTCGATCTCTATTTTCCATTGTGTTTTATTGGCTCGACCGCTTATGTCTTATATCCTTGTCTCTTTCCAGTTTAGTATGCCGAAGCATTGGATTTTTATCCAAGCATGTCTGATAGAATTTCCCATAAATGGGAAAATGTATCGTTTTTGTCATGTATGCCCCCTTCGCTTATTACAATATACAAAGACACTGTAAGGGGATCTGATGATGGGAATCATAGAATTATTTTTTCTGGGCTTAGGGCTTAGCATGGATGCGGCGGCCATCTCCATTTCCAATACGCTGGCCTATCCGCACCTAAAGTGGAAAGCAAAGCTAAGCATGCCCGTGCTTTTCGCTCTGTTCCAAGGAATCATGCCCATTTTAGGCTACTATGCCAGCGGCATTTTCGCGACCTTTATTGATACCTATGCAGGCTTTGTCGCTTTTTTCATTCTGTGTTTTATCGGCGGAAAAATGATTATAGATGTCGTCTATCAAACGGACGAGGCTGTCTCTATTCCGCAATATACCTGGCGCCAGGGATGCATCCAGGCCATTGCCACCAGCCTGGATGCCTTTGCCGTAGGCATCAGTTTACGAGCTGCCTATGTGCCGCTGGGCACGGCCTGTCCTATCATCGCGGTCGTTACCTTTGCCTGCTGTGGTGTTTCAATGCTGCTGGGCGAGCGTTTTGCTTCTTTCCTAGGCAATAAAGCAACCATTTTAGGCGGGATGCTACTGATTGCAATCGGCATCAAAGCGCTTTGGCCATAAAGCCTTATACAAGGCGCAGCAGCTCCTCCGGCCGGTCGATGATATATTCAGCGCCCTTTCGCTCTAATACGTCCCTGTCTCGAAAGCCCCAGGTCACACCTACACAGACTAAGCCTGTGTTTTTAGCCGTTTCCACATCCACTTCGGAATCCCCTACATAGAGGGTATCTTCCCTGCTGCATCCCATTTGGCGCAGCGCTAGCAGCGGGCCATCGGGCGCCGGCTTTTTCTTTACAGTCTCGCTTTCTCCGATGGCCACATCGATATATCCTTCAAACTGCTCAGCACAAAGCTTTTTAACTGCCGCATCAAATTTATTGGAAGAAACTGCCATCTTGATGCCGCGCTGCTTTAAGGCATTCAGCAATGGCATAATCCCTGGATAGGGCGCAGTTTTATGATTCATGTTGTTTGCATAATGTGCTCTAAACGTTTCCAAACAGCGCGCTTCTATCGGCCGCAGCGTCCCTTTTGGCACAGCCCGGTGTACCAAGTTTGCCACGCCATTTCCCACAAAAGCCCGGATCTCTTGTTTGCTTCTCTGCGGAAATCCTTCGGTTTGTAAAGCATAGTTTACGCTATCCATAAGATCCTCTAAAGTATCCAGCAGCGTGCCATCCAAATCAAACAAAATACCTTCCATGGCGCTGTCCTCCGTTTTCTTTCATTGTACGAAGAATTCCTTTTTTTGCCAAGACCTTTTCGTTAAAATAATGCGTTCCAGGTCTCAGGGCCAACGATACCATCGATTTCTATCTGCATGGCAGCTTGAAACGCACGGACTGCGCTAAGGGTATCCGGGCCATACCTTGCATCGACCCTTGCCTGCAAAAAACCTTGACGCACCAGCTTTTGCTGAACCATCCACACATCCAGGCCCTGCATATAGGGCGTCCGTAGGCAAAGGCTGCGTGTAAAAGCCGTATATTGAGAACTAAGCCTTGCCCCTGCGCCAAATAATGCCTGCCAAGTGCATGGGGTCATCCTTCCAGACCCCGGAATGCCCACCCATTGCTGAAACTGCACAACTGCCTCTCGCGTGCGCGCGCCGTAGCATCCGTCCAATTTTCCATGGTATAACCCAAATGCCCTCAGCCTTCGCTGCAACATTTTGACACGGCAGTCTTTTCCCCAGGGCAGGGCCGGGCAGCGGACATAATTTTTTTTGCCCAATGCACTTCCCCCTCCTTCTTCTATGTATTGGTATGATGCCCATGCCCGATCCGTTCATTTGGGTATAAAAAAAGAGCGCATTGCTGCGCTCTTTTTTTATCGCTTACATCTCTGTAAGTTTCTTGTAGTATTCGAGGCGGTCTTTCGCTTCCTCTTCCTGCTTGGTGAACAGCTCTTCCGCCAACTCCGGACGCTGCTGCGCCAGCCTGCGGTAGCGGTTTTCACCCATGATGAATTCGCGATAGTCTGCCGTCGGGGCCTTGGAATCCAGAATAAACGGATTCTTACCCTCTTCCGCCAGCTGCGGGTTGTAACGGTACAGCGGCCAGTAGCCGGACTCTACCGCTTTCTTCTCTTCTGCCTGAGATTTGCCCATGTTGATGCCATGGTTGATACACGGTGCATACGCGATGATCAGGGACGGGCCCGGATACGCTTCTGCTTCCGCAATCGCTTGCAGAGCCTGGGCATGGTTTGCACCCATGGCGATGGACGCCACATAGATATAACCATAGCTCATGCTGATCAGGCCGAGATCCTTTTTGCGTACGCGCTTACCGGCCGCAGCAAACTGCGCCACAGCACCGGTACGGCTGGATTTAGAGGCCTGGCCGCCCGTGTTGGAGTATACTTCAGTATCCAAAACCAGCACGTTGATGTCTTTGCCCTGTGCCAGCACATGGTCTACGCCGCCGTAGCCGATGTCGTAGGCCCAGCCGTCGCCACCGAAGCACCAGATGGATTTTTTCACCAGCTGATCCGCATTGTTTTCAATGACCTCCAGCGCCGCCGCATTCTTGCTGTCTGCCTTGATAGCTTCCGGCAACAAAGCCTTGACCGCTTCCGCCGCTTCCTGAGACGCCAAACCATCGTGACGGTTGGCTTTCCAGTTTTCCAAAGCCGCTTTCAGCTCGTCTGCACAGCCATTTTCCAGCACCTCGTCTACCTTCTGGGCAACGAGCGCTTCACGCTGCGCAGCGGCAACGCGCATGCCATAGCCAAATTCGGCGTTGTCTTCGAACAAAGAGTTCGCCCACGCCGGGCCATGGCCCTTCTCGTTCTTGGTATACGGGCAGGTCGGAGAAGAACCGCCGTAGATAGAGGAACAGCCCGTTGCGTTGGCTACCATCATACGATCGCCAAACAGCTGCGTAATGAGCTTGATGTACGGCGTTTCACCGCAGCCTGCGCATGCGCCGGAGAACTCAAACAGCGGCTGCAAGAACTGGCTGTTCTTGACCGTATTGCGGTTGAATTTGATATCCGGTTTCGGCAGATTCTGGGCAAAGGTCCAGTTTTCCGCCTGCTCCATCTGAGAATCCAACGGCTTCATGATCAAAGCCTTTTCCTTCGCCGGGCAGACGTCTGCGCAGTTGCCACAGCCTGTGCAATCCAGCGGGGAAACCTGCATACGGAACTGATATCCTGCAAAGTCCTTGCCGATCGCAGCTTTTGCTTCAAAGGCAGCCGGAGCATCCTTGAGGTCTTCCTCTTTGACCAGCACCGGACGGATGACAGCGTGCGGGCAGACCAACGAACATTGGTTACACTGGATACAATTATCCATCTGCCATTCCGGAACCTTGATGGCTACGCCGCGTTTTTCAAACTTGGTGGTGCCGGTGGGCACAACGCCATCGGGGGTAAAGGTGGAAACCGGAAGCTCGTCGCCATGTAGGTAAGCAATCGGGTACAAAACTTCATCGAAGTATTTGTCGCCGGATTTGGCAACCATCGGCGCGCCTTCCGTGGTGGTTTTCCAGGCTTCCGGAATCTCAACCTTCACGACGCCTTCGCCGCCAGCATCGATGGCTGCATAGTTCATGTTTACGATCTTTTCGCCCTTCTTGCTGTAGGACTTATAGGCCGCTTTCTTCATATAGTCATTGGCATCCGCATACGGAATGACATTTGCAATCTTGAAGAATGCAGACTGCATCACCGTGTTGATACGGCCGCCCATGCCTACTTCAGCAGCAATTTTTACACCGTCGATGATGTAGAAATTGATGTTCTTATTTGCCAAATCGTTTTTAACCTTGGCCGGCAGGCGATGCTCCAGCTCTTCCGGAGACCACTGGCAGTTCAACAGGAACGTGCCGCCTTCGCGCAGAACGCCGGTCATGTCGTAACGGGTAATATAAGAAGCGTTATGACAAGCCACAAAGTCTGCCGTATCGATCAGATAGGGAGACTGAATCGGCTTTGGTCCAAAGCGCAGATGGCTGACCGTGATACCGCCGGACTTTTTAGAATCGTAGAAGAAATAGCCCTGGGCATACATATCGGTATGGTCGCCGATGATCTTGATGGAGTTTTTGTTCGCACCAACGGTACCATCGGAGCCCAGGCCGTAGAACATGCCCTGGAACGTGCCTTCGCCCGCCGGGTTGATCTTTTCCTTGACCTCCAAGGACAGGCCCGTCACGTCATCGTTGATGCCCACGGTAAAGCGTTTCTTCGGCTCTGCCGCCGCCAAGTTTTCATAGATGGCGTTGATCATGGAAGGCGTGAATTCCTTGCTGCCCATGCCGTAACGGCCGCCGATGCATTCAACATCCAGCTTGGCATTGAACAAAGCAGTCTGCACATCCTGCAGCAGCGGTTCGCCTGCGCTGCCAGGCTCCTTGGTACGATCCATTACCGCAATGCGCTTGACGGTCTTGGGCAGCGCTTCGATAAACTTTTCTTCCACAAACGGGCGGTACAAGCGAACCTTCACCAAGCCGATCTTCTGGCCGCGTTCCTGGATGAGATAGTTCATGGTCTCCTCTACGCCGTCTGCGCCGGAACCCATGATCACAATCACGTTTTCTGCATCGGGCGCGCCGTAATAATCAAACAGATGATACTGACGGCCGGTCAACTCCGCTACCTGATCCATACATTCCTGCACCACACCAGGTACCGCATCGTAGAACTTATTGGAAGCCTCGCGGTTCTGGAAGTAGGTGTCTGCATTCTGCGCAGTACCGCGCTGATGCGGATGCTCCGGATTCATTGCACGTTCGCGGAACGCCTGGATGGCATCCATATCCGCCAGCTTGGCCATGTCTTCATAATCGATGACCTCTACCTTTTGGATCTCGTGAGAGGTACGGAATCCATCAAAGAAGTGCAGGAACGGCACACGAGTTTTAATGGTGGACAGATGGGAAACCAGCGCCAGATCCATAACTTCCTGAACGGAAGCGGAAGCCAGCATGGCAAACCCAGTCTGACGGCAAGCCATTACGTCCGCCTGATCACCGAAGATGTTCAGCGCCTGCGTGGCCAGGGCGCGCGCGCTCACATGGAATACGCAGGGCAGCAATTCGCCGGCGATCTTGTACATGTTGGGGATCATCAGCAGCAAGCCTTGGGACGCGGTAAAGGTCGTGGTCATGGCGCCGGCTACCAAAGAGCCGTGCACAGCGCCAGCAGCACCCGCCTCGCTTTGCATCTCAACGATGTTCATCGTCTGGCCATAGATATTCTTACGGCCGGCCGCTGCCCATTCGTCACAAGATTCCGCCATCGGAGAGGACGGCGTAATCGGGTAGATGGCAGCTACATCGCTGAACGCGTACGCAACGTGCGCGGCGGCGGTATTGCCATCAATGGTCAATGTCTTTGCCATATGGGGGGACCTCCTTAAGGTTGTAGTGTTGTAGTATTATCAATCAAATCCCATTCATTATAATAACCTTGTGCAGAAATCGTCAAGCGTTATCCACCCTGTTCTACGGGAAGTTTTCCCATTTTTTTGAAAAAAGTGCGCGTTTTTTACATTTTGCCGAAAAAAGCAGCATTCGTTGGCTATGCAATCAAAAGCAAATGGGATTTTACTTTGCGCAATCCGCCATGCCAATAAGAAAGTGATGGTATATAATAGGTATATATGATCGCTTATCCAAGGAGGAGTTCTCCATGCAGCAGACCGTTATCAGCCCTTTGGCCAAACGCCTGTCCCCGTACGTGCCCGGCGAGCAGCCAAAGGGAAGGCAAAAGATTATCAAGCTCAACACCAACGAAAACCCATATCCGCCCTCGCCTCGGGTAGCGCCGGCAGTGGCACAGGCGATGCAACAGCTCCGCCTATATCCCGACCCTGCCAGCCATGCGCTGCGCCAAGCCATTGCCAAAGCCGAGGGGCTAAGCGCGGAGGAGGTCTTTGTGGGCAATGGCTCGGACGAAGTGCTGGGACTCTGCTTTCCCGCCTTTTTTGCCGGTCAGGCGCAGCCGGTGCAGTTTGCAGATATTACGTATAGCTTTTACGAGGTTTATGCCCAGCTATTCGGCGTTGCCGTGCAAAAAATTCCGTTGACCGCTGATTTTTGTATAGATCTTGCAGCCTTTTGCCAAGGCGCAGCCGGTGGCATTTTGATTCCCAATCCCAATGCGCCCACCGGCATCGCGTTAACGCTGGGCGAGATCGAGCAAATTTTACAGGCCAACCCGCAGTGCCTGGTTTTGATCGATGAAGCATATGTTGCCTTTGGTGCGCAAAGCGCAGCTTCGCTCATCGGGCGGTATGAAAACCTTTTGGTCGTGCGCACGCTGAGCAAATCGCACGCGCTGGCAGGGCTTCGCGTCGGCTATGCGCTGGGGAACCGGCAGCTGATCTATGCTTTGACCAGTGTGAAAGACAGCTTTAACAGCTATCCCGTTGACCGGCTGGCCCAGGCTGGCGCACAGGCGGCCATCGAAGATGCTGCGTATACCCAGGCGCGCTGCGAAGAAATACAAGCCACCCGCACTTGGTTTTGCCAAGAACTGCGCGATCGCGGCTTTGCCGTATTGCCCTCTCAAGCCAATTTCGTATTCGCCAGCCCGCCAGACGGGGATGGAAAGGCTTGCTTTGCCAAGTTGAGAGCACGCCAAGTGCTGGTACGGCACTTTGACAAGCCACGCATCTCCGGCTATCTTCGCATCACCATCGGCACTCGCGAGGAAATGCAGGCGTTGTTGGCCGCACTGGATGAGGAGGAACGATAAATGGATCGTTTTTCTCTGATAGACGCCCATGTACACACCTCCCTGTCCGACGATTCTCAGTGCCCGATGGAGGCATACTGGGCGTTGCTGGAAGATGGCACGGCGCAGGGCATTGGCTTTGCCGATCACTGGCATCCCGGCATCGAGGCGTACCGCCGCCAATATCCCGGATATGAGCGCAAAGCTTTTGACAACGAAGCCTACCGGCAACAAATTGAAGAGGGCCGCGCCAAAGGATACCGCCTGTACCGCGGCATCGAGCTAACCTATGAAAAGCAATGGCATGAAGTCTGCATGCAGGGTGTCCAAGCCCAGCAGTACGACTATATCATTGCCAGCGCCCATACCTTTGGTGGGCTGTGGATCACGCGCGATTATTGGACCAATCTGGAGACCGGGTTTGCTTTTTCCTGGATGATGGAGCAATATTACCGAGCTGTGCGTCAATCGCTCAACGTGCCGGAGTTTGACGCCATTGCACACATCGGCATTTACCGGCGTAACTATCCCTCCGATTACTTTTTATTACAGTATGCCAAAGCACAGATCGAAGACCTGGAAGATGAAATCGCCTTGGCGGCGGCGCGCAGCGGAAAGATCATCGAAGTGAATACCTCCGGTCTGGCAAAGCCCTCCAAAACCTGCCTGCCAGGGCCCTTCTTTCTTCAGCGCTTTAAGCATTACGGCGGGGAAAAGCTTTGTCTTTCCAGCGATGCGCATATGGTCAAGGATCTGAACGTAGGATTTGAGATCGCAGCAGAGCAGCTTCGTTCCTTTGGGTTTTCCGCCATTTACTATCCCTGGGATCCTGAGACACCTGTGCCTCTTCCCTCATCATAAAAACGGCTTTCGCCGTTTTTTTATGCCAAATCTTCTCATCTATGAGAATGGCTTGCGATTTTTGTCGAAATTATATAGAATTATGGTGTATGCAATCCTGGGAAGCGATGGTTTGGGCCTTGACTTCCGAAGATTGTTTTTTTAATGAACAAAGCTTGCATGATGCTCCTTATGTTTTTATAATGTGGCAAATGTAGGCTTGTCAAAATTTGTCGAACCTGCTAATCAGCCGGGAGTACCCGTACTTTGTATGTGGTGTGCTGCTCCTAGGTTTAGTACGACTAACATATTTTTATCGTTAGAAAGAGTAAAAGGCGTGAACACACAAAACGGATTTGTAGATTTTACAAAGGAAATGAAAAAGGACCATGTGATTTTGGTTCCAGATATTTTTCCGGTGCATATGAGCCTTTTGACCGAAGTGCTGCGCATGTATGGCTACCAGGTCGAAGTATTGCATTATACCGGGCAAAAAGTGCTGGATGAAGGCCTGCGGCATATTCATAACGATATGTGTTATCCGGCCATCTGTTCCTGCGGCCAGCTGCTGTATGCGCTGACCAGCGGGGATTACGATCCTCACAAGGTAGCGTTGATGCACTTTCAGACCGGCGGCGGCTGCCGCGCCTCCAATTACATCAAGCTGCTAAAAAAAGCGTTGGTGGATATGGGGCTGGGCTATGTACCTGTGATCTCCTTGAGCTTTGGCGGTATGGAAAAATACAGCGGGTTTAAGATTACGCCTCTGTTGTTGTATAAAGGGTGTATTTCCCTGGTGTACGGAGATATGCTGATGCAGCTGAAAAACCAGGTTCGGCCCTACGAGGTACACCACGGCCAAACACAGCAGCTGGTAGAGACATGGACGGATCGTTTGGTCTCCCAGTTTAAGCGCAACAGGGGGCTGACAGGACGCAGCATCACCAAAAATTTAAAAGCCATGGCCGCCGATTTTCATGCCATAGAGAAAACCTCGAAAAAAAAGATCAAAGTGGGCATTGTTGGCGAAATCTATGTGAAATACGCGCCCTTTGGCAACAACGATCTGGAAGAATTTCTCTTTTCTCAAGGCTGTGAATATATGGTGCCCGGCGTTTTGGGGTTTGTGTATTATTGTGCTTCCGGCAAACTCATCGACTGGCAGCTCTATGGCGGCAGCCGGTTTTGGAAATACTTGGGCGTGTTTATGGAGCGCATCCTCAACAGCCTGCAAAATAAATTGCGCAGCGTGTTGTCTGCATATGACGAGTTTGTCACGCCTGCTTCGTTTCCCCATGTAAAATCATTGGCGGAAACAGTCATCAGCAAAGGCGTTAAGATGGGGGAAGGCTGGCTGCTGCCTGCCGAGATGTGCGAATTGATCGAAAACGGCTACCAAAACATTGTCTGTGCCCAGCCGTTTGGCTGCCTGCCCAACCACATTGTCGGCAAGGGCGTGATCCGCAACATAAAAAACCGCTATCCAAACGCCAACATCGCCCCCATTGACTATGATGCCGGCGCTACCAAGGTAAACCAAGAAAACCGCATCAAGCTGATGCTGGCCGTTGCGAGGGAATCCCTCTGACGGCCTTTTGAAATGGAAGTGAACCTAAAAGTCTCATGAAAAGAATAGGATTGGACATCGGATCTACCACCATCAAGTGCGTGGTTCTGAGCGAGGACAATACCCTCTTATTTTCTACCTATCGACGCCATCTGTCGCAGATTTCCCAAAAGACAGCCGAGCTGCTGCGCGAGATCGCGGCCAAGGAAGGGGATGGCGCCTATCTCGTTTCTATCTCCGGCTCTGCGGGCATGGGGATGGCGCAAGACTTGGGCATCCCTTTTGTGCAGGAGGTCTACGCCACCAAAACCGCCGTCAGCCAATATGCGCCTGAAACGGACGTGGTCATCGAGCTTGGTGGGGAGGATGCCAAGATCCTGTTTTTGACAGATGGGCTCGAAGTACGCATGAATGGCAGCTGCGCAGGCGGTACAGGCGCTTTTATCGACCAAATGGCCACGCTGATGAACGTATCGACGGACCGGCTTAACGAACTGTCCAAGGGACACGAAAAAGTGTATACCATCGCTTCGCGCTGCGGGGTATTTGCAAAATCCGACATCCAACCGCTCATCAATCAGGGAGCGCGGCTGGAAGATGTGGCGGCCAGCATCTTTTATGCCGTGGTCAACCAGACCATCGGCGGCTTGGCACAAGGACGCGAAATTGCCGGCCACATCTTGTATCTGGGCGGCCCGCTAACCTTTTTTTCTGAACTTCGCGATAGTTTTGACCATGTGCTGGGCACTTCCGGTGTTTTGCCGGATAATTCTCTGCTGTTTGTTGCGCTGGGTGCGGCTTTCTCCGATGCAGGTCAGTCTTATGAGCTTTCTGCCCTGGCGGACAAGGTTTCCCAATATGCCTCCTCTACAAGCTATGCCAGCAGCGAGCCCCTGTTTGCCTCCCAAGAGGAATACCAGGCCTTTCAGGCGCGGCACGCGCATGACTCCGACCATATCCGCACACTGGAAACACCAGCAGAGGATATGTTTTTGGGCATTGATACCGGCTCTACGACCATCAAGGCTGTGCTCTGCGATAGGGACGGCCACCTATTCCGTCCCTTTTACCGTACCAACAGCGGCAACCCAGTACCCATCGTCAAGGAATATTTACAGCAGCTTTACGCCGATTATCCCAAGATCCACATCGCGGCGGCCGCGGTGACGGGATATGGAGAAGACATCATCAAGCATGCGTTTGGTTTGGATTACGGCATAGTAGAAACCATCGCGCATTATCTGGCTGCCAAAAAGTTTCAGCCAAATGTGGATTTTATCATCGACATCGGCGGCCAGGATATCAAATGCTTTAAGATCCACAACGGCACCATCGACAATTTATTCTTAAACGAGGCCTGTTCTTCCGGCTGCGGTTCGTTTTTGCAGACCTTTGCGGAGGTAATGGGCTATTCCATGGAGGACTTTGCCAAGCTCGGGCTTTTGGCAAAAAAGCCGGTGGATCTGGGTACGCGATGCACAGTGTTTATGAACAGCTCCGTCAAGCAGGCACAAAAGGACGGCGCTTCCGTGGAAAATATTTCTGCCGGGCTTTCCATCAGCGTGGTAAAAAATGCGCTGTATAAGGTGATCCGCTGCGCTACGCCGGATGCGCTGGGCCAAAACATCGTGGTACAGGGCGGCACGTTTTTGAACGACGCTGTGCTGCGCGCCTTTGAAAAGGAAATTGGCCGGGAGGTAATCCGCCCTCATGCCGCCGGGCTGATGGGGGCATACGGCGCTGCGCTGTATGCGCTTTCACAGACCCACGGCCGCAGCGACAGCCAAATTGCGGATGCTGCATCGCTCAAGGCATTTACCCATACTGTGAAAGCGGTAACGTGCGGCGGATGCAGCAACCACTGTCAGCTGACCATCAATACCTTTGAGGACGGGCGCAAGTTTATTGCCGGCAATCGTTGTGAAAGGCCTTTGCACCTACCCCATCCCCCCATTCGCCATACCATCTATGAGTATAAAAACAAGCTGCTTATGCAATACCGCGAGAATAAGCGCGAACCGGGTAAGCCTACCATTGGCCTGCCCATGGGGCTGAATATGTATGAGCTGCTGCCATTTTGGTATACGATGTTCCGTGCGCTGGGCTTTAATGTCGTGGTATCGCCCGTGACCACCCGCAAGCTGTTTCTAGCCGGGGAACATACCATCCCCTCGGATACCGTGTGCTTTCCCGCCAAGCTTCTACACGGGCATATCGAAGCATTGCTACACGAACAGGTGGACGCGATTTTCTATCCCTGTATGACCTACAACCTAGACGAGAAAAAGGGCGAAAACCATTTCAACTGCCCGGTGGTTGCCTACTATCCGGAGGTCATCAAAGCCAATGTAAAGGGCCTGAAAAATACGGTATTCATCGATGATTTCGTGGGGCTGCACCATCCAAAAGCCTTCCCTTCACGATTTCTTGGCATCCTGCAACGGTACTTTGACAAGCCTTTTACGCTCAAACAGGTAAAAGCCGCCGCCAAGCAAGCTTACGCCGCCTATGATGCGCATATGCAAAGCATCCGGCAGAAAGGCGCCGAACTGCTACAGCTGGCCAAATGGGAGCATAAGCCGGTGATCGTGCTGGCCGGGCGGCCTTACCACATCGATCCGGAGGTAAACCACGGCATAGACCGGCTGATCTGCGATCTAGGCGCCATTGTGCTTTCCGAGGATAGCGTTTGCCACGACATTCCGAAATTTAAAACCGATGTGCTCAATCAATGGACCTACCATGCCAGATTGTATTCCGCGGCCAAGTTTGTGGCGCAGTGCGCTCCAAAGGACTTAAACATCAACTTGGTACAACTCGTTTCCTTCGGCTGCGGGGTGGACGCTATCACCACGGACGAAACGCGCTCTATCATCGAGCAGGCCGGCAAGATCTATACGCAGATAAAAATTGACGAGATCACCAATACCGGCACGGCCAAAATACGTTTGCGCAGCCTGTTTGCCGTACAGGGTCTTTCTGTATAAAAAACACGGACTTTTGTCCGTGTTTTTTATCGTTTTTCCCAGCACATCTCACATTCCATTTCGCCGGTGTACGGGTCTATTTGCGTACTTTGCACCCAAAACCCTTCTCTTAGATAAAAGCGCTTGGCATCAGCGTTTTTTTGGTACACATGTAGCGTCAGTGTTTTGCAAAGGCCCTTGGCCGCTGCCAACAGCTGCTTGCCAATGCCCTGCCCTCTGTCTGCTTTGTCTACAAAAATGCCTTCTATATATCCATCGCTTAGGCCTAGGAAGCCGCGTATGCCCAACGCATTTTCATACACCAGCACCGTAACGGCAGCGCCCATTTGCCCCAGCGCATGCTTTGTGGCGTCGGCATGCCGGCGCCAATGCTGCGCATCAATGAAAGCATGCGCTTCCAGATTGCCTGCCAGCCAAATTTCCATCAGACGATCTACATCGCCCATCCTTGCCTCTCGTATCATTTTCTTTGCTCCCGGCCGCCATACTTGTATGCCTTATACACAGTTACCACCGTATCCAGACAAAGTGCAAAGAGGATCACGGCTAAAAAAATCAAATTGATCTGCCCAAAGACCGTACCTAAAAACGCCACATCCCCGCTGAACAGGCCTTGCATATACAAAAGAAACTGCGGATTCAGAATAGAACTGCCCAGCAAAAAGGCACAGGACAATACCGCGGAAAGTAGGTTTGTGGCCGCGGAAACGGCAGCCAGACGTTTGGTATATCGGCCTTCGTACAGCTTTACGCTTTCCCGCAGCACGCCCAGCACCGTGAACGCGACAATGAGAGGCCAAGCCGCCTGTATTTTGGGGACATTGAAGATTGGCATCCATTGTCCTTGTTCAAAGTATACACCAATTACCTGCGGCACTGCCAAAAAGACAAACGCAAAAAGGGTGCAGAATACAATGCCGGCGATGGGCTCCGCTTTGGGAATGCGCTCCTGCTTTTTAGGCACCGGCGGCAGGTGCGCAATGTCCTGTTCTCCTAGGTTCATGCGTACGCCCTTGCGCTCTAAAATGGCAAAAGCCAGGGTGATTGCTCCAAGGCTGCCAAGCAACGCTTGAAAAGTCTGCGCCAAGTACTGTCCCAATGCAAGATACCAGGGCTGGGCAGCGGCGCAGGCAGTGATCACAGATGCTACTGCCAGCCCAAAGGCCACTGCCGCCAGTACAAGGCCAAGTAGAAATTTATACGCCGCATAATAGCCCGGCCCAATGAGATACGAAGCGCGTTCCGGGCGGTATTTGGCCGCCAATTCTGCCGGACGGCCTAGCTCCGTCAGCACAACGAGCACATCATGCTCAGTAGAGGGCATATCCTGGCAGCGCTCTTCCAACATATCTGAAATCAGGCTGTGCAGTTCCCTTTCCACATCCTCTCGCATGCGGGTCGGCAAAGTTTTGATAACGGCATAGATATAGCGTTCAATCAAGTCCTGGTGCATCGTCATCCTCCTCCAATAGATCATCGACGCTTTCCGCCGTCCGTTTCCAGTGGCGCGTTAAGGCGGAGAACACCTCATCACCCATCGGCGTTCGGCGATAATACTTTCTCGGCTTTGCGCCTCCGGTTTCCCAGCTGCTCTGCAAAAGGCCCTGCCCTTCGAGTCTGCGCAAAAGCGGATACAGTGTATTCGCCTCTACCGGCATATGGTGCCTGCCTAAGATCTTGACAAGATCATAGCCGTATCGCGGCTGTTTGAGCTGGCTTAACACGCACAGCACGATTGTGCCCCGCCGCAGCTCCATCAAAAGGCCGGCCAGGGCTTCCTCTTTGCCCATCTCATCACCCCATATTGTTTATCACATTATACTGTGTATTACACAGTATTGCAATAAAAAAAAGAAGGCTCAGCCTTCTTTTTTCTCATTCCTCTCGTTGCGCGCCAAAAATCCGCTGCCGAATACACAGCCCCGTAGGCGTTACCGCCAGCCCTCCTTGGGCGCTTTCCTTAAGGGAAAACGGCAGCGACTCCCCTACATGCTTGGCTGCCTGTACCGTCTCGTCAAAGGGGATCACTTCCTCCGCCCCGCAAAGCGCCAAGTCCGCGCTAAGCTGTGCATTAGCAGCACCGATGGCATTGCGTTTTACGCACGGTACCTCAACCAGCCCAGCTACGGGATCGCACACCAGCCCCATAACATTTTGCAACGCAATGGCCGCAGCTGTCAGGCACTGCGCCGGCGTGCCCTTTGCCAATTCCACCAGCGCAGCAGCAGCCATCGCAGCGGCCGCGCCCGTTTCTGCCTGGCAGCCGCCCTGCGCCCCCGAAATAGAGGCGTTTGTCGCGATGAGCGCACCTATGGCCGAGGCGCAAAACAATGCCATAATCAGTTCGTCGTCCTCATAGCCATGGGTCTGCTGGGCCGCCAGCAGCACGCCCGGCAGAATCCCGCTGGCGCCTGCCGTCGGCGCAGCTACGATGCGCCCCATGCAGGCATTTACTTCTACCGTAGCCATCGCCATCGCCGCACCTAGCAGCATATTTTTCCCGGAAAAGGACGGCGTCTGCGCTGCAGAATATAGCCTTGCCGCCTCCCCTCCTACCAGGCCGCCCAGGGAACGCTGCGGCTGATCCAGCCCACGCTTGATCGCCAGGCGCATGGTGGTCAGCTGTTGCTGCATATCCGCCAACAGCACCTGCTTGCTCTTGCCCTGTAACTCCGTCTCTCTTTCCAGCATCATGGCGCCAATGGTCTGTTTCTTTTCCTTGCAGACCCGAAGCACCTCGCTGCCCCGCAGCAGTTCTATCATCCTCGTTCTCTCCTTATACCATGGTCACCTGTTCGATGGCCTTGTGCGCATCTTTGACATTGCTCAGCACTGCCGTATTCACCCGATCATCGGTTTCGATGACCATATAGGCCTTGCCGCCGCGTTCCTTACGGAACACCCGCATAAATGCGATATTGATGCTGCATTCCCCCAAAACACGGGTAACGCTGCCCACCACGCCGGGTTCGTCCGTATGGTCCACGATCATTGTCGGGTATTCTCCGGTAATCTCTACCTCTATACCGTTGATGTTTGTGATTACAAGATTCCCCCCGCCGATGGACTCCCCCACGACGGAGGAGCTCTTTCCGCCTCTGTTGCTCGTTTCAATGCGCACGGTGTTGGGGTGTGGCTTGGTTTCCTCCGACAATATCCAGCGGATCTCTAAACCCGACTGCTGGGCAATGGCAAAGGAATCCGGCAAGCGTTCGTCATCCGGTTCCATGCCCAGGATACCAGCCACCAACGCCTTATCCGTACCATGGCCTTTGTATGTCTTTGCAAAAGAGCCATAGAGCGTAAATACGACCGAACAGACCTCCGGCCCGCCGATACGGCCCGCAATCTTCGCCAGCCGCGCAGCCCCAGCCGTATGAGAGCTGCTGGGGCCCATCATTCTTGGCCCAATAATATCGAAAGCGCTTAATGTTTTCATACGCCTCCCCCTCCCCTTGGCACTCCGTGTTTAGCATATCCAATTTTTCCATTTTATACAAGCAAAAAAGGACCTGATTCAGGTCCTTTTCCCGCCTTGCTTTATTCATGAATCAAAACAGCCTTGATACGGCGCACCCCGGAAGAGGAGCTCTCCTCTTTTTTGATCTTAAACCGCCCCAATTCGCTGGTGCGTCCGGCATGCGGACCGCCGCAGATCTCCTTGCTGACATCGCCGATGGTGTATACCTTGACGCGTTCGCCGTATTTATCATTGAAGATACCCAGCGCGCCCTGCGCCCTGGCCTCGTCCACCGTCATCTCCTCACAGGTTATGGGTAGATCGCGGCGAATGGCATCGTTGACCATTTCCTCGATTTGATCCAGCTCTTCTCTGGTCACCTTGCGGCCAAAGTTAAAGTCAAAGCGCAAACGCTCCGCCGTAATGTTGCTGCCGCGCTGATAGATATCATCTCCCAGCAGCTTGCGCAGAGAGGCCAGCAGCAGATGGGTTGCCGTATGCAGCTGTGCCGAAGCCTCCGTCGTATCCGCAAGGCCGCCCTTAAAGCGCTGGGTAGAGCCGGCCTGCGATTTTTTCTTATGCTCTGCAAACTTCTCTTCAAAGCCTTTTTCATCTACGGTATAGCCCTTTTCCGCTGCCATTTCTACGGTGAGCTCAATGGGGAATCCAAAGGTATCGTATAGATGGAACGCCTGCGCGCCATCGATCTGCGTTGTCTTGCCTTCCAGCTGGCGGATCAGCTTTTCAAATTCCTTGGTGCCTTGTTTGAGCGTCTTGGCAAATTTGGCCTCTTCGCGGTTGAGCTCTGTAAGCACAAAAGCCTGATTGCGCACCAATTCCGGATACGCATCCTTGTATTTTTCAATGACGGATTTGGCCACCTCTTCCAGCGCGTGCTCCGGCATGCCAATCTGCATGCCGAACCGCACGGCACGGCGAATCAAACGGCGCAGCACATAGCCTTGGTCCACGTTGCTGGGCGCCATGCCTTTGTCATCGCCCATGATAAAGGCAGCGCAGCGGATATGATCGGCGATGATGCGAATGGCCCGCTGCACCTCGCCGCCTTCTTCATATTTGCGGCCGGACAACGCCTCAATTTTGGTAATGATTGGGCGGAAAACATCCGATTCATAGACGCAAGGCGCGCCTTGCAGCACGGCGATGGTGCGATCCAGGCCCATGCCGGTATCCACGTTTTTCTGCTCCAGCGGCAGGTAACTGCCATCCGCTTGTTTATTGTATTCCATAAATACATCGTTCCAAATTTCCAAATAGCGCCCACAGTCGCAAGCCGGCGAACAATCCGGTCCGCAGGGCTCCTTATCGGTAATCAGGAACATCTCGGTATCCGGGCCGCAGGGGCCTGTGATGCCCGCCGGGCCCCACCAGTTGTTCTCTTTTGGCAGGAAGAAGATACGGTCCTCCGGCAGGCCCATCCGCCGCCAATGCTCATAGGATTCCTCATCACGCGGCGCATGCTCATCGCCCGCAAAAACCGAAACTGCCAGATGCTCCGGGTCCAAGCCCAAATAATCCGGGCTGGTCAAAAATTCCCAGGACCATTCAATGGCTTCCTTTTTAAAGTAATCTCCCAGCGACCAGTTGCCGAGCATCTCAAAAAAGGTGCAGTGCGAATTGTCGCCCACTTCGTCGATATCCCCGGTGCGTACACACTTTTGCACGTCTGTCAGCCTGGTGCCCATAGGGTGCTTGGCCCCCAGCAGATATGGCACTAGCGGGTGCATGCCGGCAGTGGTGAAAAGCACCGTCGGGTCGTTCTCCGGGATCAGGCTCGCCCCCGGGATCAGGGCATGTCCTTTGCTTTTGAAAAATTCCAGATACATGGTGCGCAGTTGTTCACTGGTCAGCTGTTTCATCGTATTTCCCTCTCTATCCCCACTGAAATTCAGTTTTTTTCGTAATAATGATTATACCCAGCCGACATACGGCCTGTCAATGCACTGAGGTTGGTATCCACAGCCTTTTCATGGTATAATAATACGGTTTTGAAAGGCCGCGCGGCGTAAAGCGACCGGGGAAAGGAAGGCAGCTTGCAATGAACTCTTCCATGGTGATCCGTCCCGTGTGCCAGGACGACTATGAGCCCCTGGCCTCGCTGTATGGTTACTATGCATTGAATACAGTATATACCTATTATAATAAGGCCCCCACGCCGGAATATATGGAGCGCTTGTTTACCGGTAAGGGGCATCTTTCGGCGGTAGGAACCCTAGGGCCGTATGTCATAGGTTATGTGCATGTTTCTCCTGCGTTTTCGTTGATGCGCCGTTTTTGCACCATTGCAGTGTACCTGCTGCCCCAGCATACTGGCAGGGGATATGGCCGGCAGCTGATTCTACATGGGGAGGAAATGGCGCGTGCCTACGGCTACCCCAAAATACGCGCCACCATCTGCACGGAAAACAAAACGTCGCAGGCTGCGTTTACTGCACTGGGGTACATCTATGCGGGTCAAAAAACCTTTGACGCAACAAAATTTGGCCGAGATCTGGATACACTGTATTTTGATAAGCGTTTATAGCATCAATTTTTGTCTTAAATGTGGACAAACCATAAGAAATTATGTATGATATACCAATCCAGTTTATTATGTTTCTTGCGGCATTGCCGTAAAAATTTACGTGAGGTGAGTATTTTGACAGATTACGTAATTGTAATCGGTTGTGCAGTGCTGGCGCTGATTCTGGCGCTCGGCCTATACCTGCGCAACGCATCCATCAAAGTGACCAACCCGCGGATGGAAGAGATCGCTGGCTATATCAGCGAAGGCGCGATGGCGTACCTGCGCCGTCAGTACAGCATTTTGGCTGTGTTCATCGTTGTGATGTTCGCCGTTCTCCTCATCGCAGGGCTTGGCTGGGAAACGGCCGTATGCTTTGTCGTCGGCGCGCTGTTTTCCATTGCAGCCGGTTTCTTTGGGATGAAATCCGCGACCAAGAGCAACGTGCGTACCGCACAAAGCGCTTCCAAAGGCCTAAAGGCTGCGTTGGATGTAGCGTTTTCCGGCGGCGCCGTGTTGGGCTTGGCGGTTGTCGGCCTGGGCGCTTTGGGCCTGACGGCTCTGTACATGATTTTCCAGGATACGGATATCATCATGGGCTTTTCCCTGGGGGCCAGCTCCATTGCGCTGTTCTGCCGTGTTGGCGGCGGTATTTACACCAAAGCTGCTGACGTGGGGGCCGACTTGGTCGGTAAGGTAGAAGCTGGCATTCCGGAAGACGATCCGCGCAACCCGGCCGTAATTGCGGACAACGTCGGTGATAACGTCGGCGACGTAGCCGGCATGGGTGCAGACCTGTTTGAAAGCTATGTAGGCGCTATCATTTCTGCGATGATGCTGGGGTATATTGCTATCAAATCTACCGGCATTTCGCTGACGCTTCTGCTGGTGGCTGCTGGTATCGCCAGCTCCATCATCGGCATTTTGTTCGTAAAGCTCGTTGGCGGCACCAACCCGCAGCGTTCGCTGAACATGGGCACGTATCTGTCCAGTGCGCTGATGATCGTTGCTTCGTTCTTCCTGTGCCAGAATGTAGACCTGAATCTGTTCTACGCGATCATCTCCGGTGTCGTGTCCGGCTTGGTCATCGGCGTTGCAACGGAATATTACACCTCTGCGGATTATAAGCCTGTAAAACGCATTGGCGAGCAGAGCGAAACCGGCCCGGCTACGACGATCCTGTCCGGCTATGCCATTGGTTTGAAATCCGTTGTGGTTCCGATTTTGATCATCGCCATTGCCGTGTATGTTTCCAGTGAGTTTGCCGGCTTGTACGGCGTAGCGCTGGCGGCTGTCGGCATGCTTTCTACTGTAGGCATCACCATTGCCGTCGACGCCTACGGCCCGGTTGCGGACAACGCAGGCGGCATTGCGGAAATGAGCGAACTGCCGGATGAGATCCGCGAAATTACCGACCACCTCGATTCCGTAGGCAACACCACTGCTGCCATCGGTAAAGGCTTCTCCATTGGGTCTGCTGCTTTGACGGCGCTGGCCTTGTTCTCCAGCTATGCCACCACAACCAATCTCTCTACGGTAGACTTTTTGGATCCGACCGTGATCGTGGGCTTGTTCGTGGGTGGTATGCTGAGCTTCCTGTTTGCTGCGTTGACCATCGATTCCGTCAGCAAGGCTGCCAACAAGATGATCGAAGAGGTTCGCCGCCAGTTCCGTGAAAAGCCCGGCATCATGGAGGGAACCGATAAACCGGATTACAGCGCTTGCGTAGATATTTCTACCCGCGCGGCACTCCGTGAAATGATCCTCCCCGGCGCCATTGCCATCATTGCTCCGATTCTGTTGGGCGTTCTGCTTGGGCCTGCCTCTCTGGCTGGTTTGCTGGTCGGCGCAACGCTGACCGGCGTATTGGTTGCCATTCAGATGGCCAATGCGGGCGGCGCTTGGGACAATGCCAAAAAATACATTGAATCCGGTGCACATGGCGGCAAAGGCTCTGAAGCACACAAGGCGGCTGTCATCGGCGATACCGTCGGCGATCCGTTCAAGGATACTTCTGGCCCGGCTATGAACATCCTCATCAAGTTGATGAGCATCGTAGCGTTGGTGTTCGCCCCGCTGTTCATGTAAAATGCAATAAAAAGGAGAGGAAATCCTCTCCTTTTTTGTTTTCTTGTGCTACAATACTTACCATCACAATAAAAAGGATTGAGCTGATTTGGAGCAATCGTATGAACATCCGCTGGATATGCGCGGGCTGAAGTTTATCTATTACGGCATGTTGTTGGGGCTGGCCGCTTTCTTGTTTACCGGCACGATAAACCTCATCATTTCCTTTGGGAAATTCATTGTTATGATCTATGGGCTATATCATCTCTGTAAAACGGATCTATGCTATCGTGCTCCTTGGAACTGGTGCTGGGCTTGCATGACCTTTTCGTTGATCGATCTTGGGATCACTCTTTGGTTTATCTTTACCCAGCATATGTACCCATGGTGGCTGCTTGTCATCATGAGCATCGGCGGCACAGTGCTGTATGTGCTGTACATCCGGGCGCTATGCAAGTCCACCGCCATCATTTCGCGGCAAACCGGCCAAAATGCCCAGGTGGAGCCCATCATATGGTCACGCTGGCGTTGGCTTTGGATCAGCCAAGCGGTTTATATCATAGCCTATATCGTTTATGCCATCGGCATTCGGTTTTCATTGTTCAACATCGCAATGATTGTGCAGCTGATGAGCGTAGTCACCTTATTTGTGATGACCTGGGTCATCGCCATGTTCAACGCTTGCTTTCTTGCATTGAACAATCAGTACCGGATTTATCCGGAGTATGGCACGCCATCTCTGACAGATGGGAAGAAAAAGAAATGAAAGTCTTACAATCCTTAGCCCTTCTGTTCTTTTTGTGTTGGATCGGGGATGTAGTCTCTGCGTATCTGCCGGTTCCAATTCCGGGCAGCGTCGTCAGCATGGCCCTGTTGCTTTTGTTGCTGCTATTGGGCATATTAAAGCAGCGGCAGGTACAGCCTGTGGGTGATTATTTACTGGAAAACATGGGCATTCTCTTTTTGCCCAGCCTTGTCATGGTAATGGATGTATGGCCTTTGTTGCAAATGTATCTCTTTGAGATTGTTTTCATCGGGATTGTTGTGACCATCGTCACCTTTACCGTAACTGCGCTGAGCCTAAAAGCTCTGATGGCCTGGCAGCGCAAAAGAAAGGAGGCCCGCCATGATAGCCCTTCTTGACACGCCATTGTTTGGCATCTTTCTCTCGCTGGCTGCTTATGCATTTGGCGTATTCATTCATAAAAAAACCGGCCTACTGATTTTGCATCCTTTGCTTATTGCGCTATGCTGCGTCATCGGCTTTTTGGCGCTAACCGGTGTTCCTCTTTCGTATTATGAACAAGGGGGCAATATCATCTCCATGTTCTTGCCGGCAGCCACGGCCTCTTTGGCCCTTTCCATTTACCGGCAACGGGAGGTACTGAAAAAGAACTGGCTTCCCGTTCTTTTTGGAACAGGCATCGGCGCGCTTACCTCCATGCTCATGACCCTCCTTTTATGCCATCTGTTTGGCCTGGATCAGCAAGTGACGGTTTCGCTTATGCCAAAATCCGTAACAACGCCCATCGCCGTAGCCTTATGTGAGCAGGCCGGCGGCATCACCGCCATTACGGTAGTCATTGTAATGACGACAGGCGTACCCGGCGCCATCTTAGCTCCTTATCTTATCAAGTGGCTGAAAATCGAGGATCCTGTGGCGCAAGGGATTGCCATTGGAACATCCAGCCATGCAGTTGGCACTTCCAAGGCCCTGGAAATTGGAGAGGTACAGGGCGCCATGAGCGGCCTTTCCATTGGCATTGCCGGCGCTTGGACGGTGCTGTTCGCGTTGTTTTTAAAGTAAAAAAAGACCCTTTTGGGTCTTTTTTAGTCCCTATTTCGTGTAATCAGCAGCAATCTTAAAAATTGCAGCAGCGCCAAAAATGTAGAAGCTAAATAGGTCATAGCGGCAGCGCTGAGCATCTGACTGACGCCGTTTTGCTCCTCCTGCGTATAACCGCCCATTTGATAAATCAGATCCTTAGCCCGGCTGGATGCGTTGAGCTCCACCGGCAGCGTAATGATCTGAAACACGATGACGGATGCATATAAGATCAGCGCTGCCGTAACCAGCCCGCCAAGCTCCATCACAAAGCCCAATATCAGCAGTGGGATGGATAAGCTGGATGCTAGGTTTACCGCCGGCACAATGGCATTGCGCATGGAAAGCGGTACATAGCGCTGCGCATGCTGGATGGCATGTCCGACTTCATGCGCGGCGATGCCGATGGATGCGGCCGTGGCTCGCGAGGCGACCTCTTGCGACAATCGCAGCACCCGGCTGCGCGGATCATAATGATCGGACATTCTACCGCCGATTACTTCGATGGGAACGTCGCGAAGGCCGGCGTTATCCAAAAGGCGCCGGGCAATCTGCGCGCCCGTCTCCCCTTTTTGCGTATACAGTGCCTGGTTTTTCTTATAGACATGGCTGACACGCCATTGGGCCCAGCCCACGATTGCCATCCCCACCAGAACTAAGAGAATGGTTCTATCAAAATAATAGGGGAAAAACATTAAACAGTTGCCTCCTTGATTTCAGAGTATTGTAGCACAGGCGCTCTTTGTCCGCAACCTCAGTCCGTCTCGATATTGGCCATGCGTCCCTGCTCAAAGGTGCAGCGGAAATCATGAAGAACAAAGGCGTCCTCAAATAGTTTGGCCGCTAAGAGCAAAACTATTTGCTCTTCTTTTCGTACTTGCGTCTCATACACAAAATCAAAGGAGCCTAAAAAGGCAGCCGCTTCATCCAATGAGAGCTCTGATGCCCATTCTGGAACCAAGCACCACTGCATTTCTTCTTGATTGCGGTACAAAACTGCCTGCGCAAACGCCTCCGCCATTTTATCCGGGGGCAGCAATGCTCTCTCTGCAAGAGGCACCGGCAAAATCTCTTCGCTCTGGCGTTGCCAGCTATCATTTTGGTATTGGTATGTCGTACGCCGCTCATGTCCTAACGCATCCAAGAGCGCCTGGTATACCGTCAGGCTTTTACCATCCAGTTCGGCACGCGCATATTCATCCAGCAAGACGCGGTACCGGCCCTGCTGATAGGCACAGAACAAAAATCTAGGCCCCTTTGCGCCTTGCCCCTGAATGAAAAGATCCGCCTGTGAAAACACGGAGACGATTTGTATTTCGGCCTGTGCCAGATCCTCAACTTGGTATATAAAGCTCAGATCGCCGGTATCCTGGGCACCGATGGCAAGGTATGTCTCCCGCTCTTCGGACAGCGTCGCTTCATAGGCAATTCCGTCCAAGAAAAAGGATTGGCTAGCAAGCAAATGCGGATATTTACGGACGGCCTCCGTGCCAATAGAAGCCAGCTGCCAATGGATGTGGATCGTCTCTCCCTGCAAAAAGCACTGGCCACCCAGGGGCGCTTCGATGGGCTGTCCCTGCATAAGCTGTAGCTTTACCGCCTTTGGCAGATATCCCTCTGATAAAGGCTGTGCCGTTAGGTAAATGGCGCCGCTTGGCGAAACGGGGCAGACGATTTCCTGCGTCGTATCGCCTATGATTTGCCCGTTTAGGCTTATGATCTGTGGAATAGGCTGTTTTGGGATATGAATCATCGGCAATAGCAACGTCGTCCCTCCCCTTTCATTTCCTTTCCTCATTGTATGAACAAAACGCATGTGAATAGCACAACTTCTTTGATTGGGAAAATGCCAAAAAGGGCTGAATCTCGACTTTTTTATACATAGCCCCTTATGATGGGGCATAAGGTATAGTACACAAAAGTGAAAAGAGTTTGCTTTTCGCTTTTCTTTTTTCCTAGGCTCACGCATAAATCACTATTTTTTGTCCATACTAAACTCATCAAAGAACAGGGGGCGTCGATATGACAGCAAAGCCGTCCGGCAAAACAGGCTGGACACAGCACGAACAAGACATTCTATTTGAGCAGGCAAAAAAAGCCCGGGATCTAGGGCTGCCGCTCAAGGCGGCGTTCGACCAGACTGCACGCCTGACCGGACGCCAGCCCAACAGCATCCGTAACTTTTATTATGCAAAGATTAAGGAAGAGGGGCTGGAAGCGCCCATGGGGGCCAGTGCATTTATTCCCTTTACCGATGAGGAGATCCGCCATCTGTTAGAGCAGGTGCTTACGCTGCAAGCCCAAGGGATGAGCGTACGCAGTATCACGCTGAAGCTGGGCCAGGGCGATCGCAAGGCTATGCTGCGGTATCAAAATAAATACCGTAGCCTTTTGAAAAACAACCGGCCTTTGGTAGAACAAACCATCCAGGCGCTGCGCGCCGCTGGCAAACCAGCTTACGACCCCTACCACGAACCCCGCATCAGCAAGGCGGGTCGCAAACCGCAAAACCAGCGCGCACAGGAATTGGATCAGGCGCTGGTGGAGCTGGGCGCCAGCCTGCAAAAGGTTTCCGGGTTGGATACATTTCAGTTTTTACAGCAATTGACCGCGCTGGCGTCCAAGGCCGCCAGATAAACAAAAAGGCGCTATAAGCGCCTTTTTCCTTTATACCTGTTTGCTTTTTTGCCGGTTGTCTGCTTTACTAGGAGGTGGAAAGAGGGGATTGTCATGCATTGCAAAAAAATCTTGTGCGTCTTCTGCTGCTTATTTGCGCTATGCTTGTGCGCCTGTACAGCGGCAAAGCCTTTCTATATCACCTTTACACAGCCCCAAGCAGGGTTTACCATGCAGGTGCCGGCAGACTGGAGCCAACAGACAACTGTGCTTTCCGATGAAATCATTCAGGCGTACCCAAACGGCTTTGATGCAGCGTATGTCAACAGCTGTGAAGAAGCCGCTTATGTAGCTGCCTGGAATATCCCAGGCCAAAGCGCCAACTTTTCCGTACTTTTAATCCGGCCCTCTGCTTTTGATTTCGATCTGTTCGATGCGGAAGCGATGATTGCGTATCTAGGGCTGGATCCTTCCCTGTATGAAATTTCTTTGGCCGAGGAAACGACTTTGGCCGAGGAAAAAGACCAGATCCGTACGGTTCCCTTTGCCGGTACACTGACCCCAAAAGCGCCCAAGGCCGGGGATCGCTGTGCGGCCTGGCGCGTGATTGATAGCCAGCGCGGCGCTTATATTTTTACCGCTGACTGGACTTACGGCGATACACAGGCGCCGGAAATCTTTGAAACTATGCTCCGCAGTTTTTCTGTTTTATGACCTCATTCTTGACAGAATGCTTCCCTTCCCATTATACTAAGCCTTACAAACCTGCTGGTTTGCGAAGGGAGCACGATTTTTTTCGATGGACGACGCTGATACAGGCGACACCACCCCAAAAAATGATTCAAAATTCCATATTTGTTGCATGCAAGGCATAGCCTGCTTTTCCAAGGAAAGGTCGGGGCTATGTCTTTTTGTGTATGCATAGCATGGCTAAAGCCAAAACTATATACTATGAAAGGAGTGATCTTTTCCAGATATGGAAAATCACAAACAACAGCCTTGGCATTCCATGCCGTTAGAAGAAGTGTACCGCGACTATCAAACTTCTGAAGACGGGCTAAGCGATGCCGAGGCAGCCAAAAGACTCAAAGAGTATGGAAAAAACGAATTGCGGCAATCTCCCCCCAAAAGCGTAGGAAAGATGTTTTTTGAGCAACTTACCGATGTGATGGTACTAATCCTTTTGGGAGCCGCACTGCTGTCCGGGCTTCTCAATGAATGGATTGAAGCCATTGTGATTCTAACGATCGTCATTGTCAATGCTATCATTGGCGTCGTACAGGAAAAAAAAGCCTCCGATGCCTTGGCTGCCTTGCGCAGTCTCAGTTCTCCGCAGGCACGTGTGCTGCGCAACGGGGAAGAAAGCATTGTCCCAGCCAGTGAACTCGTACCTGGAGACATCGTATATTTGGAGGACGGCAGTATTGTTCCCGCCGATATGCGGCTGATAGACTCATCCAATCTGAAGATCCAAGAGGCTTCATTAACAGGCGAATCCGTTCCCGTGGAAAAAGACGCTGAAATGCTGGTATCTGCAGAGGCTCCTTTGGGCGACAGGCTGAATATGGCCTATACCTCCTCCATTGTTATGTACGGCAACGGTACCGGCGTCGTCGTTGGCACAGGAATGCACACCGAGGTAGGGCAGATCGCCGGCGCTTTGGATACGCAGGATGAAACGGATACCCCGCTCAAGAGAAAGCTGAACTCCGTCGGCAAAACGCTGAGCGTTGTCGGCTTGGTCGTTTGTGTGCTGATCTTTATCATTGGGATGCTATATGGACGCCCGCTGGTGCCGCTGCTGATGACAGCTGTTTCATTGGCCATTTCTATCATCCCAGAAGGGCTGCCGGCCACCGCCACCATTGTCATGGCGCTGGGCGTACAACGCATGGCAAAGCGCCAAGCACTGGTGCGCAAGCTGCCAGCCGTGGAGACCCTGGGCAGCGCTTCCGTCATTTGCTGCGATAAAACAGGAACGCTGACGCAAAACAAAATGACCGTGACCCAACTTGCCGTGGCGGAGGATTTTGCTGTACACAAGGCTCTTCCCGCCGCAAAAGCCGCTCTTTCTGGTACCCCGGCCTATCGCACCTTGGTACATGCCGCGGCGCTTTGCAACAATGCCTCACTGGACCCGGACCATCCTGGCAAAATATTGGGCGATCCCACCGAAGGAGCGCTGATTTATTTGGCCGATGCGTTTGGTATTGACCAGCTTGTACATGAGAAGGCCTATCCGCGCGTATTTGAACAACCCTTTGATTCCGATAGAAAACGCATGAGCACTGTTCATGAGGAGAATGGCGCTTTCTATGCCTATACCAAGGGCGCCGTGGATGAAATGCTGCCGCTCTGTACACAAATGCTGACAGCGGAAGGGCCGCGGCCTATGACCGAGCAGGAGCGGAAAAATATTCTGCAGCTATGCTATGACATGTCTTCGCAAGCTCTACGCGTTCTGGGATTTGCAATGAAAAAAATGCAGGCTGTTCCAGAAGATGATGACGAAAATATCGAGTATGATCTGACCTTCATCGGTGCTTGTGGTATGATAGATCCGCCGCGCAAAGAAGTCATTACGGCGGTGGAGACCTGCCACAGGGCCGGCATTCGTACCATTATGATCACCGGAGATCATAAGATAACGGCGATGGCCATTGCCAAGCAGCTTGGGATTTTCCGTGAAGGCAATACCGTGATAGAGGGGAACGAGCTGCACGCCATGTCCGACAAGGCCTTGGATGAAAAGGTAAAAACCACCACGGTGTTTGCCCGTGTGTCTCCAACGGATAAGCTGCGCATCATCCAATCACTCAAGCGGATCGGCGAAGTGGCGGCCATGACAGGGGATGGCGTAAACGACTCTCCTGCACTAAAAGCTGCGGATATCGGCGTAGCCATGGGGCAAAGCGGTACGGATGTGGCCAAGGATGCTGCCGACGTTATCCTATTGGACGATAACTTTACCACCATTGAGTATGCCATCCGCGAAGGAAGGCGTGTATATCGCAACATACAAAAGGTAATCCAATTTCTGTTGGCCGGCAATATCGCAGAGATCCTGGTGCTTTTCATTGCCACGGTATTGAATTGGGAACCGCCGATTTTGGCTGTTCACATCCTGTTGATCAACCTGGCCACCGATTCTTTGCCCGCCATTGCACTAGGCGTGGATCCTGCGGACGCCAATATCATGCACGAACCGCCCGTAAGATCCGGTACGCTGTTTGAGCGCGGATTGATCCGCCGTGTGATCCTTCACGGGCTATTCATTGCCGGCAGCACCATGGCCGCATATCTTATCGGGCAGCGCCAGGCCGGCTATACGGCGGGGGTTACGATGGCGTTCTGTGTCTTGGCCATTTCCCAGCTTTTCCATTCGCTGAACCAGCGCTCTAATGTAGAGTCAGTCTTTCACGCTTCGACGCATAACCGTTCGCTGTTCTGGGCGATGACAGCATCCACTGCCATTTTGGCCGCCATTGTTTTCCTGCCGCCGCTCCGCGGCTTTTTCAAACTGACGACGCTCTCTCTGGCGCAGTGGGGCATCACACTGCTGTTCTCTCTGGCCCCTCTGCTGCTGGTGGAGCTAAGCAAGGGGATGGTACGCCTAAAGCGCTGTGCAAAATAAAAAAATCCCGCAGCCCAAGATTGGGTGCTGCGGGATTTGATAAGGGTGACAAAGTTAGAGCTTTTAGAGCTTATGGAATACCGGCTTCATTTTGTCAAACGAACAGATGTAGTCAAAGCCAGCGCGCTGAATCATCTGCATGGCGGGCTGGAAGTTTGCCGCAATGCGCACAGCATTGTGGGAATCCGAGCCCGTGGTAATGATCTCTCCTCCCAGCTCCTTATACCGGCGGACAATATCATAATCCGGCAAAAAGAAGCCCAGCGTATCATATACCGAGGTGTTGATTTCTATGCCGTGGCCGGATTGGATGATGAGTTTGAATAGATCGTCGATCTCGTCCGGTGCATCCTGATAGGTCATCATGCGATCCTTTTGCGGCGTATAACGGGAATAATAGGTCAGATGTCCGATACAGCTGTATCGATCCATATGCGTGATGCCATATTTGAGCAGTGCGATATAGGTTTTCAATACATCCTGCTTGGTAACCCCTTCCCAGGAGGAAGCGCGGTGGTAATCGTTGCCAGGGTTGCAGTGTACAGAGGCGATCATATAATCAAACTCCCAGCCGGCCAGCCGCCGATTGGTCTCCGCCATGATACGCTCATCCGGCTGCATACCCACCTCAATGCCCCATTTTACCGAGAGTTTATCGGAAAACTGTTCTCGTACAAACTGTATATCATCGTGATAGGTAGGAATATCCACCTCGAAATCCATCGTTGGTGCATTGGGAAAATCCACGTCGAAATGGTCCGTAAAACAGATTTCTTTCACGCCGCGCTCAATGGCCGCCATGGCCTGCACGATGTCCGGTACCTTTCCATCCCCAGAATGGGTGGAATGCAAATGATAATCATACATATCGTACATGAACACGTCTCCCCATCACAAAAGCCACAAGTGTTACCATACTATTATAGCACCCAGTAGTTGACGCAGCAATAAAAATCCACAATTTATCCATAACTTTTTCACAATTTCCACAACCTATGCCAAAAGAACAGCCCCCGCTTGCAAAGCGAGGGCTGTTTTTAGCCTTTTGCTACGATGTTGACCAGCCTGCCGGGAATCACGATGACCTTTCTTACCGTCTGCTCTCCGATGGCCGCCTGTACCTTGGCATCCGCCAACGCGGCCTTTTCCACCTCTTCTTTGGCGGCAGACTTGGACACTTCCAGCCTTGCGCGCACCTTGCCATTGACCTGCACGGCGATCTCCATTGCATCTTTTTCCAGGTCTTCTTTGTTATAAGACGGCCAAGGCTCCTGGATGACAAATTCCTTCTCGCCGCCGAGCGCAGCATGCAGCTCCTCTGCAAAATGCGGAGCAAACGGCGCCATGAGCAGAGAAAGTGTCTCCGCAGCATACACAAGCAGCGGCATATTTTTCTCCGCATCGGCATCCAGATAACGATACATGGTATTGACAAGCTCCATCAACCTGGCAATGGCGGTATTAAAGGACATCCGTTCCAGATCCTCTGTTACCTTCTGAATGGTATTGGCCAGCACAAAGCGCAGATCTTGCTCTGCCGCGCCGTCCGCCTGGCGCGCAGGCTCCTGCCCAAACACATGGCCAGCAAGGTTTGCCAGCTTTTTCTGCTCTACAATGCGCTGCACCAGCCGATCCACGCGATCCAGGAAACGGGCCATGGCCTTGATGCCCTCGTCATTCCATGCGCCGCCTTCAATGTAGTTGAAGCCAAATTCCAAATACATGCGGAACACATCCGAGCCATACACCTCGATATAATCATCCGGCGCCACAACATTGCCGCGGGATTTGCTCATCTTCTCGCCATCCGATCCCAGGATAAGCCCCTGGTTGACCAAGCGCATAAACGGCTCGTCAAAATCCAACAGGCCCATATCGCGCAGCGCCTTGGTGAAAAAGCGCGCATACAGCAGGTGCATGCAGGCATGCTCTGCGCCGCCGATGTATACGTCTACGGGCAGCATCTCATCCACAATCTTTTTATCAAACGCCTGCTCTGCATCATTGCAGTCCGGGTACCTGAGATAGTACCAGGACGAGCAGACAAAGGTATCCATGGTATCTGCATCCCGCTTGGCGGGCGCGCCGCATACCGGGCAGGTGGTATTCATAAAGCCCTCATGCTTGAGCAACGGCGAAGTGCCGTCCGGCGTAAAGTCCACATCATACGGCAGCAATACCGGCAGATCCTCTTCCGGCACAGGAACAGCGCCGCAGTGCGGGCAGTGGATCATGGGGATGGGCGCGCCCCAATACCGCTGGCGGGAAATCAGCCAATCGCGCATGCGGTAATTCACCTTTAGTGCGCCATGCTGTGTTTTGGCCAGCGCTTCGACGATGGCCTTCTTTGCCTTTTCATTGTCCATGCCGTCAAAGGATTCGGAATTGATCAATACCCCCGGCCCCGTATACGGCAGGGGCGCCTCTCCCTCTTTGGGTTTGATCACCTCTATGATCGGCAGGTCGTATTTGGTGGCAAAAACAAAGTCACGCTCGTCGTGTGCCGGCACTGCCATCACGCATCCCGTGCCATAGGAATACAATACATAGTCGGCGATCCAAATCGGCACCTGGCGCCCGTTGATGGGGTTGATGGCATAGGCGCCGGTGAACACACCGGTCTTTTCCCGTACAGAGGACAGACGGTCGATATCCGAAGCCTTGTTTGCCTCTTCACGGTACGCCTCCACCGCCGCCTTGCATTCCGGCGTAGTGATCTCATCCACCATAGGATGCTCCGGCGCGATAACGCAATACGTATTGCCAAATAGGGTATCCGGCCTTGTGGTAAACACCGTAAACGAGCCGCCGCCCACGATGTCAAAAGTAATCTCTGCCCCTTCAGAGCGGCCGATCCAGTTCGTCTGCATGGCCTTGATGCGCTCCGGCCAGTCAAGATCCTTCAGCCCTTCCAGCAGCTCGTCAGCATATTCTGTGATCTTGAAGAACCACTGCGTCAGGTTTCGGCGCGTCACCTGGGTGCCGCACCGCTCGCACAGGCCGTCGTTCACCTGTTCATTGGCAAGCACGGTATTACAGGAGGGACACCAGTTGACAGGCGCTTCCTTGCGGTAGGCCAGCCCTTTTTTGTACAGCTGCAAAAACAGCCACTGCGTCCATTTATAATATTCCGGCACGCAGGTCTTTACCGTATGCGTCCAGTCAAACGAGGCGCCGATGGCGCGCAGCTGCTGCTCCATAATTTCCATATTGGAAAAGGTGGAATCCTTGGGATGCACCCCTGTTTTGATGGCATAGTTTTCTGCCGGCAGCCCAAACGCATCGAAGCCCATCGGATGAAACACCTTATAGCCCTGCTGGCGCTTAAATCTGGCATAGGTATCTGCCGGGCCGTAATTGTACCAGTGCCCTACATGGAGCTTGGCTGCCGAGGGATAAGAGAACATCTCCAATACATACCACTTCTTGCCCGGGGCGGAAGGGTCGTATTCAAACAGTTTTGCTTCCTCCCATTTCTTTTGCCATTTTTTCTCGTTCGCACGATAGTCCATGCTCAGATACACTCCTTCATCTTGGCAGCGCACAGTCCGCCTGCAAAGTTTCTTGTTTTTCATTATAACATAGTTTTTTCTATCTATCATCGTTTTTTCCTTGTGCGTGAATTGTGTTGCATGGTATATTGATATGTATAGAAAAATCAAGGGAGCTGAGCGTAATGCCGCATAGCTTGGAAACGTTGGGGCTGAAGATCCCTCATATATATCTGCCCGAAAATACCAGGGCGCTGGATACCTGGTGTGTGATCGCCTGTGACCAATATACCAGCGATCCTGCCTACTGGGAAAATGTGGAGCGTACGGTGGGCGATCAGCCCTCTACGCTGAAAATGGTGCTGCCCGAGGTATATTTGGGTACGGAAAAGCAGCAAGCGCGTGTGGAAGAAACCTACCGCACCATGCAGCGTTATCTGGACAGCGGCATTCTCCGCGAGCTGCCGTGCGGCTGTATCTTAACACAGCGCACCCTGCCGGACGGCAAAAGGGTGCGTACCGGCCTTGTCATCTCCATGGATCTAGAGCGCTATTCCTACGAATCGGATGCCAAAACCTTGGTACGCGTGACAGAGGGCACCATTCCCGCCCGTATCCCCCCCCGTCTGGCCATCCGTGAAAAGGCCAGCTTGGAGCTGCCTCATATCATGGTGCTGTTTGATGATCCAGGACGTACCGTTCTGGAACCGTTGGCAGAGGCCCGCGCTGCGTTTGAAACAGTGTATGACGCAGATCTGGGCTTTGGCATGGGCCATATTGCGGGTTATTTTGTGCCGGAAAGCAAAATGGGCGGTGTGCAGAAAGCCTTGAGCGCGCTGTACGATGCGCTGCCCAAAGGAGAGGGCGACCCGATGCTGTATGCCATGGGTGATGGAAACCATTCCTTTGCCACGGCCAAGGCGCATTGGGAAAACGTCAAAAAAACCTTGACGCCGGAGCAGCAGGCAACCCACCCTGCACGCTTTGCGCTGTGTGAATTGGTAAATATCCACGACGATTCCCTGCTCTTTGAGCCCATTCACCGCGCTTTATTTCAAGTGCCGGGCGAAGCGGTACAGGAGCTGGCCGAGGCCATGGATGCAGACATTGCCGATCAGCCCGCGGAAGGCAAGCGGTGCATGCCGTTTGTTTGCGGCGCACAAGCGGGCGTATTTGTCTTTCGGAAGGAAACAGATCGTTTGGATGCCGCTTTGGCGGATGAAGGGATTTCCGTGCTGATGCAGGCGCATCCCGAAATCTCGGTAGATTATATCCATGGGGAAAAGGAGACCCTTGCCCTGGGCGCCCGGCCAAATCAGATGGGGCTGCTGCTCAAGGTCGTGCAAAAAGATGAACTGTTCCCCCTGGTATCCCGATACGGGGCGCTGCCGCGCAAATCATTTTCCATGGGCGAAGCAGACGAAAAGCGTTGCTATCTGGAAGCCAAGCGCATTGTATAAGAATATTTTAAGTGGACAGGATCTGGGCCCCGCCCTAGGATCTTACAAACATAAATCGAAACATTCAGGAGGCAGAATGACCCATGGGTTGTATTGTTGCAAAATTCGGCGGTAGCTCGCTGGCAACGGCAGGACAAATGCAAAAGGTAGCGGCCATCGTTCGCCAAAATCCAGAACGGCGGTACATCGTGCCGTCCGCGCCGGGCAAAGCGCCGGAATTTCAGGATAAGGTCACAGATCTTTTATATGCCTGCCAAAAGGCGGCTGTCGTACAGGACACTGTCGCGTTTGAAATCGTTTTCAGCCAGATTGAGGCGCGCTATCAATCCATTGTAGATGGATTGGGTACGCATTTTGATATTCATACACCGCTGCAATCCGTGCGCCATGCCATTTGGGAAGGGGCCGATGCTGACTATGCCGCCAGCCGTGGCGAATACCTCAACGGCCTAATCCTGGCAGACCTCTTGCAGATCCCCTTTATTGACCCGGCCGGCGGCATCCTGTTTGATGCCAATGGCAATTTTGATGAAAACGGGACGCAGCTGCGTTTTTCCGCCCTTTTGGCTCGCCATGAGCGCGGCGTGATCCCCGGCTTTTACGGCGTGATGCCGGGCGGCCGCATCAAGACATTTTCCCGTGGTGGCAGCGATATTACCGGCGCTATCGTAGCCCGCGCTGTAGGCGCCGATCTGTATGAAAATTGGACGGATGTTTCAGGGTTTTTGATGACGGATCCCCGCATCGTCCCCAACCCCCGCACCATCTCCAAGATCTCTTACCGCGAATTGCGGGAGCTTTCCTATATGGGCGCCTCCGTATTGCATGAGGACAGCATTTTTCCGGTGCAAAAAGGCGGGATTCCCATCAATGTGAAAAATACCAACGATCCAGAGCACCCCGGCACCATGATTTTGGCGGAGCCGGAGGACGACCACGGATGCATTACCGGCATTGCCGGCAAAAAAGGCTTTACCATCATCCATCTGGAAAAGGACAAGATGAACTCTGAGCTTGGCTTTGGCCGCCGGGTTCTGTCTGTGTTTGAAGAGCTGGGCATTTCCTTTGAGCATCTGCCTTCCGGCATCGATACGCTGTCCGTCGTCATTTCCGATAAGCAGCTCAACGGGCATAAGGAGGAAGTGGTCCGGCGTCTGCGTGAAGTTTGCAGCCCAGATCGCATCGAGGTAGTGAGCAATCTGGCGCTTATCGCCACCGTAGGCCATGGGATGGTACGCCGCGTCGGCATAGCCGCCATGCTGTTTACTGCTCTTGCAGAGGCCGGTGTCAACGTCCGCATGATCGACCAGGGCAGCAGCGAAATCAATATCATTGCCGGGGTAGAGTCGGATGATTTTGAGGTAGCATTGCGTGCCATTTACGCCTGCTTTGAAAACGAAGAAGAATGGATAGAATAATCACTGCACAAAGAAAAGATCCTTCCAGGGTCTTTTTCTTATAAAAGAATGGGAGACAGAAAGGAAACCACACTTTATGATCCAATACAAGCAATTCCCTTTGGGCAGTTTGGGGACAAACTGCTATGTTGTATACGACGATACCAAGCAATGTGTGATCGTGGACGGAGATGGTTCCGGCCGGCCTGTGATGGACTTTATCGAGCAGGAAGGTCTGCATGTCGGGATGATTCTGCTGACCCATGCGCATTTTGACCACATGGGTGCCCTTTCCGCCTTAAAGCAGGCATATGGCTGCGAAGTGGGCCTTGGCGCCGAGGACGGATCCTTGCTTTCGCAGCCCGCGCTCAATCTCTCTTCGCTGATGGGCGCGCCGCTATCCTTTCAAGCGGATAGGTTGTTTCAAGACGGCGATACCTTTTCCGTTGGGCAAATGCACTTTACCGTCCTCCATACACCGGGCCATACCCAGGGCAGTGTATGCTATTTGGTAGACCATCTTCTGCTTTCGGGTGATACGCTGTTTGCAGGCAGCTGCGGCCGTGTGGACTTTCCTACCGGCAACGCAGCCGCTATGATGGCTTCGCTTCGCAGACTGGCAAATTTAGAGGGGGATTATACCGTTTTGCCCGGCCATGAAGGCGTTACCACCTTATCCCGGGAGCGCCGCTTGAACCCTTACCTCAACGACTAATTGAATTAGGAGATGATCGTATGGAACAACCGCTCGTACAAACGCAATACGGCTGGGTTTCGGGCCGGGCACATGAGGATGTGCATTCGTTTTTGGGCATTCCTTATGCCAAGCCTCCGGTAGGGCCGCTGCGTTTTTGCCGCCCGAGCCGCCAGCACCTTGGCAGGGCACACGGCGGGCCGATGCATACGGTGATGGCCCCATACAATATGCAGAAACCGGCTTTACGACCATTCCCGCCTACGCGCAGGATCGCACGCTGGAGCCGCCGCAGCATTTCAGCGAGGACTGCCTGACCCTTAACATCTGGCGCCCTGCCCATAGCAATCGGCCGCTGCCCGTCCTGTTTTGGATCTATGGCGGGGCCTATGCCATGGGCAACGCCGCTATGGCCTTATATAGCGGCGAAGCAATGGCTCGCGAGGGTGCCGTGGTAGTATCCGCCAACTATCGCGTAGGGCTCTTTGGCTTTTTTGCGCACCCTTCTCTGCCCAAATCCGCCACCAACGCCGGTCTGCGTGATCTTTTGATGGCGCTCCGCTGGGTGCAAGACAATATCGCGGCGTTTGGCGGAGACCCCAACAACGTAACGATACAGGGAGAATCTGCAGGGTCGGCCGCCGTGAATACGCTTTTGGTCTGTCCCCAGGCCAAAGGGCTTTTTCATCGTGCCATTAGCCAAAGCTTTTCTCCCTTCAACCATGACGAATGGGCGCATACACGGGCGGAAATGGAGCAGCGCACCGCCGACTACCTAAAAACCGTCGGCATTGATACGCTAGATCAGGCCTATGCCGCGCCGGCAGAATCTCTGCTGGGCCGGCAGGCGGACTATATGGCTGCGGAGTTCTCGCCTTATGTAGACGGAGATTTGCTTCCGGAGCCTTTAGAGCAGGCCTTTTTGGCCGGGCATGTGCATGATGTGCCGGTGCTGTTAGGCTGTACGGCCAACGAAGCAACTGTGCTCATCGGCGACCGGTATCAAGTGACTCGTTCCTCCATTGAAGCCACCTTTGCCCGCAAGTATCCCCGCCATATTGATACGTTGTGGAACATGTACGGTGCTGAAGCGGAGCGCGATCCTGCCGCGGCCCTGGCCCGCTTCCGTTCAGAAAATACGCTGGCCAATATGCGATTCTATACGCAGGTTTTGCGCCGCTGTAACGCCAGCCCTCTGTACACCTATTTATTTGCCCGCCAAGTGCCGGGGATCGACTGCGAATTTTACGGGGCCTACCATGCCAGTGAGATCCCTTACCATTTCGGTAACCTAGCCGCAATAGCGCGCCCCTTTACGCCAGATGACCATGCCTTAAGCCAGGCCATGATGTCTTTCTGGTGTACCTTTGCCAAAGATGGGCAGCCTACTGCGCCGGGCCAGCCCCACTGGCGCCCCTATGACAAGGCAGCGGATCTTTGGATGCATTTGGATATTCCTTGCCGGTTTGCCCCCTTGCCTTCGCCAGAGCGCACAGATTTTTTGCAAGCGCTGCTGGCCGAGCGTACAGGGCTGTAAACGACAAATAAAAAAAGGACGCATTTGCGTCCTTTTTTTCGCTCATTTTTTATCCAAATCAAAATAATGGATATCAAACGCCTTATTTGTAATAAACAAACAATCCACATCCTCATCCTGGGTGGCGCCGTGCGTCATCACATTGCCCTCTTCAAACCAAATGAAGCTGCCCGGCCCAAAATCGCCTTTATCGGTATGCAGCGTGCCCTTCAGCACATACATGCCATGGGCGCAGTGATGATCGTGGATGGGTGTCACCATACCTTTGGGATAACGAATGTATTTGACAAGCATGCCGGTATCCTCATCCGTTACCAGGTATTGCTCATACGTCACATTGCCGGTATTTTTGCTAACATGCTTATGCTCCTCCGGTATAATCCGGTCTGCCGATATTGCGAGATATCCCTTTTCCATCCCCATTGCCTCCTATGCTCTAAAAAGTTGCCGTATGTATGATAACGCCAACGCGGCTGTTGCGTCAATCGGCGCTTTCCTCCCAATTTTCCACATAGGCCCTTACCCGCAGCTTTGCGCCGCAGCGCTGTGCCAATTCGCGGGATTTTTCAATCTCTTCCGGCCCGATGGAATCCACCACGGTAAACACGACATGCGGCACACAACGGGACGCCAGCTTGGCAAACTCCAGCAATGCAGGCAGAGCCTGCAGGCCGTATTGGCTATGACAGAGCTCCTGGTATGCCTCGGGCGTAGCGGCGTTGAGGGAAATGGAAAAGGTATCCACCAGCCCCTCTGCTTCCGGCGTGATGTCCCGCCCGTTGGCAAGATTTCCCAACCCATTGGTATTTACGCGCACCGGCTTCCCCTGCTGTTTGACATAAGCGGCTACCTGTTTTAGCGTTTCCCAAGCCAAGGTAGGCTCTCCAAAGCCACAGAACACCACCTCCTCATACGCAGATAGATCCTGCATTTTTTCAATCACCTGTTCTGCGGTAGGCTCATGCTCCAGCCAAAGGCGGTGACGCCCTACACCCTGGTTGGTATGGCGCAGGCAAAAGGCACAGTTATTGTTGCAGCGGTTCGTTAGATTGACATACAGGCCGCTGCCATATTCGTACACATAGGTATCCATATCCATCATTCCTCAATTGCAAAGACTGCTTTTCCATTTTTCATGGTGTGCCGGGCAGCCTCGTCCGGCTCTATCCCTTTGCACTGTGCCAGCTGGCGGATAACAAGCGCCACATTGGAGGGGTCGTTGCGCTGTCCGCGCTTGGGCACCGGCGTTAGGTAGGGGCTGTCCGTTTCGCAAAGCACGCGGTCCACCGGCACATAGGCGGCTACCTGTTGCAGTTTATGGGCATTCTTGAAGGTAAGCGGGCCGGCAAAAGAGAGATAAAAGCCCATGTCCAAATACTTTTTGGCATCCTCCAGCGACCCGGAATAGCAGTGCAAAATGCCCCTGGCCCTACCCTTGCGCTGGCTAAGCAGAGACAGCGTATCCTGGTGAGCCTCCCTATCATGGATGATAACGGGCTTATCCAGCTGTATGGCAAGATCCAGCTGCTCGGCAAAAAGACGTTTTTGAACATCTCTCGGGGAAAAATCATAGTGGTAATCCAGCCCAATTTCGCCCAGCGCCTTGCATTTGGGATGGCGCAGCAGCACCGTAAGCCGATCCAACACATCCGCAGGCGCATCCTCCGCTTCATGGGGATGAATACCCGCGGCCGCGTATAAAAATCCATACTGCTCTGCCTGCGCCACAGCCTTGGCGCTGTCCTCCAAGGTGGTGCCTGCCTCCATACAAAGGCAGACGCCCGCAGCATGTATGCGGGCGATCACCTGCTCTCTATCGTCATCAAACGCATCGCTCAGCAGATGCGCATGGGTATCAAACACCTGCATGGTTACCGTACCCTTGCCCCAGCCGGCAGGCCTGCTTCGGACAAAATCGTGGAGACAGACAGCGTCTCGTCATTATCATCCGCCGCGGACAGGATCATGCCTTCGCTGACAATACCGCGAATTTTGGCGGGTTTT
The DNA here is from genome assembly GCA_959600905.1 of uncultured Eubacteriales bacterium. Lineage (GTDB taxonomy): Bacteria > Bacillota > Clostridia > Christensenellales > QAND01 > UMGS1975. The sequence continues at coordinate 40,246 of CAUGNO010000008.1, read as the reverse complement.
AGGTTTGCCACGATAATCACCGTCTTTCCGACCAGCGATGCACCGTCTCCGTACCATTTGCGGATGCCGGATACGATGGTGCGTTCCTTTTCCGTACCGTCATCCAGCTTGAACAGCAGCAGCTTATCCGCGCCCTGAACAGGCTCACAGGACAACACCTTGGCGGTACGCAGCTCTATTTCCATAAACTGATCGTACGTAATGGTTTTGGGGCCCTCCTCTTTGGGGGCTTGTTTTTCCTCTGTTTTTTGTTTTTTCTGCGGTTTAGGCGCTTGCTTTTCCTGTTTTTCCTCTACAATACGGGGGAACAGTGCATCGCCCTTTTGTACCTTTGTGCCCGGCTTTAATCCGCCGAACGACAAAATGGAATCCCAGGTTTTAAGTGCAGGATCCTCCACACCGAGCTGGGCAAACATCTTAGGCGCGACCCGTGTCATAAACGGCGAAAGCGCAATGGCACAGATGCGCAGGCATTCCGCCAGATTGTACATCACCGTGGCCAGCCGCGGATGATCCGCTTCATTTTTAATGAGCTTCCAGGGCATGGTCAGATCAATATACTTATTGCACGCGCCGATAAGCTCGAACACGCTGGAAAGCGCCTCGCTGTACGCCAGGTTTTCCATCTGCGCTTCCATTTTGGCAGGCAGCGCGGCCGCCAAAGAAAGAACGGTCTCATCCACGTCTTCCTTTGCCCCCGGCTGCGGCACAACGCCGTCAAAATATTTGCCGATCATGGAGACCGTGCGGCTCAAAAGGTTGCCAAGGTCGTTGGCCAGGTCTGCATTGATGCGGTTGATTAGCAGATCCTCGGAATAGGTGCCGTCCGTGCCAAAGGGGAAATCGCGCAGAAGGAAATAGCGCACAGCATCCACCCCGTATTTATCGCAGAGCACAACGGGGTCTACCACATTGCCCTTGGATTTGCTCATTTTTCCGCCATCCAGCACCAGCCAGCCATGGCCGAATACCTTTTTGGGCAGCGGCAGGCCCAGCGCTTTCAGCATAATGGGCCAAATGATGGTATGGAAGCGAATGATCTCCTTGCCGACCAGATGCACATCCGCCGGCCAGTATTTTTGGAATTTGCTGTCGTCCTCGGACAAATAGCCCAGCGCAGAGATGTAATTGGACAGCGCATCCGGCCATACGTAGATAACGTGTTTTTCGTCAAACGGCACGGGGATGCCCCAGTTAAAGCTGGTACGGGATACGGACAAATCCTCTAGGCCTGGCAGCAGGAAATTATTCAGCATTTCGTTGCGGCGGGAAACCGGCTGGATAAAGTCCGGATGGGTATTGATATAGTCGATCAGCCAATCGGCGTATTTGCTGAGCCTAAAGAAATAGCTCTCTTCCTTTACCTTTTCCACCGGCCGCCCGCAGTCCGGGCATTTGCCGTCCACCAGCTGATGCTCCGTCCAAAACGATTCGCAAGGCGAGCAGTACCATCCCTCATATTCGCTTTTGTAAATATCGCCCTGATCATAGAGCTTTTGGAAAATCTTTTGTACGGTTTTTTCATGGCGCTCTTCTGTAGTCCGGATAAAATCATCGTATTGAATATCCATCAGCGTCCACAGCTTTTGGATGTTCGCTACAATGCCATCCACAAATGCCTTGGGAGACTGCCCTGCCTCCTCGGCCTTGCGCTGAATCTTTTGGCCATGCTCATCGGTACCTGTCAAAAACATTACGTCATAGCCGGTCAGGCGCTTAAAGCGCGCCATCGCATCCGCGGCCACCGTGCAGTAGCTGTGTCCGATATGCAGGTTGTCCGACGGATAATAGATCGGCGTTGTAATGTAAAAATTCCCTTTCTCGCTCATCGTTTGCAATGCCTCCTATAGCTCTCTTCTTTCCCTTATTGTCTAACCAAAATGATGCGATTATCCTGCACCAGCGGCAAGGCCGGTACGGTATCGCGCTGCATGCAATACGCAACATCCTGCTCCATACCGAGGGCATGGAGCTGCTCAAACCCCCTGCCGTTCTGCACAGCAGTCAGCAGATCGCTTTGGCAGGTTTCGTATAATACCTCGCAAACATAACCAAGATCCCCCGTTTCAATGGGGATGCCGGGGCTCTGCTCCCTGAGGCAGTGGATGATATATCCTGCCGTCAGCGCATCTTCTACGGCAAACTTCCCTTCCATGCCGGCACATAAAATGACGACATCCGTATCTGTTTTCAAAAGCGCCAGCGCAATGGAGGTTGCGTTGATCATGGCACCGATATAGGTACGGCTTGCCGTTTCCGCTTTGCCGATGGCAAGCGTGCCATTTGTGGTCGTTAAAATCAGCGTTTTTCCATAGATATGCTCTGGGCCGTATTCCAGCGGAGAATTGCCCAGGTCAAACCCCGGGATCTTTTGCCCGCCGCGTTCACCGCCCAAGACGGCCATCGTATCTCCGCCGACCGAGGCGCGCAGCCTGGTAGCTTGTCCTACCTCCTCAACCGGGATCACCTGTTCGCAGCCGTTGGCCAGCGCCGTGATGATGGTGCTCGTGGCGCGCAGCGTATCGATGACCACACAATCCTTCCCCCGGATGTCCTTTTCCGTTACATGTGTTTGCGATGCAAATACTTCTATTTTCATAAAACCTCTACCCCTAAATCACAATTGAATATAGAAAAGCACATAATTCATCTATTATTTGATTATACCACAAGCCTTTGCCAATATAACCCATCATTTATGCAAAAATCGCTGCCATGACAACGCCGACCATACTGCAGCATAGGGAAACGGGGATGGTATGCCTCCACTTGGTAACCCCGACCGACCCAAAGTAGAGCGTAGCACAGTAAAACAGGGTCTCGCTGGACCCCATGATCATACAGGCAGCGCGGCCAATGGCGCCATCCGGCCCGTAAGTGGTCAACAGCTCTGCCAGCAGCGCCAGGGCCCCTCCGCCGGAAAAGGGCCGCAAAATGACCAGCGGCAGCACCTCGGCTGGCAGATGGATCCAGTTCGCCAGCGGCACCAGCAACCTCGTGATCGCATCCAAAAGCCCGCTCTGCCTAGCCACAGCGATGGCGCTGAGCATGCAGAGCATGGTAGGCAGCACACGCAAATATGCATGGAACCCCTTTTCCGCGCCCTGGATGCAGGCATTGACACAGTCCACCTTTTTGGCCATGCCATACACCACAATGCCCAGCATGAACACCCACACCGCATAATTGGAGAGAACCGCCATCATTTGCCAAAGACCCGGCAGAGCACGGCGCCCACCAGTGTAGTAGCCAGCGTTGCCAGCAACATGACCCCGGTTATGCCGGCCGGGTCCGCACTGCCCGCCGCCGCCCGCAGGGCAATGATAGAGGTAGGGATCAGCTGCACGCTGGAAGCGTTGAGCACGATCAACGCCACCATCTCGTTGGTGGCACGTTTTTTCTCCTTATTTTTCTTTTGCAGCTCTTCCATGGCTGCCAGCCCCAGCGGTGTCGCTGCATTGCCCATGCCTAGGGCGTTGGCGGATAGGTTCATGCAGATGGCCTGCATGGCGGGCTCCTGCTTTTTCAGGCTGGGAAACAGCGGCTTGATAAGCACGGCCACAACGCTGGACACCTTTTTGGCCAGCCCGCTTTGGGTGGCGATCTCCATCAGCCCCATATACAGCATGGTAATACCCAAAAGGGAGATGACCAGCGATACCGCCCCCGTTGCTCCGTCCATGGCCGCCTGCGCAGCCAACTGCGGCTGGCCGGTCAGCGCGCCGTAAACCAGGCCCCCGGCCAACAAAAATACCCAAAGCACATTCAGCATGCCCCTGTCCCCCTTGTTTTTCTCCTTAAGACAGGATATGCCGCCGCTGCCTTGGGCATACGCCGCTATTTATGGTAGGTTTCGCCGCGGTTGATCTTATAACATCGATAGACCTGCTCCAAAAGCAGTAATCTGGCTAGGTTGTGCGGAAACGTTAAGTTGGACAGGGAAAGCATTTCCTCACAGCTTTGCACAACCTCATCGCTTAGCCCCAACGACCCGCCAATGTAAAATTGAATACACCCCACGCCGCGGTCCTCCAGTGCCTGTATATGCTTGGCCAGCTGTACGGAATCTGGCTGCTTTCCTTCCAAGCAAAGCGCGATGCGCATGCCGGGTCCACTCTTTTGCAGCAGGCGCTTTCCTTCTGCATTTTTGACCTTTTCCTGCAGCGCGAGACTCAGCGATTCCGGCGCCGGCTCGTCCGCCACCTCTACGATCTCAATTTTCACAAAGCGCCCCAGTCGTTTTTTATACTCCTCGCAAAGCGCGCCCAAAGCCTTTTCCTTGAGTTTTCCTACGCATAGAATGCGAATGCGCATCGGCTACGCTCCTTTACTCCAACACGATCCTGGCAGAGCCTTCTGCCCTTCTGGCTACATGCACATACACATCGCGCCCAAGCACTGCTCCCTGGTCCGAGAGCTGCTCGCAGACGGCCTGCCTGGCCATGCTTTCCCGGTTGTTTTCCGCAGACAGGTGCCCCAGAATGATCTGCCTTGTTCCCAGCTTGGCCAGTGCTACGGCTGCCTGCCCGGCCGCATCGTTGGAAAGATGTCCCTTGTTGGATAGGATCCTTCTTTTCAAAAACTGCGGGTATTTCCCTGCCTGCAACAAGCCGATATCATGGTTGCTTTCCAGTACGATGGCCCCTGCCCCCTCCAGCTCTGTCAAAACCCGCTTGGGCAGATGCCCCATGTCCGTAGCCACGCATACCTTGGCACCCGCTGCATACAGGGCATAGCCCACAGGCTCTGCGGCGTCATGCGGAATGGGAAAGGCGTGCACGGCAATATTGCCCACATAAAAATCCTCGCCCGTGGTAAACACCCTGGCCTGCCCAATGGGCACATCATGCATCTTTGCCTCCATGCCCTGGTAGGTCTTGGCGTTGGCGTATAGCGCCAAGCCATACCGCTTGCAGAGCTGGTTTACCCCGCTGACATGATCCGTATGCTCATGCGTTAGCAAAATGCCGTCTATATCCGTCGGCGTTTTGCCGTGCAGCTTTAATGCTTTTGTGATGGCCGCCGCCGACATGCCCGCATCCACCAAAACCGTGGTAGACTCGCTCTCTACCAGAATGCTGTTGCCAGACGAGCCGGAAAACAGCGGCTGTATCGCCAGTTTCATGGCTCCCTCCTTTTTTCCTAAGGATATATTGTATCATTTTTTCAGAAAGAAACAAATAAAAAAGGAGGCTGCCGCCTCCCCTCATCTCTATTCAAAGATCCACGCGTCTGATCTCTGCCCCTAAACAACGCAGCTTATCCTCTAAATGATCGTAGCCTCTATCGATATGCTTTAACCCAGTGATGCGCGTTTCGCCGCCGGCCATCAAGCCAGCTATGACCAGACAGGCACCCGCACGCAAATCGCTGGCCACAACATCCGCCCCGCTGAGCGCTTCCACGCCCTGGAAAATCGCCGTCCGGCCCGAAACGCTCACATCTGCGCCCATACGCTGTAGCTGGTTAAGGTGTTTGAACCTGTCCTCAAAAATATTTTCCTCTACCGTGCTGGTGCCCTCTGCAACGCACAAAAGCGCGCTCAGCGGCTGCTGAAGATCCGTTGGAAAGCCGGGATACGGATGGGTACGCACAGCACAATGGCGCGGGCGCCTCTGCATGCTCACGCGGATGCTGTCCTCCCCTTCCTCTACATAGACGCCCATTTCCATCAGCTTGGCGGAAATGGAATCCATATGCATGGGGATGACGTTTTGGATCCACACATCGCCGCCGGTAGCGGCAGCTGCAATCATCAGTGTACCCGTTTCGATCTGGTCCGGAATCACGGTGTAGCTGCAACCATGCAGGCGCGGCACACCCATGATGCGCACCACATCAGTCCCTGCGCCCTTGATGTTGGCGCCCATGGAGTTCAAAAAGTTCGCCAGATCAACAATATGCGGCTCTTTGGCGGCATTGACGATAATCGTCTTGCCCTGGGCCTTAACAGCCGCCATCATGATGTTTGCCGTAGCGCCCACCGACACAACGTCCATATAGATCTCCGCACCTTTTAGCCCCTGCGGCGCCTTGGCCACGATGGAGCCATGCTCCAGCTTGATGTCCGCGCCCAGCGCTTCCATGCCTTTTAAGTGCTGGTCAATGGGCCGCGAGCCTATCACGCAGCCGCCGGGCAGGGCAATCGTCGCTTCGCCGAAACGCCCCAACATAGCGCCCAGCAAATAATAAGAAGCGCGCATATGGCGTGTGAGATCATATGGCACAGCCTGGTTTTCCACGCCGCGCGGATCGATGGCCATGATGTTATGCTTAAACTCTGCCTTTGCGCCCATGCGCTGTAAAATATGCGAAAGCACCTTTACGTCCAAAATATCCGGCAGATTGTCCACTACGCACGGCTCGTCGCTTAAAAGCGCGGCCGGCAGGATGGCTACGGCTGCGTTTTTCGCACCGCTGACCGTTACCGTTCCTTTCAATGGGTTTCCACCCTTTATGATCAATGTAGGCTCCAAATATAATTCCTCCCGGTTTTGGCGTATGCTTTTCCCAGGCCCCTGGTCGTATGGAAAAAGGCCGCAAAGCATCTCAGCTTTGAGGCTATGCGCCCATATTATAAACGCATCTTCCGGTTTTGACAATGCTTTGCCCGCGCCCCCTTGCCGAAAGCGGGAAAAAACGATACAATAATGCACAGCCAAAAGGAGGGATCGGCATGCCTGTTTTGAAGTTTATCTGCCCCAAATGCAACCATATTTATGAGGAACTGGTGCGCGTAGGGCAAACCGCCCCATGCCCCAAGTGCGGGGAAACGAATGTGGAGCGCTATTACCAGGGAAAATGCAGTTTCGGTATGCTTGGCAGCAGCGCCGGCTATACCACCACTACCACAGAGGACACGCAGGATTGGAAATCCTTTTAACCCATTTTCAACCGTCTGTTTTTCATTGACAGGGGTTGCTTATTCTATTATAATAAATTAGCATTGCCCTTTTATGGGTGCATATCTTTGAAATTGCCGGCGTATACCGCCGATTAAAGGAGTGTATCACTGTTATGTTACAAACTTATCAGCCGAAAAAAAGACAGCGTAAAAAGGTACATGGCTTCCGTGCCCGCATGAAAACGCATACAGGTGCTAAGGTGGTTGCGCGCAGGCGTCGCAAAGGCCGCAAGGTACTGACTGCATAAAAGCCGCGCCAAGCGGCTTTTTTCATCATGAAGAAAAACCCTTATCCAAAGTCCATGCGCTTGCGCCGCACGTCGGAATTTCAATACGTATTCCGGCGGGGCCAAAGCGTGGCCAATGGCCAGATGGTGCTTTTGGCGGCCCCCTGTCGCGGGCGGTCCCGTGCGGGATTTTCCGTTGGCAAAAAGGTCGGCAACAGCGTGACCCGTAGCAAGGTAAAGCGCTGGATGCGGGAAAGCTACCGTCTGCTGGCGCCAATGGTGCGCCCTAAGGTGCAGCTGGTATTTGTGGCGCGGACGCAAAGCGCCCAAGCTTCGTTTTCTTTGATTTATGACGGCATGTATCGTCTGTTAAAGCGGAGCGGCTGCTTGAAGGAGACAGACGCATGAAACGCATACTGCTACGGCTCATTGTCTTCTACCAAAAACAGATCTCGCCGCTACACCCGGGTTGTTGCCGGTTTGTGCCGACATGCTCGGAATACGCTGTAGAAGCCATCCAAACCTGGGGCGCGGTGCGGGGGCTGGGCTTGGCCCTATGGCGCGTATTGCGCTGCAACCCCTTGTGCAAGGGCGGATATGATCCCGTACCTGCACGTACGAAAACAGTTGGGGAGGAAATCCTTTGAGTTGGTTACAAGATAACTTTATCTCGCGCTTTTTTGTCACAGTCATTTCCTGGTTGGAAGGCCTGACGGGCAGTTGGCTGCTGGCCGTAATTCTCTTTACGGTTGTAGTGCGTCTTTTGCTGCTGCCCTTGGATATCAAGCAAAAGCGCAGCACAATGAAGCAGGGCGCTTTGGCAGGCAAGGTTCAGGAGATCCAGCGCCGGTATAAAAACGATCCGCGTATGGCGCAGGCAAAAACCAACGAGCTGTATAAGCGCGAAGGAGTAAAATTATCCGCCGGATGCTTGCCGATGCTGCTGCAGCTGCCCATCATCTTTGCCATGTTTGGCGCCATCACCATTTTGTCTAACACCGAAACGGTGAATATGGTCGTTGGCCTGGCAAACGGTACAGTTTCAATGCCGCCATCGGCCCTGTGGGTACACAATATCTGGCGCCCTGATACCGGCGTCGCAGCCGTCATGCCGTCTGCGCAAGAGTTTGCAACGACCTTGCAGCAGTCGGCGGCCAGGATTCAGCCTGAAATCTTGGCGCAGGCCCAGTCCTTGCTGAGCAATGCCGAGCTCAATCAATTTGCCCTGACGGCTACCAAGCTGCCCAGCGGCACGTTCTTTGGCAGCTATATTGGCGATGCCATTGCCACTGTGCCGTCTGAAGCGATTACCAGCGCCGTCAGCACAAACTACAATACCGTTATTGCGCCGGTCTTGCAGCAGTATGCCGGAAAAGCAAACGGGTACTTTATCTTCCCCGTATTGTCCGGTTTGTCCATGTATTTGTCCACGCGCCTGCAACGTAAGCAAAGCGAAAGGCAGGGCGTTACCAATCAGCCGGGCGGCACGATGATGGAATTGATTTTCCCATTGCTGATCGTTTGGTGGTCCGCCAGCGCAGGCATGTGCTTTGCTGTGTATTGGACGGTAACCAACCTGGTCGTCATGCTTTCCAGCCCCATTATGAGTCAGCTGATCAAAATGGAGGATAAGAAAAAGCAGCAGAAAAAAGCAAGCGTGGTTCATGGGAGGATAGAATCATGAGGTCCATAGAAGTGACCGCAAAGTCAGTGGATGAAGCCATTTTCATGGGCATAGACCAATTGGGGCTTTCCATTGACCAGGTCGATATCGAAATCATTGAGGAGGGCGGCCGCCGGTTGTTTGGCATAGGCAGCAAGCAGTGTGTCGTCCGGCTGACAGAGCGCGCGCCAGAAGAGGTAGAACGCGTTCTGGAGGAACAGGAAAAGCAAGCTGAACAGGAAGCGCAGGAGAAGAAAGAGCGCCAGCAAGCCCGTACCCGTGAACACGGCCGGAAAGAGCCCCGTGGGCGGAAATCTCAGCGCACAGCGCCGCCAGTTCAGGATTGGGGCGAGCCCGTCGACGGGGGCGCAGAAGCCGCCTTTTTGCGGGAGGTGCTCCGCCAAATGGGCATGGAGGATGCCGTAGTGGATGCGTTTAGCGGAGAAAGCGGCCTATACCTCCGCATATCCGGGCCTTCTATGGGCATCCTGATCGGGCGCCGGGGTGAAACGCTTAACGCGCTTCAGTATTTGACGAGCCTAATCGCCAACCGCCAAGAAGGCGAATATCGCCGGGTCATCGTGGATACGGAGAACTACCGAGGAAGGCGTGAGGATACGCTGAAGCGTTTGGCAAAGCGCATGGCTGAGGATGTCCGCCGTTCCGGTAAATCGGTATCTTTGGAGCCGATGAATCCCTATGAGCGCCGTATCCTGCATGCGTCTTTGCAGGATAACCCGTATGTTTCCACCCACAGCGAAGGGGAAGAGCCCTTCCGGCACGTGGTCATTACCGCAAAATAAAAGTTTGGCCCGGCGCCTAACGCCGGGCCTTTTCTATAGAGAGGATGAGTCCTTTTGCAAAAGGATACCATTTTCGCGCTGTCCACGCCGCAAGGTGTTGGCGGCGTAGCTGTCATTCGCATCAGCGGCCCGCAAGCTCAAGCGGCTTTGCAGGCCCTGTTTCAGCCGGCCGGCACATCGCCAATGGAGCCCCGCAAGCTTATTTATGGGCGGTTTGTTTTTGATGGCACGCAGATCGACGATGGCATGGCCGTATTGTTTTGTGCCCCTGCCAGCTATACCGGAGAGGACAGCGCCGAGCTGCACTGCCATGGCAGCCTTGCGGTGGTTCAGCAGCTGCTGGGGGCCCTTGGCACGCTGCCGGGTCTGCGCCCTGCGGAGCCAGGCGAGTTTACAAAGCGTGCTTTTTTGCACGGAAAAATGGATCTATCCCAAGCCGAAGCCGTGATGGATCTAATCGGTGCAGAGGGGCTGGCAGCTGCCCGTCAATCGCTTTCTCAGCTGCACGGCACACTCTTTGCCAAGGTGGACGGTCTTTGTGACGCGCTGACGCTGGCGTTGGCGGGTATTGAGGCAGGCTTGGATTTCCCAGAGGATGATTGGGAGCAGGCTGCCAATGAGGAAGGCTTTGCTTCCATGTCGCAGATTTTAACCGAGGTAACCGTCCTGCTGCGCAGCTATCGGGCCGGTAGATTGGTCAAGCAAGGGGTACGGTGTGCGCTGGTTGGTCGTCCCAATGCCGGCAAAAGCTCCCTGCTCAATGCCGCAGCAGGGTTTGAACGCGCGCTCGTTTCCGCGCAGGCCGGCACCACACGCGATATCATCGAAGAAGCCGTGCAGGTGGATGGCATTGTGCTGCGCCTATATGATACTGCCGGCATTCACGACAATGCGGAAGGGCTGGAGGCGCGCGGCATTGATTTGGGCCTTTCCATGATTCAGAACTGTGATGTTGCGGTGTTGGTTGTGGATGGTGCCCAGCCCTTGCCAGAGGAGGACGAAGCGCTTTTATCTAAGGCGCTGGAAGGCCGCCCCTTTGTTGTGGCGCTCAACAAAGCTGACCTGCCTTGGCAGCTAGACGCCTCATCTTTGGCCGCTCATTGGCCACAAGCTGCGGTGGTGCTGTCCTGCAGCTGCCAAAGCGGAGAGGGCGTATTTTCTGTATTACAGGCGGCCCTGCTGGCCTCGGGTGCGCAGCAGCATGAGGCCTCCCTCATCACCAACGCCCGGCACGCCGCTTGTCTGGAGCGTGCACAGCAGGGGCTGACGCAGGCATTGGAAGCCTACCAAGCAGGACTGCCTGCCGATATCGCCGCAGAGGACGCCCGGCAGGCGTTGAAAGCGCTGGGAGAAATCACCGGCAAAACGGTATCGGAAGAGGTTATAGATGAAATTTTTGCAACCTTTTGCGTGGGGAAATAAGAGATGAATCATACCTATCAAGCAATCGTTGTGGGGGCCGGCAATGCGGGCTGTGAAGCGGCCTTGGCGCTGGCGCGCACAGGACAAAAAACACTTTTATTGACGCTACATTTGGATCATATGGCATATCTGCCCTGCAACCCCGCCATTGGCGGTACCAGCAAGGGGCATTTGGTGCGTGAGGTGGACGCGCTCGGCGGGCAGATGGGCCTGACCGCAGACGAAACCCTCATTCAAAGCCGCATGCTGAATACGCGTAAAGGGCCGGCTGTGCATTCTTTGCGCGCACAGGTGGACAAGCAGGCCTATTCCGCCGCTATGCGCCGTGTTTTGGAGCAAGAGCCCAATTTGGATCTATTGCAGGGCGAAGGCGCTAAAATATTGGTGAAAAGCGGCCGGATAGCCGGCATCCGCACCACGCATGGCGAGGATTTCGGCGCGGCGGCCGTGGTCATCACGACCGGCGTATACCTCAACAGCTGCTTGTATACCGGGGGTTGGAGCAGCCTTTCCGGCCCCAGCGGTTTGCAGCGGGCCACGCATCTCAGCCAAAGCCTGTCTGAGGATTGCGGGCTGGTTTTGCGCAGATTTAAGACGGGAACCCCGCCCCGTATTGACGGAAAAACCATGGACATCTCCAAAATGCAGGTGCAGCCGGGCGATACGCCCATCGTCCCTTTTTCCTTTTTGACGCCGCCCGAAACCTTTGACGGCTTCGAGCAGACGCCCTGCTATTTGACCTACACCAACGAAAAAACTCACGAGATTTTGCGCGCCAATCTGGATCGCAGCCCAATGTTTGGCGGCGTCATCACAGGAACGGGAGCTCGGTATTGCCCCAGCATCGAAGACAAGGTTGTCCGTTTTGCCGATAAGCCGCGCCATCAGCTGTTTATCGAGCCGGAAGGGCTATATACGACGGAAAAATATGTGCAGGGCTTTTCCACCAGCATGCCGCTGGATGTACAAAAGGAGGCGCTGGCTACTATCCCTGGGCTGGAACAGGCCCGCATTGTACGCCCCGGATATGCCATTGAGTACGATTGCATCGACGGCACTGCGCTGACCCTTGGCCTTATGTGCCGCGAAATTCCTGGATTGTTCTTAGCAGGCCAAATCGTGGGCAGCAGCGGCTATGAAGAGGCCGCTGCCCAGGGCTTGGTCGCCGGCTTGAACGCTTCCCTGTATATACGGGGCGAAGCGCCGCTGCATTTGGATCGTGCCGACGGATATACCGGCGTACTGATAGACGATCTTGTTACCAAAGGCACACCGGAGCCCTATCGTATGATGACGGCTCGTGCAGAATACCGCCTGCTGCTTCGCCAGGACAATGCAGATCTGCGGTTAACAGAAAAGGGCTATCGTGCCGGGTTGGCCAGCCAGGAGCGCTACGATAAAATGCTGCAAAAGCGTACACAGACCGCGCAGGCCATTGAGCATTTACAGAAGACAGGGCTAAGCAAGGTGCAGGCTCAGCAGCTGTCCGCGCAAATTGGGCAGGATATCATGCCCGGCGTCTCCTGGGCCAAGTGCTTGGCTCGCCCCAGCGTAACGCGACAAGTCGTGACCGCTATGGATGCCGATTTTTCCGGCTTTTCCCCTGATGCGCAAGAGCAGGCCGAAATCGAAGTAAAATATCAAGGGTATCTGGCCCGTCAGCAGCGAGAGATTGAGCGGGCGCGCCAATGGGAGCACCACCGGCTGCCTAAAGGCTTGGATTATCTTTCCATGCCCGGCCTTCGCACGGAAGCTAGGCAAAAGCTGCAAGCACAGCAGCCGGAAAATCTTGGCCAAGCTTCCCGTATCAGCGGTGTTTCCCCGGCGGATATTGCCGTATTGTCCATACTTTTGGAGAAACAGGAGAAACAGCATGTTTGAAGAAAAATTGCAGCAGGCGTTTGCAGATTTGCAAATTCCCTGTACTTCCGTCCAGGCCGCTCAGTGTGCTCGTTATTTTGCCATGTTGGTAGAGGCCAATCAAACCATGAACCTTACCAATGTGACGCAGGAGGACGAAGCTATCCTTTTGCACTTTTGCGATAGCGCTCGTCTGCTCCCCGTTTTTCCCTTGCCCAAAGGGGCTCGCTGCATCGATGTCGGTACCGGGGCTGGCTTTCCCGGCATGGTTCTTGCCATTTTGCGGCCGGATGTTTCCATAACGCTGATGGATTCCCTGCAAAAACGCGTGCTATTTTTACAGCGGGTCGTCGAGGACCTGGGGCTGGCAAATGTACGCTGTGTGCATGCGCGCGCCGAGCAAGCCAGCCACGACGCACAGCACAGAGCGCGGTATGATTTTGCTTTTGCACGCGCCGTAGCCTCGCTGCCTACGCTGGCAGAGTACTGCCTTCCCTTTGTGCGTACCGGCGGCTATATGGTCGCCTATAAAGGCCCGCAGGGCCGTCAGGAATGCAGCCAAGCGCGCACTGCCCTCCGTACGCTGGGCGGGCAATTTGAAAAGCTTGTAGATAGCTGTATCCCCGGTCGGGAGCATACCTTGATTTTCATCAAAAAAACACGGGCTACTCCTCAAAAATATCCAAGAAAGGCCGGTATCCCCACGCGTCAGCCTTTATAATCCCTGCATTTGACAGCCTCTGGGCTGTTTTTTGCTTCCTTTCCAAGGAAATGATGGGCCGCATTGTCATCTGTGCATGATTTATAGCAAAACAGGCCCTTTTTTTGTTGCCTTTTCCTACCTTTTCTCTGCCAAAACCCGCGTATGCACTGCATCATTCCACTACTTTTGTCTCTTTTTGACGGCTTTCCACGAATCGCTATTTTTTTGTTTTGCAATGCTGTATTTTATAGGTAACCCAGAAATAAGGAGTGCATTGGCATGAATCTTTCCCGTATACAGACAACCCCCATTTTGCGGAGCATAGAAAAAATCCCCATCCATTTGGTGCACCCAAACCCCTATCAGCCTCGCCGCACATTTTCTGAGCAAAGCATTGAGGAGTTGGCCAGAAGCATCGCGCGCTACGGTTTGATCCAGCCCATTGTAGTTCGGCGCATCAATGCCACGCACTACGAGCTCATTGCAGGCGAACGCCGTCTACGCGCATCCAAACGGGCGGGCCTATCGGAAATCGACGCGATCATCCAGCGTGTTGGCGAACAAGACAGTGCTGTCATGGCGCTGATCGAAAACCTTCAGCGCGAAAACCTTCACTTTTTTGATGAAGCCGAAGTATACCGCAACCTCCTTTTGGAGCATGGGATGACACAGGAGGATCTGGCACGCAAGATCGGCAAAAACCAAAGCACCGTTGCCAACAAGCTGCGCATATTAAAATTGACCCCTGCGGTAAAAGCTGCGATTATGGCCAACCGATTGACCGAACGACACGCGCGTACACTGCTTCGCATACAGGACCCGCGTTTGCAGCTGCAGCTCATCGATCAAATTCGGCGGGAAAGCCTTTCTGTAAAGGCTACGGAGGATTTGGTGGAGCGTATTTTGGACAAGCAGTATTATGACCAAGAACATCTACACAAAAAGCGCATCAGCGGTTTTGTGCGTGACGGCCGCTTGCTGATGAACGACATCAAAAAGCTGGTTAAGCAGGTATCCGACAGTGGCTTGCCTGCCAACTATCAGGTGCGGGACGCGGGCATGTGCTTTGAAGTGATGGTTACAATTCCCAAACAACCCTTACAAAAAGCGCAGTAATCTGTGCGCAAAGAAGGCGAGAGATCCCCTCTCGCCTTCTTTGTTTCACGTGAAACATAGGCAGATTGTACTTGTTTACATTGCAAGCCCCGCTCTGTATAATAAATAGGAGACAAACAGGGGGTGTCATTTTGGGAAAAATTATTGCGGTAGCCAACCAAAAGGGCGGCGTGGGCAAAACAACGACCAATGTAAACTTGGGCGCTTGCCTGGCCCGGTTGGGAAAGCGCGTCTTAACAGTAGATATTGATCCCCAAGGCAATACAACCAGCGGCCTGGGGATAGAAAAGGAAACACTGGAGACTTCCGTGTATGAGGTTATGATTGATAATGTGCCCATTCGCCAAGGCATCGTGCATACGATGGTGGAGGGGTTGGATCTGTTGCCAAGCAACATCAACCTGGTCGGCGCAGAAATAGAAATGACCTCTATGATCGCCCGTGAGCATATCTTAAAGGGCTGCCTGGAGGAAGTGCGCAGCGAATATGACTTTGTTTTGATCGACTGCCCGCCTTCACTTGGGCTGTTAACGCTCAATGCGCTGACAGCAGCGGACAAGGTTTTGGTTCCCATTCAATGTGAGTTTTTTGCGCTCGAAGGCCTCAGCCAGCTTATCAACACTGTAGGCCTTGTTAGTCAGCGGCTCAATCCGTCTCTTTCGATGGAGGGCGTTGTCATGACGATGTATGATCCGCGCACCAATCTATCACAGCAGGTGGTAGCCGAAGTTAAAAAATACTTCCAAAGCAAAGTATACCAAACCATGATCCCGCGCAATGTTCGTTTGGGAGAAGCCCCCAGCTTTGGGCTTCCCATCATGATCTATGACCCAAACTGCTCGGGTGCCAAAGCATATATGAGCTTGGCACAGGAAGTGATAGACGGAAACGGAGGCGACAGCGATGGGCAATAACATGAGATTGGGCAAGGGCCTGGAGGCATTATTGGGAAACGTTGCGGCGTCTGCGCCTGCCGAACAGGATGAAAGCAAGGAGAGCGTTCGCATTCTTTCCATCAATCAAATCGATCCAAACCCCTATCAACCCCGCCAGGAATTCGATGATGCGGAAATGCAGGATCTGGCGGATAGCATCGCGGTACATGGCGTTATCCAGCCTATTCTGGTAACCTCACATGGGCAGGGGCGTTATACGCTGGTAGCGGGCGAGCGCCGCTGGCGGGCAAGCCGCAAAGCGGGCCTGTCTGAGATTCCCGCCATCGTGCGCCCAGTGGATGACCGGGCTTTGAGAGAAATTGCGCTCATTGAAAATCTTCAGCGCGTCAATTTAAATCCGGTAGAGGAGGCCGAATCCATTTCCTTGTTGATGCAGGAATATGGGCTGACACAGGAAAATGTATCTGAGCGGGTTGGAAAATCCCGCTCTGCCGTTGCCAATGCATTACGGCTTTTATCCCTGCCGTCCGCCGTTTTACAGATGGTGCGCGACGGCAAGCTTTCCAGCGGACATGCCCGCGCCGTGCTTTCCGTGCCTGGAGAGGATCGGCAGTTGGCCTTTGCCGAGGAGATCGTAAAGCAAGGATATAGTGTACGCGAAGCGGAAAAACGAGCCAAGCTCTGGAAGGAAGAGTCTGCTCGGCCGGCAAAAAAGAAGGCCGTTTTGGATCTGCATCTACGCAGTGCGCAGGAGGAGCTTCAGCAGCGATTGGGCACCAAGGTGGAATTTACCGGCACCCCGGAAAAAGGCAAGATCTCCATCAGCTACTTTTCGCCTTATGAATTGGAGCGTTTGTATGCGCTACTTGGCGGCCGCATAGAACAGGACTGATTGATTGCTAAAAAAGCCGCATTTTGCGGCTTTTGCTTTTAGAAGCATTGGAGGCACCTAATGAAGCAGTTTAGAAAAAAAGGGCGTTTTTGGCGATGGCTTGGTTGGATGCTGTTGCTGTGCTTTGTATTTTGGGCCGGCTATTGCGGCTACAACTATTACAAATCCGGCTTTGTTTTGTTTGAATTGTTTTGGCAGTCGTTGCAGCGATATGCTATGTGCTTTCTGGCACCCTCCATCCTCTGCTTTTTTCTAGGGCATATACAGCGGCGGCGTGCCTATCGCGCACAAAGACGACGCCCGCCCTTATAGAGAATATATAAAAAGGCATGGAATTTTCCATGCCTTTTTGTTTCACGTGAAACATCCAATTTGTCAGAATACCTTGCCCCGCATCAACAGTAGGATAAAGTTCGACTTGTAGAAGAACCCTGCCAAGGGAGCGGACAGCACATAATCTGTCACCACAGGTACATTGAGGATAGACAATGCCACAGGCGCTAGCGTCATAACAATATAGCAGACAAACACACCACGCAGCAAACCCGTTAGCGAACCGGCCAGCACATCATTGTGCCGCAATACCGGGAACTTATGCGTCGCATCTGTGGCATTGATGATAACGCCACAGATAATACGAAAGACAAGAAACAAAATTAAGAAAGTAATGATGTTCAGTGTTGCATAGGCTACGGTGTAGTTAAAGTAGTCCCCCACAGTGGTTAATCCCTGGGAGGCAAACGCCTGCGAGGCAATGTTGGATTTCACAAGGTTTCCAAACGGAGAAACCAGGCTGCTGTTGTTCACCAAATTGTTGAGCGTAGCAGCATCCACCTGCGTGATGGGGGTAGTAATCATAGCCAGCGGCGTATCGTAGGGCAGCTTGGCGGCCCCTTCGGTATAGTTAATCAGCGTTTGCATCATACCTTGCCCGCTCATCGCCCAAGATAGCAGCGGATGAAGCAAATATGCCAAGATCCATGATACGAAAAAGCTGGCCGTTTTCAATGCCGAGACGACAAAGCCTCTATACGCACCCAGCAAAACAGAAACCGCAATGACAACGATCAATGCCAGATCCAATAAATTCATAACATACACCTCCTTAAGGGAGCGTTATAATATACACCTTATCCTGTGCAAACAGCAAGGCATGCTGCTTGCTCGGCAAGGGTTCATATTTTTCTGCGGCAATGGGCACCTCGTAATCGCCCGTTGCTGTGCCATCTGCATTATAGGTGCGGATCATCGTGGGGGTAAATGCATAAAATTTGTCCCTGCCCAGGCTTGCTTTGATGGTAGAAGAAGGCATTTGCACAAACAAATCTTTCCCGCCCGGCTCCACATAGCGCACATTGCTGATATTCTTTTGGCCAGCATCTTCGCCGCCCGGAATAAAGAGAATCCTCGTATTTTCATTTTTATCCACGTAAGAATCAGCAAATTCCCATCCATAGATCAGCTTTTCCGATTGCTTGGTACCGATATAGTCCATTTGCATCAAATGATTGGTGCCCACCATATACAATGTATCTTTTAGGAAAATGACCCGCTGCAACAGCTGCCCCTCAATGGCAATGTTGCCCGTATTAGCCAAATCGCCGTTGTAGCTCATCACGCGCGCCACCGGTACCACCGCTCCGCTGTCTATCGTATAAATGTAGAAAGCATTGGCAGAGGTAAAGGCAAAGTCCACAATAAATTTCCCGGAGAAATCATAGGTCGTAACCTCTTCCCCTTTTTTATTGAGCATCACAATCTTGGAAGTTCCAGAAGTATCCTCATTCATGACCGCTACATAATCCTGCCCGCAGGAAATATTGGCAATTTTCCCGTAAAATTCCTTTGTAAACAGCTGTTCTCCGGTATTGGAGTATACTACGACTACACTATCGCTGAATATTGCCACCAGCGAACCGGACGCTTTCACGCTTGCACCGGACAGCGGCAGCTCTAAGGTCCATTTTTCATTGTTGGCATAATCCACGCAGCTCAGCTTTTGCTCGCTGATATAATAGATGGAATCTTCGGTAGCATGATAAGACATATCCGAAGTAAAATTCAACTCTTTCGGGTTGATGCCGCTGGTGGCGGCGGAAACGATCCACCATATACCAAGCCCCAGCACAACGCTGATGGCTAAAATGATTGCAATCAACCCCAATTTATCCTGATGGCGCCGGCGGCCCCGGGTACGGGCAGACTTTGGCGGGCGCTTTCCTTTTTTTCTAGGCTGCGGAGGAAACATCCTCATCCCTCCCATATTATAAGAATACACAATATTGTACCATAAATCCTCTGCAAGTGAAAATCAACTTTGGCGCCCGTGCGGAAAACCTGTTTTCGCAGAAAGGCAAATATGATAAAATACTGCTAAAAAAGTTGGAAGAGGATTGTTTGGTTGATCGGTGTCATTGTAAATCCAATCGCAGGAAAGGGCCGCACTAAGGAGCTTTTGCCTGAAATTCAGGCTTTTTTAACGCAAGCGGCTCTACCCTATTCTATACAAATTACAAAGTGCCCCGGCGATGGGGTCGCGTGCGCAAAGGAGGCGTTGGCCCAAGGATGCGACCGTGTGCTGTGCATCGGCGGAGACGGAACAGCGCGGGAGATTGCCGAGGGGCTATGCGGCAGCGCGTGCGTTTTGGGCATTGTGCCCGCCGGTACGGGCAATGATTTTGCGCGCACTTTTTCCCTGCCTGTTGATCCGGAGGATGCGTTAAAAGCTGCGGTCTTTGGCCCGGCCAAACCCATTGACGTATTTGTCACGGATAACGGGGTATACATCAACATCTGCTCTATCGGCCTGGATTCTGACGCCGCCTATAACGCCGCCAAAGTAAAGCGGCTGGCAGGAAAGATGTGTTATCTGGTGGGTGCGCTGTTTGCCGTACTCCGCCGCAAAATTTACCGCTACTCCCTTTCCTTGGACGATGCAGAGGAGATCGAACAGCGTAATATGCTGACCGCTTTTTGCAACGGACGTTATTACGGCGGCGGGTTTTATCCAGTACCCGGCGCTGATCCCAGCGACGGATGGATGGATGTGCTTACCGTGGAGCCTATGGGGCGTCTGCATACGCTGCCGCTTTTGGCTAAATATAAGAAAGGAACGCACATCCATCATAAAAAAGTGCATGTGCAAAAAGCCAAAAAGATTACGGTGCGTTCCAGCCAGCGTTTATGTGTCAATTTGGATGGGGAGCTGCTTCACACCAATGCCATCTCGCTGTCACTTTGGCCGCAGGCGCTGTTGGTCGCACAAAAAGGAACGCAAGCAGTATGAGCACAGATATCCAAATCCCCCCCTCCTTACAAGCATTCATCCAGGCGCTGCAAGCACCCGCCCCGCTATACCTCGTGGGCGGCGGCGTACGGAATGCCCTGCTTGGCCTGCCGGAAGGCGATTATGACCTGACTGGGCCTTTGCCGCCCGAGGAAATTTTGCATTTGTCCAAACGAGCGGGTTTCCCCGCCGTGTTGCGTTCCAGCAAAATGGGCACAGTAGAGATCCGGCTTTGCGGCAACATCATCGAATATACCCCCTTTCGCATCGAGTCCTATCCACCCGGCGGCGGCCATCATCCTGCACGCGTTGTCTTCACGCAGTCCATGGAGCAGGATGCGCTGCGCCGCGATTTTACCGTCAATGCCCTATATGCCGACCTTGCCACCGGCCGGGTCCTTGATCCTGTAAACGGGCTGGCGGATCTGGCAGGCCGACGTCTTTCCGCCTGCCGCGCTTCCGCTGTGGAAACGCTGCGGGACGATGGGCTGCGCTTGCTGCGCATGGCCCGTTTTGCCGGCGAACTGGGGTTTGAGATCACACCTGATCTGATGCAGGCTGCCCAGCGTTTCGCTCCGCAGATACATGCTATCTCTGCGCCGCGTATCTGGGCCGAATGCAGTAAGATTGTGCTGGCCGACGCCAAATACCAAACGCCCGGCGGCCATGCGCGGGCCATGCAGGTGTTAGACGTATCCGGTGTATTGTATCAACTGATCCCAGAGCTAAAAGAAGGAAAGGGCGTAACACAAAACCAAATCTATCATGCGTTTGATGTGCTGGGGCATAACCTGGCCGCCTACAACGCCAGCCCGCCGGAGGCAGCGTTGCGCTGGTCCGCACTGCTGCATGATGTGGGTAAGCCGCGCGCCAAGGATGAAACGGGGCATATGATCGGGCATGACGCCATTGGCGCCGCTATGTCCTCCGAGATCTTGGCGCGATTGGGCGCGGACAATCGCACCGTGTGCCTTGTCCACGATTTGATAGCACGCCATATGTTTGACCTAAACGGCAGCGCCAAGCTCAATACGGTGCGCAAACATTTTGCCGTGTGGGGGTTTCCGTTTGCAGAGCAGCTCATTGCGCTGCGGCGCAGCGACATTGCGGGATCTGGCCGGCCGTTGGTGGATATGGATACGGCCGCCAAATGGGAACAAATTTTAACACAGATGCGCAGCCAGGGATGTATCGACGATATACGGCAGCTGCGCATCTCCGGCGCAGAGATTATGCAGGCCTGTCAGCTTTCGCCTTCCCCCATGGTGGGGCGGATCAAACAGGCGCTGTTTGAGCAATGCGCTATGGATCCTGAAAAAAACGATCCGCACTGGTTGGTTTCGATGGCGCCTAAAGTGTACCGCCAGCTGGAACGGCGCCGTTAGCAATTTTTGGGTTTGCCATATTTGTTCCGTTTTTCCCTGCTATACTTTTTTCAAGAAAGGCCATACGTTTGTCATGGCCTTTCTATGTCTGTCTACAAGGGACTTGGCATGTGCAGAGAGCCCATCTGTCTGTTTACATTGCAATCAATCCCAAAATCGGGTAAAATAAATGTCTAACTAGAGAATCGGTACATTGTACATTAAAGAAGGTGAAAGCATTGGCGGCGACCCTATCTCATCATGATGGGTTTTATTATGGAGAACATACCGGAGAATTCATTGAGATCCAAGCGTTGCGCATCCATATTACCTACGCCGGGGAGGGCGACCCCGTTCTATTGATCCATGGGGCCGGCCAAAATTCTTATACATGGCGCCACCAATTTGAGGCGCTAGCGGAGCGGTATTTTGTCGTTGCCGTCGATATGATTGGATACGGCTATTCCGATAAGCCGGATTTGACCTATACCATCGAGGAAAATTCTGAATTTCTGTTGGCGCTGCTCAATACGCTGCGCATCAAACAGACAAATATCATTGCCATGGGCAGCGGCGCTACCTATGCGCTGGACTTTATGGTGCATTATCCCGACCGCGTACACCGCGCCATCTGCATTGCCCCCGGCGGCGTCACGGACAGCATGCCGCTGCCGCTGCGCTTGATGCAGTCTTCCACATTTGGCTGGCTTGGCAAAGCGCTGTTCAGCGAAAGAAAATTTAACTCCATGATCAGCAACTGCATGTTTGACCAAACCTGCCTATCCTCCCAGGATCTATCCATCTATTATGAAACGATGGATAGCAAGGAATCCCGCGAAGTGCTGCGCCGCAGCATCGCCAATTTCCAGGAGGACGACGTATTATACAATCTGCGGCTTTTGCCGCATGAGGTGCTGTTTGTCTGGGGCTCAGAGGATCGCTGGCGCCCCATTGCCGATGCCGGCCTGTATACGGCGCCCATTGAAAATTATGCTTTGTATGAAATGCGGAACTGCGGCCATCTGCCCCATGAGGAAAAACCGGATAAGTTCAACGAAAACGCCTTGTATTTTTTGCGCTACGGGCTGGACGGCTGATCCCCACCCATTCCCGCTACGGCGGGAATTTTTGTTATAAAGGAGGAGCGTCTATGCAGATCCACCTGGGGCAAATCGTTGTTATGAAAAAAAAGCATCCCTGCGGAGGCAACCGTTGGAAAATTGTTCGCGTGGGCGCAGATGTCAAGCTGGTATGCCAAACCTGCCAGCGCACCATCATGCTGGATCGCGGCGAGTTTGAAAAACGGGTCAAGAGCCTGGAGCCGGAAGGAGACTAAGCCATGCCCCATTCTGAAAAAACCAGGCAGCTGCCTTCCTTGCTGCTCACATTTGCCATCGCCATCGCCGCAGCGTTTTTTCTGCGCCTGTTTGTTTTCGAGCTGGTGCGCGTCGAGGGGCCCAGCATGCAGCCTACGCTGGAAGATGATGAGCTTTTATTTGTGGAAAAGGTTTCAAAGCACTTTGGTGATCCCGCTCGGTACGATGTGGTCATTTGCCATTATGACGACAGCAATACCAACTATGTAAAGCGCATCATCGGCCTACCGGGAGAAACCATATCCATCGTAGGCGGGAAGCCGTATATCAACGGCGAACCATTGCAGGATGACGTGTACGGTTCCGGCCTAAAGCCGCATGATATGGATCCCGTTACCATCCCGGAGGATTGTGTCTTTGTCATGGGAGATAACCGCGCCAACTCCATGGACAGCGTATCCATCGGCCCTATCCAGAAAAAGTATATCGTGGGCCATGCACTGTTCATCGTTTGGCCGTTCAGCCAAATCGGCGGTCTTTAAGACGATCGATAGGCCCTAAAAAGGGCCTATTTTTGTTTGGCGCCTCGTCTATTTTAGTTGAATATGTTACAAAAATATGATATTTTTATGAAAAGATTGTTATTGCTCTGTGGGAAGGAGACATCTATGAAACAAAAACAATTGGCTTTGGGCCTCTCCCTCAGCCTAGCCCTACTCTGTCTCGTTGGTTGCACGCCAGCGCAGACAGCACAGCCGACTGCCAGCGCTGCGCCCTCGTCTGCCAAGGATACCGTGGTAGAGATTACCTCCGAAACAACAGCGGACACCATCGACGATATGGACTCCGGCAGCGGCGAAGCCACGCTGTATGCCAAAAACCAGGCGGGCCAAGAAGTTTGGACCCACACCTTTACCATCGAGGCCATGACCGAGCTGCCGCCGGTATCGCCCGCAGCCATTACGGCAGATCGTGCCTATGTAGAGGTCGGCGGCACACTGTATGCATTGTCGCTGGCCGATGGCGCCGTGCTGTGGGCTCTCAATGATGTTGGGGTTCCCCTGGAGGCGCCGTTGGTGGATGCCGACGGTACCATCTACCTCTCTGGCTATTACGGCCCTGACCTGATCGCCATTTCCCCGGACGGCGGAGAGCTTTGGCGTGTCAACGGCATCGATACCGATTACTATTGGTCTTCCCATCTTTGCTTTGAGGGCGATTTGCTCAAAGTCACTTATGACAGCATGGCAGGGCAAACGCCCGATTACTTGTTGTTTGATAAATCCGGCAGCCAGGTGGTGCAATAGCTTCTTGCATTCGCAGGTTTGCTGTGGTATACTTCTTTAGCATTGTATCCTTGTCCCTGCCAGGCCGGCAGGGGCCGGAAGTCCAAGAGGAGGTGAAACGCCGTGAATAAGTATGAAGCGATGTACATTGTCAATCCCAATGTTGCAGACGATGCCAGAGCTGCTCTGGTTGAACGTTTCAGTGGGATCGTGACCAATGGCGGCGGCAATGTCGAGAAGATTGATGATTGGGGTAAGCGCAAGCTGGCCTACGAGATCGACGACTTGACCGAAGGCCATTACATCCTGATGCATTTTGAAAGCGAATCCAGCTTGCCCAAAGAACTGGAGCGCAACTTCAAAATCAGCGAAGATGTCATGCGGTTCCTGGTCATTCGCAAGGAAGCGTAACAAATCGAAATGGAGATAAAAAAATGAACAGAGCTACTTTGATTGGAAACCTGACCCGTGATCCCGACCTGCGTATGACCAACGGCGGCGTCTCGGTTTGCACATTTTCCATCGCTGTTCAGCGCCGCTTTGCCAACCAGCAGGGCGAACGCCCGGCGGACTTTTTCAATATCGTCTGCTGGCGCGGTTTGGCGGACAACTGTGGTAAATACCTGCATAAGGGCAGCAAAGTAGGCGTACACGGTTCTATTCAGAACCGCAGTTATGAGGCTCAGGACGGTACCAAGCGCTATGTAACCGAGATCATCGCCGATGAGGTAGAGTTCTTGGAGCGCGCTGGGCAAAATGCCGACCGCGGCCATCAAGCGCCCCCGCCGCCGGAACCCGCCTTTGGCAACAGCGGCCTTGGCTTCGGCGATACGGTAGAGGACGACGAACTACCTTTTTAATGGAAAGGACTGAAATAGAATGGAAGAAAGACCGGTAAGACGTCCCCGTCAGGGTGGACGCCGCCCCAAACGCAAGGTTTGCGCGTTTTGTGCGGATAAAAACGCCGTCATCGATTATAAAGATACCAACCGGCTGCGCCGCTATGTATCGGAGCGCGGAAAGATTTTGCCGCGCCGCATGACGGGCACTTGTGCAAAGCATCAGCGTGAGCTGGCCATTGCCATCAAACGCGCGCGCATCATTGCTTTGCTGCCGTTTGTCAACGACTAAGCAGGAAAAAAACGATGGGAATCCCATCGTTTTTTCTTTTTGGGAAGATTGCATCATACCGCCAAATCTGTTACACTTTGCAAAACAAGCCTAACAAATCTGGAAAGGAGGGACACGCTTGAGACATAGAGCACATAGAGCCCCGCACCATGCAAAGCATGTCGTGCGGCGTCATTGGTCGTTTGAAAAGTTTTGGCGCGGCCCTCTGCCCAAGGTGATCTTGGTTTGTGTTGTCGCCGTTTGCCTGTTGACCATCTTTTTTCGTATGAGCGGCAACAGCGATATCGATGTGCTTCCGGAGATCCGCGAACGGGGTACGGTGCGCATCGGTGTTTTAGAAGATGAAATGCCCTTCAGCAAGGTGGAGGATAGCGCCACCGCCACCGGCTTTGAAGCCGAGCTTGCCACTTTGATCGGCGAACAAATTTTAGGGGGCTCCGGCGGCGTTGTCTATGTGCCTGTGACTGTGAAGAACGATTTAGCGCTGCTTTCCAACAAGGACGTCGATCTTTTGATTTCTCGCGTGGAGGTCACCGCTTCCAACCAGGAATCCTATCAGCTTAGCTCCGTCTATTATCAAGACCCTGTGATGCTGATGACAAAAAGCGGCACTACGCTGGATCTATCCTCCTCGGAAACCAAGATCGGCGTAATTCCCAATGCCACCATCAAACCCATGCTGACCGATTATCTGACCACCATGGGCTATCCGGCACTTATCACGGACATTTCCAGCTATCCGGATGCGCTCCAAGCGCTTAGGGACGGAAAGATCAATGCATTCTGTGCTGAGCAAAGCGTGCTCAACCGCTATCTGGCAAACGATCTTTCGCTGCAAAATATACAAATCGGCCATATCGATTATGCCATCGCTACGCGCAACCGTGAACGAGACTTGGCCAATCTGATTGAAAAAGCGCTGGCGCAAATGAGGGACGACGGTACGCTGGCGCCTTTATACCAAAAATATAGTTTGACCATGCCCGTGGAGCAAACCACGGAATCTAAATAGAAAGGGATTCTCCTGATGAATACTAGGAACCTTCAATGCCCTTGGCACAATGTGGATCCGGCACGGGTAACGCCATCCAGCTTTGTTGCCATTGTCGAGATCCCCAAGGGCGGAAAAAATAAATATGAATTGGATAAGGAAACGGGTCTGCTGCGGCTGGACCGCGTCCTCTACACCTCCACGCACTACCCTGCCAACTACGGCATGATCCCCCTCACCTATGCGGACGACCACGATCCGCTGGATGTATTGATCCTTTGCCAAGAGCCGTTGGTGCCGATGTGCATGGTCACCTGCCGCCCCATCGGCCTGATGACCATGGTGGATGACAACGAACGCGACGAAAAAATCATCGCTGTGCCTGTCAGCGACCCGGCCATGGAAGGCTATTCCGAACTGCACCATCTGCCGCCGCATCATACAGAGGAGATGCAGCATTTCTTTGAGGTATACAAAACCCTGGAAGGCAAAAAGACCGTGGTAGAGGGCTTTGAAGGGCGCAAGGCTGCCGAACAGGCCATTGCGCGCTCGCTGGAAGCCTACAAAAAAGAATTCGGCCTAGAAGGCTGAGCCCGAGCCGCTGCGTATGCCCCTTATCATTCACCCTAAACAAGCACCCTATTTTACAACAACCCTGGGCATATAATGGCGGTGAGCAAACCAACCAAAAAAGGAACGGATGCATCCGTTCCTTTTCTTTACCTCATAAAGGGAATTTCCCAAATGCGCTCGTAATCGGGGTATGGATCCCGAAACATGGTTGGCTGCGACATATACAGCGCCAAATGCGAAAGGAAAAAGGAATTGCTGCGCACCCGCAGCTTGGGATTCCCAAACCGGCAGCCGTGCAAGATGGTGATGTTGGGGGCAAAGGGCTTTAGGTCTAACGCCAGGCCCAACTCGTCTATGCTCCGGCCGATGTCGTTTTTCAATCGATACAACATCTCCGTATCCCCACCCAGCTGCGCATACACGTTGTCCCCGCCGCTGCGCACCAGTGCGCCCACGCCTACGATCTGCAATACCGGCGAAGGCAGCACGGCCAAGTCAGTTTCCAGCTTGTGGATCAGCGCCTGTGCATCGTCCTCGCTAACCTCTCCGCCTACCTGAAACAGCATGCGAAAATTTTCCTGGGAGATGGCCCGGCCGCCGATTCCGATGCCAAGCAAGCGGCGCTGCAGCTCTGTCAGCGTCTCTATCATGCTGGGCGGCAATTCCAAAGCAAATAACAGCCGCACAGGCGCTCCCCCCTTCATCGCAGATTGTTGCGTTTTTGCATATTATTATACCATTATATATGACTTTTCCAAAAACTTCGAGTGTAAATTCTTAACTGTGCGATTTTGTACACATTGGCCGCTTATGGTACACTACAAATAAAAAGGAGGGATGGGCCTATGGCATTATGGAAAATATGCGGACGAGCCGGCAGCGGCAAGACCACCTGGCTATGCAGGCGCATTGGCCAAGCCATGCAGCAAGGGCAGCCCTCCTATCTGATCGTGCCGGACCAATACACGCTGCAAGGCGAGCGGGAATTGATGCGCCATCTACATGCAGAGGGGCTCTGGCATGCAGAAGTGCTGAGCATTTCCCGGCTCTGCGAACGCGTTCTTGCACAAAAGCCTTCCCTGCTAAAGCCGATCGACCGGCGAGGCGAAGCCATGGCCGTCAGCAGGATGCTGCTTACCTTGCAGGATGAGCTTACCGTTTATGGCCGCTACGCCCGTTCTCCCCAGTTTGCCGCTACCTTGGCCGGGGAAATCGCAGAATACAAGCGCTTTGGCATTGCGCCAGAGGCTCTTATGGAGGCTGGGCAGGCCCGCCCGCATCTACAGGAAATCGCCAAGGTTTATGCCGCTTACCAAGGACATTTGGCCGGAGAATATCAGGATACCGAAGATAAAACCGACCTTTGCATCGATCTGATTCCACACACCGCCTTTCTAAAGGGCGCTCTTGTCTGCATTGACGGTTTTGAAATGCTGACAAAACAGGTCTACCGGCTTGTGGAAGCGCTGCTCCGGCAGTGCGCGGACGTCTGTATTTCCTTTCGCCTTGGCTTGGAAACGGACGCAGATGCGCCTACCTTTGCCACCGAACACAAGCACCTTGCCCGCGTCAGCGCCTTGGCAGATCGCTGCGGCATTCGCCAGCATACCGTTTGGCTGCCGCGCGAAAGAGGCCAGCGCCCGCCGCGCTTTGCGCACAGCCCTGCCCTCGCCTATTTGGAATCGCATCTCTTTGCCTATCGGCCCGCTCCCTACGAGGGGCCGGCACAGGAAATCTCGCTGGTCCATGCCGGCAATCCCTGGCAGGAAGCGGAGGACTGCGCACGCCAAATCTTTGCCCTTGTCAAAGATCACGGCCTAAGGTACAACGAGATCGCCGTGGTCTCCTCCGAAATCGAGCTGTACGGCCCACTGCTGCAGCGCGCCCTTTCCCTCTATGACATTCCGATGTTCTGGGATGTAAAGCGGCGGGTGAGCACGCATCCGGCCGCGCAGTATGTCTTGCAGGCGCTGCGCGTAGTACAAAATCGCCGGTTTACGCGCGATGTGCTCCGTTTTTTGAAAAGCGGGTATACCCGCCTTTCCCAAGAGCAATGCGAGCAGATGCAGCGGTGGGCGCGCCGCTTTGGTCTGCGCACCTTTTCCCCCAAGCCGCCTACTTCCATGGAGCCGGAGGAGCAAGAGGCCTACCTTTCGCTCTACCATCTGCTCTTTGATCCGCTGGAAGCGCTGCGAAAATCGCTTCTGAAGGCCCGCTCTGCCAAACAGCAGGCAGAAGCCCTGGTTCAGTATCTGGAGGAGGATGGGTTTATCGAACGGCTCCAGGCCACCATCGACGAAACCTACCTGGACGACCCAGATACCGCCGCGCAGGCCAGCGAGTTTTTTACCCTTCTAGGCGATCTTTTGGCACAGGTCATCCGTGTCCTGGGCGATCAGGTGCTAAGCCCCGGAGACTTTGCCACGCTGCTTTCCTCCGGTCTGGCTGCTGAGGAAATCGGGCTGCTGCCCAGCCAAAACGACGCCATCAACGCCGGCTCGATCCTGCGCAGTAAGATGGACGAGATCAAAGCGCTGTTCGTCTTAGGGCTGTCGGCCGGCAAGGTACCGGCCGGAACTGCCGAAACAGGATTGTTATCGCGCAGTGACCACGCCCTGTTGGAGGAACGCGGGCTCTGGATGGGCAACAACGAGGCAGAGCGCGCCAGCGAGGAGGAGTTGGCGGTATACAGCGTATTTTGCAAGCCGAGCCATTGGCTGTACCTTTCCTATCCGCAAGCCGACTTAGCCGGCAAACAGCTCCTGCCCTCGCCCTATATCGAGCAGATTTCTCAGCTGTTTCCCGGCGCCGTACAACGGGCCGCGCAAAGGCCACAAGAGGTTTGTTCTCCCAAAGCTACGCTATTGCCGTTGGCAGAGGCGGTGCGCCGGGTACAGGATGGCGAGGTAGTAGACCCCGTCTGGGCCGCTGCCTACTGCGCACTGGAGCAAATGCACTATCCCCAGATAGCCCAGGCCTTGGAGGGGCTTTCTCCCCGGGAGGATGAGATCGGCCCCGCCCTAGCCCATGCCCTGTACGCGGATGAAAATGGCACATATACCACGCCCATTACCGGGCTGGAAACCTTGGCCCGCTGTCCCTTCCGGCACTTTATGGAGCGCGGCCTTCACCTAGCCCCTGCAGATGAGTTTGGAAAAACACCGATTGATGAGGGCAACTATTATCATGCCGTGCTGCAGCATTTTCTGCTGCTGTATCGCGACCACACCTTGACCCGCGAACAATGCCGGGCTGCTGTGGATAAGCTTTGCCAAGCCTACGAAGCGCGCGAGTATCTCTCCGGCCCGTATGCCCAGGATGCCAGGGCGAGCCTGCAGGCGGAAAAGCAGCGCGATTCGCTGTACAAGGCAGCCTGGATGCTCTGCCGTCAAAAGCAAAGCGGGCGGTTTGTGCCGCAGGACACCGAGACACCCTGCAGCATCCGTATCCCGCTGCCAAGCGGCGCAGAGGGCGTGGCCAACGGCGTGATCGACCGCATCGACCTAAAACGCGAGGAAGGGACTGCTTATGTCCGGGTGGTCGACTATAAATCCGGCAGCGTATCCCAGGCAGATCTGACACGCTTTGCCTGCGGCGTCAGCTTACAGCTCCCGCTGTATTTGCAGATGGCAGCCGAAAAAAAGCAGGCGGCGCCAGGCGCGATGGCGCTCAGCGCTGTACGCGCCGGTGTAAGGGAGGATGAGCCGCAGCAGGCGGAAGAGGATTTTTCCTCCCAAAAGCTCAAGGGCTACTATACCGAGCACGGCATGGAGGACCGCGCGCTTTCCACACAAAGCGCCAGCCGTCTGTTGACAGATGAGCAGATGGCCCAGGTGCTCTCCGATTCGCTTGCCGTTACCGCTTCGCTGTTTGAAACGCTGAGCCAGGGGCATACCGCTCCCTATCCGCTCAAGGGCGCTGTCGATGGGTGCCAATACTGTGCCTTTGCCAATGCCTGCGGCTATCTATCCGGCGTTACGCCGCACCGCACCGTACGAAAGGCATCCCTTTCCAAGGAGGAGGACAGCCATGATCCAAACGCCTAACGCTGCGCAAAAAAGAGCGCTGGATATACAGACGCCCCGCGATCTTATCGTGTCCGCTGCCGCGGGCTCTGGGAAAACTGCCGTGATGGTGGACCGGGCCGTGCGCCTGATTGAAGCGGGTATGCCGATACAAAAGCTGCTCATGACCACCTTTACCAATGCCGCAGCGGCGGAAATGAAGCAGCGGCTTGCCAAAGAGCTGTTGGACCGGGCCGACCATACCTCGCCCGAGACAGCGCGCCATCTTCGCAGCCAGGCGCTGTTGGTGCACAGCGCGGATATCTGCACCATTGACTCCTTTTGCATCCAGCTGGCGCGGCGCTACTTTTATTTGGTAGACTTGGATCCCTTGTTTGGTCTGCTGGATGAGGCTGCCGGCCTGGTGCTGCGCGCCACAGCGCTGGAGGATGTATTCAATGATTTTTTCTCCTTGCCGCCGGGTAAGGAACGGGACGCGTTTTTACACACACTCAAGGCGCTTTCCTATGGAAAAGAAGAGGAAGCAAAGCAGGTTATTCTCCAAATACACGAATATAAGCAGACCCTGCCGGATGGGCAAGCATGGCTGGAAAAAGCACGCGCTCATTATGCCGATGACAACGTGATACAATCGGATTTTTCTGCCTATTGCGCACCCCTCTCAGAGGCGCTGGCCCATGTATCGGCGGATATGGAGCAGCTCATTCACATATTGGAGACAGGATGCTGGCACAAAAAAAAGGAAGAGATCCTTTTCCCCTGGCGGGAGAACCTCGCCCTGCTCACAAGGCTGGGCGAAATGGCGCCCGGCCCCGAATCGGCCGATCTATTCAAACAACTGCAAACCAAAAAGGATGCGCGCATCAAAAAGAGCCTATCCGCCGAGGACAACGAGCAGTTTGATGCGCTGCATAAGCGCATCAAAAAAAGCATATTACAGCTGCAAAAACACACGGCCTACCGTTTGGGCCTCTCCGGCTTTTGCGATATGGCGCACGACTGTGTGCCTGTGTTTGACGGGCTTTGCAAACTGCTGTCCGCCTTTGAGGACGCCTATACCGAGGCCAAAAAGCAGGCAAATGCCTGGGATTTTTCCGATATCTCCCAAGCAGCGCTGCGCATTTTGCGCCATCCGCAGGCACAGCTGGAAACAAGCGCACTCTATGACGCCGTGTTCATCGACGAGGTGCAGGATACCAACGAATTGCAGGACGCTATCCTATCTCTCATTGCCCGCCCCAGAACCTCTTTCCGGGTCGGCGACGTAAAGCAGAGCATCTACCATTTCCGCCATACCGACCCTTCTTTGTTTCTGGCTCGCTATCATCAATACAGCCCTGAGGACAGCGCAGAGCAGATGCGCATGGACCTCAAGGAAAACTACCGTTCCTGCGCCAATGTTTTACATGGAGTAAATTGTGTAATGCAGCGCTGTATGCAGCCGCCGGTTTCGGATGTTGCGTATGACGACAGCCAAGCGCTGGTGCCCGGCCGCAAGGAGGAGGGACCGCCGATCAGTGTGCATCTGCTTATCAAGGAAAACAAAGCGGACGGCGAAGAGCAGCCGGAGGCAGAGGCGCTGGAAGCTCGCAGCGTAGCCCAAGCGCGGGTCGCGGCCCAAGAGATCCGGCGCTTATTGGGCCAAACCTTTTTGGATAAAGGCGTAGAGCGTCCGTATACCCTTTCGGACATTGTGGTGCTGGTACAGGCGCGCACCCATGTTTCGCTCTTTTTGCAGACCCTGCTGGAAGAGGGCATCGAAGCGGTCTCGGATGCTTCTGCGGAAATTTTGACCACACAGGAATGCGGCGCTTTGATCCAGGTTTTGCGCGTGGTGGACAGCTTGCAGGACGATATTGATTTCGTAACGGCGCTGCGCAGCCCCGCAGGCCAATGCACCGCGGCGGACCTGGCCCGTATCCGCCTGTATCAAAAAGAACAGCAGCGGCTGGGCACGCTGCCGGACCGGTGTGAATTTTTCCAGGCGGCCCGCCATTTCTCCGCGCATGGCGAAGGCGCTACCGCCGACCGGCTGCGCCGTTTTTTCGAGCGCATCGAGCGATACCGGCAATATGCGCACCGCCACAGCGTAGATGCGCTTTTGCTCTATATCTATGACGACTGCAACGCCTTGGCCTATTATGGCGTACAACCGGATGGGGCTAAGAAAACGGAGAACCTCATCGCCCTCTGGCAGCGGGCCCAGGGCTATGTGCAGTCCGGCGACGGATCGCTGTATGGATTTTTGCAGATGCTGGATACCACTACCCGCCTGGGCGGCAAGGAACCGCCCGCCCTGCCCACCGGCGGCGATTTTGTGCGCGTGATGACCATGCACACCAGCAAGGGACTGGAGTTTCCCGCCGTGATCCTTCCGTTTTTGGAGCAGGGCCTGGCACGCGCTCATGATACCTCTTTGCCACTCTCCAAAACATACGGCATTGGTCTGTGGCATTTTCATCAGCGTTCCCTGAGTAA
Source organism: uncultured Eubacteriales bacterium (assembly GCA_959600905.1). Lineage (GTDB taxonomy): Bacteria > Bacillota > Clostridia > Christensenellales > QAND01 > UMGS1975. Next base: position 7,310 of record CAUGNO010000008.1, on the reverse strand, counting down.
ACAGCAGACCCTATGCTATGCGCTCTGCCAGGCGGAAAAGCAACGGGCGGAAACGGCGGAGCGGATGCGGCTTTGCTATGTCGCGATGACGCGCGCCAGGGAATCGCTGATCCTAATCGGACAGGGCAGCGCCCAACAGCTTGCCGCTGCCTGTGAAAAGCCGCCAGCACAGGCTAAAAGCATGCTGGAATGGATTTTACCCGCCGTGGCCCTGCATCCCGACGGCGCTGCGCTGCGGGATCGATTCTCCCTTTCCTTGCCCGCCCGGGAGACGCCCGGCGCTTGGCAGATCTCCTTTCATACCGTGCAGCCGGAAACAGAGCGCGTGTATCAATCCAAAGGCAATTGGCAACGATTTGTAGAAGGGGTCGACGTATCAGACCCGCGGTATGCTGACGCGTTGGCCGCCCTGCATTACCAATATCCCTTCCGCGCGGCCACAGCGCCCGCCAAGGTCGCCGCTTCCCAGTTAGCGGATCTATCCGGTCAGGCGCAGGCGCCCACCCTGTCCTGGCCTGCCTGGGATTCCGTATCGGAAAAAGCGCCCGACGCGGCGCAGCGCGGTACCTATATGCACGAGGCCATGCAAAAGATCGATTTGGCACAGGCCAAAACTCTGGAAGGCGTACAGGCACAGGTCTACACCTGGCTTACCCAGGGCGTCCTTACCCAGGCCCAGGCCGATGCGTTGGATCTTTCCCTCATCGTGCGCTTTGCCAACTCCCCGCTGGCCGGCCGTATCCTATCCGCCCGCCAGGTATTGCGGGAACAGCCCTTTGTCGTGCGCATCCCTGCCCGGCTCATTTCACCGGAATACCCGTCGGATGAAACGACGCTTTTGCAGGGCATTCTGGACCTGGCCTTTGAGGAGGAGGACGGCTGGGTCTTGATGGATTACAAGACCGACCGCATCCCCCCCGAAGGGCCGCAGGCTTTGGCCCTTCGTTACCAAGGGCAGTTGTACGCCTACCGCCTGGCGCTTTCGCATTTGACGGGGCGGCCCGTCAAGCAGGCGCTGCTGGTGCTGCTCCGCACCGGCGAAAGCATTGAGATTGCGGCAGACGATTGACTTTTAGAAATGTAGGTGCTTATAATAAACAAAGTCCAAAAAACTGCGGAGGTATGTTTTGGCTACAAGAAGAAGAGTAAACCCCAAAGCCAGTCGCAAAAAGCTCATCCGAGCTTTGCTGATTGTCATCATATTGCTGGTTGCCATTGCCTTTGTTTCCTATTTGGTGAATAAGGACAAGCCGGCAACCTCTGAAACCATTCTCATCAACGAGGTGATGGCCGGCAACAAGCAGGCCGTAACCGATGAGGAAGGCAACTATTCCGACTGGATCGAGCTGTATAATCCCGGCACCACAGACGTATCGCTGTCCGGCTGGGGCTTGTCCGACAGCAAGCTGGAACAGGCCAAGTGGACCTTCCCGGATATCAGCATCCCGGCCGGCGGGTATGTCGTTGTATACTGTGATAAGCAGGACAAGCGTGAAACCGATCAGCCGCTGCATGCCAATTTCGGCCTTTCCTCTTCCGGCGAGGATGTTGTTCTTACCAACAACCTCGGCGTTATCGTAGATTATACGACGTTTTCTCAAATGCCGTCTGATACCTCTATGGGGCGCGATCCTAAGGACAACAGCCAATGGATCAGCTTTGAAAAGGTGACGCCCGGCTACCCCAATACCGATGAGGGTTACGAGCAATATTTAGCCAGCCGCAAAGTGGAATCTTCCCCGCTGCGCATCAGCGAGGTCATGAGCGCCAACGTCACGACCTTAACTGACGATTATGGCGCGTATTCCGACTATGTGGAAATTGAAAATACCAGCGACAGCGAAATCGACCTGTCCGGTTACGGGCTTTCCAACAAACCCAATAAAACGATGAAGTGGCGGTTCCCGGACGGAACCAAGATCCCGGCGCACGGCTATGTGGTCGTGTACTGCTCCGGCAAAGCCTATTCCAAAGACGGCAGCAACAACTACCTGCACACCAATTTTAGGCTCAGCAGTTATAAGGTAGAGGTTTCCCTTGCCAACAAGGCAGGCCAGATCCTCGATTCCGTCGAGGTGCCGGAGATGAAGAGCGACACCGTTTACCTGCGTGATCCTTCCGACAATTACGAATGGACCACCTCTGCCAATCCCTCTCCAGGCTATGCCAATACGGCAGAGGGCTTCCAAAAGTTTGTCGAGGCAAACGGAAAGCCCACCAGCAGCGTGATCATCAGCGAGGCCATGCCGTACAACGATAAATACGCACCCACCGGCGGTGCGTATTATGATTGGGTGGAGATCTACAACAATGGCTCCGAAGCCGTTTCCCTCAAGGGCTGGGGGTTAACGGACGATACGGAAAAGCCGTTGAAGTGGAAGTTTCCCGATATTACGCTTGCGCCCGGGCAATATACGCTGGTGTACTGTTCTGGGTTGACGAATCTTGGCAATATGCATACCAATTTCCGCATTTCCGGCGCGGGCGAGGTCATTGGGCTGTTCAATAGCAGCGAAGAGCTGGTGGATCGGGTCTATGTAAGCGATGTGCCTACCAATATGTCCGTTGGCCGCCAAAGTGGCTCCGATGGATTTTTTTATTTTCAAACACCCACGCCGTCTACCGCCAATGCTGGCGGCGCCATCGGGTTTGCCGTAAAGCCCACCATCACCACGGAAGCCGGCTCGTACCGCGGGGCCCAGCAGGTGACCATGGAGGCTGGCGATGCGGACACCACCATCCATTACACCACCGATGGCTCCATCCCAACGGAATCCAGCCCTGTATATACTGGGCCGATCACCGTTGAAAAAACCACGGCGGTGCGTGCGCGCGCCTTCAAGGAAGGGCTTTTGGGCAGCAAGACGGACTCCAAAACGTTTTTGATCGATATTCCTCATACGCTGCCTGTGGTTTCGCTGATCACCGATCCGCCGAACCTGTTTGACCATGATTACGGCATCTATGTCGTGGGCAATGGCCAAAAGGTGGGCGATATCGAATACAAGAATGCCAACTTCCAAAAGGACTGGGAGCGAGAAGTCCACTTTGAGTATTTTGATGAAAGCGGCAAACAGGGCGTATCTTTGGATGCGGGCATCCGCATCTTTGGCGCATTCTCCCGGTTTAAGGACCAAAAGGGCTTTTCCATCCGTGCCAGGGAGCGCTACGGCTCCGCCACCATCGACTATCCCTTCTTTGAAACGCGGCCGTATACCTCCTATAAATCCATCACGCTGCGCGCTGGCGCCCAAGACTGTACACAGAGCAAGATTCGTGATATTGTAGTTACCGACTTGGTGCGCGAGACCACCACGCTGGATGTGGCGGCCTACAAGCAAAGCGTCGTATATATCAACGGCCAGTATTGGGGCATCTACAATATCCGGGAAAAGATCAACAAATACATGCTGGCCCAGCATCATAACCTGAGCAATCCGGAAAATATCGACCTGATCGTAGGCGATGCCACGGCACTGGTGGGCAGCACGGACAACTACAAGCAGATGATCAATTATGTCAGCAGCCATGAGGCGGACATCAACGACCCGGACGTGTACAAGACCATCACGGATTGGGTGGATGTGGAAAACTTCGCCGATTGGTGCATTGCCGAGATCTGGTCCAACAATACAGACCTTGGCAACATCAAATACTGGCGGGAAAAAACGCCGGACGGCAAATGGCGCTGGATCTTATACGATTTTTGCTGGGGCATGTACAATCCGGAGCAGGATGCGATGGCACGGCTGACCAACCCTGAAGGCATGGGCGTGGGCAACGGCATCTCTACCGTCCTTTTGCGCACCCTGCTGAAAAACGATGAGTTTAAAGAGCTTTTCCTGACACGGTTTGCCTACCATATGAAAAACACCTTTGCCACCGACCGCGTGCTGGCCAAAATCGACGAGTGTGCCGGGATGATCGAGGATGAGATCGGCCGCGACCGCGAGCGCTGGGACAACGGCACGGCAGAATCGTGGCGTACCAGCCAGATTGCAAAGATGGAAAACTTTGCTAAGGTGCGCAATGAATACTGCCTGTACCATGTCAAGCAGTATTTCGGCCTATCGGATGACGAGATGATGCGCCGCTTTGGCAGCGTCGGCACGCAGCCGCCCAGCACGGGAAGTTGAGAAGAGGAGGCACAGAATTTGGCCGGTAAGTTTCGCCATGAGCTCAAATTTTACATCAATACTGCAACGTATTATGTGCTGCGCCATCGGCTGTCTGCCCTGCTGTCTCTGGATGAAAATGCACGGGAAGAAACGGGCGATTACCATATCCGTTCCCTGTATTTTGACGACCGGGAGGACAGCAACCTTGTCACCAAAATCGCCGGCGAAGACAGCCGCGAAAAATTGCGGGTGCGCATCTACAACATGGAGGACAGCGTCATCCGTCTGGAGCGCAAAATCAAAAAGGATCAATATATCCTCAAGCATAGCTGCGGCTTGACCCGTAAAGAGTTTGAGCTTTTAATGGAAGGCGAATGTTCGTTTTTGCTGCAAAAGGACAAGCTGCCCGCCGGGGCTGTGTACTTTTCCATGAAAAACAAGGGGCTGCGCCCTGTCAAGGTCGTAGATTATGTGCGGGAAGCCTATGTACACCCCATCGAAGATGTGCGTATCACGTTTGATAAGGATCTGCGCGCAGGCCAAAGCTTCGATATATTTGATAAGCAGATGTTTACCGTCCCCATGCTGGAAAAGGGGATGATGGTTCTGGAAATCAAATTCAACGAATTTCTGCCCGGTTATATCCGCCGGGCCTTTGATGGCATAGAAGCTACACGCAGCGCAATCAGCAAATATGCCATTTGCAGAAAATATGACCTTTAGAGCATAAGGGAGGACATTATGGGAGATTTTTTCAGTAACCTGGTTGCCGGGCTGCAAAACGCCTTTTCCTTCGGCGACCTTAGCGTAGTGCGCATTTTGCTAACACTGGGGCTTGCCTTTTTGATCGGCATGTATATCTTTGCCATCTATCGCAAAACCTTCAGCGGCGTTATGTACTCCAAGAATTTCGGGGTTTCTTTGGTAATGCTGGCGATGATCACTTCCTTTATCATTTTGCCGATCACCAGCAACCTGACGCTGTCCCTTGGTATGGTCGGTGCTTTGTCCATCGTGCGTTTCCGTACCGCTGTCAAGGATCCTATCGACACCGTATATATGTTCTGGTCCATTGCCGTGGGCATCGCATTGGGCGCAAAGTTCTTCCTGCCCGCGATCTTGGCCTCCGCTGTCATCGGCGTATTGATGCTGTTGCTTTCCGGGATGCGGTTCCGCAGTACGATGCCTTACCTTTTGGTGCTTCGTTTCAATGAAAACGCCACCAACAATGTCTATGGTCTTCTCAAACGCCTGCCCGAAAGCCAGCTGAAAAGCAAAACAGTCGGCTCTGCCGGCGTAGAAATGACGTTGGAGATCCGCCTGCGCGAGTCCGATCTACAGGTTGTAGAGCGCTTTTTGGAAATTCCTGGCGTCTATGACGCCTCCATCATCAGCTATGGCGGTGACATTGTTGCTTAAGATCGTATACCTGGCACATAGTGGGTTTGCAATTTTAACGGAAAAGGCAACCATTGTTGTGGATTATTACAGCGATTCCTGTATTGGGAATCGCTGTTTATCTCGTGGTGTTGTGGATGAAGATCTTTTATCCCGCCCCGGCCGGTTTTATGTACTGTGTACCCACGGACATGCCGACCATTTCAACCCCGTTATCCTTTCTTGGCGGGAAAAACGCCGGGATATCGTCTATTTATTTTCCCAGGATATTCTAGAATCCGGGTTGGCACGCTCTCAGGATGCCATTTATCTAAAGCCCGGGCACACCTACAGCGACGAATGCCTGCATGCCGCCGCATTCGGATCTACGGATATAGGCATTTCCTTTTCCATGTGCATAGAGAAAAAGAAGCTGTTTCATGCCGGCGATCTCAACAATTGGCATTGGAACGAAGAGGTGCCCTGCGAAGAGGCCGTTGGGTACGAAAAGGCCTTTTTGCAGGAGCTTTCCCTGCTTGCCGCTGCTTATCCACATTTTGATGCCGCTATGTTCCCCGTCGATCCCCGCTTGGGTAAGGATTATATGCGCGGCGCACAGCAATTTGTCGACGCCATCGAGGTGGATCATTTTATCCCGATGCATTTTGGCGAACACTATGATAAGGCCAATGCCTTTGCCCCCTATGCGCATCACCATTTCTTCCCCCTACACCAACGCGGACAGGCCATGACTCTTTTTTGAATAGCAATGGTATACAATTATGGCAATGGGGCATCCTAATTTTGACTTTCCTGCCTGTTATGCTGGAAAGAATTGACAAGGCCCTTTGGTTCGCTGTACGATGTGGTGCATAGAGGAAGGAGAAGTCCCGATTGAGACGCAAGTTATGGTTTGATTCTTTGAATATTTTTCTTTTATGTATCGCGGTGGTTTTGTTTTTCCTGCGCTCCACCTTCACGCTGCTGCTGGCCGGCGGCTGTATTGCTATTGCGTTGGTGCGCTGCTTTTCCACAGACCCCAACGCACGGAATCGTGAAAACGACCGCTTTCGCGGTTTTTGGGATCGTATGAAGATGCGTTCCCAGGCAAAAAAGGCGCAAAAGGTGCGTACAGTGAAACCGCAGTATGCAAGCCGCCCTGGCGAAAGCCATCTGGGCAAAGAGAATAAATCCGAAGCAAAAGCGCAGCGGGCCAAGGCAAAAGAAGCAAAAAAGGCGCAAAAGGAAAAGAAACGACAGCAGAAAAACGATACAGAACACGTTTATTTTAATTGTCCCAAATGCAATCAAGAAATGCGCGCCCCCAAGGGAAAGGGCAAGATCTTGGTTACCTGTAAAAATTGCGGAGAAAAATTTGAAAAAACAACCTAAAAAGCTTGCACCTTACAGGGAAAGCACTATAATAGGAGTAGTTCCTAGTAAATAAAAGGAGGAGACTGTTATGAAAATGAGATGCACCGTCTGTGATTGGGTATACGAATTGCCGGAAGGCCAAACCGAGCTGCCCACAGATTTTGAATGCGAGCTTTGTGGCGCAGGCCCGGAAGCATTTGTCGTGGTTGAGGAATAAGGCCAAGGCTCCCGAATGGGAGCTTTCCTTTTTCTCTTGGATCAGGTTATCCATAGAAACGAACAAAAAGCACCGTTTTTCTGTGGATAACCCATGGATAATAGCCAAGTTATCCATATTTTAAAAAAAATATGAATTTTTGAAAATTTATGCTTGACTTTGTCTGGCCGTCTTGGTAATATAGACAAGCGCCGTGAGGAACGGGAAGCCGAGAGGCACGGCGG
>CAUGNO010000007.1:0-124411 GCA_959600905.1 uncultured Eubacteriales bacterium | reverse complement strand
ACGATCACGGCGTGGTCGTAGAGGGCGAATTGGGCACGCTGGCCGGCGTGGAAGACGAGGTCTGCGTTTCCGCAGAGGAATCCTCCTACACCCGTCCGGAAGAGGTGGAGGAATTCGTATCCCGTACCGGGGTGGATTCGCTGGCCATCGCCATCGGCACCAGCCACGGCGCTTATAAATTCACCGCCGAACAGTGCACCCGCAACGAAGAAGGCATCCTGATGCCGCCGCCGCTGCGCTTTGATATTTTGGACGAAATCTCTAAGCGCCTGCCGGAATTCCCCATCGTGCTGCACGGCGCTTCCTCTGTGCCGCAGGAATTTGTCAAGATCATCAACCAGTACGGCGGCAAAATGCCGGATGCTGTGGGCATTCCGGAAGACCAGCTGCGCATCGCCGCCCAGAAAGCGGTTTGCAAGATCAACATCGACTCCGATCTGCGCCTGGCCATGACCGCCAGTCTGCGCCAGTATTTTGTGGAGCATCCGGATCATTTTGACCCGCGCCAATACCTCTCCCCGGCCCGCACCGCCATCAAGGAAATGGTATCGCATAAGATGGTGCATGTGCTGGGCTGCAACGGCAAAGCCTGAGCAAAGTACGATAGAGAAAAAGAGGAAGCAAATCGCTTCCTCTTTTTTTCATGGCCTCATTTTCCAGCTTTTTTCTGAGATAGAGCATTGCATCCCTTGGCGTCCCCCCGGAAAAACCGTTCCTTTTCATTAACAGTACCCTTTTCTTCCCGTACAAAATCAGCAGGCGCTCTGTCTGGTATACGCTGCAAAAATCTTTATATTCATAACAAGCTGCTGCATGGCCCTGCGGAGACTCGATACAAAGACAGCCGCCGTAAATCACAGCATATATCTTTCGGTTGTTTTCCGGCAGCTATTCAAAACCAAGGTCTATCTTGGCATTGACATGGGACTGCGCCAAAGCCATCGCCGTTATCCAAAGCCCCAAAACCAGGGGCTGCACCCATTGATATCTCAAGAACACAGCTACACAAACCAAACAGGCCGTCATCAGAGGAACGAAATAGACAAGAAAACGCTTGTAAAAAATTTTCCGAAACGCCTCCCTCCGATAGGTCCCCTGGCAGGCCGCTTGGCAAACAAACATGGGATTTTTCCCTGCGCTCATGTCTTTTTCTCTGCTTACCATCACGCGCTTATCTGTGCTGACGGTACAGCATCGCCGCCCCTACCAGCCCGGCATCGTTGCCGAGCTGCGCTAAGACCAGCTTGGTCGTCTCCTGGCCGGGCCGGGCATAGCTCTGCCCTGCCATTTCTGCCCGCAGCGGGCGCATCAGCGCTTCCCCTGCGCCGGAAACGCCGCCGCCCAAGCAAAGGACGTCTGGGTCCAGCGAATTGACGACGTTGCTCAGCCCTACCGCCAAGGCTTTTACATAGAAATCCAGCACGGCGCGCGCTGCTTCATCCCCCATGGCCACGGCCTGGAACACCGTCTTGCCGGATACCTGCGACAGCTGCGGCGCCGCCTGCCACAGCTTGGATTCCGGGTGCGCCTGCATGGCGCGCTGCGTCTGGCGGATCAAAGCGGGCGCAGCGGAATACGCTTCCCAGCATCCGCGCCGCCCGCAGTTGCACGGCTCGCCGTCCATACAGATGACGGTATGCCCCAGCTCTCCGCCTGCCCAGTGCGCGCCGGCATATAGCTTTCCATCCAGCACCAGGCCGGTGCCCACCCCGGTGCCAAGCGTCACCGCCACCATGGAACGGCTGCCCTGCCCGGCGCCGGCATAGTATTCACCCAACGCCGCTGCGTCTGCATCGTTTGCCAGGTAAACTGGGCAATGCACCCTTTTCTCTATCATGCTGCCCAGCGGCGTATTTTCAAAATTCAGATTGTTGGCAAAGCCCACCACGCCGGTGTGCGGGTTCACCGAGCCCGGCGTGCCAATCCCAACGCATTCAACCGGCGCCGGCGACTGCGCCCTCATCTCCTCAATACAAAGCGCAATGTCCGCCGCGATCTCCTCCGCGCTGCGCGGCATTGCCGTCGGCCGGTGCGCACGGGCCAAAAGCCGCCCCGTTTCATCCGCCAGCGCCGCTACGATGTTGGTGCCCCCTAAGTCTACCCCGATGGTATATGGCATCGCTGCTCCCCCTTTTTCCCTTACATTTTATATTCTTAGTATATCATCTTTTTCCCCTTCCCGTCTCTTGCTTGACATTCTCCCTTCCCATCGGGTATGCTCAGTGTCGACAATGTAACGCATGGCTCGTTATGCATAGGAGGTAGTACCATGTCTGAAAAATGTGAAATCGGCCTGATTGGCCTGGCCGTGATGGGCCAAAACCTGGTGCGCAACATGGCGCGCAACGGGTTTAAAGTTGCTGTATATAACCGGACCTCTGCCAAAACCAAAGCATTTGTGGAGTCTGTGCCCGAAAAAGGCATCACCCCCGGCTATACGCTGGAAGAATTCGTCGGCCTTTTGGAAAAGCCGCGCCGCATCATGCTGATGGTACAAGCCGGCAAGGCTGTGGATGCCGTGATCGACGAGCTGCTGCCTCTGCTTTCCCCCGGCGACCTCATCATTGACGGAGGCAATTCCTTTTTCAAAGATACCATCCGCCGCACCAAAAAGGTGGAGGCAGCCGGGCTTATGTATATGGGCGCCGGCGTATCCGGCGGCGAGGAGGGTGCGCTCAACGGCCCCAGCATCATGCCGGGCGGCACGCAGGAAGCCTGGAAGGCCATCGGCCCCATCTTCCGTACCATCTGCGCCAAATCCGACGGCGAGCCGTGCTGCGATTATGTAGGGGCGGACGGCGCCGGCCATTATGTAAAGATGACGCACAACGGCATTGAATACGGCGATATGCAGCTGATCTGCGAAGCATACTTTTTGATGCGCGAGCTGCTCGGCATGTCTGCGCCTGAAATGGCCGAGGTCTTCAAAAAATGGAACCAGGGCGTACTGGACAGCTATCTGATCGAGATTACGGCGGATATTCTGAGCCAGACCGATGAAAAGACCGGCAAGCCCATGGTGGACGTTATCCTGGACAGCGCCGGGCAGAAGGGCACCGGCAAATGGACCAGCCAGGAGTCCTTGGAGCTTGGCGTAGCGGCGCCCACGGTGGCGGAGGCCGTCTTTGCACGCTGCATGTCCGCTGCCAAGCAGCGCCGGGTAGAGGCCAGCCAAGTGCTGCCCGCCGATGTGCAGCCCTTTACCGGCGACAAGCAGGCCCTGATCGACGACATCGAGCAGGCCCTGTACGCCTCTAAGATCTGTTCGTATGCCCAAGGCTTTGATATTCTGCACCAAGCGGCCGAGGAATACAACTGGGACCTGCATTACGGCGACATCGCGCTGATGTGGCGCGGGGGCTGCATCATCCGCGCCCGCTTCCTGGGCGAAATCAAGCGCGCCTATGACGCCAATCCCGCGCTTTCCAACCTGCTGCTGGACCCCTACTTCACCGGGGTCATCGAAAAGGGCCAGGCGTCCTGGCGGCGCGTGGTCGCAGCCGCGGCGCTCAGCGGCATTGCCGTGCCCTGCTTCTCCTCTGCGCTGGCGTATTACGACAGCTTCCGCACCGCCAACCTGCCGGCCAATCTGCTGCAAGCGCAACGCGATTATTTTGGCGCGCATACGTTCCAGCGTGTGGATGAGGAAGGCGTTTTCCATCATCACTGGTTCTAAGCCGAACAAAGCCGCTGCGCTGCAGCGGCTTTTTTTCAATGGATTGAAGGAGGTTTCCCATGCAAATTGAAAACGCCCGCCCGGAGGACGCGGCCGGGCTGATACCGCTGATGGATCAGCTGGTGGATACGCCGGCGGAGGTATCGCTCGTGGAGCAGACGCTGGTTCGCATTCTGGCAGACCCAGCGTATCATCTGCTGGTCGCCCGCGAACAAGGGCAGCTCTTGGGCACGATGATGGGTATTTTATGCTATGATCTGACCGGCCGCTGCGAGCCGTTTATGGTGGTGGAAAACGTTGTCACCGCCGCCTCCGCCCGCGGCAAAGGCGTAGCGCGCGCCTTGATGGCCGAGCTGGAGCGCATCGCCCGGGCGCACCGCTGCACCTGTATGATGCTCTGTTCCGGCCAGGAGCGCACAGGTGCGCACGAGGCGTACCGCAGGATGGGCTTTTCCGATACCATTACCAAAGGCTTTAAGAAAATGCTGTAAGATGCTTTGGCGCGCCGGTATACAGGCGCGCTGATTTTTTCTCTTGACTCTCACACAATGGCAGGCTGTATTCTCATGCTGAGCTCAAAATACCCCCTAGGAGGACGATAAACCCCATGCTGAAAATCGGCGACTTTTCCAGGCTATCCAGGATGAGTGTGCGCATGCTGCGCCATTATGACGAGCTGGGCCTATTGACGCCCCTATATACCGACCCTGCCAGCGGCTACCGCTATTACGGCCCCGCCCAGCTATCGCGTGCCAACCGAATCCGCGCTTTCCGCGATATGGGCTTTGGCCTGCAAAGCATCGGCCTGCTCTTGCAGCAGGGCGACGACAAGGACGCGATCCTGGCCCAGCTCTGTGCCCAGCGCGCGGCGCTCCAAACCCAGCTGGAGACGACAAGCCGGCAGCTGCGCTTGTTGGAAGGCGCCCTTTCTCAGCTTCGAAAGGATGATTTTCCTATGCAGTACAACGTGACCCTCAAACAATTGCCCGCCATGCCGGTGGCCAGCGTGCGCGCACAGCTCCCCAGCTATGCCAAGGAAGGGCATCTCTGGCATCTTTTGATGGAGGAAACCGCCGCCTCTCTTTCCCCTGCCCAGCCCTGCTATGCCCTTGCCATCTTCCACGATGGCGAATTTAAGGAATCGCAGGTGGATGTGGAGATCCAGATGACGGTCAAAGAGCTATCCCCCGATACCGAGCATGTCAAATTCAAAATGACAGCGCCGGTACAGTTTGCCTCCGCCATTTTCCAGGGCGGCTATGAAAAGATCGGCGAGGTTAACCAGGCCGTGGCGCATTGGGTAGAGGAAAACGGCTATGCCTTTGCCGGCAGTATGTTCAACATCTACCACGTCGGCCCGCACCAAGCCAAAGACCCGGCAGACTATGTGACGGAGGTCTGCTATCCCGTACAAAAATAACCTGCTGCGGGCGTATGGCATAGGCCATACGCCCGTTTGTTTTGAAAAAAGCCTGCGTTTACACCGCTTTTCTTTGCCATATACATTGACTTTGCCGGGGCCCCTGGCGTATAATCAATGCTTGAAGTCCGTGCCCTGTGCACGGTCTTTTCACGATATTTGAGATACGCAGGGCCCTGCCCTGTTTAGATTTGAAGGGATTTACTATGATTAGAAACGATTTGCGCAACATTGCCATCATCGCCCACGTTGACCACGGCAAGACCACCCTGGTGGATGAATTGCTAAAACAGGGCGGCATTTACCGCGACAACCAGGTCGTCGAGGAGCGCGTGATGGACAGCAACGATCTGGAACGGGAGCGCGGCATCACGATTTTGGCAAAGAATACCTCGGTGCATTACGGCCATACCAAGATCAACATCGTGGATACGCCGGGGCACGCCGATTTTTCCGGCGAGGTGGAGCGCATCCTCAAAATGGTCAACGGCGTATTGCTGCTGGTGGATGCGGCCGAAGGGCCGATGCCGCAGACACGCTTTGTGCTGCAAAAGGCGCTGGAGCTCAACCATCCCATCATCATCGTCATCAACAAGATCGACCGCGCGGATGCCCGCATCGATGAGGTTGTGGATGAGGTATTGGAACTGTTGATGGATCTAAACGCCAGCGACGAGCAGCTGGACAGCCCCATTCTCTACTGTTCCGGCCGGGCAGGCGCCGCTTCGGACAGGCCGGACGATGTGGAAGGGAAAAATCTGGAGGTGCTGTTCCGCACCATTTTGCAGCATATCCCCGCGCCGGAGGGAGACGAGGCCGGCCCGCTGCAAATGCTTGTTTCCTCCATCGACTATAACGACTATGTGGGCAGAATCGCCGTCGGCCGCATCGAACGCGGCTCTATCCAGGCCAACAGTGAAGTAATGGTGTGCGATTACCATGAAAAGCATAAGCCGTACCGCTCCAAGATCGTCAACCTCTACCAGATAGACGGGCTAAAGCGCGTGCCCGCCGAAAGCGCAACGGTAGGCGATATCGTCTGCCTCTCCGGCATTACGGACATCACCATCGGCGATACCGTAACCGCCGTAGACGCGCCGGAAGCGCTGAGCTTTGTCAAGATAGAGGAGCCCACCGTAGAGATGACCTTTGCCGTCAACGACAGCCCGTTTGCCGGCAAAGAGGGAAAATATGTGACCTCCCGCCAGATACGGGACCGCCTGTTCCGCGAATTGCTCAAGGACGTATCCCTGCGCGTGGAGGACGGCGATACCACCGATACCTTCCGCGTGGCAGGCCGCGGCGAAATGCACCTTTCCATCCTCATAGAAACCATGCGCCGCGAAGGGTATGAATTTTCCGTCAGCACGCCCAAGGTGCTGTATAAGCAGATCGACGGCAAAACCTATGAGCCGGTAGAGCGCTTGCTCATCGATGTGCCGGAAGAATCCGTCGGCACCATCATGCAGAAGATGAGCGCCCGCAAGGGGGAAATGATGCAGATGCATCAGCAGGGCAGCCGGATGCGCCTGGAATACCTCATCCCCACCCGCGGCCTTTTGGGATACCGCAACGAGTTTTTGACGGATACCCGCGGCGAAGGCGTGCTCAATGCCGTATTTGATAGCTACCAGCCCTTTAAGGGGGAGGTCACCCGCCGCTTTACCGGCTCGCTTGTGGCCTTTGAGGCGGGGGATGCTGTGGCCTATGGCCTATACAATGCCCAGCAGCGCGGCGCGCTGTTTATCGAGCCGGGCACGGCGGTGTATGAGGGCATGGTCGTGGGCCAGAGTCCCAAGATGGAGGATATCATCGTAAACGTCTGCAAGCGCAAACAGCTGACCAATATGCGCGCTTCCGGCAGCGACGATGCGCTGCGCCTGACCCCAGCCAAGCAGATGAGCCTGGAGGCCTGTTTGGAATTCTTGGCCGATGATGAGCTTTTGGAGGTTACGCCCAAAAGCCTGCGCATCCGCAAACGCATTTTGGATAAGGCGGCGCGCCTGCGTGCCCAAAGCAAAAACAAATAACGCTCTATAAAAGAGCGCGGCGCTTGGCCGTGCTCTTTTTGCATCGAAAAAGCCATCCGGGCCCCGGATGGCTTTTGTCTGCCTGTGTCTTACCTGTCATCTATGTACCGCGCACAGAGGCGGGCGGCTGTTAAATCCGCAGCCGGCGCTTGGCCGGCGCTGCGTTGCCGCTGGGTTGGTCTTTGCCAACGTATGGGCGTTTATAGCCCTGCGCTGAAAGCGGGTCTTTCCCCTTCCCCCAGCGCTTCTATTTTATTCTCTGCCCTGTCTTGGCAGAAATCTGTTTTCAATCTTTTTCTTTGGGGGGAACTATGTTTGGTACTCTCCGTTTGGCTAACCCATCGTACGCCTCCTTTCCTTTCCACGGCTTCATCATACCGGTAAATTATGGTATGCGGTTGGCCAAAATCCAAAACATTTTGCCCCAATGCGAAAAAAAGGCAGGGAGAAATGATCCCCTTGCCCTTTTTTATGCTGATTTGTCCCCATACACCGGCCTTTAGCCCTTGGCCGCAAAGCGACATATTTTTGCCGTATTACGCTTGGAGCATGCACTCTCCCAATGTCAATTCCAGCTTTTCCAGCAAGACATGCTCTAGGTCAATGATGGCCTCTAGCGTTTGGCGCACGGATTGGCCCACGGCTACCCCATCGCTTGCGCAGGCAGCGTGGGCGCCTCGCATCAGCCGCTGTGCTTCTGCGGCCAAAAGGTTGGCAATGCCCATTTCCTCCCTGGCGATGGATTCGAGCAGCTGTGCCCTTGCGGATTGTAGGCTGCACGGCTGTTTTGCCTGGCAGCGGCATGCGGGCCGCTGCGGACGCATCATGCCCGCCTGGGATGCCTCTTGCGCGGCATAGCGTTGGGCCGTTTGGCCATCGCCCTGTCCCGTCATCTGGCATGTATGCGGATGCGGCTGCCGGCTGTATGTCGGGCAGCATCTGCGAAATATCATCTTTTGTTCCTCCTTACCTTGTGTTTGCTATATACTACGCAAAATTCAGCGCTTTGGTGTCTGGCGTCCCTCTGGCAAATGCCCTATAATAGAAGTAACTTTCATGTAACCATAAGGAGGGAATTCAGCATCATGTCTGAGCGATATGCATACGCGCAGCAGCAATACCAAACCATTGGGGTGGATACGGAGCAGGCCCTGGAAAAGTTATCCCAGCTGCCGGTTTCCATCCATTGCTGGCAGGGAGACGATTTAACCGGCTTTGAAAACCGCGGGGGCACCTCCGGCGGCATATTGGCCACCGGCAATTTCCCCGGCAGGGCATCCACGCCGGAAGAGCTGATGCAGGACCTGGACACCGCCTTTTCCCTAATCCCTGGGAAAAAACGCCTGAACCTGCATGCCGTTTATGCCATAACAGGCGGCAAAAAGGTAGACCGAGACGCGCTTTTGCCGGAGCACTTTCAAGCCTGGGTGGACTATGCCAAGGCACGCGGGCTGGGCTTGGATATGAACCCCACCTATTTTTCCCATGAAAAGGTCAAAGACGGGCTGACGCTCTCCAGCCCTGATCCCGAAGTACGGCGGTTTTGGATCGACCATACCAAGGCCTGCCGGAAAATCGCAGAGTGTTTCGGCAGGGAGCTGGGCACGCCGTCGCTGGTAGACGTCTGGATCCCGGACGGGCTCAAGGATGTGCCGGCGGACAGGCTGGGCCCCCGCAGACGCTTAAAGGAATCGCTGGATGAAATTTATGCCCAGAAAGTAGACCCGCATTGCGTTATTGACTGCATGGAGGCCAAGCTGTTTGGCATCGGGGTGGAATCCTATACCGTAGGCTCGCATGAATTTTATATGAACTATGCTGCCAAAAACGATTTGGTATACCTCATCGACAACGGGCATTTTCATCCTACCGAGTCGTGTGCGGATAAATTATCCTCCCTGCTGCTGTTCAGCGATAAGGTAGCGCTGCACTTGACGCGCGGCGTGCGGTGGGACAGTGACCATGTCATCGCGCTGGATGATTCTTTGAAGGAAATGTGCCGTGAGATCGTGGCTTGCGATGCGCTGGACCGCGTCATCATCGGCTCGGATTATTTTGACGCTTCCATCAACCGCGTGGCGGCCTGGGTCATCGGGGCGCGCAACATCCAAAAGGCCCTTTTGTATGCGCTGCTCATCCCGCATACCTCGCTGGCTGCTTTGCAGGATGAAGGCCGCTTTACCGAGCTTTTGGCCATGCAGGAAGAGATCAAGACCTTCCCGTTTACCGACGTATGGGCGGAATACTGCCGCCGGATGAAAGTGCCTGCCGGCCCGGACTGGATGAAAACCATCCATAGCTATACCAAAGAAGTGCTGAGCCAACGATAAGGCATGCAAAAAGCGCCTGAAAACCAGGCGCTTTTTTATTCTCTAAAATCATGCGTTTCCACGGGCTCCGGCCTCTCTTCACTTTCAAACGGGTCGTACCCGCCGCTGCCGTAATATTCGTAGATCAAGGTCTGTTTGCCCATGATAAACGCATTTTGATACGCATGATACTCGACATTAACATCCAAAAAGCTGTTGACCACTGCCAGCATTTTCTGCCCGTCGCGCTGCACCACATGCTCCGGTTGATGCGAAAATGCAAGGCCGAGCAGCCCGAATTGCAGCATACCCCAAGAGAGGGACGCGCCCACACACAGCACCAGCGTGCTGCCAATCCAATGGATCGTTTCATACCCATAGCCCGCTTCTTTGTTCTCGCTGGATTTGGTGATAAGGATGCTCGCGCCGGTAAGCACCGCTGCGATGAGCAGGGGCGGAATCACCAAAAAGCCAGCCGTTGTAAGCCAAGGCCGCCAGGTATAGCCCCACAGCCCCAGCAGGGCATCGGTCAGCACCCAAAGCAGGCCCAGCCCTATGGCCCCGCCGCCGCAAATTGCCAGCAGGATCCATCTTGCTTTCATGCAACGCTCCTCTCCTAAACTGTTTGGTTATCTTGCAAACTCTGTAGTTTTCGTCAGCATAGGGTCGTTCTTTGATGAGATAGAATCCAGAGCCTTGGAGGAAAAGCCTTCATGAAGCAATACGTTTTCGCTCATGATAAACGCATTTTTATATGCATGATAAACCACGTCGACATCCAAAAAACTTCTGTCTACCCTTACCATCTTCTGTCCGTTCCGCTCCACAACAGATTCTGGAGTATAAGAAATGCCAAACACAATCATGCCAACCCATCCGATGCCCAAACAAAGAAACCCCGTTATAAGTAACAAAACGAAAGTTTGTATCGTCTTTACACCTGTAGAAATTCCTTCCGCTTTATAAACGGTTTTTACGATAACATTGCACGATACAACAACAATCGCCGCGAGAAACAGCACAGTCGGCACCACAATAGCCGCCGACAGCACCCAGGGCCGAAACGCACAGCCAAACCATCCCAAGCATTTATCCAGCAGCGGAATGCCCAGGAAAACGGCTCCCGCTGCCATGGCCAGTACCACTGCTGTTTTCTCTGTCTTGCTCATTTTCCATGCTCCTTGAACGAAGGGGACAAAATAAGGGAGGCGGACAACGCGCTCCCCTATTGTATGATGGCTGTATGATCTTTTATTTCAATTTTCGGCTGCCGGGCTTTACCAGCTCCAAGCCCTGCTCACACAGCGGGCACTGGGACGGCTCATAGGATTGGATCTCCGTTTCGTATGCGGCCTCAAACGGCACGCCGAAATCGATCTTGCCGCCGCTGCGGTCTACCACGACGCAGACGCCGACCACCTCTGCCTTGGCTTCGGCTACGATATCCATGACCTCGCGCACGCTGCCGCCGGTGGTCACGACATCCTCCACCACCAGCACCTTGGCGCCCTCCGGGATAGAGAAGCCGCGGCGCAGCGTCATCGCGCCGTTTTCACGCTCTGCAAAAATGTTGGGTACGTTAAATTGGCGCGCCATTTCATAGCTCATGATGATACCGCCCACCGCAGGGCCTACCACCAAATCGATCTTCTGCCCGGCAAAGCGGCCGGCCAGATCCTTACAGATCATCTCGCTGTATTCGGGATATTGGAACAGCTTGGCACACTGCATATACCGATTGCTGTGGCGGCCGCTGGTCAAAAGAAAGTGCCCTTCCAGCATCAAACCCGTTTGTTTGAAAATGCGTTCCATTTCTGCTCTATCCATCTTCTCTGCCTCCTAAACTCTCAGTTGCCCTATGATCTCTTGGACGGAGGACAGGCCCTCCTCCGCCAAAATCTGTTCCATCTCCTCGGCAATGCGCACGCAGGCGTACGGATCGTACAGGTTGGCCATGCCCACCTGCACGGCGCTGGCGCCGCACAGCATGAATTCCAGCGCATCCAGGCCGCTGTCTATGCCGCCCATGCCGATAACCGGCACGCTGACCGCCTGCGCTACCTGATAGACCATCCGAAGCGCCACCGGCTTTACCGCCGGGCCGGACAGGCCGCCCGTTACATTGGCCAAAACGGGCCGCCGGGCGCTAAAATCCACCGCCATGCCCGTAAGGGTATTGATGAGCGAAATGGCGTCTGCCCCCGCCTTTTCCGCAGCCAGGGCGGTTGCCGTGATGTCCGCGGTATTGGGCGTCAGCTTGACAACCAGCGGCTGGGTACAGTGCGCTTTGGCCGCGCTTACCACCTCGTATACCTTGTCCGGATACACGCCAAAGGCCACGCCGCCTTCCTTCACATTGGGACAGGAGATGTTTAATTCTACCATATCCACCGGCTGGTTGGCCAACTTTTCTGCCATATAGGCATAGTCTTCCACGCTGCTGCCCGCCACATTCGCCAAAATGCGGCAGTTCAGCTTGGCCAGGCGGGGCAGCTCTACCTCCAAAAATGCATCGATGCCTGGATTTTGCAGGCCCACGCTGTTGAGCATGCCGCTGGGCGTTTCCGCAATACGGGGGGCAGGGTTGCCCAGCCTGGGCTTGGGGGTCAGGCCCTTGATGCTGATGCCGCCCAGTGCGTTTAGATCCACATACTCCGCCATTTCCTGCCCAAAGCCAAAGCACCCGGAGGCCGCAATGACAGGATTTTGGAACGGCACGCCGCAGATGTTTACAGACAGATCCGGCTTATTCATCCAGCATCACCTCCCGCAGCAAAAATACCGGGCCGTCCTTACAGACCCGTTTATACGTAAAGCTGCCGTCCTGGCGTCTGATCTTGCAGTTGCATACCAAACAGGCGCCGATGCCGCAGCCCATGCGCTCCTCCAGCGAGACAAAGCAGGGGATGGGATACGGCTCCACGGTTTTTTTCAATGCCTTCATCATAGCAGACGGGCCGCACGCATAGATGGCATCATATTGGTTTTCTTGGAGCAAAGTTTCTACCTTTTGCGTCACAAAGCCCTTTTCCCCGATGCTGCCATCCTCTGTCAATACGTTGAAATCATGCGATAGATGCTGAAAATACCAAAGCCGGTAGCTGACCTTCTGGCTCCGAAAGCCAAGCACGGTGTCAAATTCGATATCGCGGTTGTGCAGCAGCAGATTTTCCAGCGGCGCCGCGCCCATGCCGCCGCCCACCACCAAGGCGCGGTGGACGCTCTTGGTAGGGAATTCGTTGCCCAGAGGCCCCAGCACATCCAAAAAATCGCCGGCGCCTACATGCGACAGCAGCCTGGTGCCCTTCCCCTTGATCTGGTAGATGAGGGTCAGCGTGCTCTCCTCGCTGCGCGCGATGCTGATGGGACGCCGAAGCAGCGTAGCATCGCCGCCGGGTATTTTTACATGGACAAACTGGCCCGGCTCTGCGATATCCGCAATCGGCGTAAACAGCGTCAATTCATAAATGCCGTGGGCGATCTGCTCGTGGCTGACCACCCTGGCCATAGGCTGTTTCATTGGTCTCCTCCCTGTATTTCATGTAAGCCCACCGGGGTTACGTCCTTTTCCGTAAGCCCCAGCTTTAGCCCGGCCACCAGCGCTGCGGCGGTGTCCAGGCTTGTCAGGCATGTAATTTTATACTCCGTGGCCGCGCGGCGCAGGCGGAATCCGTCGCGCTCGCTGTGGCGGCCTTTGGTCGGCGTATTCAAAATCAGGCAGACCTCGCCGGCGTGGATCAGGTCCATCATATTGGGCGAAGACTCCTTGATGCGCCGCACCATATTGGCCGGCACAAAGCTCTTATTCAACAGCTGTGTTGTGCCTGCCGTAGCGTAAAGCTTATATCCCAGGGCTGCCAAGTCCTCTGCAATGGGCAGCACATCCTGCTTATCGTTGTCCGCGATGGACAGCAGCACCGCCCCCTTCTGCGGGATGGTCATCCCCGCGCCCATCAAGCCCTTTAACACGGCGCGGGTATAGTCCTTGTCCACGCCCAGCACCTCGCCGGTGGATTTCATCTCCGGCCCCAGGCTGACCTCCAGCTGCGGCAGCTTTTCAAACGAAAATACAGGCACCTTGACGGCATACGACCCGCCCCACGGCGCCAGCCCAGTTTGATAGCCCTGGCTTTGAAGCGACTGGCCCAGCACCGCATTGGTGGCCAGCTGGATCAGCGGCACGCCCGTGACCTTGCTGATATACGGCACGGTGCGCGAGGAACGCGGGTTTACCTCGATGAGGTACAGCTCGTTGGCATAGACAATGTATTGGATATTGATCATGCCGACTACATGCAGCTCATGCGCCAGCTTGATGGTGGTATCGATCATCTTTTGCTGAAGCCGGGGGCTCAGCGATACGGCCGGGTACACCGAAATGGAGTCGCCGGAATGGATGCCGGCCCGCTCAATATGCTCCATGATGCCGGGAATCAGCACATCCTTGCCGTCGCAGATGGCATCCACCTCAAATTCCTTGCCATAGAGATATTTATCCACCAAAATGGGATGCTCCTGCTCGTTGATCTGGATGATGGCCATATACTCGCGGATGTCCGCATCGTTCCAGGCAATCTCCATGCCCTGTCCACCCAGCACATACGAGGGGCGCACCAGCACGGGGTAGCCCAGCTGGTTGGCAGCCTTGAGCGCTTCTTCCGTGGTAAACACCGTATGGCCCGCCGGGCGCGCCATGTGCAGGCGCTCCAGCAGCGCATCAAACTCTTCCCTGTCCTCGGCAGCGTCAATGTCCTTGAGCTGCGTGCCCAGGATGGGCACGCCGGCTGCCTCCACATCCTTGGCCAGCTTGATGGCGGTCTGCCCACCGAACTGCACCACCACGCCCACAGGCTGCTCCACATCCAGCACGTTGAGCATTTCTTCGGTGGTCAGCGGCTCAAAGTATAAGCGGTCGGAGGTATCAAAATCGGTGGATACCGTTTCCGGGTTGTTATTGATGATGACGGTATCATACCCTGCTTTTTTCAGCGCCCAGATGCAGTGCACCGAGCAATAGTCAAACTCCACGCCCTGGCCGATGCGGATAGGGCCGCTGCCCAGCACCACTACGGTTTTTTGTTCGCTTTTATGCGCTTCGTTCTCTTCGTCGTAAGTGGAATAGTAATACGGGCTGACGGCGTCAAACTCCGCTCCGCAGGTATCCACCATCTTATAGGTGGGCAAAACGCCCCACTGCTTGCGCAGCGCGCGGATCTCCGGCTCTGTCTTGCCTACCCACCCGGCAATGGCCTTGTCCGCCATGCCCAGGCGTTTGAGCTGCTTCATCGTCTCCGGCGTTAAATAGCCGAAGCCCTGCTGCTTGACGGCTTCCTCCTGCGCCACGATGTGATGCAGCTTATCCAAAAACCATCGGTCTATTTTTGTAATGTCGTGGATGGTATCGTACGAGACACCGCGGCGCAGCGCCTCCGCCACGCAGAAAATGCGCTCATCATCCTGGGTATGCAGCGCCTGGACGACCTGCTCATCCGTCAAGGCCGGGCCCCTGCGCCATTCCATGGAATGCATGTTGAGCTCCAGCGAGCGCACCGCCTTTTGCAGGGCGGCTTCAAAGCTGCCGCCAATGCTCATCACTTCGCCGGTCGCTTTCATCTTGGTGCCCAGCGTCCTGTCCGCCTTGGTGAATTTATCAAACGGCCAGCGCGGGAACTTGACAACGACATAATCCAGCGTCGGCTCGAAGCAGGCAAAGGTTTTGCCTGTCACGGCATTGGGAATCTCATCCAGGCCATAGCCGATGGCGATCTTGGCGGATACCTTGGCAATGGGGTAGCCGGTGGCCTTGCTGGCCAGCGCCGACGAGCGGCTGACGCGCGGGTTTACCTCGATGACGGCGTACTGCATGCTGTCCGGGTTCAAAGCGTACTGCACATTGCAGCCGCCCTCGATGCCCAGCGCGCTGATGATGTTGATGGAAGCCGTACGCAGCATTTGGTACTCGGCATCGCGCAGGGTCTGCGACGGCGCCACGACGATGCTATCGCCGGTATGCACGCCCACAGGGTCTACATTTTCCATATTGCACACGATGATGCAGGTGCCGTTTTTATCCCGCATCACCTCGTATTCGATTTCTTTCCAGCCCGCAATGCTCTTTTCGATGAGGCATTGGTGCACGCGGGACAGGTGCAGGCCGTCGGCGCAAATCTCCGCCAGCTGGCCGGCGTTGTCCGCGATGCCGCCGCCCGTGCCGCCCAGCGTGTAGGCGGGCCGCACGATCACGGGATATCCCACCTTTTCCGCAAAGGCCAACGCCTGGTCCACCTGCGTTACAATCTCGCTTTCTATGCAGGGCTCACCGATTTTTTCCATCGTTTCCTTGAACGCCTCGCGGTCCTCTGCCTTACGGATGGAATCCACGTTGGTGCCCAAAAGCCGCACGCCATGCTCTTCCAAAAAGCCACATTCTGCCAACTCCATGGCAAGATTCAGCCCCGTCTGCCCGCCGAGGGTGGGCAGAATGCTGTCCGGCTTTTCCTTGCGGATGATGTTTTTAATGACCTCGGCATGCAGCGGCTCCAGGTATACTTTGTCCGCAATGTCGGTATCCGTCATGATGGTCGCCGGGTTGGAATTGATGAGCACTACCTCGATGCCCTCTTCCTTCAGCGCCCGGCAGGCCTGTGTGCCCGCATAGTCAAACTCTGCAGCCTGGCCGATGATGATGGGGCCGCTGCCGATGACCAATACTTTTTTGATATCCTCACGTTTTGGCATGGTACGCCTCCTTACATCATTGCCACAAACCTGTCGAACAGGTAAGCGGTATCCTGCGGCCCCGGCGCAGCCTCGGGATGAAACTGCACCGTAAAGCTCGGATGGTCGGTATAGACCAGGCCTTCAATGGTCCGGTCGTTCCAGTTGACATGGCTGATGCGCATATTGTCCTTCAGCGACGCAGCGCTGACGGTATAGCCATGGTTCTGGCTGGTGATGCACACCCGCCCGCTGTCTAGGTCCTTGACCGGGTGGTTGGCCCCGCGGTGGCCGTATTTCAGCTTTTCGGTATCCGCGCCGTTTGCCAGCGCCATGAGCTGATGCCCCAGGCAGATGCCGAAAATCGGCCTTTGACCGATCAGCTTTTTCACTTCCTCGATAATTTCGCCGTTGTCCTTAGGGTCGCCCGGCCCGTTGGTGAGCATGATGCCGTCCGGGTTCCAGGCCAAGACCTCCTCCGCCTTTGTAAGCGCGGGAAACACGCGAAGCGCACAGCCCCGCGTTTGCAAAGAGGTCAAAATGGATCTTTTCAGGCCGAAATCCAGCACAGCTACGCGCTTGCCCGTGCCCGGCAGCTCATACGCCGCCTGGCAGGTGACCTGCTGCACGGGGTGGTCGATGCGGATGCGGCGGATCTGCGCAAAATCCTCCTCTGTCGGCGGCGCCAAGCACAGCCTGCCGCGCAGGGTGCCGTGGTTACGCAAACGCTTTGTCAGCATACGGGTATCAATACCGCACAGCGCCATGATCCCCGCCTGCTTTAGGTAGGTATCCAGATCCTGCTGGCATTTCCAGTTGCTGGGCAGCTGGCTGTATTCACGCACGATAAAGCCGCGGACCTGCGGATGGGCGGATTCCGGATCGCTGTCGTTTACGCCGTAATTGCCAATGAGCGGATAGGTCATGGTGACGATCTGTCCGCAATAGGAAGGGTCTGTCAGCACCTCCTGATACCCCGTCATCCCCGTATTGAATACCACTTCGCCTTCGGCCTGGTGCAATGCGCCAAAGGCCTGGCCCTGGTATACGCTTTTATCTTCCAATGCCAAATATGCTGTTGCCATGTCCGTTTTATCTCCCTTTACAGCGGCAGATGCGCTGCCAGGTCCTCCTGCATGCGCTGGGCAGCCTCCACCGCCGCCTCTACCGCCGGCTTGTCCGTTTTCTGCCAAGCCGCTATGATGCCGCGCGAGTTGTTGACAATGGCCCCGCCGCCGTTTTCATCAAACATGCCCACGATGTCCTTGGCCGAAGCACCCTGCGCACCGTAGCCGGGCAGCAGGAAAAACGTGTGCGGCATGCGCTTTCTCAGCAGCGCGCCCTGGGTGGGGTGCGTGGCCCCTACCACCGCGCCGCAGTTGGAGTAGCCGCAGGCGCCGATGTTGGCCTGCCCCCAGGCCTCCACCAGATCCCCTACGGCCTCAAACACGGTGCGCCCGTCTGCAAGGCGCAGATCCTGCACATCCACTGAGGAGGGATTGCTGGTCTTAACCAGCGCAAACACTGCCTTTTCACTGTTGGCCTGCAAAAACGGCAGTACGCCGTCCTCGCCCAAATAGGGGTTGATGGTCAAAATATCCGTTTCCATCGGCGCATTGTCCGCCAAATACGCGGCGGCATACGCCCCTGCCGTGGAGGCGATGTCGTTGCGCTTGCAGTCCGCAATGGTGATGAGCCCTGCCTGCTTTGCCATCTGCAATGTCTTGACAAAAGCCTGCATCCCGGGCACGCCCAGCGTTTCATAGTAGGCTACCTGCACCTTGACGGCCGGCACGATGTCCCGCAGCGCTTCGATGAGCGCAGCGTTGTAGGCGGCAATGGCGTCCGCTGCGCCGGCCTGCGTATGCATATCGTACCGTTGCGCAATCTCCTCCGGCACATGCGTTTTCTGTGTATCCAGCCCCACGCAGGTGGGGTTTTTCTTTTGCCCAATGGCCTGGGCCAGCGTATCAAATATCATGGCTTACTCCTTTACTATTGCACCGTTTTGATAAACATGGCGGCCGTCTACAAACGTATCCGTGACGCGGCCCTGCACCTGCCAGCCGTCGAACGGGGTATTGCGTCCTTTGGAATAAAAGCTGTTTTTATCGATCTTGCCCTGCCAATTCAGATCTACCATGGCAATATCAGCAGGCTTTCCTTCCGCCAGCACGCCGCCCTCTATGCCCAAGATCTCATGCGGGCGCACGCTCATCTTTTCTACCAGCTGGGCAATCGGCATGCCGTGCTTTGCGACAAGTTCAGTATAGCTCAAGGCAAAGGAGGTTTCCAGACCCACAATGCCGTTGGCCGCGCTGTTATATTCTACCTCCTTGTCGTCGGCATGGTGCGGCGCGTGGTCGGTGATGATGACATCCAGCGTGCCGTCCATCACGCCCTGTATGATGGCTTGCCGGTCCGCCTCTTCGCGAAGCGGCGGGTTTACCTTTGTCGCCGTATCCATGCTCTCTACCAGCGCATCCGTGGCCACCAGGTAATGCGGCGCCGTCTCCGCCGTGACCTTTACGCCGCGCGCCTTGGCCTCGCGGATGAGCTGGCAGCCCGTTTTGGTGGATACATGCGCAATATGCACCTTGGTATCCAGCATTTCTGCCAGGATCACTTCGCGGGCGATCATCACATCCTCGCATGCGCTGGGGATGCCGGGCAGGCCCAGCAGGGTGCTGGTCTTGCCCAGGTTCATCACGCCGTGCTCGGCCAAAGCCAAGTCCTCGCAATGGGAAATGAGCAGCGCGCCAAACTGCTTGGCGTATTGCAGAGCCAGCTTCATCATACGGCTGTTTTCTACCGGCCGCCCGTCGTCCGAAAACGCGATGGCCCCTGCCTCCTGCAAAAGGCCCATTTCCGTCAATTCCTTCCCCTGCATGCCCTTGGTGATGCAGGCGATGGGGTAGACCTTGGCCAGGTTTGCTTCCCTCGCCTTTTCCAGGATATAGCGCACCAGCGCCTGGTTATCTACCACCGGGCTGGTATTCGGCATGCAGGCCACGCTGGTAAAGCCGCCCGCCACCGCCGCCATCGCCCCGGTACGGATGGTCTCCTTATATTCCTGGCCCGGTTCACGGAAATGCACGTGCATATCGCAAAAGCCGGGGCACACCGTTTTGCCCGCAGCCTCCACCACCACGGCATCGTCCGCTGCCAAGTGCTCCGCCATCTGTACGATGACGCCGTTTTCTATCAAAATATCCAAGCGTCCCTGCGCGCCTTTAGGATTTACTACGGTTCCGTTTTGAATCAGCGTTTTCATTTTTCTTCTCCTTCCCGTGTCAGCAGATACAGCAGCGCCATGCGCACCGCCACGCCGTTGGTAACCTGCTCTCTGATGTACGACTGCGGGCCGTCCGCCACCTCGCTGGTCATTTCCACCCCGCGGTTCAACGGGCCGGGATGAAGGACGATGGCATTGGGCTTTGCCAATTTCATGCGTTCACGGTCGATGCCGAAATAACGGCTGTATTCCCGGTAGCTGGGCACCAGCCCCGCTTCCTGGCGCTCACGCTGCATGCGAAGGCCCATCACTACGTCCGCATCGCGCAGCGCATGCGACACATCCGAACAAATGTCTACGCCCAACGCCTGCATATCCTTGGGGATCAGCGTTTCCGGCGCTGCCATTTTTACCTCGGCGCCCATGGTGGTCAGCCCCCAAAAATTGCTGCGCGCTACGCGGCTGTGCTGCACATCGCCGATGATGGCTACCTTCAGCCCTTCCAGGCGCCCAAATACCTGCTGCATGGTCAGCATATCCAACAGCGCCTGGGTAGGGTGCTCGTTCATCCCGTCGCCCGCGTTGATGACGCTGGCGTTTGTATGCGCCGCCAGCAGCTTGGCGGCGCCGCTCATCGGATGGCGGATGATGATCACATCCGTACCCATCTGATCCAGCGTACAGCCGGTATCGATGAGCGTTTCTCCCTTTTGTACCGAGCTGGCGCTGGCGGAAATATTCGCCGCCGACGCGGACATATATTTGCTGGCCAGCTCAAAGCTCATGCGGGTGCGGGTGCTGTTTTCGTAAAACAGCGTCACCACGCTTTTGCCTGCCAGATACGGCAGCTTTTTCTCTCCGCGCATCAGCTTTTCCTTCATCTCCGCCGCCGTGGAAAGAATTTTTTCTATCGTCTCTCTCGGCACATTGCGCAGGCCCAGAATATCCTGTTTCATCTCGCCCCATCCTCTTTCTTCTGTATTTTTTCACCGTCTGTCTGCATAAAAAAACAACCGGGGAAAAAGCTCCGGTTGTAAAAGGAAACACCAAGCCGCACAGGCGTTTTGAACAGCGTCTGCGGATGAAAAGCATCCAGGCCGGTTTGGGTATGCATTATCGTCTGCATGAATGTCTTCCTTTCCGTGGCTCAAAAAAACGCCCTGCCAAAAGGGTGGCAAGGCGCAACAAAACAACCCCATTGCACTGCTTTGGTTTTGCTTGTCTCCTTGCCGGCCTCACGGGACCGATTTAAAGGGCATTGTTCACAATTTTTGACATTATATCACACAGATAGGGCGCTGTCTACCGTTTCTTTGCATTTTTCACGAAACATACGAGCGGTCGACATTGACGACCGCATAATACACATGGTCTTCCATCTGGCGTACTTGGGTGCTGATGGCCTGTATCAGCTCCTTTTCCGTCATCTTAAAGCGAAACGGCATCACAACATCAAAGATCAAGTTGGTATGCGTAGGCCCCTGCACCATGCGGAAATCATGGATGGACAGCGCCGGGTCTATGCCCTTAACCAGTGAGACGACGGCGTCATGCATGCGGTTTGTCACCGCGTCGTTGGTGACGATGGGGTCCATATGGATCACGGCCTCGCAGTTAAATTTTTCGTGCAGCTCATGCTCTGCCATGTCGATGAGATCATGCATTTCCAATATATCGCTGTCGCTGGGCACCTCGGCATGCAAAGAGACCATGCACCGGCCTGGGCCGTAATCGTGTACGATGAGGTCATGGATGCCCACGATCTGCTCATGGGCCAGCACGGTTTGCTGTATTTCTTCGACAAAATCTTGATCCGGCGCCTTGCCCAAAAGCGGTTTCAGCGTATCGTTGGCCGTGCTAAAGCCGGTATACATGATGAACAGCGCCACCAGTACGCCCAAATACCCATCCAGCAGCACGCCAGTTGCCGCGGTGATGGCTGTACCCAGCAGCACGGCCGTCGTGGCCGCTACATCGCTGAGGCTGTCCATCGCCGTGGCCTGCATGGCTGTGGAGCCAATCATCCTGCCCAGCTTGCGGTTAAACAGGCACATCCAGCCCTTCACCGCAATGGAAAGCAGCAAAATGCCGATAGAAAGCCAGCTGAAGGAGACCGCCTCAGGCTGAAAAATCTTCTCTGCCGAGCCCTTGAACAGCTCGAACCCCATCATAATGATGATCAGCGAAACGATAAGCCCGGCAATATATTCGATCCGGCCATGGCCAAAGGGATGCTCCGGGTCGGCCGGCGCGCCCGCCATCTTGAACCCTACCAGCGTAACGATGGAGGAGCCGGCATCGGATAGGTTGTTGAACGCATCCGCCGTAATGGCGATGGAACCCGTCAGCGAGCCCGCGGTAAACTTGGCCGCAAACAGTAGCAGGTTTAGAAAGATGCCGGCAATGCCGCCCAGCTGGCCTACCTGCTGGCGCCCTTTTTGGCTCTTCAGATCCTGTTTTACAAAATGCCTGACCAAAAAATCCGTCATCGCTTCTCCTCCTTCCGCTGCATTGATTCCGAACTTTTTTATTATACGAATTTTATCGACCAAATGCAACGAAGCGCATGAAAAAAGAGCCTTTCGGCTCTCTTTTCAGCTTATTGCTCTTTGAAAAAGGATTTCCCATTTTTGCAGATGGGGCACTGATAATCCTCCGGCATGCTGTCCAGGCTGCCCTCATAGACATACCCGCATACCGTGCATACGCAGGTTTTCTTCTCCGTTGCAGCCGTTGCCTCCTTGCGGTAGGTCGGCGCGTTTTTAGGGGCTTTGCCCTTGCGCACCGCATGGTAGTAGGCATACGTCATCGGCGTTTTCGCGTCTCCCTTTTGGGCATCCACAACGCGCGCCAAGATGACCGCGTGCGTTTCCGCGTCCACCATCTGTAACACCTTGCAGGTCAAATACCCAACGGCGCCCTGCTCCACAATGGGCAGGCCCTCCTTGGTATGCCCCGCTGCAAAGAGCTTGAATTTTTCCTTCGTACGCCCTGATGCAAAGCCCAGCTCTGCAATGACGTTGTTATCCACCTCTTCGCCCAGGATGGAAACGGCAAACTGCCCGCTCTCCCGGATGACCTCATAGGTATAGTTATCCTTATTCATGCTCACTGCGATGATGGGATTTTCCGCCGTGATCTGCACCACCGTGTTGACGATGCACCCCTTATCCTCTTCGCCGTGCTTTGCGCCAATGGCATACATGCCATAGCTCAGCTGCCACAATACGGTCTCATCCATCTTTTGCACCTCCCAATGCTTGCTTTCTCCTTAGTATCATTGCCCGAAAATGGAAAAAAGTCAATGAAAAAAAGAAGGGCGTTTGCCCTTCTTTATTTTGCCAAGGAATACACCTGATATACATCCTCGTGGGAAAGATCCACATACACAGAGCCGCCTTCAAACGCTTCGATACGCTGGGCGAGCATCCTGCCGTCCTTGTCGATATCGATGCCTACTTCACGGAACGTCACCGGCACGCCCATAGAGCGGAAGAACTGTTTCATGCGCTCGATGCCCTCCAGCGCCACGGCCTTATCATCCTCGCCGCTAACGCCCCAGACCTCTTTGGCAAAGCGCACCAGGCGCGGCAGATATGCCTCCACCTTATACGTCAGCAGCGCCGGCTCCACTATGGCCAGGGTGGCGCCGTGCGTCAAATCGTACAGGCCGCCGAAATCCTCGCCCAAGGAGTGGGCATTCAGGCAGGTGATGCGGTCCATCCCCACCAGGCCGCTCATGGCCAGCGTGCTGGTCAGCATCAATTCTGCGCGCGCATGATAGTTGTTTGGCTCTTTCAGCGCGATGGGCGCAAACTCCACCACAGTCTTGAGCAGCGCGATGCTCATGTTGTCCGTCAAAACGCAGTCCGGCGTGCGGGTAAAGAACGAATCCATCACATGCGCCATGATGTCCACACAGCCGCAGGCCGTCTGATAGGCCGGCTGCGTCATCGTCAGTTCCGGATTGAGCACAGCAAACGCCGGCCGCAAACACCCGCCGCCAATGCCCAATTTGGACATATCCTCGTCGTTGGTAATCACGGCCCATTCGCTGGATTCCGAGCCCGTGGCCGCCATCGTAGCTACCACGCCCACCGGCAGCGCCGTGGCCAGCTCCGCCTTGCCAATGGCAAAATCCCATACATCGCCCTCATACGGTACGCCGGCGGCAATGGCCTTAGCGGTATCCATGACGCTGCCGCCGCCTACGCCCAGGATAAAGTCCGCGCCCATTTCGCGCGCCATCTGGATGCCCTCATGCACCTTGCTCAGCCTGGGGTTGGGCACCACGCCGCCCAGGCATTTTGTTTCAAACCCTTGATCTTGAAGCGCCTGCTCCGAACGGCCCAAAAGCCCATCTTTTTTTACACGGTCGCTGCCATATACGATCAGCGCCTTTTTTGCCTTGGAAAACTCCGCCGCCTGGGCGCCTAGCTGCGCCTCGGCGTCTTTGCCAAACAGCAGACGGGTGTAATTGTCATAGAGAAAGTCCTGCATGTAAATCTCCTCCAAGTAAAGAATTTTTATGCAACAGACCTCCGGAGCCGATGCGGACCCCTTATCCATCTGATGACATACAAGATAATATAGTATCGTTTAGTATTATCAGTATAACAAATACCTCTATAGAATGCAAGCGGTTTTCTTATTATATTTTGGAATTATACCTCAAAAAAAGTATCGTCTTGTATTATTTATCATCCCTGTTCCTCTGCGCTAAAAAAGGAAAGCTGGCAGGCGTGCTCAGAGCGCTGCGTCAATGCGATGATATCCTCCATACGATAGGCCAGGCGCCGTGCCCGGCAGGCCTGTACAAACGCCTTTGTCAACGCTTGGGCACGCGGGCTTTTATGCAGATACGGCTGGCCCTGGCGCTGATACTGTGCCTTTACGCCCGGAAACAGACGATCCAGCTGCTGATAAAAATAATTCCTCTGGTTTTCCCGCAGCGTCACGCCAAACCCCGGATACACAAACTGCGCCCCTGCATCCGCAGCGCCGTGCACCAAACGCAGCACGTTTTCCTCCGTATCGTTGATATACGGCAGCAACGGCATAAGCAGCACCCCGCAGCATATGCCTTGGCCCGCCAGCGTTTCCATGGCGGCCAGGCGCGCGCTGGTCGGCGCCACATGCGGCTCTATCCTGCGGCACAGGGCATCGTCTGCTGTGGTCAGGGTAAATTTGACAAATGCCGGCGCCGTGCGTCCGATTTCCAACAGCACATCGGCGTCGCGGGCTACCAGCGGGCTTTTGGTGGCAATGGCCACGCCGAACCCATACCGCTGGATCAACACCAGCGCCTGCCGCGTCAGCTTCAGCGTTTGCTCCAACGGATTGTACGGATCGCTCATCGCGCCTGTGCCCACAACGCCCTTTTTGCGCTTTTTGCGCAGCTCCTCCGCCACCAACGGTATGGCGTTTTCCTTGATGCGCACGGTATCAAACGCCTCGATGCCATAGCAGCTGCTGCGGCTGTCGCAATAGATACAGCCATGGCAGCAGCCGCGGTACAGGTTCATATTGTAATCCGTGCCAAACCATGCGCGGTTCTTTGTGCGTGTCACGATGGTTTTGGCCGGCACCGTGGGCACACGGCCTGCCGTGTTATTTTCGTCCTGTGGACCCAAAGCCGCCCTCCCCGCGCACCGTATCGCTCAGCGCGTCTGCCTCGGCAAAGGCAGCCCGCAGCACAGGCGCAACCACCAGCTGCGCAATGCGCTCGCCAGGCTCCACCACGGCAGCCTGTGCGCTGTGGTTATGCAGCGCCACCATCACTTCGCCGCGATAATCGCTGTCGATTACGCCTACCTTGTTGGCCGGCGCCAGCCCCTTTTTGCTGGCCAGGCCGCTGCGCGCGTACACCAGGCCTACCGTGCCCTCCGGCAGCTCCATGGCCAGGCCCGTCGGTATCATCGCCGTACCGCCCGCCGCAATTTCTACCGCCGTTTCCAGGCAGGCGTAAAGATCCGCGCCCGCCGCCTCTGCCGAGCCATAGCTGGGCATGGCCGCCTGCGCCTTCAGCTTTTTGATATATACAGGCATTGTCTGCATTGTTTTTCCTCCCATGCTTTTTCTTCTATGCTACACGACAACGCGCAAAACTGTAAAGTGTTTTTGTTTGCGTTGACAAGCCCCGAATTTTATGGTATTTTTTGAGAACATGAAAAACCCGTGAGGGAGTAGTTGTGCGCACGCTGTGCGTGGCAAGTCAACATACTGGCGCATGCCTGGCTTGCCTTAATGAACGAGACTCATGCAGGGCTTTGTTTGGCCTGTATGCGTCTTTTTTTGTATCCCTTATTTGTGTGGGCTGGGTTTTTCAATCTTTGTAGGGGTTGAATGGAATATGACGACTTGGGAACTATTGCTCATTGCCGTAGGGCTGAGCATGGACGCCTTTGCTGTTTCGATCTGCAAAGGGCTTTCCAGCAGCCAAGCCAGTATCCGGCATTGTACGGCAGCCGGGCTGTATTTTGGCGGGTTTCAGATGCTGATGCCGTTTTTGGGCTATGTGCTGGGCCGCCAGTTTCAATCGATGATCACCAGCTTTGATCATTGGATCGCCTTTGTGCTGCTATGCTTTATCGGCGCCAATATGATCCGGGAATCCCGCCGGGAGGCCGAGCCGGAAAACGCGGATTTCGGCCCGCGCGCCATGCTGCCGCTGGCCGTTGCCACCAGCATCGATGCGCTGGCTGTTGGCATCACGTTTGCGTTTTTACAGGTCAACATGTATATCGCTCTGCCGCTGATCGGCGGCGTCACCTCTCTGCTTTCGTTTGCCGGGGTTAAGCTGGGGCACGCCTTTGGCGCCAAATATAAATCCAAGGCAGAATGCCTGGGCGGCTTGGTCCTGATTTTGATTGGGCTGAAAATCCTGCTAGAGCACCTGGGCTTTCTCGGTTAAATGTAAAAAAACAGGCCGTGGGCCTGTTTTTTCTTTTGCTTTACAGCGCGCTGTTTACCATATCCAGCAGATCCGCCTTGCTCTTGACGCCTACCGACGCCGCCACCTGCTGGCCGCCTTTGAAAAGCATCAGCGTGGGAATGGTCAT
Organism: uncultured Eubacteriales bacterium; assembly: GCA_959600905.1. GTDB lineage: Bacteria > Bacillota > Clostridia > Christensenellales > QAND01 > UMGS1975. The sequence continues at coordinate 97,963 of CAUGNO010000007.1, read as the reverse complement.
GATACGGAACTGCTCTGCCAGCGCCTGTTCATCGTCTACGTTTACCTTGCCAACCTTTACCTTGCCGCCCAATTCCTCTGCCAGCTGATCCACAATGGGGCTCAGCATCCGGCACGGGCCGCACCAACTGGCCCAGAAATCCACCAGCACCGGCTCGGCAGCCTGCATGACTTCCTGCTGAAAATTGTCCTTTGTCAATGTAACGATTGCCATTGTATGTTTCCTCCTATGTCTTTTGTTTTTCGCGTTTTTTTGCTTTGTTTTCTGTTCGTCTTGCCCTGCGGAGGCGTTTTATGCCCCCGGTTCCTGTTGTGCCCTGCCGGAAAAGATCTTATGCGCCACATCTGCCAGCGTAATGTGGGAAAGGCGCTGTCTACACAGCGTATCCAGCTCTTGATACAGGGCATCCATCACCCCGGCCATGCCGGAGGCCACCAAACAGGGCAGATCCTTTCCGCCGCTGTGCCAAGAGGAACAGACAAACCGCTCCCCCAGCGCCTCTGCAATTTCGCACAGCGTCACCGTTTCTGGCGCCCGCGCGCTTTGATAGCCGCCCACAGCGCCCTCTTTGGTGTCTACAAGGCCGGCTTTTTTCAATTTCGCCATTACCTTGCGCACCCGGGCCGGGTTGGTACAGATGTTTTGCGCCAGCACTTCGCTGGAGGCCGTCTCTCCCCGGTGATGCAGGTACACCAAGCCGTGGATGGCCACGGTAAACTCGCTTGTCATCTCATCCCTCCCCAAACTGTAATTTTTATTGTTTCAGTTTTACATCTGTTATTTTAATAGTTACAGTTTGGTTTGTCAAGCACTTTTTTGCATTTTTTGAAAAAGACGGCCGCATATCGCAGCCGTCTTTTTACGCCAAGCCCAGCAGCCGGGCGGCCGTAGCCACCAAAAAGCAGAGCGCCATGCCCACGCCCGTGGGAATGGCCATGGCCGCCGCCGTCCACTTCCAGCTGCCCGTTTCCTTGTGGATGGTCAGGCAGGTGGTAGAGCAAGGCCAATGCATCAGCGAAAACAGCACGGTGCACAGGGCCGTGAGCCACGTCCACCCATTTTGCACCAAGATGCCCTTGAGCGCCATAAGAGAGGGTAGGTCTGTCAGATTGCCCGTTGCCATATACGCCATGAGAATGATGGGAAATACGATTTCATTGGCGGGAAAGCCTAGGATAAATGCCATCAGAATCACGCCATCCAAGCCGATGAGATGGGCAAAGGGGTCCAAAAACCGCGTGCAATGTGCCAAAATTGTCAGTCCCCCGATGTTTACGTTGGCCAAAACCCAGATCAGCAGCCCGGCGGGCGCCGCCACTGCCACCGCCCTGCCCAGCACAAACAGCGTTCGGTCGCAAATGGAACGAACGATAACCTTGCCGATCTGCGGCCGCCGGTAGGGGGGCAGCTCCAGCGTGAAGGAGGAAGGCACGCCCTTTAGAACGGTTCTGCTCAGCAAGCTGGAAACGCAGAACGTCATGACAATGCCCAGCACGATCACCGCCGTGAGGATCAGCGTGGAATTCAGCGAAGACAGGAGCCCGCTCTGCGCCGTGCCCGCCACAAAAAACATCGAGATGATGGCAAGAAGCGTTGGGAAAGCGACGTTTTGCCAAAGGGGGATTTCCTATTGAAAGTATAGATGCACCGTACCGTTGCGCCATACGATTTTTTCCAAGATCTCTCGGTATATCGCCTGCTTTTGCGCCAGCGGCAGCGTATACAGCGGCGCTGGCAGCGGCATGCTCCGTATCATTTCTTGCCGTTTACGGGCCGCTAGCTGCTGCAAAATCGGCTCCGCGTCCGGCAATTCCGAAAGTAGCTGGATGGCCCGTTCGATCTGCGGCAGGCCAGCCGCCTTTGCCGTATCATTGTCCTGCTGCGCCTGCTGCAGATAGGGAGAAATGGCCCGCCAAAAGGCCTGCTCAATGCTATTGTCCGCTGTTTCCCCCGCCAGATTGGGGCCTTGGCACGCCTGTATGCCCTGCCGCCGTTTTCGCCGGCAGACATAGTCGAACCCCCGGCCGTAGGCGCGCTTTTTCGCCTCCATGGGCGCGCCGCATACGCCGCAGCGCAGCAGCCCGGAAAACAAGGCGTATCGGTTTTGTGGTAGGCGGTTCCTTGGCTGTTTTGCCAGCTTTTGCTGTACACGCCGCCATACCCCGCCCTCTATCAACCCTTCATGCGCGCCCAGCGCCACCACCCATTGCGCCTGCGGCCGCCAAGCGCCGGGCTTTTTCCTATGCTGCCGTTTGTTATATACCATAAGGCCCTGCGCTCCGGTGGCCTGTTCCGGCGAAAAGCACAGCACCGCGCCCTGCCCGGCAAAATATCGGTATGCTTGCTCATCTGCTTTACAATACACCGGATTGCGCAACATGGATTTTACCCCGGCCAGGGTGTACTCTATGCCCCTTTGCGCCAATGCCTTTTGCGCGGCCTGGGCGCGGCCCGTGTTTGCAAAGGCGGCAAACGCTTCCTTGACGGCCTGCGCCTGGTTTGGAACCGTCCGCAGCCTGTGTATGGTTTTGGTGCCGGACGGCGTTTGAAGGGAGGCCGCCACGCTGCAAAAGCCCAACGGCGGCTTTCCGCCCAGCCATTGGCCGGTACGCGCCAGCAGCTGCATATTGTCGCTGACCCGCTCGGCAATGGTCTCTCGTTCCAGCTGGGCGAAGACGGACGCAATATAGAGCATGGCTTTGCCCATCGGCGTGGCGGTATCGAATTGCTCCCGGATACAGACAAAGCTGACCTGGCGGCGGTTGAGCGTTTCGATGAGGGCTGCAAAATCCGTCACGCTGCGGCTGACCCGATCCAGCCGATAGCATACCAGCATATCCACCCGCCCGGCCTGCACCGCCTCCATCAGCGCGGCAAACTGCGGACGGTGCAGCGTAGCACCGGAAAAGCCCTCATCCTCATAGACCTCTATCTCCGCCTGCGGCCAATGCTGCTCGATATACTGTCTGCACAGCGCCGCCTGGTTTTCAATGGAATCCCCCGTCTCACTCTTTACCGATTTTCGGCTGTAAATCGCAGCACGCATCGCATCGCCTCCCTCGGTCTAGCGTATGCATCCCACGCAGCCGATAACGCATACACTGCGTAAAAAGGAGGAACCGCCATGCTTCGGCCCGATGTTTATCCCGTTTGCATCCACCTGACCCCTGCGCAAGCCCAGCGCACAGCGCAAAAGCTTTTGCAAGCCCTTCAGGCCGCGCAGCAAACCGCGCAAAAAAAGCAGCGCCCTCCGGCGCCGCCCTCTGCCAAGCCATAAAGCTTATTTTGGTTTTCTTATGCCGAACACGCTGCCATTGTAGCGGTATAGCACGGCGATGCAAAACGCCACGCCGCCCATCATGAGGACAGCCCCGCCACATAGCCGATGTCCGCTCCGCACAGCAGATTCACATACGGCATGGCCGTGCAGCCGGCGCCGACAGCCATGAGCCCCTGCCCCATGCGGCGGGCAAATGCCGGCAGCTTTTCCGGCGTTGCGTTTTGGGTATGATACCGGTGCAAAAGCCCTGCCTCGCCTTTCCAGCCCGTTCGGTAGGCCATATACATGACCAACAGCCCTATGGCCGTTTCTATGACAATCTCTTCCAGCATGCTATGCTCCTATTTTCGTTTGCACACCCTGCCCGGGATGCCTTCTCAAATTCCCGTATTTTTTCAGCCGGTACAGATAGTAGGCCAAGATCAGAGCAAATACACCGTTCATCACGATCATCATCAGCAAATAGCCCCAGGCCGCGCCTACGAGGCCGGCCGTCCGTACCGCAAAGGGCATCAGCACCAGCGATAGGAGAAATACGCTGCCATAGCCCACCAGCACCATATACTGCCTGCGCATGATGGTGATGCAGTAATAAAACACATTGTACAGCGCCGAAACCCCGCCGGCAGCCAGCAGCACCATCAAAACGCCCCGGTACCCTTCCAGCTCTACGCCATAAAACCAGGACAACACCGGAATGCCAAGCAAATAGCCGCCCGCCATGCATATCAGCGTGATGAGCAGGATATACACGACCTGTTTTCCCATCGTCAGCAAAAACTCTTTTACCCGGCCCTGGCTAAACTGCGTCGCCAGCACGGATAGCTGCGGCTTTAGAATAAACCCAGCAAACAGGTTGATGACAAAGGCCGGCATAAACAGAATGTTGAAATACGTTTGAATCTCGGAAGCCAGATACGCATCGATGGCATACTTGGCGGAATTGTTGATATAGCCCGATAAAAAAGACCCAATAAACAACGGCAGGCAGGCCAGCAGCAGCCGGCGCAAATGGCCAAACCGAAACCGGACTGTGAAGGCTTCAAACACACCTACCACCGCAGAATCGTATACTAGGAACACGATCCAATAGGCCAGCACCAAGCAGCAGGCCGATGCCATCAGGTTTTTGCTGACATATAGCGCTATAATAAAGCTGCTGGTGGAAACAAAGTATTTGATAAATACGCCCTTGGCCGATAGATCATACCGGCCCTTTTGCTGGTACAGGCCCTCAAACACATCGGAAAAGGCCTCTCCGCCTCGGTATAGGCAGAAAATCAAGGTAAGGGCCGCCTTTTCCAGCGTAAACCGGCTAAAGAGCACCCAAGCCATCCCTGCCAGCATCATCAGGCCTACGGTGATGATGCGCGAAGCAAAATAATCCTTAAATGCATACATATGCTGTATATCCGAAGCTTGAAACGTGCGCATACAGTACCAGCCCAGCGTCAAAAGCTGCTGAGATACCGCAAAGCAAATGGAGTAGACGCCACCCTCCGCCGGGCCCAATATTTGCGTAACGGCCCACAGCATAATCACACTGCTGCCCGCATACATCAGCCCGGAGGTAACTGTCCACAGATAGGTCTTATGCCCCAAGTTTTTTCCGTTGCCCAGGATGTGGCGCCTCAGTTTTTCTTTCAATGGTTTTCTCCCAATGGATGGTTTCTTCACCAAAATCTAAGATTTCCGGCCTGTGGTTTTTTCTCTCGCTAACAGGCGGGTATTGCATATAATCCCCAAATGCACGCGTCAGCATTTCGTGATTACACCTCATAGCCTTGACCGTTCGCCCTTCAAAGGTCAGCTCTTGCAAAGGAAAAATTTCGTCTATATGCACGATCCAATCCTCCGGCCGGATATCGCACATAGAAGTCACCAGCTCTGTTTTATTATGATACCGCATCAGCGCTTGTTTATGTTTTTGGCCAATCCGATCTCCAGAAGCAAACAGGCGAATGAAAAAATGTGCAACAAAGCAGGATGCTTTCATAAGCATAGGCTTGAGCCCTTTTCCCGGTATATCAGGGTTTGGGATGCACCAAAGTATGTGCAAACGATTATACCAATCTCTGGCGCGAACCTGCTTTTTGCGCAACGCTTTGTCCTCAGGCACATTATCGTAAGGGAAAATATCCATGCTGATTCCCAGATTGTCCACCTTATATTTGGTATGCTCCTTGCTTACCTGTTTGGTGCCTATCTTGGAGATTCTCGTAATATAATCCGGGCAGTTTTTGTCATGGTAGCCGTCAATGATCTCATATGTTGGCGCCAGTTCCCCGGGCGCTACCTGCAAAAATCTTTCATAATCATCCCGCAGCATCCCCACATCAATGTCATCATCCCACGGAATATATCCCCGATGCCTCACTGCGCCAATCGCAGTACCGCCCTGCACAAAATATGGGATCTCATATTTTTCACAAATTGCCGCAAAGACATCAAAAATATCCAGCACCGTCTGCTTCATGCGCTCTAATTCTTCAGGCTCGTATCCATAGACCATTTTGCATCTTCCCCCTCACCTGCTCAGCCTTCACCCTGGCTGTCTCCAAAATCCAGCACTTTGGCGCCATGATTGTATCTCTGGCTCTCTGGCGGCAGCTGCATATAATCCCCAAACCCACGGGTTAGCATTTCATGATTACATGCCATGATCTTGACCTTCATCCCCTCAAACACTGCATCTTGAAGCGGAAAAATATCATCTACCTTTACCATCCAATCCTCCGGCTTTAAATCGCATAAAGAGGTAACCAAGCTTGTCTTATTATGATAACGAAGAGAGGTCTCCCTGTATTTGCGGTTGATATAATCCACCGAAACAAAGGCCTTGAGCAGGTAATGCACCACAAAGCATCCTGCCGACATAATCTTGCCCGCGATGCCTTTGAGCGGCACCTCCGGGTTGCGGATGGTACGCAGGATATACATGCGGTTGTATAGGTTGATATCCCGAAGCTGCTTTTTTCGCAGCTTTGGGTCCTCCGGCACGTTGTCATACGGGAAAATATCGATGCGTATCCCAAAAGTGGTGGGATACTTGGAATGCTCGTCAGTAATATGCTTTGTACCTACCTTGCACATTCTCATGGTGTAGCCCGGGCAATCCTTATTGATCTCCGCATTCATCAACTCGAACTTGCCTTCCATCTCTTTCGGCGCCACTTGCAAAAACTTTTCATAATCATCCCGCAGCATCCCCACGTCCATATCATCATCCCACGGAATAAAGCCCTGATGGCGCACCGCACCGATGGCTGTGCCTCCGTTGAGAAAATACGGCAGATCATGCTTTTCACAGATCTCAATAAACGCCGCAAGCACTTCCATCTCGGTTTTTTTCAATCGTTCCAGTTCTTCCGGTTTATAGGCGTACTGCACGATCCTTCCTCCTCTTCCAACTTAACTCCACGCACCGGTTATCTTTCATCGCCGAAATCCAGTTTGTACGGCGGATGATTATGGCGCTTGTCCTCCGGCGGCAGCTGCATATAGTCGCCATATCGCTTGGCCAAATAGCTCTCAACGCCGCCCGGAAAGCGCATCATCAGCCCATTAAACGGCATTTTTTTTGTTGGCAAAAGCTGCTCTTTTTCTATGATGCTGGTAAAGGGCATAGGATCAAAAAACCACGCAACGCGCTTTGTTTCCTCATTTTCATACCGTCTGCTTGCCTTCATCGCTTTTTCGTACAGCCAACGAGGGGAAATGCGGAACAGCCACAGAAAAAAGTGTGCTACCTGGCAGGCCGCCCGCACCAACGCCGCCTTCCATCCACCAAAATACAAGGTAGGCTTCCCGATATGGCGCAAAATCAGCAGCTTACCCCAGAACCAAGCTTTTTTGCCCTGCTTGCGCATCGCCTTTTCATCGTCGGCCGCGTTGTCAAATGAGTATAGATCCAAAAAAATGCCAAAGTTGCATTTGCAGTTTTTCAGCGGCTCCTCATGGAACACCGTGCCCTTTTTTACAAGGCGGGTGGTAGGAAGGGGATAGTTTTGATCCTCTATGGCGTTGAGCACCTCGTATTTGTCCGAAAGCTCCTCTTTGGCCAAAGCCAGAAAGCGATCGTAATCCTTGCGCAGAAAGCCGATGTCGATGTCATCATCCCACGGGATGAACCCTTGGTGGCGCACCGCGCCGATGGCCGTGCCCCCCACGCCGAAATAATCGATATCATGCCGATCGCAAAGATCGATGAAATCCTTTAAAATCTCTAGCTCCGTTTCCTGTACCCGTTTGAGCACCTCCGGATCATAGGCTTGGTACAACAATGTCCTGCCTCCCTCACTGATTTCTATTCGCCCCCGCCGCGCAGCCGGCCTCTTTTTGCACAGCGGCGGGTTTTTCCGCATGAAAATAGGCCGCACCTTGTCCTAAGATGCGGTTTTTTGCATTATACCATCTGCCTAAAACCGTGTCAAAACAACAAAAACAGCCTGTTAGGTATACAGGCTGTCCAGTTTTTTCAAATCGCTGTAATTGTCGATTTCTATGATATCTTCAAACGTACAGGGGCGCACCTGCACCTGATAATCCTTCAGATGATATTCCAGCGCCACCTGATCCCAGTACCGTTCTTTTCCGCCCGGCATTTCATAGACCTGCTTGATATGCTCGGCCAGCTTGGCGCCGTCCTCGTTTGACCAATAGGACACGCCGAACATATGATAACAGTTTTGTCCGCCGATCCCAAGATGCGTGATACGCCCTTGCTTTACCTCAAAGCACCAGTCGTCCGTCCGCTCCACCGGCACGCCCAGGTAATTGGAGGCATACTGGTATTTGGTAATAAGGCTCTGGTTGTAAAGCACCAGATCGGCCTCCAACACATATGCGCTTTGCAATAGCTTTCGTGCGCAAAACGCCGAAGAAATATTGTTTGCTTCGTTGTACAGCGGGTTTTCCACAAAGCGTATGCCGGGGTATTTATACAAAAGCTGATCGAATTGCTCGCCAAGGTACCCCCGTACCACCACGACCTCTTCAATGCCGGCAGCATATACCGCGTCCAGCATGGTATCGATCATACGCGTGCCCTTTACGCGTACCAGCGGCTTTGGCGTGTTCAGCGTTACCGGCACCAGCCTAGAGCCAAACCCCGCCGCCAAAAACACGGCGCGCCGGACGCGATAGGGTTCCAGCGCCTCCAAGCCATGCTCCGTGATGCCGGCCTCATCCACACAGCCCAGTGCCTCCAGGCTTGTCACCGTCTTATTGATGGTGCCCAGCGAAACGCCGGTTTGCTTGGCCAGTTCGCGCTGCGTCATTGCGCACCGCGCTTTTTCCAAACAGGTTAAAACATCAAATTGCCTTTGGTTCAAAGCCATTTTCTTCCTCCCCATTGCGCCCTGCAGCCCTGTGTCTTTTCATGCCATGGACGATCCCCTTCATCACCAGGTTGGCCGTTAGGATCAGCAAGGATATGTAGGCCGAGCATTCCAGCAGCATCTGCCCTTCAAACTGCGTTATCATCATGGAAACAGGCATGGTCTTTACCGTACTCAAAAACGATACCGCAGAGATGGTGATCATGGAGTTGACAAAGAAATAGGAAAACATCTCCAGCATGGTATCCCGGGTCTGCGGGATAAATACATCCTTGATCAGCCGCCAGGACGGGATGCCAATGGTCTTTGCCACAGCCTCCAGATTCGGATTGAGCTTGTGCATCGCATTGTAGGCCATCAGATACGGCGAAGCAAAAAAGTGTATGGTATTCACCAAGATCAGGATGGCGAGCGTGCCGTACAAAAACGATCCCTTAAAAAACATCACGTACGATAGGCCCAGCACAATGCCCGGCACCGCCAGCGTCGTAATAGAGCCCAAGTGCAGCGAGCGCGCCAAAACGCCATTGCCTCTGGCGGCAAAATAAGCGTTCAGATAAGCGATCGCCGTACCGGCCGCGGCCGTCAGCACAGCGATGATCAGCGAGTTGACCAAGTATTTCCCCGTCCCCATATCCATGGCCTGCGTAATGTTGTGCAGGCTCAGCGACATATCGATCGGATACTTTTCCACAAACGTCAGCAGCGCAAAGGAGACAATGGGCAGCAGCACCAGCACAATCGCGACGCCCACCAGCACCCTGCACACAAAATCGCGCTTGCGGCTCTTTTTTATTTCAAAGGTTTTAACCGTAAAGGAAGCGTTGCCGCTGTCCTTGTTGAACAGATCAAACAAAAAGGCCACCACCGCGGGGATCAGCAAAAACAGCGCCACGACCGCGCCCTTGCCAAAATTCATCAAGCCGATTACTTCGTTGTACATATAGACCGGCAGCGTCATAAATTTGCCGCCCACCATCAAGGGCACCCCGTAATCGGTAAAGATCAGGGTAAAGGTGGCAAACAAGACCGAGATCATCGGTTTTCTCAGGTACGGCAGTGTGATAGACAGAAACTGCCTGATTTTCGGGATACCCAGCACCTGGGCAGATTCATACACCGTATAATCCTCGTATTGAAACACATCCAGCAGCATCAAAAACGCCACCGGGAACGAATACATCACCGAGCCTATTACAATGCCCCAAAAGCCATAGATGCTGGTGTTAAGGCCCAAAAGGTTGGTTAAGACCCCGTTGGCGCCAAACAGCACGATGAGCCCCATGCCGTGAGAAATGGAGGGAATCAACATCGGCAGCGACAGCAGCTGAGATAAAAACCCCTTTTTCCTCAAGCCGGAGCGCGCAATGCACCAGGCCAGCACCAGGGCCAGCACCAAGGACACCGCCGTGGCCGTCAGCGTCACCAGTACGGAATTTTTCAGCGATTCCAAAAACTGCCTGGAGCCCACAATGCCGCCCACATCTACGCTGCCTATGGAAAACAGCAGGCATATAAGCGGCGCCAGCACCGCGATGATTAAAAATACCAGCAGCGAAGCCTTGACCACCGCCCTGGCTTTCCATGTTCTTCTTTTCTGCATCCTGCTTACTCCACACAGCGTTTCAGATCCGCCATCTTCTGCTTTAATTGCGCCACCACAAAGCTCTCCACAAAGGCATTTTTCGGGTGATGGTAGATCTCTTGCGGCGTGCCGATTTGCTCGATGGTCCCCTCGCTCATCACCATGATACGATCGGACATGGTAAACGCCTCTTCCTGGTCATGGGTGATGTAAATCACCGTTGCCTGCGTCTTTTTCTGCACATCCTTTATGACCCGGCGCAGCGCCAGCCGGTTGCTGGCATCCAAGGCGGACAACGGCTCATCAAACAGCAGCACATCGGGCTGCAGCGCCAGCGTGCGCGCAATGGCCACGCGCTGCTGCTGGCCGCCAGACAGCTTATCCGGTTTTTTCCCGCTGTGCTCTTCCATCCCCACCTGCGACAACACTTCCAATGCCCTTTGGCGGGAGGAAGCCTTAAAATCGGGGTGCAGCTTTAGCGCATATTCCACATTTTGCAGCGCAGTCATATTGGGAAACAGCGCATAGTTTTGGAAGACGATGCCCATGCCGCGCTTGGCCGGCTCAAAGGCGGAGATATCCACGCCGTCTTTGAGGATGCGCCCGCCGTTTTGCTCGGTAATCCCAATCAGGATACGCAGCAGCGTCGTCTTTCCGCAGCCAGAAGAGCCCAGTACAGACAAGAACTCGCCCTCGTACACCGAAAACCCGATATGATCCAAGATTGTCTTTTTGCCATAGGCCTTATACAGGCCCTCCACCTTTATTTTTTCCGTTTGATTTAATGCTGCCATAGCGAAAGCAATTCTTCCTTTTTGTTCAAATCGTCAATGCCTGTCATATCGGCATATTGGATGTCCTTCGGATAGTTTTCAATGCTTGTATCCTGATCGGTATAGATTTTCTCCGGTACAAATTTTTCCTTATCTTCCAGGATCAGCGTATCCACAATAAAGCCAAAGACCTCTTTTACAGCCTGCCTTTGCATCTTTCCCTTCACCACGGAAACACCGTAAGTAGAGTATGGAGCCCCCTCCTCAAAGTAAAGAATTTCCAGCTCTGCGCCCTTGTTGATTTCCTGTACGGCCTGGAACGTCATCCCCAGCCCAATGGCAGCCTCGCCCTGCACCAGGGCGTTGACCGGGCCGGATCCGGAGGTGGTGAACTGCAATATATTTTCCGACAGCTTATCAAAATACGAAAACGCCTCTTCTTGGCCCATCGTATTGACCAGGCTCAGCAAAAACGCATAGCCCGTGCTCGACGTTTTGGGGTTTGGCATGGAAACCAGCCCCTTGTACTGGGGGCTTAAAAGATCCTGGTAGCTTTTCGGTACCGGCAGCTGCTTTTCCTGCAACAGCTTGGGGTTGATGATGATCGCATTGCTCTCCCGGTCCACCGTCATATAGGCATGGTTCGGGTCTACCATTTCCGGCAGATAGCGCGATGTATCATAGCCGGAAAGATCCTCCATCATATCCTTTAAGGAGGTTAGATAGCCGGATTCCAGCCCCATCACGATATCCGCTTCTGTTTCCGTGCCTTCGCTTTTTAGCTTGGAGGCGCAGTTACCCGTTGCAATATACTGAATCGTGATGTCATAATCAGGGAACTGCTCTTTGAGCCGGGAAAGGTAATATTCATTGCGAAACTCTTCGCTACTGGAATAGATCACCACTTTATTGCTAGCCGTATCCCCTCCGCCGCAGCCTACCAGGCCCAGCATCATGCAGACGCACAGCAGCATCGCCATAAACCGTTTCATTGTTTTCCTCCCCATTGTTCATAATTTTGTTTTGGCATGTCTTGTTTCAAACACGCCGATTTTCTTTTGCTATTTATACAAACAGCCGATCCAAATTCAGAAAGTATACTTTTTCATTTTCAGCAAAATCCCCCATATAGCCAATACACTTTCCCGTTTTTGCCGCAATTCTCCCCATTTTTCTTTTTTGTTCTACATGCTTACAAAAGTATACTATCTTGAACAAGCCTTGGCAATACATAAACCCATTTTTCTTTTTGCCCTTTTGTAAAACGTCGGGAAACGGCCGTTGCAGGGCACAAAATTGTTGGTCAAAATCGCAATGAGCCGTTCCCGCGGGGAATCGATGATGCGGCACCCCACAATGCCGGCTGCGTTGCAGCCAAACCCCATGCACATGGTCAGCGCCTGTTTGCCGCAGGCCCGGCATTTTTGAAAATGCTTATCCAGGTTGAACGCCACCCTGGGCAGATAGCCCAGATCCTCCAGCAGGGTAAAAAGCGGAAAAAAGATGGCCATGGGCGGCAGCATCACCGATACCACCCACGCCAGCACGCGGTATACGCCCAGCACCAGCGCCCCATGCAGCCAGGCCGGCGCGTGGAGGTACATGAATAGGTCTGTCAGGCGGTCCTGTACCCAAAACAAGCCGCGGCTCAGCAGCTCGGACGGATAGTTTGCCCCTGTGATGGTAATCCAAAATACAGCGGCCAACAGCGCCAGCATGATGGGGATCCCCGTCCATTTGCTGGTAAGGATGCGGTCTATTTTTAGCTGTTTTTCGTTGTATTTCGGCTCCTCTGCCCGCACTACGTCACGGCAGACCGCCTCCGCTTTTTTATACAAGCAGGATACGATGGCATCCCTCAGCGGCCCTTCCGAAAGCCCCTGCTCTGCCAAATGCGCCCTGGCCTGCAAGACCGCGTCTGCCACCTCCTCTGTCTGCATCAGATCCTGCCCCAGTGCATTTTGCAGCGCCTGCATCAAGGATGCGTCATAGTCGATGAGCCGCAGCGCCATCCACCTGGCCGGAAACCGCCCCTTTAGATGGGGCGCCAGCACAGGCTCTACCAGGGAAATGGCCTGCTCGATGGCATCGCTGTACATCACCCGGGCAGGGGCAGCGGCGCTTGGCGTGGTGATGTCCTCTACGCGATCCATCAATGCGGAAAGACCCCGCCCGCTGCGCGCGCTGGTTCCTACCACCGGCACGCCTAGGTTCTTTTCCAGCGCCGTCAGATCTATGTGAATTTTCTTCTTTTCCGCTTCGTCTAGCAGGTTCACGCAAACCACAACCTTGGGTGTAATTTCTATCGTTTGCAGCACCAGATTGATATTGCGTTCCAGGCAGGTAGCATCGCAGACGACGACCACGGCATCCGGCCCGCCAAAGCATAGAAAATCGCGCGCCACTTCCTCCTCTGCCGAATGCGCCATCAGCGAATAAGTGCCCGGAATATCCACCAGCACATAGGAGGCGCCGTTGTGCTGCGTGCGTCCCTGGGCGTTGGTTACCGTTTTGCCCGGCCAGTTGCCGGTATGCTGGTTCATCCCTGTCAGCTCGTTGAAAACCGTGCTTTTGCCTACGTTGGGATTGCCCGCCAGCGCCACCACCTTTTCCTCTGGGCTCTGTTTTTCAATGACCAGGCCGCTGTCCGCTGCGCTGCGCCCGGTTGAATCGGATGTAAGTCCCATGCATTTCTCCTTCTTTGTTTATGTCGTTGCGGCCGTGGTTGCCATTTTCGGCGTTTCCGCCGGCTCCTTTAGCGCTGCAAACACACGTATCCGGTCCGCATCCCGGCGCCTTAATGCCACCACTGTGCCGCGCACTAAAAAGGCCGTAGGGTCGCCGGAAGGGCTGCTGTATAAGCAGCGGATCTCCGTGCCCTCGATCAGCCCCATATCCAGGAGCCTGCGCCGGATGCTGCCGTTGGATAAAAGCCTGTGTACCGTTGCCGTCATCCCCTGCCGCACTTGGGACAGGGCCATTTCTTTTGTAGTCATCTTTTCCATACTCCTTTTCATCCGTAGGGTGAGGAACGACATTGTTCCCTATCCATACACTATGCCAACGCCCCCGCGGCGGTGTAGCGCATCGGAAGCATCAAAAAAATAAAATTGACAAGCTTTTTTCTTATGGCATGGCAAAGTTAGAAATAGAAATGTTTCCAAGTATGAGGGGGAAATATTGAGCGTAAAACATTGGTTAAGCCATCTTTGCTGTCTATGCGTCTCCGTCCTTGTGTGCGGGTGTGGCAGGGCCGTGCCTTTGGCCGCACCCGCCGTGCCGGTGGAAAGCCTTTGCTCTTTCGGACAGGAAATCCTGACCATCCCGGCGGAATTTGCCGATTTGTATATCGATCCGCACTGGTACAAGGACTATGCTCTATACAGCTCCTATCAAATCCATAGCGGCCCCACCGAAAAAGGCGGCAGGCTTTGGTATGAATCCTACGGCTGGGTGGGCCGGGAGGTCTTCAGCAGCTTCACCCTGTCGGCCGCCAGGCGCCGCCCGGGATGACATTTCCTTTTCACCCTTTGACAGCCAAAAGCCTTTAGACATAGAAATCCATATAAAGGACGAAACCAGCAGCCGCCTGTATGAACCGCTCCTTTTCCCTCGTGAGCCAGCGTAAATGCAGATAAAAAAAGAGCCTTACGGCTCTTTTTGGTTATATGCCCAATGGGGTCAATCCTCCCAAAGCACCACGCGGCCCTCTTCCCTGGTTCGGTTCAAATCGATCAGGCGCTGGTTTTTCGAGCCGCGAAAGCGCAGGGAAATGTCCTTTTGCGCGAGGATGAACCGGCCGTCCACCAGCACATCCAGCAAGGACAGCATCTCCTCCGTCGCTTCGCAGTGCGCATAGCTGCCCGGCGTTGTCAGCTCCTCCAGCGTAAAGCCGGAAAAGGACCAGATGGTCTTTTGCGGATACCTGGCGCGCACCCGGCGCAAAAACGGCAGCAGCACACGCTGGTTTTCCGGCTCGAACGGCTCGCCGCCCAAAAGCGTCAGCCCGTCGATATAGGAAGGAGCCAGCAGCGAAAGCAGCGTCTCCTCCGTCTGCCGGGTAAACGGCTCCCCATAGGAAAAATTCCAGGTTTCGGGCTGGAAGCACTGTTCGCAGTGGTTGGTGCAGCCTGAAACAAACAGCGATACGCGCACACCTATGCCGTTGGCAATGTCGCAGTTTTTGATCTCCCCGTAATACATCCGCGTCTCCTTTCCGCAAAAACAGAGCACCTTGACTAGATGCCCTGTTTACCCTCCGCTTTGTGCTTACAGATGCAGCACGCGCTCTTTGATCTCCTGCGTGCGCCCCTGGTTCCAGAACTGTGTGCCGATATAGCCGCAGGTGCGCCGCGCCACATTCATCTTGTCCTGGTCCTCGTTGCCGCACTGCGGACAGTGCCAGACCAGCTTACCGTCCTTTTCAATGATCTGTATTTCGCCGTCCCAGCCGCATACCTGACAGTAGTCGCTCTTGGTATTGAGCTCGGCATACATGATGTTGTCATAGATAAACTGCATCACATTCATCACAGCCGCCAGGTTTTGCTGCATATTCGGCACCTCGATATAGCTGATGGCCCCGCCCGGCGACAGCGCCTGGAACTTGGCCTCCAGCGCCAGCTTATCGAACGCATTGATGGGCTCTGTCACATGCACATGATAGCTGTTTGTGATATACCCCTTGTCCGTTACGCCCTTTACGATGCCAAACCGCTTTTGCAGGCACTTGGCAAATTTATACGTCGTGCTTTCCAGCGGCGTGCCATACAGGCTGTAATCGATATTCTCCGCCTTTTTCCATTTGGCGGTATATTCGTTGAGCTTGCGCATGATCTCCAGCCCGAAAGCCTCACCCTCCGGCTCTGTCAGCTTTTTGCCGATCATGCTGTATACGCATTCCCACAGGCCCGCATAGCCCAGCGAAATGGTGGAATACCCGCCGTGCAGCAATTTGTCGATCTTTTCGCCCTTTTTCAGGCGGGCCAGCGCGCCGTACTGCCACAAGATCGGCGCCACGTCCGATACCGTGCCGGTCAGGCGCTCGTGCCTGCATTGCAGCGCACGGTGGCAAAGCTCCATCCGCTCGTCAAAGATCTCCCAGAATTTGTCCATATCCTTGCCGGCGGACAGGCCGATATCCACCAGGTTGACCGTGACGACCCCCTGGTTGAAGCGGCCGTAGTATTTCGGCTTGCCGTTTTCGTCCACATAGGGCGTCAAAAAGCTGCGGCATCCCATGCAGGTATAGCACTGCCCATCGCCGTTTTGGTCTACCTTGAGCTGTTTCATGATCTTTTCGGAGATATAGTCTGGCACCATGCGCTTGGCCGTACACCTGGCCGCCAGCTCTGTTAGATAATAGTAGGGCGCGTCGGGAGAAACATTGTCCTCTTCCAACACATACACCAGCTTGGGGAACGCGGGGGTTACCCAGACGCCCTTTTCGTTTTTCACGCCCTGGTAGCGCTGAGAGAGCACCTCTTCGATGACCATGGCCAAATCGCGCTTTTCCTGCTCGCTTTTGGCCTCGTTCAAATACATAAAGACCGTCACAAACGGCGCCTGGCCGTTGGTGGTCATCAGCGTGACCACCTGGTATTGGATGGTCTGCACGCCGCGGCGCACCTCTTCGCGCAGCCGCTGCTCCACCAGCGCATGGATCTTATCCACAGACAACTCCACGCCGATGGTTTTGCTTTCCTGCAAGACCTGCTGGCGGATCTTGTCGCGGCTTACCTGCACAAACGGCGCCAAATGCGCCAGCGAGATGGACTGCCCGCCGTACTGGTTGCTCGCCACCTGCGCGATGATCTGCGTGGCGATGTTGCAGGCTGTGGAAAAGCTGTGCGGGCGCTCGATGAGCGTGCCGGTGATGACCGTGCCGTTTTGCAGCATATCCTCCAGGTCTACCAAATCGCAGTTGTGCATGTGCTGGGCATAGTAGTCCGCATCATGGAAATGGATGATGCCCTCGTTGTGTGCCTCTACGATGTCCTGCGGCAACAAAAGGCGGTTTGTAATATCACGGGAAACCTCGCCCGCCATATAGTCGCGCTGGGTGGAGTTTACCACCGGGTTTTTATTGGCGTTTTCCTGCTTGGCCTCCTCGTTGTTGCATTCGATCAGGCTCAGTATCTTATCGTCCGTCGTGTTGGACTGGCGTACCAGCGTGCGGGTATACCGATATGTGATATAGGATTTTGCAACCTCAAACGCGCCATGCGCCATGATCTGCTTTTCCACCATATCCTGCACCTCTTCCACGCTGGGGGATCTTCCCAGCTTTTCACAGGACAATACAACGCTTTCCGCAATGCGCTGTATCTGCATGGGGGTCATGCGTTCATTTTCGCCCACCGTCTTGTTGGCTTTGCTGATGGCAATGATGATCTTATCAATATCAAAGGCCACTTCCGATCCGTTGCGTTTGATGATTTTCATTTTGCTATCCTTCCCGTCTTCCCCGGGTCCACGCCCCAGTTCAACCTATATATAGTATCCTTTGCAAAAGCATAATAGCATATCTAGTAGTATGAGTCAATGCACTTTGTCCTCTTTTCCTCTCTTATTTTATCCAGTTTTGCGATGGTATCTCCATTTTTCAGCCCTGCCCGAACGCCCGTTTTTCCGGGAAACGCCCAGGTTTTTTCGCCATTTTTCGGCCCCTTGGATACAAAAAAAGAGGGCATGAAATACGTCCTCTTTTTCTTTTTTATAGGATGTGCCTTACGCCCGCTTCCGCTTTTGGCAAACGGCTAGGCCCAGGCCGGAAATGGCCAGCAGCAGGCAGAAAAAGACCGGCCGGCTATTGTCCATCGTTTGGGGCGCCTGAGCCAGCGTATCCGTCTGCGCATACGCCAGCGCATACAGCCCGCTGTACTGCGCCTCAAAGGATACCGCATCCGCAGCCTCGCTGTCCGTGCGGCTCGTCTTGCCTTGGCCGGCGGACACCACGGCATACTGCGCGTATCCCTGCCAATCCTGCGGCAGTACGATGGTGACTTTCAGCGGCTGCCGGAAAGCGTCTGCCGTCCGGCTTTGGCCGCCAATGGTGGTTTGTACCTCCATCCGCCAGGCCGCTGCCAGCGTTTCTTCCTGCGCCAATAGGCGATCCAGCGTTTTCAGATCCTGCGCCTGTTCTGTGGCCGTCAGCTTGATGAGAATCGTGCCATCCTCGCCGCCGGCCACGCGCTGAAGCTCTTCCTCGGTCAGCACCGCCTGCAAAATCTCTTCCTCTGCCGGCCCCTGCATTTCGGGCAGATTTTCATCCTTTTGCACCGTGATCGTCACCCGGCCGGGCTGCACATACGGCGCAAGAGGCCCTTCAAACCGGTATACATTGTATCCGTCCGCCTGGTACCGGCTGTATGCGATGAGCGCGCGGAAGCCCTGCTCTGTGGCATAGGCATTGGCCTCTGCGTTGCTGTCATAGCCGAATTGCAGGTCTTCTGTTACAAAGCTCAGCAGGCTGGAAAGCACGCTGTTGCCGTTTTTCACAAACCGGGCGTCCGAGCCCGCGTCGATGCCCAGCGATGTCAGCGCAATGACGACAGTCGCCGCGTCGTTGCTGTTTTCCACGCCGTCATACCCGTAGCCGCCGCCCGCCGTCTGCAGGGCGGACAGGCACTCAATCCCCTCCTGCACTGCTGCTTCTACCGCCGGATCGTCGCGGTACGGCGCCAGCGCGCTCAGCACCATCGCCGTCATGCTTGCCTCGGATACGTCGCCGTAGTATGCCCAGCCGCCGTCCGCGTTCTGGTGTGCCAGCAGGTATGCCACAGCGGCCTGCCGGGTGTTGGCCGCATCTTGCGGCAGGGAATACTGCCCAGCATCGTATGCCAGCAGTGCAAAGGTTTGGGCGTTTACGCTGTCCATCTTTTCGCTGGGCAGCTGCGCAATGGCGTCTATCAGCTCGGAAGCGTCTACGCCCAGCGCCGTCATCATCAGCGCCACGCGCTCATGGTCAGTGGCATTGCCGGGACGGATGTTTTCCATCGCCTTTGCGATAAAGCGGTTTTTCGCACCTGCGGAGGCAAAAACATTGTCCTTGCCCGCATACGCCGCCAGGTCAAACGCCACCCAATCGGACTGCGAATCCTCATACGCGGGGCTGGCATAGTGATGTTGCAGGCTTTGCAGCAATTCCTCCAAGGAAACTTCCGTCTGTGCACCCTGGATATTAACCTTGACCGTCTTGCTGTATGCCTGCCCATTTTGCACAAACAGCAGCACCATCGATTCCGTGACTTTGCCGGGCTTATCGTTGCGCTGCGCCAGCGTATAGCGGTTGTCCGGCGCATCGCTGACGATGTATGTGTTTTCCTCCCGTTCACGGTATTGCACGGCAATGGCGCTGTCCGCCGCTTGGCCCGGCTTTAGCTGCGCCACCAGGTCTGTCACATCCGTCTGCGCTGCCACGGTATTGGGAATGGTTATCTCATCCTGGTATTTGGCCGCCTCCAAAATCAGCGCCTCGGCCGTGGCCTGCTGCTGGGCAATAGCATCCAGCATTTCCTTGAGCTTTACAAACGACTCTGTCTGGGATACGCCGATAGCAGCGGCCGCCTGATCGCTGTTTTCATCCCGTCCCGGCAGGTAATTGCCCAGCGGTTTGATGGTTGTTCCTAGGCTGGTCTCGCAGTTGGCAAAGCAGTGTTTCAGCGTCACAAAATCCTCGTTGAAGGAAGCGAGTGTGCCTTCAAAATAGCCGGCAAACCCGCCGTTATAGCTCCAGCCCGGCGTCAGCGTGCCAGTGCTGATACAGTTTTCCGCCGTGCCGGTGATAGACCCCGCAAACCCGCCAAAGTATGCGCCGCTGTGCGGGCTAACGGCAATAACGTTGCCCGTGGCATAGCAGTTTTTCAGCGCGCTGCCAATTCCGCTGCTGCCCACAAAGCCGCCTGCAGTATACCCGGCCGTCACAGCCCCTATGGCGTGCGAATTATAGATGCTGCCATAGTTGCTGCCTGCAAAGCCGCCGGTGGTGTTGCCGCCGTCCACATTGCCTTCTGCAAAGCAATCGGTGATCATGCCTTTGTTCCAGCCCACAAAGCCGCCGACATGGCCGGATTCCGTCTCGTCTGCCGAGCCGGTATCGGCTACCACCGTTACCTGCGCCGAAGAGCCGTCTATGGCGCTGTATATGCTCTGCCCGGTCTGGCCATCCGTATTTCCATCGTTGATGCCCACCAGCCCGCCTGCATCCGTCTGTTTGATTACCGCCGTGCCCATGGCCGTCACCGTACCCGTGGCATGGCAGTTGCCGATGAGGTTGGCCTTGCCGCCAGCCGCATCCGCCAGCGCCGCACCTACCAGCGTGCCGATGCGGCTTCCGCCCGTGATGCGCGCGTTTTCCAGCGTCAAATTTACGATCTCCGCACCCTTAATACAGCCGAACAAGCCAAGGTTCTGGCTTGCTGCGCCGCGCTCTATCGACAGGTTGGAAAGGGTCTTCCCATTGCCTTCAAACCGCCCGGTAAACGGAATTTCTTCGCTGCCGATGGGCGTAAAATCCACGCTGCTTAAGTCTATATCCGCCATCAAACGGTAGTTTTTCGCCCAATCCTGGGCCGGGTTCTGGCTGTTTGCCAGCGCCAAGAGCTGCTCTTTTGTATAGATTTCCTCGTATTCCGCTTGCTCTGGCGCCGTCATCTCCGCCCAGGAGGGGGCTAAAAAGTGGTTCAAGGCGGTTCCCTCATACCAAAGGATCTTATCTCCCGGCGTTACCTGGGCCGCCTCCATCCCAACGCTGGAGGGTTTGTCGTTGATGGTAAACATCCAGCCGTTGGGCGATTGCGGCGCGGTGCCGTTAATTTCCGTCACAAACGCGCCGGTCTTGCTCTGTTCCGCCTTGTAGGAAATCAATCCCTGCGCCTGGGCGGCGTCCAGCACATCCTTAACCGTGACAGGGTCGCCCGCAACCTGCATCTGCATAGCCTGGCCTGGCTGGAACGCATAGCCTTCATAATCGTATGGGGCAATGAGCAGGCCGACCTCTATTGTTTCCTCGCTGGGGGCGGACGGCGCCGGCGCCGCCTGTGTTAGGTAGGGGTATCCATTGTTGATGATGGCCTGCCCCTGCGAGGTATCCACCGACCAAGCGTCGCCCAATAGCGCAGCAAGCGCCTGGGTTTTCATCTCGCCGGTGGTCTTGCCCGTTGCGCCTTCGAGCGTCATGCTTTCCGTCTGGGGCGCTGTTTTGTATAGATTGTAGTAACAGTTTACCGCCGTACCGTCCCCGTCTTTGGCAACGGTTTGGTTGCTGCCCGCCAGCGGGCCGCCCACCTGCGCCTTTACGTCGTTGGCGGCATATACAGTTTGTAGCACGCTGGGGTTGCTGCTGTCATAGGTGATGAAAAAGCCTGTAAATCCGCCGGCTGCATCGCCGGTAGCCGTCACGGTGCCCAGGGCATAGCAGTTTGAGATGGTGCCGCCCTCCTGGCCGCCGGCAAACCCGCCGACCCATTTGGCGCCGGAAACAGAAGCTGTGGCAAAGCACTGGTCGATGCGCCCCAGGTTGCGGCCGACAAACCCGCCGATCTTGGTGCTGTATGCGCTTTTGCAAGCCACGCTGCCGCCTTCCACGCCACAGTGGCTGATCCAGCCTTCATTCAGCCCCGCCAGCCCACCGGTGCAGGCGTTATATTGCGAGACCACCGCGCTGTTTTGTACAAAGCAATGATCTATAACGCCCTTGTTGCGCGATACCAGCGCCGCGGGCGTTTGGCTATCGCTCTTTGTATATTCAATGGAGGCGTCCTCCAGCGTCAAGTTGCGCACCACGCCCGTTTCCCCCACATAGGAGAACAGCGCCTCCCCTGATAACGAAAGGTGCTTGATGCTGTATCCATTGCCATCGAAAATGCCGGTAAAGGGCTTAACGTCGCTGCCGGTGGTGTATTTGCCGATGGCCTTGCCCGCCACGCCCGTCATGTCGATATCGCCTGCCAGCCTATAATTTTGGCTCAGGTCCGTGTCCTTTTCCGCCAGGGCCAGCAGCTCCTCCGGCGTTTGGATGAGGATATAGCCCTCCTCATCGCGGTTTACAAAGGTGTAAACGGGGCTTTGCGCGGATACCTTGCTATCCGCAGTTTCCGCGCCGTCGCCCATGGCCTGCACCGTCACATAGTAATCGCCGCTCTGCACGATGATCTGCGTAAAATCATAGCGGGGCTCCGTTACGTTTTCATATGTCCCTACCAGCGCACCGCCGCCCGTCATCTGCCGGTACAGGCGCACGGTATAGCCGGCCGCCTGCGGCACTGCCTGCCAGGATACCACCGCCTTATTCCAGGCCAGGCCGGAGGGCGGTGCCAGCTGCACTGGGCCGGAAGGCCCGCCGCCGTTTGCCGGCGCTTTTACGTTTTTTAAGTACGGGTAGCCGTTGTTGCGGGTTTCGTCTGCCGTCCACGCGCTGCCCAACAGGGGCGCCGCCTGCCGGAGCTCCTCCGGCGATTGGCCGGTAAACTTGCTGCTTTGCGTCTTTTCCGTGCCGTTGCCCGTCACAGAGGAGGTCGTCAAATAATAGCAGTTGCTCGCGCTTGGGAAGCCATCCCCATAAAAGCGGCCAAAGTAGTTGTTCGCGCCTGTTGACGTTACATCCCCGGTGGCATAGCATGCGCTGATGGTACAGGACAGCTCGCCGGCAAAGCCGCCGACGTATTTGTCGGCCGTCACCGCGCCCGTAGCAAAGCAATTCTCCAGCGTTCCGCTATAGGCGCGCCCTACAAAGCCGCCCGCTTTTTCGCCGGCAGACACAACGTCCGCCGTGCTGTAACAAGCCTGTATTTTGCTGGAGGACGCGGCGCTTGCGCCCACAAAGCCCCCAATGGCCGCTCCTTTGCCCTTGGCCCCTTCGTAAGCTGTCGTGCCGCCCTCCACATAGCATTGCGCAATGCTTCCGTTGCGATTGTTGCTGCCTACAAAGCCGCCAGTATAGCCCATCGTAGCGGCGCTGATTTTCAGCGTTACGGCATTGTGCGCCGCCGCGCAATCCGCAATGCTGCCTTCGTTGGTTCCTACAACGCCGCCTACGGATTGATAGCGGGCCGTGACGGTGCTGTTTTTCACCGTACAATGCTGGATCTCGCCCTTGTTGTAGCCTACCAAGCCGCCGATGCCCTTGGCATACGTCTCGTTGGTGTCCGTGATCGTGCATCCATCCAGCGTCAGATGCTGCACCTTGCCGTTTAGCTGCCCAAACAAGCCTGTATACCCGCTGTCGCTCTGGATGGTCAGGTTGGATACGGTATGGCCAGCGCCGTCAAACGTGCCGGTATACGGAGCGCTCTGATCCCCCAAGGGCTGTGCCGTGCGCCCCGCCATATCCACCGAAGCTGTCAGCCGTATATCCTTTTTCGCATAAGCGGCAGGATCGGCCAGCACAGCGGCAAAATCGTCCGCGCTTTGGATGAGCACCGTGCCTGCCTCGTCCGTTTGCAGCGCCGCCTGTGCCTGCCGCGGCGCCAGGGCCTTGTGCGTATCGGCCGGCGCTTGTGTTGGCTGTGCACCAACGCTTTCCTGCGGCGTTTCGGCCGGCTGTGTCTGCGTTGCCGTCGGCTGTGCCTCATTTTCGCCCTGCGCCAACGCCAAGAGCGGCGTTTGCAGCGTTGTCAACAGCATGCACAGCGCCAAACACCAGGATGCGCGCCTGTTTCGTTTGCGTTTCATATGTCTCCTCCTTTTCCCGCTTTTCCCATAAGAAAAGCGCCGTTTGGCCCCGGCTGTATGGAGCAAACGACGCATTTTGGCATACGAAAAAGAGCAGACCACCCTTTTGACGACACAAAAAGCACCCCGTCCCCCTTGCCCAGGACCCGGCTTACACGCTATGGCAGGTCTCCTGACTCATGCTATGTCCTTAAAAGCGCCTTCTCGGGCAAGCCCTCTTGCCCAATGGCCGTTGCTTTCTTGTAAGCATTTACAGTAATGGCTGTTGTGCAGGCTTTTCACCTGCTTCCCTTTTCAGAGGTTTCCCTCCACCATAGATGTTTGTCGTGTTCAGTGTAATACGGGCGCGGCGCGGCGTCAATGTTTTCCATCAAAAAAAGGCCGGTTCCCCGGCCTTTAAGCGTCGATTTATTTTTGCCTGCCCGCCATATTTTTTATCAGCTCAAAAGCGCCTGTGGCCGCCAGCCCGCTGGCAAGCCCGCCCAAAAGGATCTGCGGCGTAAAGGCCCAGCCGCTGACCCAGATATTGATAACGATGCCCAGCACGCCCATGATGAGCGGAATCCATTTGTTATCCATCGGCAGAAAGTGCTTGATGATATAGCCCACCGCCAGGCAGATGGCCATGACGATGACCACAATATATTCCGACAATGCTTCCATGCTGTTTTCCTCCTGTAAAGAGTCTTCCACTTTACCTTATGCAACGCCGCCCCTTTCCGTTTACATGGCAGCATTGCACAAAGGAAAAATCAGCGCTCAGGCAGGTAGCCGCCAGGCTGGCATGGTCTTCAACATCATGCGGGAATCCCAAAGCATCGGCCTTTGGAAAGGCGCAGCCCGGCCATTGATAGGAAGCCACACTCTACCATTGCACTGTTGTCCGATATCATATCCCCGATCCATTCATATGCCCCGTCTATAAACCGCCTGCCCGGCGCTGCCTCCACATCCGTCAGCAACGGCAATTCCGCGAGAACTCTATACGAGCTTTTTGCCAATTCATCCTTGTTGGCATTTCTCCCCCCAGACTGCCCAGAAAGCTCTTTTCCCAGCTCTTTTTCTCTCTTGTCCGCGCGCTTTAGCGCATCAAAGCTTTCTGTATCCCTGCCTTCTTCATCGCATACTTTATTTCTTAATCTACCAAACCATATAGAAAAAGGGCACATCTTTGTGCCCTTTTTCTCATTCCTCCACATATGGTGAATTTCCGCCTTCCTTTTCGCTTGGCAGCGGATTGACCGCTTCCACCTCCTCTATGTTCTCTATGTTTGTCATTTCGCAGTTGTAATCCCCTGTCGGCCCGTATTTTGTCGCTGCGATGCTGCCTGTTACCCCTACATACTTTCCGTTCATTGCCTGCAGCTGTGCTTTGGTGAAAGTATTTATCTCCTCGTACTTCCCCAGCCACAGCGCCGAGATATGCGATTCGTATTCCGCATCTTCTTCAAACACATACAGTGCTATGCCTTCCTCTTCTGCTCTCAATATGCCCCGTACCGTTGCCCGCACTCCGTCATACTCTTCCGGCTTCGTGATGATCGCTATCAGGGAAATGCGTTCGCCTTCGTTGGGATCTTTTTCCTGCGGCTGCATCTTATTCTGGACGCTGCATCCTCCTAAAACCATCATACTTATACATGCCAGGCATATTCTCAGCCATGTTTTCATTGAGTATTACTCCTTTTCCATCAGTACTTTTTTATAGTTGTCTAAATCTCTCTCATGAATTTCTTCATCTATCATCTCATATTTATACGACATTTTATATCCTAGAAATTCTCCATCTCTAGTTTCATGAGGTTCATACAGATAAAACATTGCCGTCATAAAAATATGATACTCTTCAGTAGCAATCGGAATATATACATCGGGAGAATCTTTTGCACCGTATCTCCTATGTCTATTTACTATGCGTTCCCACACTTCGTCCTCCTGAAAAAAACGGGTCATCATTAATGGCCCTACCGTGCTTCCCCAAGGCAGAAAGTCACGTGTTACGCCTACATAATCATCATATCGTTTCACACATTCTACCCGAATCTTCTTTCCATCAAACTGCCAAGGATCTCCCACCAACCGATAAAACGATACATCAAGAGGCTCCCTCCGCGCTTCTTCTTCTCTGTACTTTATTTCTTTTTTGGATTTTAGATGGTTCGCGTTTTGATAGACTGGATCCGCAGCAATGTTTTCTAAATCAATATAGGTAGCCGTAGCCGCATACTCATTCTCTTTCCCTATATCATCAATCACTGCCATTACCACTATCATCTGCTCATCCGAGTAAATAAAGTCAGTAGCATATGCCATCATTTTTTCCAATGGGTAATCTTTGCGTTCGGGCAACCAAACCGCATTCTCCCGTGTATCATACAAATAATCCTGTTTTGAATAGTACAATGCCAATCCATCATCGTACAATTTATAGTATCCTTCTATATATGTAGGCCTTCCCTGTATATCTTCATTTCTTGAAAGGATTGTCTCAAACATATATCCCCCGTCATCATTATTATCGGTGTCCCCTCCAGTTTTTGACTCCATCTTCGCTACCGGCATGCATAGTGAAAATATCACCATGCATGCCAAAGCCATTGTTCCTATATGCTTTTTCATCGTTTTTCTCCTCAGTTGAAGTATTTGGTCTCCGGCTCATTCCATTGCCCTGTATATCTCGTGCCTTTAGGCGCTATGATCCCAAAGGAGTTTAGCTTGTATTTCGCTCTATTCATCTGTTGTTCTTTGATAATCTTCCAATCGTCCATTGAACCATGACGTGTATACGGTCCATCCCAATTCTTTGCCTGCGACAGTGGTTTTTCTTTTGGCCTTATTGAATTATCAACTATATCGCGGGCCTCATCAATCCCCACAATAATCGTTTGTGCATCATTTCTCATATCGTAGTATAAGTGTGAATGCGTAAAATCGATGGCAGGATAATCGTCCGTACTCATATTCTCTGTCAACAGGCCAAGATTGTTCAATTCTGCGTTGACATGCTCTGTATATACCTTGTTTCCCATTCCTGTAAACGTATTGGACACATAAAACAGCCCGTCCTCTCCTTCGTATACAAATGCCCCTATTTCCTTCTCTGCTCCTATTTTATCTGCTTCCACCATCACCATCTTGTTCATTGCGTAGATTGCCGCTTGTCTGTGTTTGAATCCCGTTCCTCTATTGCTCTTTGTCTTCCCTTTGCTTTCCGTCTGCGCAACGGTTTCTGCTTTATCCAGTTCTTCCTTGTATGCTTTCATAGCTTCCGCTATTCCTGCAAGAATGCCTAGCAGTGAATGTCCCGTCGGGTCTACATAGTTCACCGGGTTGTTGGAAGTGTAGGTGTACAGGTTCTGTGTCCACGGGCTGTAGATGTCTCCCTTGAACGTATCCTGCTGCAGGAACCGCCCTGTATTCGGGTCGTAGTGCCGGCTCCCCAGGTAGTACGTCCCGCTGTTGTCCAGCCTAGTACCTCTTCATCTTCATTCTACCAAACCATATAGAAAAAAGGGCACATCTTTGTGCCCTTTTCTTTATTTATCCCCTTCATTGATCGCCCACAGCGCTACCCGCATATATTGCTTATATAATTCCTTTATCATCTCGTCCGGCGCTGTGCCGTCTCCCCAGTTGCCCATTCCATGAAATAGTTGTGATTCTCTTAATGCATCCATCATCCTTTGCGCCTTCTCTGAATAGCTCGGCGGCAGTATAAACGGCGTCTCTCTTTGATTGTCTATCTCTTCTCTTGAGTAATTTCCTTCTAGGATACGGAAAATATATTGAAAGATTTTTATAGCAAATTCATTATTTATTTTTTTTGCATATTCCATATTCTTCTGTATTTCTTCCCGAAACTCTTTTTCCGCCTCTGCATAGCAGTATTCTTCCGTCTGTGCGCGCTCTCCCTTCTCCCTCAAAGCCCGATACCAGCCCACTCGAAAGTCGATATGCCGCATATAGTCATCAAATACGATCTCCTTTTTCTTCTCTTCATTCAATAGGTGTATTTCCCAGTCTGGATGTACCTGCTGCTCTTCTCTATTCCATAAATTCTCCAAGGCCGCACTAAATACTGCCTCTGTTATCCCTTGCTCTTGCAGATATTCTATCCATCCTCCTATATCTCCCTCTCGTATCTCATAATCCTTTTCTCCCACCAGCACATGCATATTTTTTACATACGTACAGTTCCTCTGTATCCCTGTTTTCAAATAGTATCTTGTATTCGCCACTATCTCCAGCATCTCCCAAAATTTCCCGCACATGGTTTTCTCCTCCTATTTCCAATACTCTTCTGTTTCTATATCCTGTCTGAATATGATATTTTCCTTTACTGACTCCTCCGATGGGAATAAATATTCAGGCCAGCCGCCTCTATGCCCATCCAGGGAATCTGCCATCTTCTTTTCCACCATGCTATCATCCACCAAAACTCCGATTGCAATATACTCCATTGTATTATTTTTCGGAAGCCCTGCTTGTTCTGCATAGTCGGACTTGCTTAAAATCGTCGGATTTACCGGTGTCCAAGATCTTCCATAAGGACCAGAAATTCCTCCGTAGACCCGATATACGATCTGATATTTCCCCTGTTTCTTTGTCGTATCTTTAATTTGAGGCACTGCAAACGGCTCTTGATTTGTTTCTATCGACTTTTCTGCCAGCCTATCGCTAATATCCAGCAGTTTCCCCTGGCGTGTTCGTATCCGCTCATTTGCCAGTGCTTCTTCTTTCCATTGCTCCGCTAAGTGCGTTGTCAGCTCTGTTTGAAAATACCTCTGAACACTTGCTTGCTGATCTCGCACCCAATTAGAAACATTGGATACCGCCTTTGATACGCTATTGACTACCCCGCCTACCACTTTTTCCACGATAGGCGCTGTTATAATCGCCGTTATTGTCGCAGCTACAAACCCTGCTATGCCTGTGATGATCCCTAGCAGTGAATGTCCCGTCGGGTCTACATAGTTCACCGGGTTGTTGGAGGTGTAGGTGTACAAGTTCTGTGTCCATGGGCTGTATACGTCTCCCTTGAACGTATCCTGCTGCAGGAACCGCCCGGTGTTCGGGTCGTAGTGCCGGCTCCCCAGGTAGTACGTCCCGCTGTTATCCAGCGTGGCGCCGGTAAACTTGATGTCGTTCTGTACGCTCGACACCGGCTCTTTCATGCCCGTTTCCTCGTTCCCGAACGCATCGTAGACGTTTTCCTCCGCACGGTATAGTGTGCCGTCCTTGACTCCTACCAGGTTGGTCGCGCTGCCCTGCGCATCGTAGTGGTAGACCCAGTACGCGCTGCCTTCGATCTGCTCCCCGTCCTTGGCTTCTCTGCGCGCCGCCAGGATCGTACCGCTGGGGTCCAGGATGTTTTCGCTCTTGACGAAGTTTTCGTTGCTGCCGTCTGTCGAGATTGCCAGCGCCCCGCCGATGTAGAAGTACTGCCGCGCCCAGTCGTTGCCGTTTTCATACTGGCGGATACGCATCCCCTCTCCATTGTAGACGTTTCTGGCCGCCTGTGTCCATTCCGTTTCTTCCACGCCTTTGGTCTCATACTGCACCATCTGGTTGCTTTCGTCGTAGGTATACCGCACATCCCCCGCTTTTTCGCTGCTTGTCACTTCTTCATTGATTTCATATACCTCGACGCCCGTCTGGTTTCCATACATATCATAGGTGTACACTTCTTCGTTCAGCCAGCTTGCCACGCTGTCCGCCGTACCCAGGCCCTTTTGCGTCTGTGTCAGCTGCCCCAGCGCGTTGTACGTGTATTTCGTGGATACCGTTTTTGTCCCGTCCTCCACCGTCTGGTACAGCCGGTTGCCTACCTTATCATATTGGTATCCCGTCGTCTTGGTCTTTTCGCTGTTGGATACGCCGGTTTCCGTCAGCCGCCCGATGGCGTCGTAGGCATAGGTTCTATTGAGCGTTTTGGCGGTATCGCCGTATCCGTCGGTATAGCTGCCCTCGGTGATATAGTTGCGGCCGTCATAGCGCTGCGTGTATTTTTCTTTAACCGCCTCCCCTTGCTTGTAGGCTACCTCTGTCGGCCGCCCTACCGCATCGTACACATAGCTCTGCGTCAGCGTGACGCCTTGCTTGTCTTCCTTGGTATCAAATTCCAGGTATTCGCGGCTTTCCGTTAAATCCCCGTTGGCGGCATAGCGGTAATCCTTCACCGTTTTGACATTTTCCGCCAGCGTTTGGTTATTGGTATCCACCACGCCGCTCTTAACCGCCGTCAGCCTTCCTAAATCGTCATAGTCATACGTGGCGGTGCGCACCGCGCCCTCGATTTCCATCGTATTGCCCGCGCTGTACCGGATCGAAGTCATCTCGCCTACGCCGTTGTACCCAAAGCCCATGATCTTGCCATCCTGCATGACAAACAGCGCCCGGTCGTTTTTATCGTACGCCCAGCTGCTTTGGATGGTCTCGCCGTCGGTATGGTCTGTCATCCCGTCCCGCCGCCCAAAATGGTCGTAGGTCAGTTCGGTATACGTGCTGCCGTTGGTCTTTTGCTTTTTCACACGGTCGTACGCATCATACTCGTAGCTTTGCTTGACCGTCTGCGTATTTTGGTCGCCCTGCTTTACCACCGTCTGCCGTCCGTATCCGTCGTAGGCGTAGACCGTTACGATCTGCTTTTCCGAGCTCCGCCCCTTTTGTACCTCCTTGACCACCTGGCCCATCTGGTTGTAGTAGGTTTCCGTTACGCCGCCCTCTGCATCCGTGACGGTGTTTTTGGTCAGGCCTTCGCCCGCGCTTTCGTCGTAGGTATAGCTTGTCGTCTGGTACGGCTCCGTCTCCGCGATTGCTCCATACGGCAATAGGTTGGTATATTCCCGAACGCTGGTGACCTGGCCCTGCAAATCATGCGTATACTGCTTGACGGTATACAGGCGCGTTTCCCCGTCGGTCTTTACATACGTCCATTCCCTCTGCACATGGCCCAGCGCGTCGTAATCGGTATAGCTTTCCACCGTGTTGGTATCGTCCCAGGTGTGGATCAGCTGCCCCATGACATCGTAGGAAGCGTTGACGCCGCGCTCCTCCGTGCCGCCGTGGATCTGGGTCACGCGGCTCATATTGCCGATATAGTCGTAATAAGTTTTGCTGCCGAGGCCCTGGCTGGTCTCCGTTGCATAAGAGCCGTCTACCGCTGTCTGTACGCTGCTTTGGCGCAATACGCCGTCTGTGCCCATCGTTTCGGTTTGGGTGGTAATCAATCCGTCGCCTGCCGAAACGGCCTGCGTCTGCACCGTGCCTTTGGGGTCGGTAATGGCGGCGGCCCGATTGATTTCATCGTACTGCACCGTCGTCTTTTTGGCCTCCACAAACTGCCCGCCTTCGGTATACCCTATCATTAGCTGTTCGGTTTGCAGGCCGTTGGCGTTGTACCGGTACGCCTCTACCAGGCCGGTGGGATGTACGGTTTTCAGCAGATAGCCCAAGGCATCGTACTGTGTCTCCGTCGTAATATCGCTGCTTCCGCGCTCGGAGGTCGTGGTGGCCGGATGGTTGTACGCGTCATAGGTGTACCGTGTGGTCTGGCTGATGCCGGAGCCGGATACCGTGCTTTCGCTGAGCCTGCCAAACTTATCGTAGGCGTAGCGGGTCTGCTGCCCGTTCCAGGCCGTTTGGGAGGTCATCTGCCCCCGCCCATCGTAGGTGTATCTCGTGGTCTTGGTATCGGTAAACGAGGCCGGATCGCTCACCGCCGTCGTGGCTGAAAGCTGGTTGCCCTTGTCATCGTAGGTATAGACGATCTTGTTGAGCACTGCGCCGCCCTTGGTCAGGGTCTGGCTGGTCAGCCAGTCCTTGCCGGCCGCATAGGTATTGGTGGTCAAAACGCCGTCCGGCGCCAGTACTGTCAAGGCATTGCCTAGTTCGTCATATGTAATCGCGTACGCAACCGGCACGGTCTCGGCCGCGTCCCGGTAGGTGCGGATGGTCTGCGCCTTGAGGGTATCGGTATAGTTCTCATAATAGGTTTTTCTGCCGTTTGGCGAGATGGTTTGCACCGCCACGCCATGGTTGGACAGATCCGTGATATATGATGTGCAGCCTGCCCCGCTGCCGTCCACCGTATTCGTCACCGTCGTTTGCTGGCGGTTTTCATCCAGCATGGCATAGGCAAGGGCGCTGGTATCGCCGTTGGCATTGGTAAACAGACTCACCCGATTCGCTTCATCTAAGGTCAAGGCACTTTGTTTGGCGCTGCCGGCCGCCGACATCTCGTTGGCCGGGGAAACAATGACAAACGCATCCGAAGATTCTCCGGGGTATTCATACGATTCAAACATTGTCACGGTTTCCTGGCTATCTTCGATTGATTCCGTAACGCCGCCTCCGCCACCGCCGGAGACAGGGCGCTGCTGCAATGTCTTGATGGGCCGCACCACGCTGGTGCGCACATCCTTGAGCTGCCCATAATTTTCCTGTGCCGGGTCGTCAAAATAGGTATACAGATAGCTCTGCTGCACCAGTTCGCCGTTCGCGCTGCCATAGATGTTGTTGGCTTTGATGATCTTATCCTGGTCGTGCGGAGATGAGCCATATTCAAATGTGATATACTGC
Organism: uncultured Eubacteriales bacterium; assembly: GCA_959600905.1. Lineage (GTDB taxonomy): Bacteria > Bacillota > Clostridia > Christensenellales > QAND01 > UMGS1975. Next base: position 65,734 of record CAUGNO010000007.1, on the reverse strand, counting down.
TTTTCCTCCTCGGCAAAGCCCTCCTCCTGATACAGGCTGTGCATTACCTGGATAAGCCGCCCTCTTTCATCGTATTCAAACAGCAGCTTGTTTCCGTTCGGTTCGGAGAACGATTCGATGAACATGCTCTGGTTAAAGGTATATACGATATCATCCGAGCGGGCCGCCTTAAATGTGCCGTCCGCCTGCTCTTCCAGCGTGATAAAGATGCCGCTGGGGGCTTTGTAGGTGCCATCCGGTTGTTTTTCATACCGATGAACGGTACCGTCCCCATCCTTGAGAAGCAGAGCCACAGTGATGGGCTGTCCGGATTCATCATGCCCCATTTCCGCCAGCATGTTGGTGTTAAAGCTGAAATCCCAGCCCTTCCCCAACGGAGAGTTTGAGGTGGCTTGGCTGTTGAACGTGCGCCGCATCGTACTGGCCAACAGCGGAGCGGTATTGGTAAAGTCTGTTTTTTGGTATACCAGGTTGCCGCTGGCTGTATTGATATACCCGGTGCCGTTGCCCATATCCGCCGTGAGATAGCTCCAATAGTCCTGGAGCCCTAGGTATTTATCCACCTCTCCCTGGTCTACCATGGCAGCTGTTGCGCTGTTGGTAGGCAGGCTTCGTACATCCGCCGCATCATCCGCCGCGGGATAGGTTGCATGGGCCACCACCCAATATTCAAACGTTTCCCCATAGGATAGGTTATAGTCATAATAGTAGGGTTCCTCGACCACTGCGATGCACTTTTGATCCTGCATGCCAACGGTCTGGCGAAAGATCTCGTATTGTATCTGCTCAGCGCCCTCTGCCTGGGCCGGCGTCCATCTCAGCCAGGTTGTGTAGTTTAACAGCGGCGTAGCGGATAAATTTGTCGGCGGATCTACCAGCTGGGTATATACCAAATCATTGGTGCCTACATATCGTTCTGTGATATGCAGCTGGGATAGATCGATTTCATAGGGCGTTTCCCCCGGCTGCTCGATGTACCCGCGCAGCACATAGCCGCAAGCCGTGCCCGCTATCTCCTCTTTGCTGAATTGCGGCGCTGCCGTTTCCCCGGGCGCTACCACCGTCTTTCCAAAATATGCGCCGGAATCATCATAAAAGCTCACTTCAAATTTTAAGTTCTCCGGCATTGCCTCGGCCGGCGCTACCTCTACGCTTTCCAGCATCCCATATACGCTGTCGATGCGTTTTAAGACAAACTGGTTGTCCGCAGGCAGCGGGCCCGCATGCGTCAACGACTGGCCCGTCTGTGTAAAGCCTTTTAATTCCTCCATCTCCAAGTTTTCAGGCGTCATGGCAATGGCGTTGTCTTTTATATACAGCGGTTGTGAGTACAGAATAGGATTGTCGTTTGCATCGTACAGCACGGCATGGAGATTCGTCGTGCTCCCCTCTCCAAATCGCCTTTGCGTAGACAGATCATCCAAAACATCCAGCGTGAATTCAACCTGGCCGTTTTCTATGCCGTCATCCCGGGCGAAAAATTCGCCGCCAACAAACAGCTTGCCATATGCGCCTTCCGGCACTTCGCCCAGCACGTTAAAGGTAAACGTGTTGTTCCGATTGTCAATCCAATAGGTTCCGTCTTCTCTTCGCTGATGGTCGCTGGCCCAAACCAGCTGCCTATTGGCACCCTGCACATTTTCATCCGTAATCAGCGTAAAGGCCTGTTCCCTCACCGTGCTGTGGCCCGCTTTATCCGTGGCCTTGATCCTTACGGCATACTGGCCGTCTACTAGATCCAGGCCTGTTAAGGACACGGTTGCCGGAAATGTATCCTTCCCGTTTTCATCCTTTGTATATTGGATGGGCACCGTCTGGTAGGCAGCCGAAAGCAGCGGCAGCTCCCAGGGCAGTTTGATGCCGATCTCCGCCGTTACCGTATCCAGAAACGCATCCTGCACATCCTGGATCACGATTTGATCCGTCATGGCCCACACGGGCGGATCCCCCTCGGAGGATGGGTATGCGATGTTCAACGCCGGCGCTGTTGTATCGCGTACCACTGTGATGCTGCGCGCCGGCCCTGCCAGCTGGTGGGCAGTATTGCCGTCGACGGCACGGACTTCGAAGATATGCTCTCCTTCTGCCAGCTGGCTGGCCAGCGGAATTCTGTACCCGTTGTCTTTGATCGGCCTATCCGGATATATCATGGCAGACGGATCGATGGTTTCCCAGGCTCCATCGTCTATGCGATATTGAATATGCGCAATATCAAATTCGCTTTCCAGCCCTTTTTCCACCTTCCAATGCACCTCTGCAAAGGAATCCACCCCAAAGGCGGGTGTTTGGTCATAGAGGTAGCTCTCGCCCTGCCCGTTGATAACGCTGAGGTCGCTGGGCCTCTGCGGCGTGTTATGATTGGGGATATCCACGACATTGGTGGGCAGCTCCATGGTGGTGTAGTTGCCGTTATCGTCATACGCCTTGATGGTAAAATAGATGGATTTTCCGCTCGGCAGCCCGCTTTCCTCTATGTTGTACCGGCGCGTTGCTTCCGAGCCAAGGTACCCGTTTAACGTTTCCAATAGATGCTTTTCGTCCGACCCTACCTCCGACCAGTAGATCTCGTGCTTGGCAATCGCGTCTCTACGCGTCGTCCGTTCTGCTGTAATGGTAAATTTCGTATCGGAGATTTTTTTATATTGTATCTTTCCCGCCACCGGCCCACTGGTCGATATATCCACGTTTTCTCCGATTTTTTCTGACTCCTCGGTAAAATTAAAGTCCACCGTCCCAAAATGCAGTGTTGCCCCTTTGTCAGTGGTTGCGTACAAATGGCATAGATAGCCCTCTTTCCCATTGCCATGGGAATTGATGTCAATCGTTGTAGCCCACGTTCCCGTTGTGGTCCCTACAACGTCTTTTGAATGCCAAATAACGCCGCTCCCTTCTGCCCGCGTTGCAAACGCTACATTCTCAATGCTTCCCGGCTTAAACGCAGGCGCAAAGGACAACACCGCTTCGCCGTTTTCCATATACGCGTTCGCAATGTCGCTGAATACCGGCGGCGAATTGTCCGGGATCTTGGCTGTCTTTTCCTCAGAGAATACCTTTACGCCGTAGTCCGTATAAAACTCTACCTTTACCTTGTGCTCTACCCCGGATACCACATCGTGCCAGGTATAGCTGTCCCCCGAGGCCTCTACCGGCTTCCCGTCCAGATACGCCCGGATCTTGACCCCTGTCTGCGGATTCCAGTTTACCTTGATATCCCCCTTGGAGGTGTTGTTTCCCCCCGGGTATACCCGTACAGTCGTGGCTGTGTCGATGGGCGTATACACAAGCGTTAAAATGGGTTTGCAGATAGAGGAATCCGATGAATACCACCTCTTGTACCTTTGCGAGCCCTCCTCCTCGCTTTTGAACAGCAGGCCATAGTTGCCCTTTACAGACCAGGCTCTGGCCAGGTTGGTGGCCGGCCAGGTATACCAGCCCGTATTGCCTACCCTGCCCTCGGCGTATTTCCCATCTAACTCCAAATACGCCGTTACGTTGTTCCAGGTCAAATTATTCGATTCCCATGGGATCTTTACCCGGTACATGCCAAACATCGGCGTGGAGGTGCCGTTGTACGATTGGTAGGTGTTCACCGTCGCTTCCGAAATATATGCTTTGTCCAAGCCGGAAGGCAGGTCAAAACTCATGATGGAACGGAACTTAGCACCCGCGGTGTCATGCCCTACCCGCAGGTATTGGTTGGTATAATAGTTGCTGTTTGGATGGGAGGAGTCCACATAGGTATCCTTTGTCTTTGTTGCGCCGTCGATATTGACGGAGGGATCAATTTTCACGGGATACACGGTATTTTCATCCTGCAAATACGCTTGGCTGGGCGTTAAGGTATACAGGTATTGCCCGTTTCCCATGTCCTCCAAGGCAACGCCGATGTCAAAGCTGATGTTCTCGTATTCCTCCTGCACCCCGGAATCCACCATAAACGGCTGCGGGATAAAGCCAATGTTCTCTAAGGTTTCGCTGTCCTTGATGAGAACAACGCCGTCTTCCCCGGTGAGCTCCAGCACCACGCCCTCTACGGATAGTTCAAAGGAAAACGCCGTGCTTTTGGGCGCTTCCGTCAAAATGATATCCTCTTTCATCCCAATGTTGTTTGGCTGCAAGCGAAGGCTCACGCCTTCTTCAAATACGTTGGAATAGTCCACGGACTCATATTCCAGCTCCGGCGAATACGTATATGGGTCATACGGTGCATTTGCTTTTTTGGCCTTTGCCCTCTGCACCGTTTTTTTGCCAGGGGTGTCCGGCTGCTCTGTTTCTGTTTTTATGTTGAAGGACAACCTGCTTTCCGGAAGGTTCTGCTCTGGCGGCGCATCCCCTGTTGCCTTGGGCACATTCTCCTGAGTTGATACCGTATACTTGGCATTTCTTCCCTGTGTAGCTTCCTGGGCCTGCGGCTGCTGCGTCGGTGCCGGCGTTTGCGTTGGCTGTTCTTCTGTCAAGGTTGGGGACGGTGTTGCCTCCGGCGTTTGTCCGGCCGGCTCCTGTGTAGGCGCCGGCGTTGCCGGATCTTCCTGCGTGGGCTGCGGCTGCGCATCCTGATTCCACAGAGGCTTTACCGCCAGGCTATATGCCCCTCTTTGTATTTTGATGGGCGCATCGCTGCGGATATCCTCATCCAACAGCACCCAGCTCTTAGACGATTCCGAGCGGTAGTCATACGGCTCCTCTTTGAAAGCATCGGTGCTTTCCACACTCTTGTCCACCTGCACCACGTCGTTGACGATTTCGTGCCAGCTGCCCGCTTCGTCTTGATACCGGATCGGCTCCAGGTGTGATTCATAGGTAATCGACCCATCTGCATTTTGCCAATAGGTTTCCGTTTCCGTCAGCTTGTCCGTCATCAACACCGGCTGGTTTTGCGCCTCTTCTATGGCGTTTTCCACCGCCGCTTGGGCAAACGCAGGGAGCGGGACGCCCAAAAGCATCAACACGGATAGTACGAATGAGAATATCTTTGTTCTGTGTTTTTGTTGTTTCATGATTCCCTCTCCCCATATGCGTTGATTTTTCTATACAAAAAAAACCGCTCTAAAAAAGAGCGGTTTCTTTCAAAATATGCAATACAAAACCGGCAGACCTCATGCTGTCGTAAGACGAGTGTTGGAAATTTCTTTTACATTCCCTCATTTTTGGCTCCAATAAAGGATTAAAAGTGTTTAAGTATTCAAAAAATGCCATATTTCTATCACATTTTCAAAATATTTCACACCACCAAAAATGTCAATGGTTCATTTAGATGAATAAATCCGAAGATGGACGAATCCTGCAGAAGTTAGCTGAATTGATGATTCGGATGCAAAATAGCAACTGAAAAGTATTTTCCACAAGCGCCATAAACTGTAGAGTAGGACAAATGCTTAAAGTACGACTTTGCAAAAAATTGATTGGCTTTTTGCTGAAAACGGCAGACGGTTTCCCGCTGTTGTCAGAGATAAAAGCTTAAGGTAGGTGTATATGTGAAGACAAAGCTCCTTCCAAAGGAAATAAAAAACGGCCATCCAATTATGAAAACTGGATAACCGCTTCCCAAAGGGATTTTTGGAGCTGATGACGAGACTCGAACTCGTGACCTCATCCTTACCAAGGATGTGCGCTACCACCTGTGCCACATCAGCAAGAGACGGTTAGTATTATAGCAAAGGCGGCTTGAAAATGCAAGCTGCTTTTCTTTTTTTCGCAGCCTTTGCGCTATAAAAAAGGGGCGTGCAGACAAGCACGCCCCTTTTTCAGCCCTATCATCAGCCGCCGCAGCCCGCACAGCCGCTGCAACCACCGCCACAGCTGCCGCCGCAGCCGCCGGGAAACTGCACTTCCTCCGCCTTTACCGTCATGGTCACATGCGGAATGCTGCCTTCCTGGTACGGTTCGCCGATCTGCGCAAAGCCGTATTTTTCGTACATGCCACAAAGCGGTTCCTGGGCCGAGATGTACAGCGCCGGCGCGCCTACCTCCAGGCCGCGATCCATCAAAAGGCGCATCAGTGCATCGCCGATGCCCATGTTGCGGTATTCCGGCAGCACGCATAGGCGGCCGATGGTAAATTCCCCATCGTCGATATACAGCCGGCCTGTGCCGATGGGCGTTTCATCCTCCATGGCAACGACATGCCAGGCTCCGTTGTCAAACGTGTCGAACTCCTGCTCCGGTGCAAAGCCCTGCTCGTTGACAAACACCTGCTCACGCACAGCTTTTGCCAGAGAAATATCGTCGGAGCCATGGATCCATTTTGCATATAGCATAAAATTCCCCTCCAGAAATTGAGATTCTTTACAAAACGCCATGCCCCACTATATTTAGGGCTTTTCTGCGTTCCGTATTCTATGATACACTACCTGTGAGGTGGAATCAATGACAGAAAAAGAAATTGCGCGCATCAACGAACTGGCACGCCTGAAAAAGGAGCGTCCTTTGACACAAGCAGAGGCTGCCGAGCAGCAGAAATTGCGCAGACAATATATCGACGCTGTGAAAAAGAGCCTGGCGGAGGATCTGGATCGCATGCTTGTGCAGGATGAAACGGGCGCGTATGTGCCCCTGCGCAAAAAAACCCCGCTGTCCTAAACGCCTGCCCGAACGAGGCGCATACAAAAAGCCCGGCTGTGCCGGGCTTTTTCTTTGGGCGGAAATTCCGCTTATTCTTCCTCGCCTTCCAGCTCATCCTCAAAGATGCGCTCTACGACGTCGATGAGCTCTTCCATCATGTCCTCATCCACGGCTACGAACTCCTCTTCGTCGCCGTTTTTCACGATGCGCAGGATGTACAGATCCGGCGCGTCGTCCTCCGTCATGGCTTCCATTTCGGATGCCTCAGTCAAAACCGCGTATTCTTCGCCCTTATGTTCAAAGGAAAACTGGATTTCAAACTCGATCTCGTTTCCGTTTTCATCTTCAAACACGACAATATCCATCATTTCTTCTTCCACAGGCACAACACCTACTTTCTTTGTGGCCCTTCGGCCCATTCAAGCTGCCTAGATTGTATCCTATTTGGCAGAGAAATGCAATTCTACATTTCCTCCCGGTCCGACGGGCTGGAAAATTTGGTGTATTCGCCGTTCCAATACAGCAGAACATTTTCGCCGGCCGGGCCGTTCCTGTTTTTCGCGAGGATGACATACACCCCGTTTTGCGCCTGGGCGCTCTGGGGCTCTTCGTCGTCATAATCGTATTCGTCCCCCGTGCCGTCCACATCCTGCTGGCTGGCCAAAAACATGATGATGTCCGCATCCTGCTCAATGGAGCCGGATTCGCGCAGGTCTGCCATCATGGGGGTTTTGTTTTGGCGGCGCTCGATGTCGCGGTTGAGCTGGCTCAACAGCAAAATCGGCGCCTTTAGGTCACGGGCCAGCAGCTTTAGCTGGCGCGTCAGCTCTGAGATTTCCTGGGTACGGCTGCCCGCCCGGGACTGCTGGGTGGCGCTCATGAGCTGCAAATAGTCGATGATGACCAGCCCCAGGTTTTTCTTTTCCTTGCCGGAAAAGCGCATGCACCGCGCCCGGATCTCCGGCACGGTAGCGCTGCCGCTGTCGTCGATGTAGATGGGCACGTCGTTAAATTCTGTAGACGCCCGCACAAACTGGCCAAACTCCTCATCATCCAGCGTACCCGCCCTGGCCTTGCCCAGGCTGACCCTGGCTTCGGCGCAGATCATCCTGAGCGCGAGGTCGCTTTGCGGCATTTCCAAGCTGAAGATCGCCACAGGCAAGCGGTTTTTCACGCCGGCATTGTGCGCCAGGTTGAGCGCAAAGCTGGTTTTGCCCATGCCGGGGCGCGCCGCCAAAATGACGAGCTGCCCGGCCTCGAACCCGGCGGTCAGCTTATCCAGATCGGCAAAGCCGCTGGGCGTTCCTACGATGCCGCCGCCGCGCTGCGCTGCCTCGGCCACGCGTACCAGCGCCTCCGCCACGCCCTCCTTCAAGGGTTTCAGCGAATCGGTGCGGTTGCGCATCGCCAGCGCATACACGGCGTCATGCGCGTCCGCCACCACGTCGTCTGCGCTTTTCTCCGCCTGGTAGCCGCTGGCCACCATATGGCTGCCGGCGTCGATGACGCCGCGCAGCACGCTGCGGTCCTCCACGATCTTGATATACTGCGAAACATTGGCCGTCGTCGGTACAAGGTTAGACAGCGTGGTCAGGTATTCCATGCCGCCGGCGCTTTCCAGCGTACCCTGCTGATTCATCTTTTCCAGCACGGTGACAAGGTCTACCGGCTGGCCGTCCAAATGCAGGCTGGCCATGGCCGCATAGATCTTTTGATGGCCGGGGGTATAGAAATCCTCGGTCGTCAGCGTTTCCATCGCCTGGGTGACGGCATTGGCATCCAGCAGCATGCTGCCCAAGACGGACTGCTCTGCCTCGATGCTGTGCGGCGGCACGCGCTGTGCGCTGCTGCTCATGGCCCCTCCTCCTTTGTTACAGGCTTTCCACCGTTACGGTGATCTTGCAGGATACGTTGGCGTACGGCTTTAGCTCTACGGCGTAGCTGCCCACCTGCTTGATGGGCTCGGCAAGCACGATCTTTTTCTTATCCAGCTCGTAGCCAAACTTCTGTTTTAACAGGTCTGCAATTTCCTTATTGGTCACGGCGCCGAAGAGCTTACCGGTCTCGCCGGTTTTTACCTTGAGGGACAGCTTCTGGCCCTCAAGCTTTTCCGCCTGCGCCTTGGCCTCTGCCAGCTGCACGGCCTGCTTATGCTGGGCCGCCTTTTCCTTGGCGGCGGCGTTGTTGATGTTTTGCTGGGTGGCCTCTACGGCCAAATTTTTGCGGAGCAGAAAGTTGCGGGCATAGCCGTCGGACACTTCGACGGTCTGCCCCTTTTTGCCCGTGCCCTTTACGTCCTGATTCAATACGACCTTCATCGTCTGTTTCCTCCTTTATTTTTCAGGCGACGCGATTTCGCATCCCATGTAGGCTTTCAGCGCCTCCGGGATGGCGATGCTGCCGTCCGCCTGCTGGTAATTTTCCATCACAGCCGCCACCGTGCGCCCCACGGCCAGGCCGGAGCCGTTTAAGGTGTGTACAAACTTCAGTTTGCCGTCGGTATCGCGGAAGCGGATATTCGCCCGGCGCGCCTGGAACGCTTCGCAGTTGCTGCACGAGGAGATCTCCACATACCGCCCGTAGGACGGCATCCAGACCTCCAAGTCGTAGGTTTTGGCGCTGGAAAAGCCGGCGTCGCCGGTGCAGAGCTGCACCACGCGGTACGGCAGGCCCAGCGTCTGCAAAATGCGCTCGGCGTCGTTTGTCATGCGCTCCAGGTCTTGGTAGCTGTCGTCCGGATGGGCAAAGTGCACCATCTCCACTTTATTGAACTGGTGCTGGCGGATGATGCCGCGGGTATCCCTGCCGGCGCTGCCCGCCTCGGCGCGGAAGCAGGCAGAAAACGCGCAGTAGCGCAGCGGCAGCTCCTCGGCTTTGAGGATGCAGTCGCGGTACATATTGGTCACCGGCACTTCAGCGGTAGGGATTAGAAAATAATCCTGACCTACGACCTTGAACGCATCCTCCTCAAACTTAGGCAGCTGGCCGGTGCCCACCATGCTGTGGCGGTGCACGATGTACGGCGGCAGCACCTCGGTATAGCCATGGTCTGCATGGGTATTCATCATAAAGTTGAACAAAGAGCGCTCCAGCCGCGCGCCCAGGCCCTTGTAAAAGGTAAAGCGCGAGCCTGTTACGCGGGCGGCGGCGTCCCAATCAAACCAGCCCAGCGCCTGGCCGAGGTCCCAATGCGGCTTTGGCTCAAAATCAAACTGCGTAGGCTCGCCCCAACGGCGCACCTCCACATTTTCGCTGTCGTCCTTGCCGACCGGCACGCTTTCGTGCTGGATGTTGGGGATGGTCAGCAGGATCTCGGTAAAGCGCTTTTCCAGCGCGTCCACCTTTTGCTTGGCCTCTGCGCCGTCCTCTTTTTTCATCAGGGATAAAAAGCGCTGCTTTATGCTCTCAAATGCGTCCCCTGCCAGCACGCCCGCCTCAGCCTTTTGCACCGCCTCCGAAAGCAGTGCCTTAGCGGCGCCCTCCGGCGTATCCGCCGCAAACTCCGCGCAAAACGCCTGCACACGCCCCTCGGCCTTGGCCAGCGCGTCCGCATCTCCGTTGGCTTTTTTCAGCTGCTGCAAAAGCGGCATAAAATTGGAGAGCCGGTTGCGGGAAGCCTGCATCGCCTCGCTTTGGCTGATGGCGGCCCTGCGCTGCGCGTCCACCGCCATCAATTCGTCGATGACGGCCGGGTCCCCGTTGCGGTTCTGCACCGCGGTCTTGACAAACTCCGGGTTTTGCCGAATGAATTTTGCGTCTAACATGCCTCGTCTCTCCTTATGGGTTATGGTTAAAATGCTATGGCCGGCATACCGTTTTTTGTATCCCCGGCCTTGTTTTCAATAGGTATTTATAGATCCAGCTTCATATCGCCGGGCTTGATCCACCCTGCGCGCCGCATGCCGTTTGAGATGACCAGCGTCAGCAAAATGGGCAGGATAAACTGCAAGATCGCCATTTTCAATAAAATCCACACCATCGGCTCGCTGCCTGCCATGGCGGCGATGGTGCCAAACTGGCCCACCAGCCCGCTGGTGCCCATGCCGGCGCCCATGGCGTTGTTTGTCATGGCAAACAGCGTGGTGGACAGCGGCCCCAAAATGGCGCTGACGATGATCTCCGGCAGCCAGATCACCGGCTTTCTCACGATATTGGGCACCTGCAGCATGCTGGTGCCCAGGCCCTGGCTGATCAGCCCGCCCACGCCGTTTTCGCGGTAGCTGGCCACGGCAAAGCCCAGCATATTCACACAGCAGCCCACCGTAGCCGCCCCCGCCGCCAGGCCGGAAAGATCCAGTGAGATGGCGATGGCCGCCGAGGAGATGGGGGCTGTGAGCGCCATGCCCATCACCACGCTGACCAAAATGCCCATCGGGATGGGCTGTAATTCGGTGGCCAGGTTGATAAAACTGCCGATGCCCGTCATCATCGCATTGATGCCGGGGCCGATCCAGGTCGCGACCAGCCCGCCGGCGACGATGGCCACAAAGGGCAGCACGACGATATCCACCTTGGTTTTGCCCGCCAAAAGGCCCGCCAGCTCCGCCCCGGCCAGCGACGCCAAAAACGCGCCGACCGGCCCGCCCAGCGAATAGCCCAGCGCCCCGGTCGCCGCCGAGGAAAACACCACCAGCGGCGCATGCTTGAGCCCATAGGCCACCGCCACGCCGATGGCGGCGCCCACCACCGGGCTGGAAGCGGACAGCATTTGGGCAAACGGCGTTAAAAACGAAAGCCAGGGGATTTTCCCCAGCTGCTGAATGATGAGCCCGATGATCAGCGAGGCAAACAGCCCCTGTGCCATCGCGCCCAGCGCGTCGATAAACCAGCGTTTCAACAGGCCCTTGATACCGCTTTGCCGTTTGGCCATTGGTTTTCTTCCCCTTTCCTGCCGCCGGCGCGGCGTTGCCTTTATCGTTTGCCCATGCGTTTGTATTCTACCCGGATGCCCTGGTTATCCAGCGCGATGACCAGCGGCTTTAGGTCTAAATATTCATGAAAGGAAATAACCTTTTTATCCTTTAGGTGCAGCTCTACGCCAAGGGCGCTGCCGTCATACGAGGCAAACTCCACCTGGCTGATGGGGATGACGGTCTCTTTGCCGTCCCGGTGCAGGCGCACCTCGGTTTCGCCGGCCCGGTAATAATCGCGCCCATACTTGAGGTATACAGACGCCAAATACACCACAGCACCGATGCACAGCACCGCCGTTAAAATGGTATTCAGCGTGGCGGGGTCGCCGGGCAGCAGCCAAACTGCACCCACTGCCACCAAGACATACAACACGCCGCGGCTCAGCCTGGGCAGCAGCGCTTTCCACGCATAGATCCTCTTTTGTTTCATTGTCTGTTTTCCCCTTGCTGTAACTGTTTGCAGTGCGCCGCCAGCAGCTGGATAAAGCCCTGGACATCCTCATACTGATAGACAAACGCCACGCGCTTTTTTTCATTGAGCACCAGCATCATGCGGGCGTGCATAGCGTCGTAAAACATACCGGTAATGTCATCGTACGCGATCCGGGTGGCCGGCAGAAAGGTTTTGCGGATGGCAATGCCCGTTTCGTCGGTACGGATCTCGGCAAAAAAGCTCTGGGACAGGATCATCAGCCCATACCAGGCAAACAGCGCGAAAAACACGCCCTCCACCGTTTGCATGGGCTTGGCGCGAAACGCTTCCTGGGCCCAGACAATGCCGAGAGCCAGCATCAGCGCGCCAAAGAGAAATTTTTGTGTCCACCGATTTCGGTTGATGGAAAATGCCCGCATGTTACATCCTTTCCGGCGATGCGATGCCCAAAAGCCCCAGCCCGGTTTTGAGCACGGTGCGCACCGCTGTTGTCAGCTGCAGCCGCGCGGCGGTCTGCGCGCTGTTTTCCGTGATGATGCGTTCTTCATAGTAAAACCGGTTGTACGCCTGTGCCAATTCGATGAGCGCCCGGCTCAAAAGATACGGCTCGTTTTTCTCCAAAGCCGCGGCCACGGCGTCCTTCCAGCCCTCCAGCGCGCGCACCACGGCCGTGGCAAACGGTCCGGAAAGCGCCGCATCGTCCGGCTCTGCCTCTTGCCAGGCCGGGTCGGCTTTCCTTAAGACGCTGCAGCAGCGCGCGCCGGTATATTGCAGGTACGGGGCGGTCTCTCCGTCAAAGGAGAGCGCCCGGTCGTAGGAAAACGCGATATCCTTGATCCTGGCATTGTACAATACGCCAAACACCACCGCGCCCACGCCGACCTGCTCGGCCACCGTCTGCTTATCCTCAAGATGCGGGGATTTCTCCTCCAAAATTTCGCCCGCGCGCGCGATGGCGCTGTGCAGCACATCCTTGAGCAGCACCACATGGCCTTTTCTGGTGGAAAGCGTGGTGCCGTCCGCCAGGGAGACCATGCCAAAGGCCACGTGCTCCAAATCCTCGGCCCAATCGTAGCCCATCTTTTCCACCACCTTGAACCATTGGCGGAAATGCAGATTCTGCTGATAAGCCACCACATACAGGCACTTAGCAAAGTCGTAGGTTTTTTTGCGGTAAAACGCCGCCGCCAGATCGCGGGTGGCGTACAGGGTGGTGCCGTCGGATTTCAAGATGATGCAGGGCGGCATGTTGTCCTCGGACAGATCCACCACATACGCGCCTTCAGAGAGGGTGAGCAGGTGCTTGGCCCGCAGCTCGTCCACCACGGGCTGCATCTTATCATTGTAAAACGCTTCGCCGTTGTAGCTGTCAAATGTAATGCCCAAAAGGTCGTAGATTTTCATGACCTCCCGGATGGTGGCCTGCTTGAACTGATCGAACAGCGCCAGCGCGGTCTTGTCGCCATCCTCGATGCGCTTGAACCAGGCGCGGCCGATATCCTCCAGGGCCGGGTCCTTTTCCGCTTCCTCATGGAATTTGACATATAGGCGCGTCATCTCCTCCACGCCCTTTTCGCGGACGGCGGCTTCATCGCCCCACAGTTCGTAGGCGGCCAGCAGCTTGCCGAACTGCGTGCCCCAGTCGCCCAGGTGGTTGATGCCGACGCTCTTATAGCCCATGAAATTGTAGAGATTGTACAGGGCATGTCCGATGGCGGTGCTGGAAAGATGGCCGATGTGGAACTGCTTGGCGATGTTGATGCTGCTGTAATCGATGCACACGGTGCGCCCATGGCCGATATCCTGCGCGCCGTAGCGCTCGCCTTCTAAAAGCGCCTGATCCAGCACGGTACGGGCATACAGCGCCTTATCCACAGTAAAATTGGCGTAGCCGCCCGCCACCTCCGCCTTGACAACGCAGGCCGGCATGGCGCTTTCCACAATGCTTTTGGCAATCAGCTGCGGCGCTTTGCGCAGGGTTTTGGCAAAGGCAAAGCAGGGCAGCGCATAATCGCCCAGGGCCGGGTCCGGCGGGGTCTCTATCAACGGCAATACCTGTTCCAAAGGCGTATCTAGCACCTGGGACACGGCCTTTGCGATCTCTTGTTTGAATGGCAACTTTCTCGGCTCCTTTGCCCTCTATGCGCTTTGCGGCGCAGAGGGATGCAAACTTTATACGTATACTTAGTTTACTATAGCACAAACCCCTTATGCTTTCAATTCTGTGCCCTGAAAAACAAGCAATTTTTCTGTTGACATTCCCGGGGTTGTGATGTATTATATTTGAGCACCGTGTACCAGTAGCTCAGCTGGATAGAGCGTTTGACTACGAATCAAAAGGTCGGGGGTTCGAATCCCTTCTGGTACACCAAGTCGGAGCAAAGCGGACTTTGCTCCGACTTATTTTTTGTCACAGACAAAAAATAAGTCATCCGCCCGCTCCCCTGCCCCTCCTTTTTCGCAAATTTCGCAAAAAGTCACGCTCGGCTCGCCTGTTTGGTTGTAAACGCCCTCACGACGGCTCGCTGTCGCTGCCAACTTTTTGCGAGTTACGAGAGTTCAACTCCCACCTCCGAAAAGCCAAAAATATCTTTTTCATATGGCTTGGACACAAAAGACCCGAAACTGTATGGTTTCGGGTCTTTTGTTATTTATTTTCATCTGTATATGGCGCAAATACGGCCGCCATGGCATACGGCCCGCCGCTGCCCACGTCCACGCGCACCACATGGCCGCCGCCATCCACAACATACCGGCGGTATTTGGCACCCCATACCGAAGCATACGGCGCCTGCTCTGTGACAACGGCTCGCTTCATCTCCACAGAATAGACCCGGCTGCCGTTTTCGCCCGGCTCGCACATGATGGCCTGTATTTCGCCCTTTTGCAACGGCGCAAGATCCACCCCTGCCATTTCGGACAGCGTGCGGTATTGGGTGGTATTTTCCAGCACCGTTTCCGGAAGCTCTCCTTCCGGGAGGATCAGCTTGCCGTCTTGGTATCGCGTTTCGCTTTGGACGCCTTCGGCGTCCCATCCCTGATGGGTAAAACAGGGCGCTCCGTTTTCAAACGCATAATCCACGGCGGCGGACAGCGATTCGCCGTCCTCGGACAGGTTCAAGATCCAAAACTGCCCTGCCTGCTGCGCGTTGAGCGCCTCCAGCGCCTGGTTCAGCGCCTCCTCCGGCCGGGCGGCACAGCCGCAGACGGCGAGAAGCGCAAAGGCAGATACAGCCACAGCACAGATGGCTCTGAAAGGATGACGGTTCATTTTCTTTCCTCTCTTAGTAGTAGAAAGTATCCGTTTCTATAAAGTCACGGATCTGGGCCGCCTCTAAGTGGTACTCCTCTACAGCCCGAACTGCTTGATTCGCAGGGTATTCAGCAAAGCCGCAGCGTTTCATGGTAAGCACCGTAACAGAGGCTGCTTTTGTATGCCAATAATCTGCAACCCCTATATAAGCGCCCGCATCCGTAAAGCCAAGCTTCAACTGAAACGTGCCGACTGTATAACCCGGCTTTGTGATAGGATCGCTGTACCTGCGGATAGAATCTCTCCTTTGTGTACGGATCTTATTCTCGGGCTGTACTTCTATCCATCTCGCTTCTCCGCTTTGAATATCCTCTAGAAGAGTTTCCAGCTCTGCTTTCTCCGCCGGGTCAACTGACCTATCGATCAATTCCATAAGCCACTGCGTATTCTCATCCGGCACGGCAAACGCCGTTCCAGAGAAAACAAACACAGACATCACAACAGCAAGCAACAAACCAACATATCTATATTTTTTCATCTGTCAAAATCTCCGCGTCTTTTTGGTTCCCTGTCTCCTCCTTTGATCCAGCGCATCGGAATCACGCCTTTCCATCTCTTGGTAATTAAATTGTTACATAGAAACATAATAGTGTCAATCTATTTTTCAGCCAAATAAAGCCGAATGGATAAGAGCCTATATAGTACGCACGAAATCCCGGTAAATCTCCTTATACTGCTCGGCAAACTGGCTGCCGCGGCGCCAAAGAAAGGAAAAATCGTGCCGGACGTCAAAATCCACAAGGGGGATGGCACGCAGGGCGCCCTGCGCCAGCTCCTCCCTGACGGCGGTTTCATACAAAAAGGTAATGCCGCAGCCCGCTTTGGCAAGGGCTTTGAGGGCGGTCAGGCTGCTGGCCTCCACGCGGCATGCAAAATCCTGGATGGCCAGGTTTTTCCCCTCCAGATAGTGCTCCAGGATATGGCGGGTGCCGGAGCCCTGTTCGCGCACAAGCAGGCGCTCTGCCAGCAGGTCGTGGATGCTGCGCACGGCTGCCGGCAGCGGATAGGCAGCGCCGCAGACCGGCAGAAAGCGCTCTGTACAAAACAGCAGCGAATCGTATACGCTCTGGGAAAACGCGCCCTCTACGATGGCAAAGTCGATGGCGCCGTCATCCAGGGCGCGGAGCAGCTGCTCTGTATCCGCCACATGCATGGCAATCTGCGCATCCGGGTGCTGCTTTAGGTAGCGCGCCAATACCGGCGGCATCGCATATTCGCCAACGGTCAGCGTAGCGCCAAAGCGCAGCACGGGCTGTTCTCCGCCCAAAGAAGCGATGCGTTTTTGCAGCTGCGCCGCATCCTGCCGCATGGTACGGGCCGCCTGGCACAGCATGCGCCCCGCCTGGGTCAGCGCCAGCTTTTTGCCCCGGTAGGAAAAAAGAGCCGCGCCGTATTGCTTTTCCAGCGCCTTGATGTGCTGGGAAACAGCGGGCTGTGTGATATGCAGCGCTTCGGCTGCCCTGGTGATGCTCATGGTTCTGCATACCATTAAAAAGCTTTCGATGCGATAATCCAGCATGGCGATCCCTCCGCCATAATCATAATATATTCTTATAATTTTATAAATATATATTATTTTTATTTATCGATTTTCTCTGCTATACTGGCAGACAGAATTGGGCATTTTTCCCTGCTGCCCGAGGTTTTAGAAAGGCTGTGAACGCGATATGGAAACGATCAAACGGACTGCGCCCGGCATTGCGCTATGCCTTCTCATTGCGCTGCCCGCCTGGGCGCTGGGGCAATGGCTGCCGGTGGTGGGCGGCCCTGTGTTTGCCATCCTCATCGGCATGGTCATCACGCTTTTGATGCCCCGCAAGGATTGGTGCCGCAGCGGGGTCACCTTTACCTCTAAAAAAGTATTGCAATATGCGGTGGTGCTGCTTGGCTTTGGCATGAATCTTTCCGAGATCTTGGCCAAGGGAAAGCAGTCGCTGCCCATCATCCTTTCCACCATCTCCATTTCGCTTATCGTGGCTTTTGTGCTATATAAGGCGCTGCGTTTGAAAAAGAACAGCGCCATTTTGATCGGCGTGGGCTCGTCTATCTGCGGCGGCTCTGCCATCGCGGCCACGGCGCCCGTGATCCAGGCAAGCGACGAGGAAGTGGCGCAATCCATTTCCGTGATTTTTCTATTCAACATTTTAGCCGCGCTCATCTTCCCGACGCTGGGCGGGCTTTTGGGGCTTTCGGACACCGGCTTTGGCCTGTTTGCCGGCACCGCCATCAACGATACCTCCTCCGTAACGGCGGCGGCCGCCGCTTGGGACGGCATCCATGGCTCCAATACTCTGGACGCCGCCACCATCGTCAAGCTGACGCGCACACTGGCCATCATCCCCATTACGCTGGCGCTGGCGCTTTTCCGCACCCGCCAGGCCAAGCAGGAGGACGGCGCCAAAATCAGCCTGAAAAAGATTTTTCCCTTTTTCGTGCTCTTCTTCGTGCTGGCCGCCGTCATCACGACCGTATGCCAGCTGCCGGCCAGCGTGACCGGCCCGCTGAAGGATCTGAGCAAATTTCTCATCATCATGGCCATGGCGGCCGTGGGGATGAATACCAACATCGTGCAGCTCGTCAAGACGGGCGGAAAGCCAATTTTAACCGGCTTTTGCTGCTGGGTGGCCATCGCGGCGGTCAGCCTGGGCATGCAGACGGTTTTGGGCATCTGGTAAGCGCTGTGCCCAGCCATTGTCCTTCCAAAGGGCCTATTCTGAGGGATAGGCTCTTTTTTCTTGCGCCGTATAGGCAGGCCGCCGCAAATCCGTTTGCATAGATTGCATCCAAAAGGGGCGGGGAGCGCTCCGGCCTTCCCGTTTTTCTGCATAGAAAAAGCCCCCGGGCGGGGGCTTTGTTCCGCGCAAAATGCTCAGCGTTTTGTTGTTTGCAGCGTATCCTTTTTCAGCGGAATCTCATACACATCGGTATACGATTCCACTTCCGCATCATCGAGCGGGGGCGCATAACAAAGGCCGGTACATTCTGTGGCGGAAGCCACGGAAAACAGGTCGTCGGTGAATTCATCGGCAAATTCGACGTTGTAGTCGTCTTTTTTCTTAGAATCATCCATCATGATTTCCTCCTTCCCGCTCTAGTGTGGCCTGTTCTGCTTCGGCTCATACCGATTCTTTCGCGCTGCGCTGCGCCAGGGCGTTTTCCGCCCGTTTTTGCGCAAAATACGCGCGGTTGTAGGCCACGGATGCGTCGTCCGGCTTATAGGCGGCGGCCTTTTCATTGTAGGCGGCCGCCTTTTCCCATTGCCCCATAGCATCGTAACACAGGCAAAGCTGGATATACGGGATATAGCCGTAGCAATCCGGCTGCACAAAGCCGCGCGTTAGGTCCATCGGGCGGGCCAGCGCCGTTTGATACCAAAACGCCGCCGTTTCAAACATGCGCCTTTGGTAAAACAAGTGGCCCAATTCACAGCAGGTCTCCGCCCGCGGGGCATCGTATACAAAGCTCCTCAGCAGCGCCTGCAGCGCCTTTTCATCCTTGCCCAGCTGATGATAGCACAACGATAGATCCTGGCAGGCGCCAATGTTGTTTTCCACCCAGCCCCGGCCCTCTGCCAGGAAAGCCTCGAACACATCGGCGGCTTGCTGGTAGGCGGCATGGTAATACAGCTCGCGGGCGTAATAATACTGCGCCCGCGGCTCCAACGCTTCGCCGCGATCCACCATGGCCTGGTAGATGCGCAGGTTGCGGTCCGGGTCTCCGGGCTTTTCCTTTCGATGCTCAATGGCAATATCGCTATGCAGAATGCGCCCGGCCGGGGCAATGACCTCGTGCACCGCACCCTCCCACACAAAGCCTGCGCTGCGCTTTACGATGCGCTCCCGCTCGTAGGCAAAGGTAGGGTGGCCTGCCGCATCAAAGGCAACGCGGTACTGCATCATCACCAGATCCACCGCCCCGTCCATCGTGCGCTTTAATTCCCGGATGCGCTCGACGTTTTCCGGCGTTACAACGTCGTCGGCATCCAGCCACATGAGATAGTCGCAGGTGCCTTTGGAAAAGGCAAAGTTGCGCGCCTTGGCAAAATCATCCTGCCAGGCAAAATCATACACCTTCTCCGTATACTGCCGCGCAATCTGCTTGGTTTTATCCACAGAACCGGTATCTACAACGACCACCTCATCGGCAAACTGAACGGCCGAGGCCAGGCAGCGCGACAACACCTCCTCTTCATTTTTTACAATCATACAAACGCTCAGCGTATGCATTTCAAAACCTTCCTTTCGCTTGGTGTATGGCAGCGCCGCGCTCACACGAACACCGCCCCCTTTGCATAGTATGAAAAGGAGACAGATGTCTTCACACAAAAGGAAAGGAATGGGTGAATTCAATGCCAATCTTCCAACAACGAGGTCAATACCGTTGCCCGCGCTGCGGCCGTATGGTCAGCGCTGGCAACTTTTATGGCGATGGATGCTGCTTTTGCTGCCCGCCCCCGCCGGGCCCCCGCTGCATCACCGGGCCTACCGGCCCTACCGGACCCACTGGGCCAACCGGGCCTTCCAACGGCATTACAGGCGCAACCGGCGCCACGGGTGTGACAGGCCCAACAGGGCCGACAGGCGCCACGGGCGCTACAGGGGCTACTGGGGCTACTGGGCCGACCGGGCCTACGGGTGCCGCCGGCGCTTCTCCCGTATTTTCGATCGGAGAGGTTATCACCGCTGAGCCGGGCGTACCCGCCTCCGTGACCATTACGGGCAATCCCTTAACGCCTATCTTAAACTTCGTCATCCCGCGCGGCGCTACCGGCGCTACTGGGCCGACTGGGCCTACGGGCGCTACCGGCGCTACTGGGCCGACTGGGCCTACGGGTGCTGCCGGTGTTACCGGGCCGACTGGGCCTACGGGTGCTGCCGGTGTTACCGGGCCGACCGGGCCTACGGGTGCAACCGGTGTTACCGGGCCGACTGGGCCGACGGGTGCAACCGGTGTTACCGGGCCGACTGGGCCGACGGGCAGCCGCGGCGCCACAGGGCCGACCGGGCCAACAGGATCCGATGGGGCTGACGGTATCGATGGTGTCGATGGCGTAACAGGACCCACCGGCGCCCAAGGCTTTGCCGGTATCCCCGGCAATGACGGCGCGGATGGCCTGCCCGGCCCCACAGGGCCGACAGGCGCAACGGGCGCTACGGGCACAAAGGGTGCAACAGGTGCTACCGGGGCTACAGGCGCAACTGGCGCAACGGGGCCGACTGGGCCGACGGGCAGCCGCGGCGCCACAGGGCCGACCGGGCCAACAGGGCCAAAGCACAGCTAACGCTAGCTTTCAGAAAAGCAAAAAAAGAGAAGCGCTTGCTTCTCTTTTTTTATGCTGTCAGCCTATTTCCTCCCGCAGGATGCGAACCGTGGCGCTCAGGCCTTCTTCAAGCCGGACGCCGGGCGCCCATCCCAGCGCCATAAGCTTTTCCGCGCTCAACACCGCATGGGTGATGGGGGTAAACCCCGCCTTTTCCGCCGCATCCGGCTGGGCGAAAACAACCTGCGTGCCGCCTGCTGCCGCTGTTTTTTCCGCCATGGCGCGCACGGTGGCCCGGCTGTGCGGGTCCGCCACGTTATACGCTTCCCCGCTCTGGCCGCGCAAAAGGATAAACAAGAGCGCCGCAGCCGCGTCCGTTACATAGCACCAGGTACGGTCCTGCAAGCCCTCGCTTTTCAGCACGATGGGCGCCCGGGCCACAGCATTGCGCACAAACTGGGCAATGGCCCGGCTGTCGCTGCTTGTCATCGTCGGCCCATACAGATGGCAGGGGCGGGCAATGATGCTGTCCACCCCGTATTCCTGGCGGTAGGCCTGGCAGAGCACCTCGGCGGCGCGTTTGCCGGCCGGGTAGCAGGCACGCGGGCTGCTATGGTCTACCGTGCCGCAGTCCGTTTCCACAAACGGCGGCGCACCTGCCGGCATCTGCCCGTACATTTCCCCGGAGGAGACGAACAGCAGCCGGCTGTGCCATTGGCCTGCCAGGGACAAGAGGCGCTCCGTGCCCATAAAGTTTGCCTTCAGCGTTTCCACCGGGTATTTGGCAAAGGAAACAGGGTCGGCATTGCTGGCGGCGTGTACGATATAGTCCACAGGCTGCGTCAGCGCGCCAAGCTCGGCGTTGATATCCTGTTCCACAAAGGTAAACCAGGGGCTTTCCCAAGCATCGGCAAAGCGCGCCTGCCCGCGCTCGGCCGAGCGCCCCAGCGCATAGATATGCACGCCGATCTGCCGTTGCCGGTTGGCCGCCATCAATAGATCTGCCAGACACGAACCCAGCATGCCCGCAGCCCCGGTGATGAGCACGCGCTTGCCCGCAAGCGCCGCCCAAGGCAGGCCGGGATCTTCTACGGCGGCTGTTAGCTGGGCAAGGTAGGCAGGGTGGCGATACCGATTCATTGCCCCATTCTCCGATCGTTTGTAAGCAGCGCCCGGAAAATATCCAGGTCGTCCTGCGTGGTCAATTTGACATTGCGCTCCGAGCCGGCGGAAAAATGGATGGTTTCCCCCAATTCGCACATCAACGTGCAGGTGGCCACGGAATTGGTGATGCCGCGCTTTTTCGCCTCCTGATGCGCCCAAACCAGCTTGCCCAGCGGATAGCACTGCGGCGTCTGGGTACGCATGAGCTTATCGCGATCCACCGCCTGGGTAGAAGCGCTTTTGTCCTCGGTGAAAAACATAGCTTCTGCACAGGAAATGGCGGTGATGGCACCCCCATACCGGCGGCATACCGCCAAGTTCTCCGAGATGATATGGGCCGATACCATCGGGCGGATGGCGTCATGGATGGAAATCAGATCCGCTTCCCCATAGTGCTTTGCCATCTCCATGATGCCGTTGCAAATGGATTCCTGCCCGGTTTTGCCGCCGGAAACGATGTGCTTGAGCTTTGTGATGTTATACTGTCTGGCGTATGCCCAAACCGTTTCATGCCATCCATCGATGCAGACCAAGCCAATGGCATCAATCTCCGGATGCTTTTGAAAGGCCTCCAGCGTATAGATCAGCACGGGCTTATCGTACACGTTGATAAACTGCTTTGGAATTTCAGACTGCATTCTCTGGCCAGAGCCGCCGGCGATGATTAAAGCAATATTCATGGATACTCTCCCCTACATAAGGATAAAATGATGGTTTCATTATATACTATATCCGAAAAGGATGCAGGGAAAAATACTTTTTTGCCGCCGCGCCGGCCCGGGCTGTTTTTCTTGACCCACCTCTTTCCAGCGGCTATAATAGCTATGATAAGGAATTCACAAACTTTCTTCCAACGATCCAAAAAAGCATTTGTATAGAGAAAATTCTTGAAGGAGGCCCTTTTGATGAGTTTTGCAGACCAATACAAACAGAAACTGACCACTGCCGAGCAAGCGGTACGCTGTGTAAAATCCGGCGACTGGGTAGACTACGGCTGGTGCGTATGCCATCCTGTGAGCCTGGACCGTGCGCTGGCCGCCAGAGCCGAGGAGCTGACGGATATCAACATCCGCGGCGGCATCGCGCTTTGGAAGCCCGCGATTGCCGAGGTGCCGGAGGCAGAAAAGCACTTTACCTGGAATTCGTGGCATATGAGCGGCATCGAGCGCAAGATGATCGCCCAGGGCATGGCCTATTACGCGCCCATCCGCTATTCCGAGCTGCCGCGCTATTACCGGGAAAACGTGGAACGCGTGGATGTGGCGATGTTCCAGGTGGCGCCGATGGACGAGCACGGCTACTTTAACTTCGGCCCCACGGCCAGCCATATGATGGCGATGTGCGAACAGGCCAAAACCATCATCGTAGAGGTCAACAAAAACGTGCCGCGCTGCCTGGGCGGCAAGGAAGAGAGCATCCACATTTCCCAGGTGGATATGATCGTAGAGGGCGACAACCCGCCCATGGGCCAGATGGGCGGCGGCGGAGCGGCCACCGAGGTGGACCAGGCGGTGGCAAAGCTGATCGTAGAGGAAATTCCGAACGGCGCCTGCTTGCAGCTGGGCATCGGCGGCATGCCCAACGCCGTAGGCTCGCTGATTGCCCAGAGCGATCTGAAAGACCTGGGCGTGCATACCGAGATGTATGTGGATGCATTTGTCGACATCGCCAAGGCCGGCAAGATCACCGGCGCGCGCAAGAATATCGACCGCTTTCGCCAGACCTACGCCTTTGCCGCCGGCACGCAGAAGCTGTATGATTTCCTAAACGACAACCCGGAATGCATGAGCTGCCCGGTGGACTATACCAACGACGCGCGCACCATTGCCCAGCTGGATAACTTTATGTCCATCAACAACGCGGTGGATGTGGACCTGTTCGGCCAGGTCAACGCCGAATCCGCCGGCACCAAGCACATCAGCGGCGCAGGCGGGCAGCTGGATTTCGTGCTGGGCGCGTATCTGTCCAAGGGCGGCAAGAGCTTTATCTGCTGCTCGTCGACGTTTACCACCAAATCCGGCGAAGTAAAGAGCCGCATCGTGCCCACGCTGGCGCCCGGCTCCATTGTCACGGATACCCGCGCCAACATCCATTACCTGGTCACCGAATACGGCAAGGTAAACCTAAAGGGCCTTTCCACCTGGCAAAAGGCGGAAGCCATCATCTCTGTGGCGCATCCGGATTTCCGCGACGAGCTTGTAAAGCAAGCCGAGCAGAACCATATCTGGCGCCGTTCCAACAAATAAACCGCACAAAAACAGCCCTTTGCCAAAGGGCTGTTTTTTTGATGGCAGCAGGCCGGTTTCCGGCCGACGGTATGTGAAGATAGAGAGGAGCCATGGCTGTGGAACGGTTTTTGCAGCTACTCGTATCCTGGGCTTGGCATGAACCCAAAATACAAAGCGTCGTCCTCGTAGGCTCGTATGCCAGAGGAGCGCAGCGCCCTTTTTCTGATCTGGATCTTATCCTCCTCACGCCGGATCGGGCCTATTTTTTAGCGCAGCAGGCGCTCCTCCAGCAATTTGGGCCGGTGCAAAGCATCCAGCAGGAAGCGTGTGGGGCGTGTACATCGCTGCGCGTTTGGTATTCATCCGGCCTGGAGGTAGAGTTCGGGTTTGTAACGCCAGCCTGGATGGCGCGCCCGTTAGACCAAGGCACAGAGCGGGTGCTGCGCGACGGATATCTCGTGCTTTTGGACAAAGGATGTTACTTTCAGTCCTTATCCTTTTAGTGCTTTCTCATTTTTTTCGCTCTTTGGCCGCATTCGGGTGTATACTATATACAAGGCACAAATATGTTCCTTTTGAAGGAGGGGGTTATTATGAGCAAGATTACCAACAAGCCGACCAAAACAGACGAAACAACCATGGCCCTGCGCGGGCTGTGCGCCAAGCGCGCCAGCACCATCTGCTATATGATCCAGCAGGCCAAAGAGCACGGCGTGCAGGATGGCGCGGCCTTTGCCCGGGAAGCCATTACCAAATACGGAGAGGACATTGGGCAGGTTGTCAAAAGCAAGATGAAAGACCCGGACGATCTGCTGGAATTTTCCCAGTATTTCGGCGCTGGGGCGGATCGCGACATTTACGAGATGGAGGTCGTAGCGCAGGATGAGGACCGTTTTTATCTGGATTTCCATTATTGCCCGTATGTGGCGGAATGGCAAAAAATGGGCCGCGACCCGGAGGAAATGGCGGAATTGTGCGATATCGCCATGGAGGGCGACAGGGCCGTGGGCGCCTCGTTTGACGCATTTGAGTTTACATTGGGCGAGACCATCGCACAGGGCTGCCCTGCCTGCCAGATCCGGTTTGACAGGGTGAAAAAATAACAGATACGAAAAAAGACCCGTTGGGTCTTTTTTTATGTGCTGGGGCTGCGTGATGTCTCTTCCTTGAGGAACATGAGCGCAAAGCCCACCGCCATCAGGCCGGCGGCAATCCAGATGGTCTTTTCGCCAATCTGCCGGGTCAGCACAGCGCCCAGCGCCGCGCCGGCGGCAAACACCAGGATGATATAATAATAGTGTAAGCTTTTGCGCAAAAGCGCCTTATCCTTTGTGATGTGGTAGCGGCTTAAAAGCTCCGTGCCGCTGCGCATGTTGCCGATGCACATGGTGGTGGCGCAGGGCACGCCGCGGAATTTACGAAAACTGTCTACCTGCATGGCGCAGGCAAAGCTCATCAGCGCGTTGGCCAAAGGGTTCATCGTCTGCGGCAAAAATCCGGCCGCTATCAAAAGGATGATCTCTACCAGCAGCACCGTCTGCCGCCAATGCAGCGCGCGGCCCCGGCGGCCGAGATGGCGCACCCATTCCGAGGCGTATACCCCCGCCAAAAACGCCAGCAGCGGAAACACATAATGCAGCGCCACCGTCCACTGTCCGCCGGCCAGGCTTTGCCCCAAAAGCACGATGTTGCCGGTTTGCGCATTGGCAAACACCTGCCCACGGCAGTTGTAGGAATAGGCGTCCTGAAGCCCGCCAGCCAGCGTCAGTACTGTGCCCAGCCGCAAGGAATCCGACATTTGTCCTCTGTGCCGTTTCATGGCCGCTGCACCCCTTCCTTCCTGCAAGGGCCAACGCCCTTTTCCACAAAATGGGGATACCGCTCCCGGTACACCTTGTATACAGGGTGCGGACCGCCGTTTAGATCCAGCTGGTACAGGCGGAACACAACCTCGAACCCCTTGGGCTTCCACTGCTCTGTATATGAATAGCAGTAGCGCATGCCCAGCTTTTGCATGACGCGCCCGCTTTTAGGGTTTTCCCTGTCGTGTGTGGCCGTCACATACGGCAGGCCCTGCCCTTTCAGCCAAGCCAGCACAGCGCGCCCCGCCTCCGGGATGATGCCTTGGCCCCAGCATTCGCGGCGCAGTGCATAGCCAAAATCATAGCCGTCCGTTTGGCTCAAATGCACATAGCCGATGGGCGTATCGTCCTCCTTCAAGCAGACGGCATACCGGCAGCCAAAGGGCAGGCGGTAGCTATCCAGGTAAAACGATTGTAAATGCGCCTGGGTCTGCCCAAGCGAAGCAAAGGGGAACCAGGGCAAAAAGCGGTTGACCTCCTCATCGCGCAGCAGGGCGAACAGGGCCTTGTCATCGTGCAAGGCAAACCTGCGGAGAATCAGGCGATCTGTATGCAGCGTCGGGGTATTTTCCTGCATGGCAGTTGCTCCTTTTACAGTAAAAACAGCGGGCTTTGGGCCCGCCGTCTGTTGTTTATGCCGGTGCATGCTGGCTGATATACGCCGGGCATACCTCATCCACCGGCCCTATCATTTTCAGGTGGCCGTGATCCAGCCACAGGGCGCGGTGGCAGATGCGCTGCACCTGCTCGATGGAGTGCGAAACAAACAAAATCGTCACCCCATGGGCGCGCATCTGGTTGATGCGTTCCTCGCACTTTTGCTGAAACTGGAAATCGCCGACGGCCAGGATCTCATCACAGATGAGGATATCCGGCTCTATCACCGTGGCGATGGCAAAGCCCAGTCGGGCCACCATGCCAGAGGAATAGTTTTTCAGAGGCACGTCGACAAAATCGCGCAGCTCGGCAAAATCGATGATCTCATCGAATTTTTCCTGTAAAAATTTTTTGGAATAGCCCATCACAGAGCCGTTCAAATACACGTTTTCCCGGGCTGTCAGGTTCATATCAAAGCCAGCGCCCAGCTCTATCAGCGGGGCCAGCACGCCGTCCACACGGATGGTGCCGCTCGTCGGCTTGTAGATGCCGCTGACCAGCTTTAGCATTGTGCTCTTGCCGGAGCCGTTTAGGCCTACCAGGCCGAATACCTCGCCCTTTCGCACCTGAAAGCTGACATCATCCAGCGCGGTAAATTCATTGTACATGA
Source organism: uncultured Eubacteriales bacterium (assembly GCA_959600905.1). Taxonomy (GTDB): domain Bacteria; phylum Bacillota; class Clostridia; order Christensenellales; family QAND01; genus UMGS1975. The sequence goes on along the minus strand of CAUGNO010000007.1, from coordinate 38,733 downwards.
TATTGCGCTTAAGGGTACGGATAAAGTATTCTTTAAGGTTATCCACTTTTTCGGTGGAAAGATTGAATTTCATCGTCACATGCTGCACATCCACGACGACCGGTTGTTCCATCGCTCTTTCCTCCTTTTACACATACAGCACAAAGCGATCCTGCTTTTTCTTAAAGCACCACAGCCCCAGCAGCAAAAACCCGAACGCAAACGCCGCAGAGCACAGCCACATCGAAAGGGCAGGCACGGTATTGTACAGCAGCACATCGCGCAGCATGGTGACAAAATAATACATCGGGTTAAACTGCATGACTGCCACGATGATGCCCGGCAGGTTGGCCAGGTCCAGCGGATAGATGATGGGGGTGGCATACATCCAGGCCGTCAGCACCACGCCGTAGAGGTGCATAATATCGCGGAAAAACACCGTCAGCGAACTGAGCAGCAACCCCATACCGATGGCAAACACCAAGCAGAGCAGCACCACAAACGGAAACAGGAAAAATGTAACCGTCGGCCATACGCCGGAAAACGCCATGACAATGAGCACCGCCACCATGGAAAACAATAGGTTTACGCAGGCAAACAGGCATTTTTCCAACGGAAACATGTATTTGGGGATATACACCTTTTTCAAAAGCTGCGAATTTTCCAGCACCGAGCCCATGGCCCCGTTGGTGGCTTCGCTGAAAAAGGTCCACAATACGTTGCCCACCAAAAAATACAGGTGGTAGTTTTCGATCTGGAAACGGAACAGGTGCGCAAACACCGTGGCGATGACCACCATGGTCAACAGCGGGTTCAATACGCTCCACACCACGCCCAGCACGCTGCGCCGGTATTTTACCTTTAGGTCCCGGCTGATAAGGTTGCCCAAAAGGTACCTGTACCGTTTGAATACTTTTATGGTGTTTCTCAAGCGATTACCTCCAGGCATCCAGCCCCGGATGCTTTTTGTCCTTTTCGGAAAGGAGCACCTCTACCCCCTCTGGGATCTGCCAGTCGATGTTTAGCTGCGGGTCGTTGTACATGATGCCGCCTTCGTCGGTGGGGTCGTACAGCGCTGTGCATTTATAGGCAAACACCGCCTCTTGGCTTAATACGGAAAAGCCGTGGGCAAAGCCTTCCGGCACATAGAACTGCCGCTTGTTTTCTTCTGTCAGCAAACAGCTGCGCCATTGGCCAAACGTGGGGCTGTTCTTTCGGATATCCACCGCCACATCCAGCACAGCGCCGGACAGCGCGCGCACCAATTTCCCCTGCGGATGCTTAATTTGGAAATGCAGGCCGCGCAGCACGCCCTGGCGGCTTTTGCTCTGGTTATCCTGCACAAAGCAGGTGGGCAGGCCGGCGTCGGCAAATTCGCGTTCGCTGTACGTTTCCATAAAATAGCCGCGGTCGTCGCCAAAAACGGTAGGCTCTACGATGGTCAGCCCTTCGATGCCGGTTTCGATGAATTTGAATTTTCCCATATCGCTTACTTCCCTTGATACATCTTTGCGTAGTATTCCTGATACGCGCCGCTGGTGACGCGCTCCATCCACTCTTTATGGTTCAAATACCAATCGATGGTGAGCACGATGCCCTTTTCAAACGGCGTTTCGGGATACCAGCCCAAGTCGGTTTTGATCTTCTCCGGGTCGATGCCATAGCGGCGGTCGTGGCCCTTTCTATCCTCTACGTATTGGATGAGCTGCTCGCCCACCTCTTTGTCCACATGGTCATGCACATACTGCAAAATGGTTTTGACGATAAAGATGTTGGGGCGTTCGTTGTGCCCGCCGACGTTGTACACCTCGCCGATTTTGCCGGAGGTGATGACCATGTCGATGGCCTTGCAGTGGTCCTCGACATAGAGCCAGTCGCGCACGTTCATGCCGTCGCCGTACACGGGCAGATTCTTATGCTGCAGGGCGTTGTTGATCATCAGCGGAATGAGCTTTTCCGGGAACTGGTACGGCCCGTAGTTGTTGGAGCAGCGGGTGATATTCACCGGCAGGCCGAAGGTATCGTGGAACGCCTGCACGAAAAAGTCCGCAGACGCCTTGGCTGCGCTGTACGGGCTGTGCGGGTTCAGCGGGGTGGTCTCGGTAAAGTACCCCGTTTCGCCCAAAGAGCCGTACACCTCATCGGTAGAAACCTGGAGGTATTTGACGCCGGGCTTAAAGCCATCACCCTCGGCCCAGTATTTTTTGGCGATGTTCAACAGGTTGACCGTGCCGTTGACGTTGGCCTTGACAAACGCTTCCGGGTCGGTGATGCTGCGGTCCACATGGCTTTCGGCCGCAAAGTTGACCAGATAATCCACCGGCTCGCTTTCAAACACCGCCTCGATGGCTTTGGCGTCGCAGATGTCCGCCTGCACAAAGCGGTAGCGCGGGTCCTGGTCTACGCTTTTCAGGTTTTCCAGGTTGCCGGCATAGGTCAGCTTGTCCACATTGATGATGCGGACGTCCTTGTGTTTTTTCATCATATACAGGATAAAGTTGGAGCCGATAAACCCTGCTCCGCCTGTGACCAAATAGGTTTTCATGGTTGCTTTTCTCCTTTACTCGATGATGCCGCGCTGCTTGGCGTTTTCCATATACATGACAAGCGCGTCCTCCCATGGGCGCATCTGGTTGCCCACGGTATTGCGCAGCATGGCGTTTTCCAGCGACGAATAGGCCGGGCGCTTGGCGGGCGTGGGGTATTCCGCGGTGGTGCAGGGGCGCACCTCCGCCTCTATCCCGGCCAGCTCGATGATCTTCTTGGCAAAGTCATACCAGCTGCACGTACCCTCGTTGGTGCAGTGATAGGTGCCGTAATACTCCGTGCGCGCCAGCTTTAGGATGTGGTACGCCAGGTCGTTGGCGCTGGTGGGGTTGCCGAATTGGTCGTTGACCACCGTCACCTTTCCGTTTTCCTTGGCCAGGCGGCACATGGTTTTCACAAAATTGTTGCCCACATAGCCGTACAGCCAGGCCGTGCGCACGATAAAGCTCTTGGCGCAGGCTTGGCGGACGTATTGCTCGCCCAATTCCTTGCTCTTGCCGTAAGCAGTGACGGGCGCGGTATGGTCCCATTCCCAGCGGGGGGAATCTTCATCGCCGGCAAAGACATAGTCCGTCGACGTATGTACGAATTTGGCGCCCAATTCCTGGCACAGCGCCGCCAGGTTCATCGGCAAGATGGCGTTGGCCTTCATCGCCGCATCCAGTTCCGTTTCGCAGGCGTTTACGTTGGTCATGGCCGCGCAGTTGATGACAAGATCCGGCTTTATCGCCTCCACGCAGGCCCGTGCCTGGGCCAGGTCGGAAAAATCCACCGTATCCATGTCCTTATAAAACACCTCTGCATGCTGGTAGGCCGGGTCGATGGGGCCGATTTCCGCGCGCCCGCTTTCCAGCATGCTCTTGAGTTCATGGCCCAGCTGCCCATGGGCGCCGGTGATGAGGATCTTCATGCCGCTCCCTCCTTATTTTTCCTTGCCCGCTACCTGGAACAGGTATTGGCCGTAGTCCGTCGTTTTCAGCTTTTCCGCCTGGGCCAAAAGCTGCTCGCGGCTGATGAATCCGTTGTTGTAGGCGATTTCCTCCAAACAGGCGATATACAGGCCCTGGCGCGTCTGCACGGCCTCTACGAAGTTGGCGGCGTCCAGCATGGAACGGTGCGTGCCGGTATCCAGCCAGGCCATGCCTCTGCCGAACAGCTCCACCTTCAATTCGCCCAATGCCAGGTAGGCGTTGTTGACGGCGGTAATCTCGATTTCCCCGCGGGCGGAGGGCTTTACGTGTTTTGCGATGTCCACGACGCGGTTGTCATAGAAATACAGGCCGGGCACGGCGTAGTTACTCTTGGGCTCGGCCGGCTTTTCCTCGATGGACAATACGTTGCCGTCCTTGTCAAAATCCACCACGCCAAAGGCCTTGGGGTTGGCGACATGGTAGCCAAAGATCGTGGCGCCCTTCTCGCGCGCCGCGGCGCGCTTTAGCCGCTCGGTAAAGCCGTAGCCGTAGAAGATGTTATCCCCCAGGACCAGGCACACGTTGTCATCACCGATGAATGTTTCGCCGACGATGAACGCATCCGCCAGGCCCCGCGGCTTTTCCTGCACGGCGTACTCGATTTTCAGCCCCAGCTGCGCGCCGTCGCCAAAGAGCTGCTCAAAGCCCGCAATGTCGCGCGGGGTGGAGATGATCAACACCTCGCGGATGCCCGCCAGCATCAGGGTGGACATCGGGTAGTAGATCATCGGCTTGTCGTATACGGTGAGCATCTGCTTGGACACTGCAATGGTAGACGGATACAGCCGCGTGCCGGCGCCCCCCGCCAAGATAATGCCTTTCATCAAAACAACACTCCTTTTTTCGCTTTCAAACTCTGTTTTCTATCGTTTCCGGGCTTTGCGCCCGTATCCTTTCAGCTATATAAGCATTGGCCGATCTTGCGCACCAGGCCGCCCTTCCACAGGCGATACTTTGCCAGCGTATACAGCCGCGAAAGCTTATGCTTTTGCGGCATATCGGCAAACGCACGGGCCGCCTCATAATACGCCGGCGGCATCTTTTCGCCGAACTGCGCAACAAACGCCCCGGCCTGGGCATAGGTATCCAGCAGCACCTGGCGGCTCTTTTTGGGTTCTGTGGCGCGCTTTGCCACATACTGCGCCGAGCCGGCGTTTTTGCTGCCCACCTGGTTGCGCCCATGCTGGCGGTAGTCTAGCGTGGCCTCCTCCACCAGGCCGATCTGCCCAAAGCAGGCGGCCGCAAGCGCCAGATACCAATCGTGCATGACGGCCTGATCCGGCCAAGGGGCCGCAAGGTCCAACAGCGCCCGGTTCACCATCACCGTGCAGCCCGTGACAACGTTCTGGCTCAAAAGCTGGCAAAAGGAAGTGCGCGTAAGATCCAGCTTTTGATAGGCCGCCATTGATGGGGCGATCTCGCGCCCGTCCTGGTCCACCACATGCAGATCGCTATGCACCAAAATCGGCGTATCCGCGCCAAACTGCCGCTCCATGGCGCGCATTTTCTGCTGCGTTTTTTGCAGCTTATCCGGGTGCCAAACATCGTCCTGGTCGCAAAACATGACATACGGCGCCGTGGAAGCCGCTGCCAGCAGACGAAAATTCGTCATCGCGCCGCCGGTGGCTTTATGGTCTGCCAAAAGGCAGAGGCGCGCCTCCCTCTGCGCCCAGGCGCGCAGGATGGCGTTGGTGCCGTCAAACGAGCCGTCATCCCGCATCAAAAGCTGCCAATCCGGCTCGCTCTGCGATACGATCGACCGGATCTGTGCGTCTAAGTAGCTGCGTCCATTATAGCATGCCAAGAGGATCTGTGTCTGCGCCATGCTCACCGCCCCCTATGCGTTCTATGCGCCAGCCATTTTTTCAAATCTATCCCCCAAAACACCAGGCGGCGCGTAAAGGCACTGTATGTGTCCTGGTAATTTTTCTGGTAAAACAGCTTCATGGAATCGTAAAACGCGTCCGTGACCCTGCGGTTGTAGGTATGCAGGCCGCTTTGGCCCTTTAGGTGCAGCATCTGCGCCTTGGGCTGGTATACGATTTTATAGCCCGCCTGCCGGATGGCGTAACAAAGGTCCAGATCTTCCGCGTACATGAAATAGCGCTCATCAAACCCGCCGACATTTTCAAACACATGCTTTGGGATCATCATGCACGAGCCGGAGATGGCGTCCACCTCGTGGCGCTGCCATTCGTCCAAATACCGAAGGGCATAGCCGTCGTACTTTTCCGGGTGCTTTTTCATGCGGCGGCTGAGGCCGGAAAAATAGCAAAAAGCGTTCCACGGCGTGGGAAAGCCGCGCTTGCAGCCATGATCCAGCGTGCCGTTTTCCAGATAGATGCGCGGGCCTGCAGCGCCGATGCGCCCATCCTCCGCCAGGGTATCCGCCAGCGCCTCGATGGCGCCGTCATCCAAAAAGCCGTCGGAATTGACAAACAGCAGCAAGGGAGACATCGCCTGGCGCGCGCCCAGGTTGCAGGCGTGCCCAAAGCCGTGGTTCTCCGTTTCGATGAGCCGGTACAAAAGGCTTTGGCCCAGCTTTTCCTCCGGGCGGGTGGAATTGTCCACCACGATGACCTCCAACTGCAAGCGCTGCACAGAGGCCCTGGCCCGCTCCACGGCGCGCAGCACCAGCTCTTTGGTATTGAAATTGATGAAGATTGCTGTTACGTCTGCCACCGCTGTCTCCCGCTTTGCTTGATTTTCCCTTGAATCAGTTTATCATACCCCAAAACCCCGTTCTTTTCAACGTTTTGCGGGGTTTTTGCCGCATCCGGGCCGCAAAACAGACAGGGCGGCCCTGGCCGCCCCTTTGCTGTGTCTATATATTCGGCGGCATAGCGCCGGCTTATCCGCCAAAGCTGTCCCAGCGCACGGTAAAATACGTAGCCCCCTGCGTGGAAACGCTGTATACCGTCCAGCTGGCAGCGGTGCCCTGCTCATTTAGCATGCTTTGCAGGGCGCGGCTCATATCCTCATGGTCCGTGCCGCCCCCTTCCACCATGGCCGTGACCTGCGTCTGCCCATGCTGCTCGATGCAGTAGCGGGCGGCGCTGTCCAGGGTATCAAACGCTGTGCCGTTCTGCCGGTAAAGGTCATAGGCGGGGTTGTCGCTTTCCGCTATATCGGCGCTGCGGCTGTTGGGCCAGAGGGTGCGGGATTCGCGGCCCGTGCCAAAGTTGAGGTAGGCATAGGTTTGGCCCTCCGGCAGAAAGCGCTCGATGTCGTTGTCATACGTTACATCCACGTAATACCACTGGCCGTCATCCAGCTTTATGGCGTTCCAGCAGTGCGCCTCGCCGCCGACGGTGCCGTATTGAAAGCGCACGTCAAACCCTGCCAGCGAACCCAATAGGTAAAACGCATCGCCAAAGCCCTGGCAGTTGGCCCTGCCCTCCAAAAGCGCGGAGGCGGCCGTCCATTCCGGCTGGAGCGCGCCGTCGCCCGTCCATAGGCCGGCGTTGGTATTGTCGTAGGTGACGTTTTGGCACAGCCAGTCATGGAGCCAGGCCTCCAGCGCCAGGGCATTTTCCGTGTTTGCCTTGGCCTGCTGCACCAGGCCCTGTGCCTTTTCATAGGTTCTGCGCTCCTCGTCTGTGAGCGAATCCAAGCTATCCGCCTTCCAGGCCGCCGCAATGCGCACGCCTGGATAGGCGACGGGCCGTATGGTCAGCGTTTTGCCGTCCGCCTCCACCTCGCCAAGCTCAGCCTGCGCCAGATGGATCAGGCCGCGTCGGCCGTTTGTTTGCGCCAGACACGTTTCCAAATCGCCGACGGCCACCGTAATGGTTTCCTCGCCGGCCAGCGCCTTTTGCACAATGGTTTCCCTGGCGTCCTCCAGCGTTTCAAAGTGCAGCACGCCGTAGGTTTCCAGCGCGTCGCCCAGCTGATCAAAATACGCCTCGGCCTCGTCATACGCGCCCTGGGCAAACAATTCATCGCCGCGGGCGTAAACGCTGCGGTTTTTCTGCTCAGCGGCGTCGCTGTAATCCCCCGCCTTTTCAAACCAGGCGATGGCGTCGTCATAGGCCCCGTCCTCATAGTAGGCCATGGCGTTGTCATAGCTGGCCTGCTTGACGCGCTCCGGCGCATCGCGGTAGCCGCCCAGCGATGCAAAGCGCTCTACCGCCTCTTCGTACCGGCCCTTGGCCAGCAGGTCCTCCGCGTCCTTATAGGTGCGCGCATTGCCCATCAAAAGCCAAACGCCGGTGATGATGACAAGCGCTGCCACCGTGGCGATGGCGACCCAATATTTTTTGAAAAAGGCTCCCTTTTTCTTTTTCGCCGCATTGGGCGCGGCGTTTTGCCCTGTGTTTTGCTGTTCCATCCTCTTCCCCTTCTTTTCCCGGTGCATAGCGGTCATGCGCGCGTTTCGGCCTTATATACGCGCATGGGCGCGCCGTCGTCGTCTATGCACATGGCGCAGTACTGCCAGCCGCACCTTTCGTAAAAACCGGCATGCTCTGTGATCAAATACAGCGTCGTTATGCCCATGCGGGCGGCGTCCTCTCGGATACAGCGCAGCAGCGCCCGCGCCAGGCCGCGGCCCCGGTATGCCCTTTCCACATACAGCGCGCAGACGTTGGGAGCAAGGTCCGGGCGGTCGTGAAAATCATTTTCGATCAGCCCTGCGCCCGCGGCAATGCCGCCTTTACCATCCGGCACCACGTACCACTGCGGCACGCCTGCGTCCCGGCCCAGGCAGGCCCGGATGCTGTCCCGGTAGCTTTGCTGCGGCAGACCCCATTTTGCGCTGAACCAAGCCGCCGCCCTTTCCTCCAGCGCCGGATGACGGCGCAGCGGGAAACCCTGTGCCTGCATGCGTTTCCCTCCGTTTTCCATATCCTATTTGCAATCGTTTTCAGCATACCAGAAATTTCGCCGATATGCACCAAAAAAAGCCCCCAAACGGGGGCTTTTTCTTTGCGTTAGGCCAGCAGCTCCTCTTCGCGTTCGCGGAAGTAGCGCGCGGTATCCTCCACCAGCTTTTTCAGCTTGGCAGGGTCCGGGATGCTGTTCTGTGCCGGGTACGGGTCGCCGCCGGGGCCGAGCGGCTCGGGCGTAACAAAGCACCGGTCGTTGTTGTAGCCGATGAGGTACAGCGCACGGATGACGGTGTCGATGTCCATGAACCCATCGCCCAGGGCGCAGCGGTTGGTATCCGCCAGGTGCAGGTTGGTCAGCATTTCGCCGGCGTCCAAAATGGCCTGGCCGATGTGGCTTTCCTCTACCAGCATATGGTAGAGGTCGCCGTTGATGTGGCCGATGCCGGGGCGGTCCACCGCTTTGATATACGCCTTGGCGTCCTCAAAGGTATGCACGATGCTCACCTCTGCGCTGCGGATGGCCTCGATGGCGCAGCGGACGTCGTATTTTTCGTACAGGTCCGCCACCTTGCGCAGCGCCTCTACGCTGCGGTAGAGTTCGCTGTCGTCATACTTTTGCGGGCGGCCCACCGCGCCGGGCACGGTCAATAGGTAGCTGCCGCCCATCTCGGCGGTAAACGCCACCTCGCGCTTGATATAGTCGATGGCAGCCTGGCGCTGCATGGGGCGGTTACTCGCCAAATCGTTGTCCGCGGAAAACATGCCGCACACGCCGCTGCATTTCAGGCCGTAGTCCGAAAGGATCTTCTTGGTCTCGTTTACATCATAGCCAAGATCCGGGCCGTAATGGTTGCCGTGCAGCTCGATGTAGTCGATGCCGGCATCCTTTAGGCGCTTGCAGGAATCCTGCAGCGGCTCCAGGCCAAAGCCCCAGTTGCTCCAGGAAAGGTTGATCCGCTTTTGCAGCTTTTCCGGGTGCTCGGCCTTGAGCGTTTCAAACGCTTCCTTGATGGCTTGGTTTTTCACTTCGTAGTTTTGCAGCTTCATCTCAGTCCTCCCACAACGGCGATTTCTGCGGGATCTCCTTGTTGTTGGGCGCAAAGTGCTTTAGGATGACCAGCGGCTCCACCTTGCTGTGGTTGGAGATGACAACGCCTTCTTTGGCGGCCTTTTCCGAAACAAAGAACTCGTCGGCGGACATCTGGCCATAGCGCAGCATGATGGCGGCTTCGCAGTCGTGCGGGCCAAAGGTGCCGTGGCCCTGTACGGTGATGCAGCCGTAGGCCGCCGCGTCCTTGATGGTAACGGTCTGGCCGGGCAGCACGGTCAGCTCCTTGGCGCCCACCCACGGGTTGGCGTATACGACCCACTTTTCAATGGCCCCTTCCGGCGCGTCGGTTTCAACCGGCGGGCGGAAATATTTTTTGCGGTAGTGCGGGTCCACGTTGGCATCCCAATCCATCAGGCTCATGATGTAGTCGATGTCGTCCTTTTTATCGTCCGGGCAGTTTTCGTTGAGCGAGGTGATGCTGTTTACCTCGTCCGCCGTAACGTTTTCATAGACGCTGTTGACGTCGCTGTTCCACTGCGGCTCGTAGGTCAGCACGGAGCCGGGGGCATGCACCACGCCCGCCGGGGTGTACCAGCCGGTGCCCAGCTCGATGCGGTACGCGCGGGACAGCTCGGTGATGCGGTTGTCCCTGTCCTCAAAGCATTCCAGGCAGGCGCGCACCTCTTCTTTTTTCACGTCCGGGTCAAAGCCGAAATAGGTGGCGGGGAATTCGCCGAGGTGGTTGTTCAGCTGCGGCGGGAAGTAATATGCTTCCGGCTTGCCGAGGCGGCCCACCCGGGCGGCGGCTTCGTTGTCCAGATGCAGATGGTGGAACAGCGGCACGTTGTTGTCAAAGAATTTGCTGTACATCGGCCAGCCGCCGTAGGTATCCATCAGCTCTTGGCCGATGATCTCCGCGCCCAGTTCCTGGATCGCGTCGCGCAGCGCCACCTTCTCCGAGCCGTCCTGGTTGAGGGCGATGTAGCTTAGCCCCTCGTCCTCGGCGGCATACGGGCCGTTGTTCGCCACGATGGTAGAGCTGAACCAGCGCTCCTTCATCGCGCCGCGCTTCATGCCCAGGGCAAAATAATCGTCCGGGTGCAGGCGCAGGCGGTGGCCCGGCTTGGAAAAACAACGCGGGACAAAGTTCGGCATCATGCGGAAGATGCCCTGTCCCTGTTCAAATACTTCGCGTACTTTTTGGCTCATGGTCTGTCTCCTCTCATTTTCATGAAACGGTTGCGTTCTCTATCCATTACAGGGAAAACGGGTTTTCCCCCTCGTAGAGCATGGTTTTGGGGCGGTTGAAATCCGCCTTGGCGCCCAATAGGCTGAGCACCGTATACAGGTTTTTGCCCGCCTTTTCAAACGCCAGCACGCCGTGGTGCGGGAAGCGGCCCGCCACCAGCACATGGCGGTAGAAGCGGCGCATTTCCGGGATGGCGATGACGCCGATGCCGCCGAACGAGCAGGGGTCTACATCCAGCACGCTGCCCTCTGCCACATAGCCGCGCAATACGCACCTGGCGTCGCCCTGCAAACGGAACAGCGTAATGTCGGACGGCGCGATGGCGCCCTCGATGGTGCCGCGGGTGATGACGGGCTCGCCGCCGTTTTCCAGGTTGCGGTTCATGATGAGCTGGTATTTCATCTCGGCGTTTACCAGGCGTTCCTTGCAGGTGTTGCCGCAGTGGAAGCCCATGAACACCTCGTCACCGGCCAGGCCGGTCTGCTTTTGGATATGCTTTTGGTACATCTCCTTGGGCACGGTGTTGTTGATATCCAGCAGCGTAACGCTCTGGCCGGTCACGCACTGGGCGATGAATTCGGACAGCGCGCCGTAAATATCCACCTCGCAGGAAACCGGGATGCCGCGGCCCGTCAGGCGGGAGTTGACATAGCAGGGCACAAAGCCGAACGCCTCCTGGAACGCCGGCCAGCATTTGCCCGCGATGGCAAAGTATTCGCTCATGCCGCGGTTGTTTTCGATCCAATCCAGCAGGGTGATCTCATACTGGGCCAATTTCGGCAGAATCTCCGGCATCTTGTTGCCGTCTGCCAATTCCTCTTCCATTTCCTTGACAATGCCGGGGATGCGCGGGTCGTTTTCATGGGCGTTAAAGCTCATGAACAGATCCAGCTCGCTGTTTTCCTGAATTTCCACGCCCAGATCAAACAGCGGGGCGATGGGCGCGTTGCACGCCACAAAGTCCGTCGGGCGCGGGCCAAAGCCAAAGATCTTGAGCTTTTTCACCCCGATGAGCGCGCACGCCACCGGCAAAAATTCGTCCTGGATGACGGCGGCCAATTCCTCCGGCATGCCGACGGGCTCTTCCGGGATAAAGGCCTTTACGCCGCGGATGCCGAGGTTGTAGCTGGCGTTCAAAAGCCCGCAGTACGCGTCGCCCCGGCTGGAAGCCAAGACCGCGATATCCTCCTCGGCGGCCGCTACGAACATCACCGGGCCGTCAAAGTTTTGCGCCACCAGCGTTTCCGGGCCCTCCGGGCCGAAATTGCCGAGATACATCACCAGCGCATTACATTGCTTGTCCGAAAGCTCCGAAAGCGCCTTTTTGGCATCCAGCTCGTTTTCCACGGTGGTTTGGATCTCCACCGCCTCTACCCCGCGGGCCTTGAGCGCCTGCATCAGCGCGGCGCGCCTGCGCTCGGACAGGTCGATGGGGAAGCAGTCGCGGCTCACTGCGACCACGCCTAATTTCACTTTGGGAATGTTGATCATGTGTCTTGTGCCTCCTTATTTTGCTTGTATTGTCTGCAAGGCTTGGTATAGCTTGGTATAGGTCTGGTAGGGCGCTTCATAGCGCTCTGCATCGGCGGAGGGGTCCGTTACATCCTGCACGCGCAGAATTTCCAGCGCCTGCGGCAGGCTGTCCCACAGGCCGCAGCCCGCGCCCGCCACCAGCGCCGCGCCAAACGCGCCGCCCTCGGCCGCGCCGTAGGTCTGCAAGACCGGCAGGCGGAACACGTCCGCGATGATGCGCCGCCACAACTTGCTCTTGCTGCCGCCGCCGGAAATGACGATCTCCGTCGGCTTTTTATAGCTGGGCATCTGCTCCATCAATTCCGCGACCTGCCTGAGCGAATACGCCACGCCCTCCAACACGGCCCGGGCAAAATCGCCGTCGGTATGAAGCGCCGTGATGCCGACAAACGCGCCGCGGGCGTCCGGGTCGTTGACCGGGCACCGCTCGCCGGACAGATACGGCAAAAACAGCAGCCCGTGCGCGCCGGGGCCTGCCGCCTCGGCGGCTAGATCCCACAGGGCAAAGGGCGTAGTGCCCTTGCTCTGTGCCTGGCGCTGCTTGTCCTGCCCGAAGGTGTTTTGGAACCAAGCCAGGCTGCCCGCTGCCGCCAGCGTGATGCCGGCCGCATGCCACATGCCGGGCGCGTTGTTGCAAAAGACCTGCAATTTGCCCTCCGGGTTTTCCATAAACGAGGGCAGGCCGGTGGCCACTACGCCGCTGGTGCCCAGCACCAGGCCCAGGCGGCCGGGCTCTGTCAGGCCCATGGCGGTGGTGGAGATCACAGCATCCCCGCCGCCGCCCGTCACGGGCACGCCCGCCGGCAGACCGGTCTGCGCTGCCGCCGCTTGGGTCACTGTGCCGCGGATCTCTGTGGATTCAAGGCACCGGCCGAACAGATCCTTGGACAGGCCGAGCTTTGCCAGCAGCCCGTCGTGGAATTTCCTGTTTTTCACATCAAACAGGCCGGTGCCCGAAGCGTCGGACACCTCCGTGGCTAATTCGCCGGTCAGCCTGTATCCGATGTAATCCTTGGGATTTAGTATTTTCGCGGTTTTGGCAAAATTCTTCGGCTCGTTTTCCCGCATCCAGAGAATCTTGCCGCCTGTAAAGCCTGTGAGCATGCGGTTGTTTGTCATGGACAAAAGCCCTGACAAGCCGCCGGCAGCCTGCGTGATCTCCTCGCACTGCGCTGCGGTGCGCTGGTCGTTCCACAACAGCGCACGGCGCACCACGGCCCCGCTTGCATCCAGCGCCACCATGCCGTGCATCTGCCCGGACAGGCCCACGCCCACGATCTCGGTATTTTCCAGGCGGCTTGTCACCTTTTGCAGCGTCTCCGCCGCCGCCTGCCACCAGTCCTCCGGCGCCTGCTCGTTCCAGCCCGGCTTGGGGGTATACAGCGGGTAGCCGGCCAGCGCGCTGGCCAAAATTTTGCCGTCCCGGTCCACGGCGATGGTTTTTGTACCCGAAGTGCCAATATCAATGCCAATGACGCATTGGTTCATCGTTTCTCTCCTTTCACCCCGCCCCGCAGCGGGGTTCCTTGTATGTTCCCTTATATCCATTTGGTTTTCTTATGGCCGTACTCATTTTACCATATTCTCCGCCGCGCCGCGCATCAATTTCTGCCTTTTCCCGTCCGGCTGGGCGCCTGCTTTCCGCAAAACACCGGCCCACAAAAAAAGGAGCCGAAAAGGCTCCCTTTCGCATAGGCGTTACATTCTCCTAAACTGCTCTACATCCAGGATAAACACCGTGGCCCCGCCCACCGAGACCTCGACGGGATAGGGGATGTAAAACCCGGTGGTATCCACCGACGGCGCCACTGCGGATACCGTCTGCTTGCGCGCCTTGCACACCGATTCGATGATGCCGAGCACCTCTTCGAGCTTGCTTTCCTCCACGCCGATCATCACCGTCGTATTGCCCGTGCGCAAAAAGCCGCCGCTTGTGGCCAGGCGCGTAGACCGAAAGCCCTCTTTGACCAGGGCATTGTTCAGCTTCTGGTTATCTTCGTTTTGCACAATGGCAATGACCAATTTCATACTCATACCAACTGCCTCCCTTTTGTGCGGAAGTATCCTCTGTTTTTATATTCTTATTATACCCTATCCGCGGCAAAAAAGAAATGCCTTTTCCCGCCCTTTGGGCGCACGGCCTGCTTTTTCTGCATCCCGGCGCTCTTGCTGCCGCAAAGCGCCCTTTTCCCCCCTTGCTTTGGACAAATATGCGCCATAATGAACAGAAATCCCGCTTAAAATTCGTTTATTCTTCATAAATTCGTAATATTTGCTTGATTTTGCCGTAAAAAAATGTCACAATATCTTCACGAGGTGTTTTTTACAGATGAAGGATTGCAAACAAACCCCGCCTGCGGCGTTTCCTTCCCGCAGGCAGACGGCCCAGCGCCCGGCCCGCACGGCCCCGGCCCCCGGCCGGAAGAACCGCTTGCTGCTCTGGGTGGCCAGCGGGCTTGCTTGCTGTTTTGTGGCAAGTACAGGGCTTTTGATCGCGCTGCGCCCGGCCGCCAATGCGGATGAGGGCATCGCCCAGGGCCAGCTGGAAATCATAGATCCCAACGCGGAAGAGGTGGCAAAGGCGATGGCGCCCATCTCCGCTTCGGCCGGCACGGCCGAGGCCGAGGGCCAGGTGACCATCACCGTCAACGGCACGCCCGCGGTATCCGTGGCCGACGAGCAGGCCGCGCAGGCCGTGCTGACAAGCGTGCTCTCCTCCCAGACCGTGGAAAACGGCAAGGCGGAATTTGTGGACAAGGTAGAGGTAACGCCGTATGCCGAAGGCTCCTCCGTGCTGGGGCAGGAAGAGGCCACGATGGTGCTTTGCACCGAAAAGGCGCTGAATGTCAAATGCACGGTGGAAAAGACAGAGGAGGAAGCCATCCCCTTTGAAACGGTAAAGAAAAACGACAGCAGCCTGGTCAAAGGCTCCACCAAGACCACAACGCAGGGCGAAGAGGGCCTACGCCGCAAGACCACGACCATCACCTACCTAAACGGGCAGGAAACGGCACGCAAAGAGGGCGAATTCAAGACCGTGAAAGAGCCGGTGGACAAGGTCGTGCTGGTGGGAACGAAAAACAAGACCAGCAACAATAACAACAATAACAACGGCAGCGCCATCAAGGGGGCGCCCTCGTTTGGCTGGCCGGTCAGCGGCCGCATCACCTCCCCGTATGGCACGCGGGATGGCAGGCTGCATGCCGGCATAGACATCGGCAAGCCCATCGGCAGCGCCGTGAAGGCCTCGGCGGCCGGTACGGTGACGCGCGCGGGCAGCGCCGGCGATTACGGCATACTGGTAGAGATCAACCACGGCAACGGGTGGGTGACGCGCTATGCGCACAACAGCTGCGTAAAGGTAAAGGTAGGCCAAAAGGTTTCCAAGGGCCAGACCATTGCGCTGTCCGGCAACACGGGGCGGAGCACCGGGCCGCATGTGCACTTTGAGATCCGCTACAACGGATCGGCGAAAAACCCGATGACCTATCTGCCATAAGCACCCCAGCATGCAAAAGGCTGCGCATCGATGATGCGCGGCCTTTTTGTTTGCCTTTCACCCCCTGCGGCGGGTGCGCATAGGGTATAGGCGGAACGATACGAACCAATGTATATATGCCTAATACAGAAAGGGGAAGCCCTATGAACCAATGCATTTTTTTGGAAAAGGAGGCCCGGCAAATCTCAGCGGAAAACGCCCGGCCGCCCTTGCCCTTCCAGCTGCCGCCTGCGCTGGGGCGCGCAGCGCTCAGCGCCGCGCAGGATGCGCCCGTGTGCCTGTACCCGGCCGATATTTCTCATGTCACGGTGGATACCGGGCGCTGGGGCAGAGTCCCTACGGCGCTGATCGCCCCCAAGGCCCCTTGCCGGCCCAGCGGCGTCATTTTCTACATACATGGGGGCGGCTGGGTATTCGGAAGCCTGCACACGCATAAAAAGCTGGTGTGTGAATTGGCCGCGCGCACCGGCCGGCTGGTGGTGTTTCCGGAATACAGCCTTTCGCCGGAGGCCAAATACCCCACCGCGCTGGAGCAATGCTATGCCGTGCTGTGCCAGCTGCCCGTACTCTTGCAGCAGGCCGGCCTTGGCTGTAAGCCCGGCCCCCTATCCGTGGCGGGAGACAGCGCAGGCGGCAACCTGGCTACGGTGCTGGCCCTGCTGGCTTTGCAGCGCGGCGGCCCTGCCATCGACAGCCAGCTGCTGTATTATCCCGTGACAAACTTTGCCTTTGATACGCCCTCCTACCATGCCTTTGCCTGCGGCTATTCGCTCTACCGGGCGGGCATGCAATGGTTCTGGCGGCAGTATCTGGCCGCCCCTGGCCAGGGCTGCGAATACACTGCCTCTCCGCTGCGCGCGCCGCTGGGCCTGCTATCCGGCCTGCCGCGCACCATGATCGTCAACGGCGAAGCGGATGTGCTAAGGGACGACGGCGCGGCCTATGCCCGGCGCCTTTGCCAGGCGGGCGTCAGCGTTACCCGGCTTGTTGTCAGCGGCACGATCCACGATTTTGTCATGCTCAACGCGCTGAACGATACCAACGCCTGCCGCATCGCCATGGACGCTTCGGTGGGCTGGCTGTGCCGTACGGACCGGCCCTGCCCTGCCCCCAGCCATCGTTGAAGTTAAAAAAAAAGCGCGCCCCCGGGCTGCGCTTTTTTTGCGCGGCTCTATTTTTCTGCTCTGGTTTGCGGTATGAAGGGGGTACGCTTTGAAAGGGGGGTCTTTGCTATGGATCATATGTCAGACCAAACCTATCTATTGGATTTCCTAGTACGGCTTTTACACACCCACAGCCCCAGCGGCTACACCGAAAACGCGGCGCAGCTGGTGGCCCGGGAGGCCGAGCGCTTCGGCTATATTCCGCACAGAAGCAACAAGGGGAACGTCATCGTGCCTGTCAAGGGGCGCAGCAGCGAAAAGCATGTGTCGATGTGCGCGCATATCGACACCCTAGGGCTGATGGTGCGCTCTGTGGCCGAGGACGGCCTGCTGCGCTTTGTGCGCGTCGGCGGCTCGCTTTTGCCCACGCTGGACGGCGCCTACTGCACGCTGTATACCCGCAGCAAAAAGGCGTATACCGGCACGGTGCTGTCGCTATCCCCTGCCGCCCATGTGTTTGATGACGCCGCCACCCGCCCGCGCGATGAAAAGAACATGGCCGTGCGCTTGGATGAGGCTTTGCACAGCCCGGCGGACGCGGCGGCGCTCGGCATCATGACGGGCGATTATCTCTGCCTGGACCCCAAAACCGTGGTCACGGACAGCGGCTATATCAAATCCCGCTTTTTGGATGATAAAGCCAGCGCCGCCTGCCTGATGGCCTTATTGCGCCATATGGTGCAGCAGGAGATCTATCCGCAGTATGATACCGACATCATCTTTACCGTTCATGAGGAAGTGGGCCATGGCGCGGCGGCGTTTGCCAGCTACGACGAGCTTTTATGTGTGGATATGGGCTGTGTAGGAGAGGATCTTGCCTGTACGGAGCGCCAGGTTTCCATCTGCGCCAAGGATACCTCCGGCCCTTACGACTATGAGATGACCGGGCGGCTGATCGGCCTGGCCACCCAGCACCAGCTGCCCTTTGCGGTGGATATTTACCCGCATTACAGCTCGGATGCGTCGGTGGCGCTGTCTGCCGGGTGCGATACGCGCTGCGCGCTCATCGGCCCGGGCGTGCATGCCTCGCACGGCATGGAGCGCACCCACATCGACGCGCTGATGGCGACGCTGCGCTTGATCGCGCTTTATGCAGCGCTGGGATAACCCGGCAGAACAGCGGCCCTTGGGCCGCTTTTTCATTGAAATTTTCCGCGCCGGCTGGTATGCTAGGGGTAACGTTTTTTCATTTTCATCTCTTTTGTCGATTGTTTTATGGTTCGTTTCAAGTGGTTGAATTTTCTGCCGGGCCGTTGCCGGCTGCGGCAGGCAAATAGGAGGGGTTTTTGTTGTCAGTTCCCAAAAGCCATGCCATGGCGTACGCAGCCATGGCGCTGTATGTTGTTTGCAGCTCGCTGCTCTCCCCGATGTATAAGCCCTGCCTGGCGGCGGGCATGCAGCCCATCACCACGATGATGGTGCGCTTTCTCATCGTAGGCGCGGGGCTGCTGCTCTTTTCCTTTTCCACCCAGCCACGCCGGGCGGAGAGCCGCGGGTTTTTATCCAAGCGCAGCGTTGTGGCGCGCATGGCGGTGCTGGGCGTGCTGCGCGCCATTGAGCTATTGCTGTGGGCGTATGCCCTGCGCGGCACCAACACGTTTGTCGTCAATATTTTGGGCAACTCCTCCCCGCTGTTCGTGCTGGCGGCCAGCGTGCTGATCTACCATGAAAAGGTGCCGTTCAAGGTGGCCTGCGGGCTGGGGGTTACGCTGTGCGGGCTGCTCATCGTCTCGCTGTCCGGCGGCAGCGGCGGCGCCAACCCGCTGAGCATCGTGCTGATGCTCACCGCCGCGCTGGATTATACCGTATCGCTGTTCATCAGCCGCGACCTGCGCACCGGCGCGCACCCCGTGCCCACCGCGCTTTTGATGGGGGTGCAGTTTGCGGTTTGCACCGTGATCTTCATCGGCTTTTGCCTGGTAACCGGCGCGCCGCTGTTCCCGTATACGCCGAAATTGTGGGCGCTGGTGCTGGGCATCACGTTTTGCAATACGTTTTTGGGGCTCATCATCCCCATTTGGGCACTGGGCACGCTAAAGCCCGCGACGGTCAGCATCATTTCGCTGGCCAATCCGCTGGCCTCTGCCATCACCTGCTATTTTTTCCTGGGCGAAGTGCCCAATCTTCAGGTGATCATCGGCGGGCTCATCGTGCTTTTGGGCCTATTCCTCTATATCTGGCAGGATGAAAAGGCAAAATTGGCCTAGCGCATGGGGGGCTTTAGATGAAGGAAAACAAGTATGACGACCCGCGTTTTTTTGAAAAATACAGCCATATGAGCCGTTCGGAGCAGGGGCTAAACGGCGCGGGCGAATGGCCCACCCTGGCCCCGCTGCTGCCGGCGTTTGCAGGCCGGCGCGTGCTGGATCTCGGCTGCGGCTACGGGTGGCACTGCGCCTTTGCCGCCGACCAGGGCGCAGCGTCGGTTGTCGGGGTGGACCTATCCGCCAAAATGCTGGAAACCGCGCGGGCAAAAAACGCCCGCCCGCAGGTGCAGTACCGGCAGGGGGCGATAGAGGACGTTGCGTTTCCGGACGGCAGCTTTGACATCGTGCTCAGCTCGCTGGCGCTGCATTATGTGGCGGATTTTGAGGCGGTGGCGCGGCGGGTGTATGCCATGACTGCGCCGGGCGGGTGGTTTGTCTTTTCCGCCGAGCACCCGGTGTTTACCGCCCAGGGCCCGCAGGACTGGGACTACGACGAATCCGGGCGCATCCGGCATTTTCCCGTAGACCATTACTTTTGCCAGGGGCCGCGCGATGCCGTATTTTTGGGTGAGCCGGTACGAAAATACCACCGCACGCTCACCGCGTATCTGGAAGGGCTGCTTTCCTGCGGGTTTGCGCTGCGCCATGTGGTGGAGCCGCAGCCGCCCGAAGAGATGCTGGATACGCCCGGCATGCGCGACGAGCTGCGCCGCCCGATGATGCTCATCGTCTGCGCGCAAAAGCCGTAAACCAAAAAAGAGCGGAAGTTCCGCTCTTTTTCTTTGCCGTCAGGCGGCTGAAAAGCATGCCAGGAAGGTTTCCAGCGCATCGTCGTCAAAATAGCTGATGACGATTTGATACAGCCAATCTCCCTTTTTACACACCAGCATGGTCTGGTTCATGGTAAATTCCCGTCCGTTTTGCTCTAACGTACAGCGAAGATCCAGCGTTTCAAACTCTACGCCGGCCACGGTGCGCTGCGAAGGCTCGTCAAACTCGTAGGATACGTTTTCCCCGGTCTGCGCTTCCAGCACATTTTCCATCTGGCGGACGTATACCGAGGGGGTTATGACCCCGCTGGGGTCTTTAACGGCGGAAATATTGATGTTGTTCCCCTCCGGCGTAACCGCTGCCATTTCCGTAACCATATTGGCGCTGCCGCTCTGTTCCATCTGCAAAAGATCCGCCCCCGCCTCTTGAGAATCTTGGATCTGCTCTTTGGTCTGCATGGTCATATCGTCCGTTGCAGTAAACTTTAAGCCGATCCAGGCATTGGTATATTCCGAATCCGTACAAACGCCCGCTTCAAACTCGTCCTCTGCGTTGGCGGTGGGCGTTGCCTTGGCAGCGGCGGTGGGTGTTTCGGTGTTTGTCAGCGCATCAATGGCATCTTCGCGGCTTTGTCCGCCGCAGCCTGCCAGCACACCGCCTGCCAGCAACAGCGCCAAAAGACCGGCCGCCATCTTTTTGGTATGGTTCATGATGTATCCTCTCCTTTTCCCTGCTATCTATCACAGCATAGTATACCATGCGCACTTGCCCGATGCGCACAAAAAACAGGGCCGAAAGGCCCTGTTTTCGCATCATTTGAAGCGGATGGATTGGAAAAAGTTTTCCATGGTATGCTCGTTGTAGCCGTCCTCCTCCGCTACATACACCAGCACATAGGCGGACTGCTCGTTCATAAAGACGACATATTCGCCGCGCCGCGTTTTGCTGGGCAGCGGCTCCGCCTCGTCCTCATCCGGCGGCAGGGTAAACTTATACCGGATACAAGCGCGGTTCTGGATGGTATCGTTGACCGCAGGCTCGTAAATGGCGCCGGCCAAAAGGGTATTCAGCATATTTTGCAAAAGCGCGGTAAACAGCTTGTCCTGGTCATAGGTATGCCCGGCCGCCTCCCAGGCCGTTTTGTAATCCTGCACGAGCTGGGCCCAGTCCGCCTCTACGGCGGTATAGGTGGCGCCTTCGGTATAGTCCACGGTTTCGGTGGTGGTCAGCGTAAAGCTGGAGGAAAGGTTGATTTCCTCGATTTCGATTGGAATGCTCTGGGTGGTCTTGTTCACCTCGCCCGGCATTTCCACCACGTAGTTGCCGGCGTCCACCTGCTGCATTGCCACGCCCCCGCCGCAGCCTGCCAGCAGCAGCGCGGCCAGCAGCAGGGACAGCGTTGTTTTCAATCGTTTCATGCGTTTTGTCCGATCCTTTCCAAGCCGATCTGTATGCGGCGCAGGGTTTCCTCTTTGCCCAAGAGCACCGCCGCCTCCACCGCGCCGCCGGGGGTCACCTGCGTGCCGGTGACGGCCACGCGCACCGGCCAGAGCATCTGCCCGTTTTTCAGGCCCAGCTCCGCCGCCGCGCCCAGCAGCGCATCGTGGATGGCCTGCTGCTGCCAATCTTGGAGCGCGCCCAGCACCTGCTGCGCCTTTTCCAGCGCGGTTTTGGATTTTTCCAAATCGGTTTTCATCTTTTTATGGCAGTACATCGCCAGGTCATACTCCGGCAGCGCGCGCAAAAACGCGATCTTGTCCGGGATCTCGGCAAAGGTTTCCAGCCGCTGCTGCAAGATCTGGCACAGCACCTGCTTTTGGCTGTCGCTGGTGGGCAGCACCTCATCGTAATACGGGGCGGCGTGCGCGGTAAACGCGGCCTCATCCATATGGCGGATGTACTCGGCATTCATCCAGCGCAGCTTGTTTTCATCAAAGATGGCGGGCGATTTGGAAATGCCCTTGACATCAAAAGCAGCCGCCAGCTCCTCCATGGTAAAGATCTCCTGGTTGGTGCCGGGGTTCCAGCCCAGCAGCGCGATGTAGTTTAAAATCGCTTCCTTTAAAAAGCCGCGGCGGATAAAATCCTCATAGCTGGCGTCGCCATACCGTTTGGACAGCTTTCTGTGCGCATCCTTCATCACGGGCGGCAGATGCAGGTACTGCGGGATATCCCAGCCAAACGCCTGATAGATCAAATTGTACTTCGGCGTGCTGGAAAGGTATTCCGTGCCGCGGATGATATGGGTGATGTGCATCAGGCTGTCGTCCACGACGTTGGCAAAATTGTACGTCGGCAGACCGTCGCTTTTCAATAGGATGCCATCCTCCAATTCGTGCACATCCACCTCGATATGGCCGTAGACCAGATCGTCAAACGAGGCGGTGCCGCTGTCCGGGATGCGCTGGCGCACCACGTACGGTTCGCCGTTTGCAATGCGGCGGCGGGCTTGGTCCAGCGGGATGTCCGCGCATTTCCGGTCGTATTTATACGCGCCCTCTTCGTGCCCTGCGGCCTTGCGGCGCTGCTCTATCTCCTCTTTGGTGCAAAAGCAGTAGTACGCCCCGCCCCTTTCCACCAGCTCGTCGGCGTATTTTTGGTAGATTTCACGCCGCTCACTCTGGATATACGGGCCATAGGGGCCGCCTACGTCCGGGCCCTCGTCATAGGTCAGGCCGGTTTGCTTCATCGTCCGATAGATCAAATCGGTTGCGCCCTCCACATAGCGCTGCTGGTCGGTATCCTCGACGCGCAAGACAAACTTGCCGCCGTGGTTTTTGGCAAACAGCCAGCCGTACAGCGCCGTTCTCAGCCCGCCGATGTGCAGATAGCCCGTCGGGCTGGGCGCAAACCGTGTGCGTACCTCGCTCATATTCATTCCCCTTTCGTATGCTCTGCCGTCCATCTGGCGTGCGCCATGGCCAGGCCCGCGATGGTCTTGGCGTCCGGTAGGGCGCCATTCATCGCCTCTTGATAGGCCGTTTCCAGCGGCAGGGTAAACAGCTCGATGAATTCATCCTCATCGCGCTCTGTCGCCTGCTGGGCCAGGCCCGTGGCCAGGTAGATATGCAAAGTTTCGTCGGAAAAGCCCGGCGTGGTGATGATTTCGCCCAGCTTTTCCCAGCGCTGCGCCACAAGGCCGGTTTCCTCCTTCAGCTCCCGGCGGGCGGTCAAATCCGGGTCCTCGCCCGGCTCGCGCTTGCCGGCGGGCAGCTCTGTGATAACGCAGCCCAGCGCTGTGCGAAACTGGCGCTCCAAATACACCTGCCCATCGTCCGTGACGGCTACGACCACCACACCGCCGGGGTGGCGCACCAAATCGCGCTTGCTGGTGCGCCCATTTGGCAGCGCTACCTTAGCTAAGGTTACATGCAAAAGCCGGCCGCGGTAGACGGTATCCTCCTGCAAAATGGTTTCGGAAAGCGGATCTTTCATTGCTTTTTCACCTGCTTGGCCCAGGAATCCTTCAGCCCTACGCTGCGGTTGAATACCGGCTTTGCCGCCGTGCCGTCCGGGTCGGCGCAGAAATAGCCGATGCGGATGAACTGGAACGAATCGCCGGGCCGGGCGCCCGCCAGGCTTTTTTCCACCTTGGCATGGCGTACGGACAGCGAATTGGGGTTGATGCGCTGGGTAAAATCCCCCTCGCCATCCAAGACCAGGTTTTCGTACAGGCGCACCTCGGCATCCACAGCGGTGGCCTTATCCACCCAATGCAGCACGCCCTTGACCTTGCGCCCGCCGGTGCCGGAGAGCGAATCGGGGTCATACGTGCACCTTACAAGGGTGACGCGGCCGCTGTCGTCGGTTTCGTACCCGGTGCATTTGACGATGTATGCGCCCATCAGCCGCACCTCTTTATCCGGCGAAAGGCGCTTGTATTTCGGCGGCGGGACGATGGCAAAATCCTCCCGCTCGATGTACACATGCTTGGAAAAGGACATTTCGCGCGTGCCCAGCGCCTCGTTTTCCGCGTTGTTGGCGATGGTGATGCATTCACTCTGCCCTTCGGGATAATTTTCAATGACAAGCTCGACAGGATCCAGCACGGCCATGCGGCGCGGGGCGGCGGGCTTTAGGTCTTCCCTTAGGCAGTGCTCCAAGACGCCGGGCTCCACGGTGCTGTTGCTCTTGGCCACGCCCACGGTGGCGCAAAATTGGCGGATGGCGCCCTTGGTATAGCCCTTGCGCCGGAGCCCGCAGAGCGTGGGCATGCGCGGGTCGTCCCAGCCCGAAACGTAGCCCTCGTCCACCATGCGCTTTAGGTAGCGCTTGCTCATGATGGTGCCTTCGATATTCAGGCGGGCAAACTCGTACTGGTGCGGCGGGTTTTCAAAGCCGATGGCCTGCAAAAACCAATCGTACAACGGGCGGTGGTCCTCAAATTCCAGTGTGCAGATGCTGTGCGTGACGCCCTCGATGGCGTCGGAGACGGGGTGGGCAAAATCATACATCGGGTAGATGCACCATGCTGTGCCCGTACGGTGGTGCGGGGTATACATGATGCGGTACATGGCCGGGTCCCTCAGATTCATATTGGGGGACGCCATATCGATCTTGGCCCTAAGGCAGCATTCGCCTTCCTTATATGCACCCGCCTTCATCGCGCGGAACAGGCGCAGGTTTTCCTCCGGCGGGGTATCGCGGTACGGGCTGTTCTGCCCGGGCTCTGTGAGCGTGCCGCGGCTTTGGCGCATCTGCTCCGCCGTCTGGAAATCCACATATGCCAGCCCTTTTTGGATGATCTCTTCGGCATAGGCATACAGCTGATCGAAATAATCCGAGGCATAGTGCAGCCCATCGCCCCAATCGCAGCCCAAAAAGCGGATATCCTGCATGATGTTGTCCACATACTCGGTATCCTCTTTGACGGGGTTGGTATCGTCAAAACGGAGGTTGCACTGGCCATGGTATTTTTCCGCGATGCCGAAATCCAGCAAAAAGGCTTTGGCATGGCCGATGTGCAGGTATCCGTTGGGCTCCGGCGGAAAGCGCGTAACGATCTTTTTGTGTTTGCCGCTTTCCAAATCGCGCGCAACGATCTCTTCGATAAAGTTGTTGGCAGCTTCAGGCTCAAAATTCATTTGGCTTGTCCCTCCAGGCTCGTTCCAATGATTCTTATTATTTTACATGATAACCCGCATTCCTACAAGGGGCAGGGCGGCATGCTATGAGCCTATTGTGCGCGTTTTGCGGGTTTTTAACGCAGCTGGGCCCCTTAGCATAAAAAAAGCCGGCCCTTTTTGAAAAGAGCCGGCCTTTGCTGGGTTGTGTTATTGTGCTTTGCGCTTGCGGTAGGCCGCGCAGGCCGTGCCCGCCGCGCCGATGGCCGCCAAGCTCAGCATAGCCGCCCAAACGGAGGCGTTGCTGTTGTCTCCGGTCTGGGGGTTTACGCCCGGGGTGGCCGTGGGCTGCTGGGCTGCCTGGCCCTTGGCCGGAACGATGGTATCGTCCTTTTTGATCTCCTTGGTCAGCGCCTCGTCGGCAAAGTATTTGCCGCAGCCTTCACAGTACCAGTAGGCGATGTTGCCCGCTTCGGTTTCGGTGGCGTCCTTGGCCTCTACCTTTACCGCTTTGTGCGTATGGGTGACAACACCCTCGCCGGTTACGGGCTGGTCGTTGACGATGACTTCGCCGCTGCCGCTGTTGATGACGGCAACGCCGTCCGGCAGGGTCACATTCAAATCGCCCTGCAGCACCTCTACCGCATCGCCCGCAGCGGCTTTTTCCACGCGCTGCTCAATCTGCGCCGGCGTCCCTACATAATAGGTGGCGCTGCCGCCCTGCTTGCCGATGCCGGCCGCCGCCGCATCCGCCGCCAGGTATTTGGCCGGGGACTGGGCATAGCTGCCGCCGGAAACAACGAGCTTGCTGCTGTCCGCGGTGGTGCTGAGCGTGCCGGAAACAGAGCCGCCCTCCAGCGAAACCTCTGCGCCTGCGCCTGCGGTAACGTTGCCCTTGATGGCGCCGCCGGTTACGGTAAATTCGATTTCGCCGGTGTTATAGTCCGGATCCTGACGCACGAGCACATCGCCGTCCACCGTAGCGCCCGCCTTCACTTCCGTGACGGACTGGTACTTCTTATCCCATTCCAGCGCCTGGATGGCAACCCCGCCGCCCGTGGCGCTCAGCGTGCCGCCGGAAACGGTGGCCTTGCCCCAGTTTTGCAGGGCGCTGCCCTGGCTGTCGGTGGTAACCACCTTGCCGCCCGTCATATTCACGGTGCCGTTATCGTCGTTTTTCAAAACGATGAAGGCATTTTGCAGCGTGCCGCCCTTCATGTTGAAGGTAGCGCCGATGTTGCGGATCAGCGAGCTGAAGCCCGAGGTATTGATGATCGTGCCGTTGTTGACGGTCATGGTGCCGTGGTTATCCACCACGTACCAGGAGTTGCCGCCGCTGGTGGAAGCGTTCGTTCCCTTTTCCTGCGAACGGGTCAGCGTGCCGCCGTTGAGCGTTGCGGTGCCGTTGTTGACAAGCGCGCCCTTGCCGTGGCTCACATTGTCCACCTTGCCGCTGCCCTGGATGGTCAGCGTGCCGTTGTTGGTGATGGTGTGCTGCCCCGCCGTATTGGTCAGCGTATAGCTGCCAAGATCCAGCGTGATGGTCTGGCCATTTGCAATGGCGATGCTTTCCGTCACATTATCCAGCAGCACAACGGTTTTGCCGTCGGCGTTGTTCACCGCTTCCTGGACCGTGCCGTATTCCGTGCCGTCTACCGACGCCACATTGCCCGCAGCAAAGCCCACCGCCGGCAGCATCATGCACGCAACCGACAGGCCAAGCGCCATGGCAAGCCATTTTTTCGCATGCTTTTTCATGCTTTTTTTCCTCCTCTTTAGACTGGATATTCGCCAGAAAAAACGCCCAATTTTGGAAAACTATACCTTTTCAAAAGCAGGCATCTTTGCCAAACCCTGGCAAAAACACCGTTTTTGGGGCCGATTCCGTTGTAATTCCAACGCTTTTTCGGCATGTTGTCGTCTCATGAAAAAGTATAGTATTTCATACTGGGAAAGTCAATGAACGTGTCGAAAATGCATCTGCCGATTTTTAGATAAAAAGGCGCAAAATGGAAAAAGCAGGCGGGCCGGGGCCGTCTGCTTTTCTTTCCGGTTTTGGTTTGCACCAAGGGCATGCGTTACAGGCACTCATCAAAGGCCATGCGCACATTGTGCCCGGCGGATTCCTCCAGGGTTTGGATCAGGCTTTCGCCGTTGGCCAATTTGCCGGCATACTTTTGGTAATAGGCGGCCAGGCCGCGTATCATGGCGTCGCGGCCGATGAGGTTTTCCACATCGCGCAGCATCATCGTGCCCTCGGTATACACCACCAGGCTGTACACCTGGTTGTTGGGAAAATCGGCGGCTGGGCTGCCCACCGTCACATTGTACGCTTCGCGGTTGTACATGGGGCCCATCACCTCGCTGAGCATGCTGACATAGGTATCGTAAAACGCCTGCTCCGCCGCTTGGCCGTGGACGCGGCCCATATACAGCAGCGTGGAATAATCCGTCAGCGCTTCATCCAGCCAAGGCTCTATGGCCTGGTCGCTGCCCACCACGGCATACCACCACTGGTGCGCGGTTTCGTGCGCCGTGACGCGCTCTAAGTCCGCCAAGCCCTGGCCGGTATAGAGCGACCTATCCAGCAGCACGAGGCCGGGGTATTCCATGCCGCCGATGAAAAAATCCGTCTGCACGGCGTTGAATTCCCCGTACGGATAGGGGCCGTACATCTCGCCAAAGGCCCGCAAGGCCTGCTTGGCGGTGTTGGCGGCCAAGCGCCCGCCCTCCGGGCAGTCCGCATCGTAAAACGACCGCACCGTGACCCGCTGCCCGCCGCTGTTGACATGCGTGGTCTCCACGGCAAAATCGCGGCTGACAACGGCGGCAAAATCCCGTACATGCGCGGCGCGGATGCGGTAGGTGGTGCGCCCGTTTTCCGTAACGGGCTCTGTTTCGGCCGCGCCGGTATACGCCGCCACCATCCCCTCCGGCACGGACAGCGAAACGCTGTAATCGCCGGCGTCGCTGACAAACGGATCGCCCACCGCGCCGTAGGGGTGGGATAAAAACTGCGTGCCGTCCCACGCGCAGGCCACGGGCAAAAAGTTGCACAGGTTATATGTGCTCTCGCCATAGCCGAACCGGCCCAGGCAGTGTGGCAGCTGCACGGTAAAGGCAAAGGAAATTTCCGCCGTGCCGTCTGCGGCAAGCGGCTGCGGCAAATCGATTTCCAGCAGCGTCTCGTCGTCGTTTTTCAGGCGGGTCTGTACAGGCTGCCCGTCGGCCGTAATTTCCGTGAGCACGATGCCGCCTTCGGAAAAGCCGCCGGGGTACGCCTTGCCCATCTCGTCGTTTTGAAACGGCGCGGTCTGCACCTGGGCGTAGGCATTGGGGTACAGCATAAACGGCAGGCTGGCCATCTGTGCGCCCGTCGGGTTTTTGTACGTTACCGTCATGCGCCCGCTGACGGCCTTTGCCGCCTCGTCCAGCGACAGCTCGGCGCGGTAGCTGTGCTGGGAAGGCTGCTGCCAAAAGCCCTCGTCGATGGGCCCCGCCTTGCCGCAACCGCACAGCGAAAGCGCCAGCATTCCCAGCGCCAAAAGCAGCGCCAGGCGTTTTTTCACGCCGTTTTGGTAGACACGCATGCGCTTGTTTCCTCCTTTTGGCAGAAATTTCCATCCGCCGTGTTTTCCTTATACTTTATACAAAATCCGCAATAGATATGTTATGATAAAATCCACAAAGCGCCTTTGGCGTGCCGATTTGTAAAGGGGGGCCCTCTGTATGCCGCTGTGTTCATACCAACAAGCGCCGGACCGCAACGACCGCACCGTTGTTGAAAATATCTTTCTTCGCGAATTTATGCCCGCAGCGCCGGAGGGTGCGGTCAAGGCGTATCTCTACGGCCTGATGCAGTGCCAGCAGGGCACGGGCGCGGGGTCGTTGTCTGCGTTTGCGCGCGATGTGGCCCTTAGCGAAACAGAGGTGCAGGATGCCTTTGCCTATTGGCAGGAAAAGGGCCTGGTGCTGGTGCAGACAAAGCCGATGTTCGCCGTGTTTTATCTGGATATCCACAACGCCCTGCCGCAGGACGGCAGCGTGTACACCGATTCCGAATACAACCGCGAGATCCAGGCGCTGTTTGCCCCCAAGGCCATCCAGCCTGCCGAGCTGGCCCGCGTATACGATTGGACGGATGTGTTTTTGATCGACCGCAGCGCCGTGCCGCTTTTGATCGAATACGGGCAGAAAAAATTAAAGGACCTGGACAAGGCTACCGCCCGCCGCCAGGTCAGCTATATCGATAAGATCGCCCGCCAATGGAATGAAGAGGGCGTGCGCACCCAGGAGGATGCCAAGGCATGGCTGGCCGCCCAGGCCGAGCAGGACAGCGGGCTGGCCGCCGTGTTGCAGCGGCTGGGGCTGTTCCGCAGCGCTACCCAACCGGAGCGCGCGCTGTACCAAAAATGGCTGGATGCTGGGTTTACGCAGGCGGCGGTGCTGGCCGCGGCGGACCGCACCGTCTCCGTGCGCAACCCCAGCTTTGATACGCTGGACGGCATCCTTTCGGATTTCGACGCCCAGGGCCTGCACGACGCAGCCGCCATCGAGGGGGACCAGACCCATGCGCTGTGCCGCGAGGTATTGCAGGCGCTTGGCCTTTCGCGCACCACGCCCACGGCCGGCCAGCTGGCCAGCTACCGCGAGTGGGCGGCGGCGGGCAATTCACACGAGCGCATCCTCTTGGCCTGCGAAATCTGCAAGCAGCACAAGACCCTGCGCTTTTCCGATGTGGACGCCACGCTTTCCTCCTGGCAGGCGCATAAGCTGCGCGGGGTCAAATCCATCCGCAATTTTGAAAAAAAGCGGGCGGAATTGCGCAGCCTGATGGCCCAGTGCTTTGCGCGCATGGGGGATACCCGCCGCAAGATCGACGAGGCGGACCTGCAGCTGGCCGAATTGTGGGTCCGCACCTGGCAGCTGCCGGAGGAGGTCGTGCTGTATGCGGCGGAATGCAGCCATGGCGCGCGCAGCCCCTACCGCATGATAAAGCGGCTTTTGGAGCAGTGGCACAGCCAGCACATCGATTCCGTATCCGCCGCGCGCATCGCGTTTAAGGCCTCCGGCGCCGGGCCGAAGGCCAAGGACAACCAAGCGCTGCACTATGCCCAGCGCAGCGAAACCGAGCGCGGCGATCTGGACAGCCTGATCCAATATTAAGGAGAACAGCATGCAATATTCCTGGGACGCGTTACAGCCGCTTCGGCGCACCCTGCCCCGGCTGGACGCGATATTTTGCCAATACAACCGGCTGCTTTCCGCTTCCGCTCGCGCCGCAGCCGCGGGAAACGGGCTGGAGGAGGCGGAAAAAGCCCGCCGCGCCTATGCCGACGGCATGGAGGCAGAGGTGACCTCTGTGCTTTTGGCTGCCGGGCTTTCGCCGGAGGATTACCGCCCGCATTACCGCTGCCCGCTCTGCCAAGACAAGGGGTATACCCTATCCGCCGACGGGCGGCGGGTGCGCTGCGTGTGCCAGGCCGTGCAGCATGCGGACAGGAAAAATGCTGGCGTGCCGCTTTGCTCTTTTGCCGAATTCGACGCCATGGCATTCCCCGCGGGCCCGCAGCGCGAAACCGCCTTGCGGCACCGCGACCTTTTGCGCCGCTATGCAGACCGGTTCCCTGAAACGGACAAGCAGAACTTTCTGCTGCTGGGGCCGACGGGGCTGGGCAAGTCGTTTCTGCTTTCCTGCGTGGCTTCCGCGCTCCGGGACAAGCGCACGCCGGTACGGTTTATCACGGCCTACCAGCTGAACTGCGATTTCCGCGCCCAGCATTTCGGCGGGCCGGATGCGCTGTCCGCGCTGATCCGCGTGCCGTTTTTGGCCGTGGACGACCTCGGCACCGAGCCGATGCTGCGCAATATCACCATCGAATACCTCAACACCCTCGTCGAAGAGCGCCTGCGCCGCGGCCGCCATACCGGCGTTTCCACCAACCTGACCCCCGGCCAGCTGTCTGAGCGCTACGGCGAACGCATCGCCTCCCGGCTTTTAAGCCCTGCGCTGTGCGATGTCTTGGGCTTCCAGGGCAAGGATCTGCGCCTGCTGCCGCGATAAGCGGCGGGCCCATATGGAAAGGGGAGGATCGCCATGCCAACGCCAGACCCCCACGCCCTGCCCGCTGCAGAGCGCCCGGCGGACGCGCTGAAGGCCGCCGCCATTGAGGAGCTGCCGATTTCCGGCGCCAGGTTCCAGCAGGCGGACCTGTCCGGCGCGGCGCTGCCCTCTCTCAGCGTGCGCGGCTGCGCGTTTGTAGGCTGCCGCTTTGCCGCCGCCGATCTTGCTAAGCTGGACGCGCGGGACTGCCTGTTCCTATCCTGCGACTTTTCCGGCGCGCAAGCCATGGACGCCTACTTTGGCGGCTGCTGCTTTGAAGAATGCAAGGCCGTCGGGCTGGACGCCCGCCATACCCTCTGGCGCGGTACCGCCCTTGTGCGCAGCCGGTTTTCCTATGCCAATTTTGACAGCGCCGCGATGGAGGGCGTCCGGATCAAGGACAGCGCGCTGGACCATGCGTTTTTCACCCAGGCGCGCTTTCGCCGCATCCGGCTGGAAGGCGCGGACTTTACCGGCGTAAATTTTGCCGGTACGGCGCTGTCCGGCGTGGACCTTACCGCCTGCCGGCTGGAAGGGCTGACCGTCAGCCAGGGCGCGCCGGAATTGGCGGGCGCGGCAGTATCCGCGCAGCAGGCCGTGGGGCTGTGTACGCTGTTCGGGCTGGTGGTAAAGGGCTAAGCGGCCCTTTTTTTCTTTGCCTTCCCCCCTGGGGTACGGTATAATGGGAACCAATGAGAACGGTTTACACAATTTTGTGATGCAAAGGGAAGGAGGCATCCTTGTATGAAAAAGAAAATCTTGGTCTTTGGCAGCTTTGTAGCGGACCTGATGAGCCGCGGGCCGCACCTGCCTACTCCGGGCGAAACGGTGCTGTGCTCGCTGTTTCAGATGGGGCCGGGCGGCAAGGGGTTCAACCAGGGCGTGGCGGCGCACAAGGCGGGCGGCGATGTGACGATGGTCACAAAAATCGGCTGCGACGCGTTTGGCGATCTGGCGCGCAGCACGATGCAATCCCTTGGCATGGATACCGCCCATCTGTTGGTTTCGGATACGGTGGGCACCGGGGCGGCGCTGGTGTTTGTGGACGAAAACACCTCGCAGAACATGATCGGCATCACGCCGGGCGCGTGCGCCACCATCACCGAGGAAGATCTTTGCGCGCTGGAGCCTATTTTGGCGCAGTGCTCCTATCTATTGATGCAGATGGAGGTAAATTTAGACGCCAACTGGCGCTTGCTGCGCCTGGCCAAGCAATACGGCGTGATGACGATTTTGAACACCGCCCCCGCCCAGCCGCTGCCGGAGGAAATCTACCGCCAGCTGGATATGGTGACCCCCAACGAGGTGGAGGCAGAGGTTTTGACCGGCATCCCCGTTGCCGATGAGGCCGGGGCGCAAAGGGCGGCGCAGGCCCTGCTGGCAAAGGGCGTGCAAAACGTGGTCATCACGCTGGGCAGCCGCGGCGTGTTCGTGGCCACGGCGGAAAAGGGCGCGCTGATCCCCGTGCCCCGCGTGGAAGCGCTGGATACCACCGGCGCGGGCGACGCGTTCAACGGCGGGCTGGTCACGGCGCTGTCCGAGGGCAAGGACCTGTTTGCCGCCGCCAAGTTTGCCAACGCGCTGGCCGCGGTATCGGTGCAGCGCATGGGCACCACCAATTCCATGCCGACGCGCGAAGAGATCGACGCCTTTATCGCCGCCCACCCGGAACTGGCCTAACGAAAAGGAGACAAGGTAAAATGAACATTGCAAAAACCATCGACCATACCCTGCTGAAGCCCGAGGCCACGGCGGCGGACATTCAAGCGCTGTGCCGGGAGGCCAGTCAGTACGGCTTTGCGTCGGTATGCGTAAACACCTGCTATGTAAAATTGGCCTCCGAATTGCTGCGCGGCAGCGGGGTCAAGGTATGCTGCACAGTGGGGTTCCCGCTGGGCGCGATGGCCCCCAAGGCCAAGGCGTTTGAGGCGGCCCAGGCCGTGGCGGACGGCGCGGAGGAAGTGGATATGGTGCTGTGGATCGGCGCGCTGAAACAGGGCGACACTGCCGCCGTGCAGGCGGATATCGAGGGCGTGGTAAACGCCTGCCACCCTAAGGCGATCGTCAAGGTGATTTTGGAAACCTGCCTTTTGACGGATGCGCAGATCGAAACGGCGTGCCGGCTGTGCATGGCGGCCGGGGCGGAGTATGTCAAGACCTCTACCGGCTTTTCCACCGCCGGGGCAACGGCGGAGCACGTGGCGCTGATGAAGCGAACGGTAGGCAGCCGGGCCAAGGTAAAGGCGGCGGGCGGCATCCGCACCTATGAGGACGCGGTAAAGATGCTGAACGCGGGCGCGGACCGCCTTGGCGCCAGCGCCGGCATTGCCATTGTACAGGCGGCCAAGCAGCACGGAGAGCAATGAACAGCCTAAAAAAGAGCCTAAGGGCTCTTTTTTTGTGCGGCGGGGTTGGGAAGGGCAAGCGTGGGAAGGCAAAAGCCTTGGATAGGGTGAGAGCAGAAAGCTAAGACAGGGCGAGAGCAAATGCGGGGTACGGTGTGCGTTCAGGCCGCGGCGCATAGAGGGACGGTTTGTACTTTTGTGAGACAAAAGTACCAAAAACGTGGGGGCTTCCGAAATGCCCCCACACCCCTCAACGTCCGAAGGGAGTGCCCTTCGTAAACCCCGAGCGAAGCAGGGGAACAGGTTTCTGGCGTATCCCCTGACAAGCACCGCTCGCCGACAAACCCCGGCTCGCTGCCGTACAAGGCGCTTGGCCTGCGCACCTGCTATGAAAAGCCCGGCGCGGTGTAGGGCCGGGCGGGCTAAGCAAAGTATGTTGCCAAAAATGTAAAATCCTCCCCCTCTCGGAGGAGTCCGGGGCGGGCAGTGCCCGCTGCCTTATCCGGCCTGTAAGCCCTGCATTGCTGGGGGCAGTACCCCGGGGAGGGGCCGTAGGCAACAACGGCCCTTGGCTTTGGGCAGTGCCCGCTGCCTTGTCCGGCCAATCTTTCTGTGCTGCTCACTCTACCATGCCCCGGGGCACTGCCCCTGCCTTTTCTCTTCTCCCTGGCCGGGATTGCCCGCAAGCCGCCCGGCCTACGCACCTACAACAAAAGCCCGGCGCGGTGTAGGGCCGGGCGGGCTAAGCAGCATTATCCCGCCAAAAACGTAAACCCCTTCCCCCCTCGGAGGAGTCCGGGGAGAACCCTCCCCGGGCAGGAGGGGGTGAAGGGGGACACTTGCCTGTCCCCCTCGCCTTTTTCGCTTCCTTTTGGCAAAAAAAGGAAGATTCCTCGTTCCTCTATGCGCTGTTGTCTGAATCAATACTGTGGATTGCATTTGCTCTTACTCTGCCTTCCTGCTCTCCACCCCCTAAAAGCAATGCGGCTCGTCCTCACAGACAAACACTTCCCAGCCCAGCCGCAGGCCTAGCCTTAGCCCTCGGCGAAAGTTTTCCTCCCGCACACGCACCGTTTCCATGTCCTTTTCGTCGATGATTTCCATAACGAGACGCTGCTGCTCTTCTGTTAAAGATTCGCTCAACATTTCTACGGCGCGCTCTACCGCAGGGCTTTCGCCTCCCTTGTCTCCAAACACCCGCACCAGCTTTGATACCATACGATTTTTCCCCTTTCGTTGGGACTTTTACAGTCCTCTTAGCTTAATGTAGACCAATTTGTTCTAAAATGCAATAGAACAAAATATTCTACATATGATAAGCACATGAAATGTACGGTGCTGACCAAGAGACTCCACGATTTGAGAGTTGACCATGATCTTTCCCAAACACAGGTCGCGCAAGCCATTGGGGTCTCCCAAAGAACCTATTCGTATTACGAAACAGGCCAAAGGAACATGCCGCCGGACGTGATCTATGCCTTGGCGACTTTTTACGATGTCAGCATCGACTATTTATTCGGCAGAACAGAGGACAGCAGTTCCTTTTCCAAAGCATAAAAGCAGCGAAGCCTTCGCTGCTTTTTCATTTACCCATTGGAAAGCCCCAACCCATATTTAATCCAGCTTAAGCATTCCCGCACGCGCGAAAACCATATACCCGGCCAATCGCTCCTGGCGCGGCTGCATGTAACCGAAAGCCCCTCCTGCCCGGCCAGCATCCTGGCCCGCATCATGTGGTAGTCGCTGGTCACCAGCACGCAGGTCTGGTATCCGTTTGCCTCCATGATGCGCTTGGCAAAGCGGAGGTTTTCGCGGGTGTTTCTGCTTTGCGCTTCCAGCAGGATATCCTCGCCCGGCACGCCCCGCGCTTTCAGGTACGCCGCCATGGCCACCGCTTCCGGCACGGTTTCGTCCGTGCCCTTGCCGCCGCATACGATGATCTTGCCGCCCAGCCCCTGCTCATACGCTTTCTGCGCCTGCTCCAGCCGCGCCCGCAGCACCCGGCCCGGCTCCAGGCCGTGCGCCTTGGCCCCCAGCACCACGATGCAGTCCGACGGCACAGCGTCGTCGTCCTCCCCGCTTTTGATCCATACCACCAGATACAGCGCCAAAAACCCCTGCGCCAGCACCCCGGCCGCCGCCAGGCAGAGCCACCGCCCCCAAATATGCCAAGCCAATTTAATCTTACCCATCTCCGTTCCTCCGCCGCCGTCCGGCCCTCTCCGCCTACGCACCTACCGCAGCAAGCCCGGCGCGGTATAGGGGCGGGCAGTGCCCGCTCCCTTGTCCGGCCAATCTTTCTGTGCTGCTCACTCTACCATGCCCCGGGGCGCTTCCCCTGCCTTTTCATCTTCTCCCCGGCCGGAACTGCCCGCAGGCGCTCGCCTGCTCGCTTCCTTTTGGCAAAAAAAGGAAGAAACCTCGTTCCCCTATGCGCCGCAGCCTGAACATACACCGTACCCAGCATCTGCTCTTGGTCTATCCTAGGTGTTTCATTTCTCTCTGCGTTCTTCTCTCGCCCTGTCTCAGCTTCCTGCTCCCGGTTTCCTGCCATAACCTTCTGCTCTTGGCTCCGCCTACTAAAGCTCATCCTCCGCGGCATACATCAGCGCCGGCCTTTCCTTGGCGCCGGTATCGCCGATCTGGTTGTTCATAAAGCTGAAATACCCGTCTGTTCCGATGATGAGATGATCCACCAGCAGCACCTCGATGCTTTCCAGCGCATGCATCACGCGGCGGGTCAGGTCTATATCCTCTGCCGTGGGGCGCAGCGAGCCGGAAGGGTGGTTGTGCATCATCAGCACGTTTTTCGCCTGCGTGCTCAGCACGGCGCGGATGATCTCCCGGTTCTGCACCGGCACGCGGTCGATGGTGCCTTCGGCCAATTTTACCGCCTGCAAAAGCCGGCACTTTACATCCAAACACAAGAGATACAGCGTTTCCACGCGGCAGTCCGCAAACAGCGCCCGGCCGTATGCGCCCGCGCGTTCCGAGGTATTCAAAAGCGGCTTTTCCCCGGCGCGGCTCAAAAGGTAGCGCCGCGTCAGCGAGGGAAACAGCGTCAAAAGCGTGGCGGCGTTTTCGCCCACGCCCTCTACCCGCTTTAGGTCCTCATACCTGGCCTCCAATACACCGGACAGCGAGCCGAACGTATGGATCAGCCGGTGCGCCGTGCGGTTGGTATCCACCCTGGGGATGGCGTAGGTCAGCAAAAGCTCCAGCACTTCATGATCGGCCAGGCCCGCCAGCCCGGTTTCCCGCGCCCGCTGCCGCAGCCGCACTCTATGCCCGCTATGGGGATGTTTTGGCGTTGTCGTCATCGTTTGCCTTTCTGCGAAGCGGGCACACGGCCCGCTGGATTTTTTTCATTTTACCATGATTCGGCTCGTTTCGCCATTTTTTGGGCGGCCTGTCCATTGACGATGCCGCGCCCGCCACAGTATCATAAGGATAACGAAACGGAGGGGATTTTATCATGCAGCTCAACGACGTTGTATTGTCCTACAAGGAAGAAATGGTTTCTCAGCTTTGCCAGCTGATCTCCATGCCCAGCCTGGAAGCGCCGGCCCTGCCCGGCCAGCCGTTTGGCGCCGCCATGCACAGCTGCCTTTTGCATACGCTGACTCTGGCGCAAAGCCTGGGCTTTACTCGGACAAAGGATGTGGACGGCTACGCCGGCTATATCGAAATGGGCCAGGGCGAAGAGGAAATCGGCATCCTCGTGCATCTCGACGTGGTGCCGCCGGGCGACGGGTGGACCCTGCCGCCGTTTGAGGGCACGGTGCAAAATGGACGGGTCTACGGCCGGGGCAGCCAGGACAACAAGGGCGGGGTCATCGCCTCGCTGTACGCCATGCGCGCCCTGCTGCCCGAGCAAGCGCAGTTCCATAAGCGCGTGCGCCTGATCTTGGGCTGCAGCGAGGAAACGGGGATGACGTGTATCGACCATTACCTCCAAGCCGAGCACATGCCGGACTACGGCTTTTCCCCCGACGCCAGCTATCCTTTGATCAACCTGGAAAAAGGGCTTTTGAATGTGGTGGGCCGCCATACAGCGCCGGTCTCCGCAGAAGGGCTGCGGGTGGTTTCCATCTCCGCCGGGCAGCGGCCCAATGTGATCCCCGGCAGGGCGGAGGCCGTCCTCTCTGCCCCCGATCCGGACGCGCTTACCAAAGCGTTTGACGGCCTTGCGCTCGGCTTGGAGGATAAGGCGCGCGTGCACCTGTCTATCGACGGGCATACCGCTGCGCTCATCTGCGACGGCGTCGTGGGCCATGCCTCCACGCCGGAAAAAGGGCGCAACGCCGCCAGCCTGCTGTTGCGTGTGCTCTCCGGCCTGCCGCTTGCGGATGCGCCGCGGGAAAACGCCGTCAAGGCCCTAGCGCGCCTGATCTGCGACGAAGCCGACGGAGCCTCCCTCTGCGTGGCCTGCCGCGACGAATTGTCCGGCGCGCTGACCTGCAACCTCGGCCTTTTGAGCGCCGACGAAAGCGGCGTGGGCTTTACGCTGGATTTCCGTTACCCGCTGTGCACCAGCCAGGACGCCATCATGGCACAGCTGGCCCGCGCGTTTGCGGGCAGCGGGTTTGCCCTCACCGCCGAGCATGGCCAGGCGCCGCATCATGTGCCGGAGGATTCTCCGCTGGTGCAAAAGCTGCTGCGCGTCTATGCCGAGCAGACCGGCCTGCCCGCCTACTGCATGGCCATCGGCGGCGGCACCTACGCGCGCAAGCTGCCGGGCAGGGCAGTGGCCTTTGGCATGGAATTTCCCGATACGCCCGCCACGGCGCACATGGCGGATGAATACATCGTCATCGACGAATTGGTGAAAAACGCCCAGATCATCGCCCATGCCATCCGCGCGCTGGCCATAGAGCCCTGGTAAAACGCAAGGCTGTGGGGCGCCGTGGGCGCCGGCCCTGAAAATTTCCAAATCGTTGCAAGGAATTCGTTGACTCTTGTGTGAATTTTTGGTATACTTTCAGGGCATTCTATTGGAGAGATGGCCGAGCGGTTGATGGCGCTGGTCTTGAAAACCAGTGATGCCGAAAGGCACCGGGGGTTCGAATCCCTCTCTCTCCGCCAGCATTCCAATGGAATCCATACAGCCTGGAGAAGTACCCAAGTTTGGCTGAAGGGGCTCCCCTGCTAAGGGAGTAGGTCGGGTGTACCGGCGCGAGGGTTCGAATCCCTCCTTCTCCGCCAAAAAGCCTGAAAACGCCGAGTTTTCGGGCTTTTTTGATGCTCTGAATCTTCTGCTTTCGCCCACGTTCAAAAAAGAAAGTGGAGAAAAGTTGGATAAAATGGCGTGCTATTACGCCCGCTATTACGCCCCACTTATCTTTGCTATTACGCCCCATCCATTTTTTATTTCACTCTTTCGGGGTTCCATTAAGCAGCCCTTTGTAATATCTGTACATGTC
>CAUGNO010000006.1:0-124591 GCA_959600905.1 uncultured Eubacteriales bacterium | reverse complement strand
CTCGCGACATCCACCTTGGCAAGGTGGCACTCTACCACTGAGCTACTACCGCATACCTGGTGCCTTGGGGCGGAATCGAACCACCGACACGTAGATTTTCAGTCTACTGCTCTACCGACTGAGCTACCAAGGCAAATGGCGACCCGGATGGGTTTCGAACCCACGACCTCCAGCGTGACAGGCTGGCATTCTAACCATCTGAACTACCGGGCCATTTGGTGGGAACAACTGGGTTCGAACCAGTGACCCCTTGCTTGTAAGGCAAGTGCTCTCCCAGCTGAGCTATGCTCCCATTCCCGTCCTTTTGACGCTTGATGATTATACCTTAGGGTCGCCATAATTGTCAAGGCTAATTTTCATATTTATGAAAATTTATCGGCGGCGTTTCAATTCTTTGAAGATCTCATTCAGCGCTACGCCCCTATCTTGCAGCATGACCAAAACATGGTAAAACAAATCGCTGGTTTCATAGATAATTTCATCCGGCGCATTGTTTTTTGCGGCAATGATGGTTTCCGCGCTTTCCTCGCCCACTTTTTTTAGGATCTTATCGATTCCCTTATTGAAAAGGTAATTGGTATAGCTTCCTTCCACAGGGTGCTCTCTACGGTCTTTGATGACGGCATCCACCTCATACAAAACATTGGCGCTGCCTATTTGCTGGTTTGGCTCTGTCATGGCATTGAAAAAGCAGCTGTACGCACCGGTATGGCACGCGCCGCCTCCCTTTTGGACGACCTGTGCCAGCAAGCAGTCTCCATCGCAATCCGCCGTCAAAGAAACAAGCTCCTGTATCTGTCCGCTGGTCGCGCCTTTTTCCCATAGCTCTTGCCGCGACCTGCTCCAATATACCATATGCCCTTTTTCCAGCGTTAATGCCAACGCTTCTTGATTCATATAGGCCTGCATCAGCACCGCGCCCGTTTGCACATCCTGCGCAATGACGGGCACCAGGCCCTGTTCGTTATATTTTACCTGATCCTGTGAAAACATTGCGTCTTCCTCCTGCATTTGTAATGCCTGCTCTATCTCCAACCTGCCATCATACATGGCCTTGCCGATGATGACGCCGGGCAGCCCGGCCTTTTGTACGCGCGCCACATCCTCCAAGCAGCCCACCCCGCCGGATACGATGACCTCCAGCCCGGACTGCTCCATCAGCCGCACACTGCCTGCAATATCCGGCCCGTTTTGCATGCCGTCGTTGGCAATCTCCGTATAGATCACGGTGCGCACCCCCGCCTCGGCTGCCTGCTTTGCAACCTCCAGCGGCGTCAGCGCACTTTGCTCTTCCCAGCCTTTGACTGCCACTTTGCCGTCCTTGGCGTCTATGCCTACGGCAACGCGGCCCGGATATGTCTTTGCGGCCCAGCGCACCAGCGCCGGGTCTTCAATGGCCGCTGTGCCCAGCACACAGCGCGCCACCCCGCAGGCCATACGCTGAGCCACATCCTCGCGGGTACGGATGCCGCCGCCCAACTCGATGCGAACGCCCAACTTTACCATTTTTTCGATGAGCGGTAGATTGCTGGCCACGCCTGTTCTGGCGCCATCCAAATCTACGATATGGAGCCAGCTGGCGCCCTTTTTCACCAGCTGCTTTGCCATGGCCACCGGATCGTCGCTGTAAACCGTTTCCTTATCAAATGAGCCTTGCAGCAGGCGCACGCATTTTCCGTTTCGTATGTCTATAGCGGGATATACGATCATCACAGCACCCCTTTGGTGCTGGGCACCCCGTCAAACCGTCCATCCATCTGTGTCGCCATATCCAGGGCCCTGGCAAAAGCCTTAAACAATGCCTCGATCATGTGATGATCGTTTTTGCCATATTCCACCTTCATATGCAGCGTTAGGCCGCCCTCCATGGCCACGCCCCGAAAAAATTCCTCTGTAAGCTGCACATCAAACTCCCCGCATCTTGTGCCTACAAACGGCGCATCAAATTTTAAAAACGGCCGCCCGCTTACGTCAAGATTTACCGTGGCCAGCGCCTCGTCCATCACAACGGTAAAATTGCCATACCGTTTGATGCCCGCTTTGCTGCCCAGTGCCTTTTTGATGGCCTGGCCAAAGCAGATGCCCACATCCTCTACGCTATGGTGCGCATCCACCTCCAGATCGCCCTTGCAGTCCACATTGATGTCAAACAGGCCATGCTTAGCCAAAAGGTTCAACATATGGTCAAAAAAGCCAATGCCGGTAGAAAGGCTGGCCAGCCCTTCCCCATCGATTAGAATCGAGGTTTCCACGTCGGTTTCGCCGGTTTTCCGGCTGGTAACGCCAAATCGTTCCATGCTTTTTCCTCCTTAAAAACGCACCAGCGCAGATTGGGCATGCGCCTGCAAGCCCTCTGTATCCGCCAGCTGCACAATATCCTCTACCACTGCCTGAAGCCGGGGCGCATCGTATTCCAGCACGCTCATCCGGCGGCAAAAATCATATACGCCCAACGGAGAGGCGTATTTGGCCGTGCCGCCTGTGGGCAGCACATGGTTGGTGCCCGCCAAATAATCGCCCAGCGCTTCCGGCGCATAGGCGCCCAAAAATACGCCGCCCGCATGGCGGATGCCCGGCAGCAGCGCCCGCGGGTCTGCCGTCAATATCTCCAAATGCTCCGGCGCTACATCGTTGGCAAACTGTACGCAGGCCGAGAGATCCTCCAGCACCACAATGGCGCCGTAGCGATCGATGGAGGCACGTGCCGTTTGGTTGCGCTTGAGCGCCGCACACTGCCGCTCCACCTCATCCTGTACGCGTTGCGCCAAAGACAGCGAATCTGTGACGCACAGCGCCGCGGCACGCTCGTCATGCTCGGCCTGAGCCAGCATATCCGCCGCTACAAATACAGGGTTTGCCGTTTCGTCTGCGATGGCCAGCACCTCGCTCGGCCCCGCAATGGAATCAATGCCCACCGTACCCACCACCGCTTTTTTCGCCATGGCCACATAGCTGTTGCCCGGGCCTGTGATCTTGTTGACCTGCGGCACCGTCTCTGTACCGTAAGCAAAGGCTGCTACGGCCTGTGCGCCGCCCATGCGGAAGATTATATCCACGCCGCTTTCCTTGGCCGCTACCAACGTGAGGGGCGGCAGCGCTCCGTGCTTGGCTGGGGTCGCCAGGCATAATTTGCCTACCCCCGCAATCTTTGCCGGCACTGCATTCATGATCACGCTGGAAGGGTACGCTGCCGTGCCACCCGGCGCGTAAAGCCCTACGCTATCCAGCGGCAGCACGAGCTGCTCTAGGCAAATGCCAGGCTCCTGAATACAATATCCCTTTTCCAGCTGCTTTTCATGGTATTTGCGCACATTGGCGGCGCAAAGCCTAAGCGCTGCCAGCGTTTTTTCATCCACTTGCGCATAAGCCTGCTGTATCTCCTCCTCGCCAACGATCAGCGGTGTTTTTTGATAGTCCGTATCATCGAATTTTAAGGCGTATTCTGCCAGCGCCTGATCCCCGCGCGCCTGCACATCCGCCAAAATCTCCTTGACCCTGGTCTCTACTTCCGATAGATCGCCCTCCGCGCGTCTGCGCAGGTTTGCAAGCACCTGCTCCGCGCCCTTTTTCCCCTGATAAATCATGCTTCTTCCTCCAGCGCCGCCTGCACATTTTTGATAAATTGCTGCATAAACGGCGCATTTAGTTTTAAGCTCACACGGTTGACTACCAGCCGTGCGCTGATGGGCACAATATCCTCCAATACAACGAGCCCATTTTCCTTAAGCGTTTTACCGCTTTCTACGATATCCAAAATGATATCCGAAAGCCCTGTGATGGGCCCCAGCTCCACCGAGCCATACAGCGGGATGATCTCCACTGCCTGCCCCCGTTTTCGAAAAAACTCCTTGGCAAAGTGTGTATACTTGGTGGCTACCTTCAAGCCGGACTGTCTGGTATCCGTGCCCGGCTTACCGGCCAAAGACAGCTTGCATTTGCCATAGCCTAGATCCATCATCTCGTAGATATGCGCGCCGCTCTCCAGCAGCGTATCCTTGCCACAGATGCCAAAATCCGCCACGCCATGCTCCACATAGACCGGTACATCCGTTGGTTTTACCATCAAAAAGGAAAGCTCCTTATTTTGGAAAATCAGCATCCGGCTATCCTCTACCAGGCCGGATACATCGTAGCCTGCTTTTTCAAAAAGCGCAATAGCCTTATCCGCCAAGCGGCCTTTGGCGAGCGCTACCTTTCGTTGTTTCATTGCTCTGCCCCCTTGCTTTCTTCCAAAAAGACCGCTTGTGCGCCCTCGTTTTCCGCTTGTGCCAATACCTTGCTTTTATCCGTTTGATAGCTCAATACCACACGCACCCCTTCGGACCGCTTCGCCCTGGCAAAGGCCACGGCCCTGGCAAAGCACCCCTCTGCCGCGCCAACGACCAGATCCGTCTTAGGAACGGCCGGCCAAGCGTTGTCGGCTTTGAGCGCCGCCATGGCCTGCTCCATATTGATGGCAAAGCCCACTGCCTGCATCGGCTTGCCAAATTGAGCCAATACGCCATCATACCGTCCGCCGGAAATAATGGGGCTGCCTACGCCGACACCCAGCCCGCGGAATACCAGGCCGTTATAGTATTCAAATCCGGGCAGCAGCCCTAAATCTATCGTAATGCTGTTTCCATGGCCCATCTGCTGTAAAAATACCGCCAAAAGGCGCAGCTCTTTCAATACAGATTGGTAGCAAGGCTG
The DNA here is from genome assembly GCA_959600905.1 of uncultured Eubacteriales bacterium. Lineage (GTDB taxonomy): Bacteria > Bacillota > Clostridia > Christensenellales > QAND01 > UMGS1975. Next base: position 119,899 of record CAUGNO010000006.1, on the reverse strand, counting down.
ATAGAAGATCTCCTCTGCCTTATCCAGCACCTCTACGCCGCCATACAGCTCGATCAGCGACAGGCATTGGTGCTGTATCTCCTTTAACACGCCAAGCTGCTGCAAAAATGCACCTGCTTCCATCGCATTTTTCTCATCCAGCATACCGCGCAGCGTCTCTGTCTCCTCTTCGCTGAAGCCGGCCTGCTTGGCCAGACATTGAAAAATACCTACATGGCCGATATCCAGCACAAAATCCGCAAACCCCAATTCCGTCATGCTTTGCGCCGCCAGCGAAAGCATTTCCGCATCGCCGGACAGGCCAGAATCGCCCATCAGCTCTGCCCCCACCTGGGAAAACTCCCGGCGCTGTTGACCGTAATCATGCTCCAAGCCAAATGCGCTGCCACGATAAAATACACGGATCGGTTGCTGGCTCTGCTTTGCACGCGAGCTGACAACCCGGGCCGCCGGCATGGTGAAATCCGGCCGCAGCGTCATCATCTTACCGTCTTGCTCGAACAGGCGGATCATGCGATCTTGCCTTAAGTTGCCAACCTCGCCCTCAAACAGATCCGCATATTCCAGCGAAGGCGTAATGATCTCTTCAAACCCGCTGCGTACAAACATCGTTTGCAGCCTCTGCTCCAAGGCCCGCTTGGCAAAGGCCTCTTGTCCTGTTACATCCCGCACGCCTTCCGGCACCTGCGCTTTGACTGTCTTCATATTGCCCCTCACTTTATCATGCTAATACGCTACTTTGTTGCTTTGTAGTATCATACTCGCTTTGCCATCGTATGTCAACCCTTTTCCCTAGGGGCGCACAAAAAAAGGGCCGGAAAAAACCGGCCCTTTCTCGATCTATCTTCAGGTTAGTCCTGCATCATTTGCTCAACGACCTTTTTGGTCATCATACCGCCGATGCTGCCTGCCTCGCGGCTGGTCAGATCGCCGTTATAGCCCTGCTTCAGGTTTACGCCAACCTCGCTGGCGGATTCCATCTTCAGCTGCTGCAAAGCCTGCTTACGCTGTTGGTTATTCTGCGTACCGTTGCTTGCCATTGTATCTCTCTCCTTTCCGGAAGAATGTTCTTCTCAATGTTGGGTTAGTTCTGCTGGTTTTTGTTGACATACTTTTCGTACATCTTCTTCACCATGCCACCGCCGATGCTGCCTGCTTCACGAGACGTAATGTCACCGTTATAGCCCTGCTTCAGGTTTACGCCAACCTCGCCGGCAACCTCCATTTTCATCTGTTCCAGCGCCTGTCTCTGAGCCGCCGATTTCGGAGTTTTGCTGCTAGAAGTCATTGCATTCACCTCCTTTTACCAAGTCTCACGAGTAATTTGCCCGTTTGCAAAATCCATACACATGTAATGTTTCCCAATTTTCTGTTTTTGCGGAAACTGCGCGAAATCGTTTGGAAAATTGCGGCCAAACTCTTCGTCGAAATGTAGAATGCCCATTATTTTGCGGAATATGCGGTTTTTACGGCGAATTTGCGCATTCCTTGCTGGCAATTTTTTGCAGACAAAAAAAGAGCGTTTCCGCTCTTTTCCATTTTCATGCTCTGTTTTTTCTACTGTTAATTCATCGCAATTTGCCCCAGCGCATCCTCGTATTGTTTTTTGGCAGCGCACAGCACCATTTGCCAATCCGCTTGGTGCTGTGGCTGCTGCAGCAGTTCATATGCACGGTTGACCTCCTCCACTAGGCCGGCGTCCTTGGTCAGCATCAACGCGCCCGCGTCGGTAAAGCCATGCTGCTCTTCCCCCAAAAAGCTGCCTGGGCCGCGCAGTTCTAGGTCTGCCTTGGCTACCTCAAAGCCATCCTGCGTCTGCGTCATAGTCAAAAGCCGCTGGCGGTCCTCCCGCTCCGCTGCCAAAAAGCACCAGGACTGCGCACTGCCGCGCCCTACCCGGCCGCGCAGCTGATGCAGCTGCGCCAGGCCGAACCTATCCGCCCGTTCGATGACCATCACCGTGGCATTCGGCACATTGACGCCTACCTCTACCACCGTGGTAGAAACCAGGATCTGGATGTGGTTTTTCGCAAACTGCTCCATGATCTCCTGCTTTTCCGCCTGCTTCATTTTGCCATGCAAAAGCCCGATGGATACATCTGAAAATCGTTTTTTCATCATGGTATAGATTTGTTCGGCGGCCTGGTCGTCCTCCTCTTCTCCCTCGATGCGCGGGCATACCACATACGCCTGCCCGCCCTGCCTGGCACGGTTTGCCAAGAACGCATACATATCGTCGCGTTTGTTGGCAAGCACGATACGCGTCTCCACAGGCTTCCGCCCCGGCGGCATTTCATCGATGACAGAAACATCCAAATCTCCGTATAAAATCATGGAAAGCGTGCGTGGGATCGGCGTGGCGCTCATAAACAGCGCATGGTTCTCCGTTCCTTTCTGCATCAAAGCCGCGCGCTGCTTTACGCCAAAGCGATGCTGCTCGTCCGCGATGACAAGGCCCAGGTTTTTGTATTTCACGCTTTCTGAAATCAGCGCATGCGTGCCCACCACAAGATCCAGCGCACCATCCTCCAACGCTTCCAGCACCTGCCTGCGTTCAGCCGCCTTCATCCCGCTTTTCAATAGGCCGACAGAAACGCCCAAAGGCTCAAACAAAGCCTTGGCCTGTTCGTAATGCTGGCCCGCCAATATATCTGTCGGCGCCATCAGCGCGGCCTGCCGGCCATTTTGCACCGCGATCCACATGGCATAAAACGCTACCACCGTTTTTCCGCAACCCACATCGCCCTGCACCAAGCGGCTCATGGGCACTGTCTTTGCCAGGTCCTCCTGTATCTGCCGCATCACACGCCGCTGTGCGCCGGTAGGTGCAAAGCCCAATTGCTGCATGAAGCGCTCGCCCTGCGCCTTGGTGATGCACAGCGGCTGTGCAGTGCCGCGCTGGGCCCGCCGATCTCCCAAGTAGGCGCGCAACAACAGCAGGTCGGTAAAGCAAACGGTGCGCACGGCCTGGTCTTTGACCGTTTCGCTGGGCGGAAAATGGGATAGCTCCAACGCATCGCGGAATGCATACAGCCCAAAAGCCTCGCGAAGCCCTCTGGGCAGCGGCTCGGACAGATATCCCGCATACAGCGCAAAGCACTGCTTGATACAGGTGCGCAGGTTGCCCTGGCTCAGCCCTTTGGTCAGCCGGTACACCGGCAGCATACGAAGCGCATCCTCATCACTGGCCCGTTCTATCATTGGGTTTTCCAGCCGGATCTCCCCCATGCGAAATACCGGCCGGCCATAAAAAAACAACGTTTCCTGCTCTTTGAGCTGTTGTCGGATATATGGCTGGTTATACCATACCAGCGTCACCTTTCCCTCTTCATCTTCTGCCTGGCAGCGTGTCATGGAAAACCCTTTTCTGGGAAATACCGTCTTGGCAGGGCTTACGATGCTCAGTTTCCCGAACCATGGCTGGCCCACTGTCATCTGCGAGGTGGTGCTGGGTTGTGTAAGGTCATGATAGCTTCTTGGAAAATAGCGCATGAGGTCCCAAGGCGTCTCTACGCCCAGCTTTTGCAGCTGTGCCAGGCGCGCTTGCCCTACGCCCGGGATCTTCAACAGCAGGTTTTCCATGTGTCAAGCTCCTTTCCGGGTAGAAAAAAGGCGCCGTTTGGCGCCCTTAACATGCTCTATGCGATATGGCGCAGATCATTCCACGCCCACGATGTAATAGTAAAGGGACTGGCCGCCCGGGTACATCTGCACATCGCAATCCGGATACTCGGCCTCCAATTCCTCTGCCAACGCATCCGCTTGCTCCTGCGTGACATCCTCGCCATAAAACAGCGTGATGCTCTCTCCGCCCAGATCCAAGGTCTTGTCAATGGTTTTTTTGCAAACCTCATCCACCTCTTTGCCGCTGACGGACAGTTCTCCGTTGACCATGCCTAGGATATCGCCCTTTTTAATTTCTTCGCCATTTAGCTGCGTATCACGCACCGCATAGGTAATGGCGCAGCTGTTGGTGGCTTCCATAGCCTCCAGCATATCCATGGCATTATCCTGCACGTTGTTCTCCGGGTTCATAGCGATGAGCGCGCTCATGCCCTGGGGGATGGATTTTGTCGGCATCACGCGCACATCCACCTCGTCCCTGAGCAGCTCCGCCGCCTGGTCTGCCGCCAGGATGATGTTTTTATTGTTGGGCAATACAAACACATGCTTGGCATTGGTATTCTTCACAGCAGCGCCAATGTCCTCAATCGAGGGATTCATGCTCTGCCCGCCCTGGATGATCTCGTCTGCGCCCAATTCGGAAAATACCTCGCACAGGCCGTCTCCAGATACCACAGCCACCACGCCGATTTCCTTTTGCTCCTTCGCCGGCTCCGCTTTCTCTTCTTGCGCAATTTTCTTGTTTACACCGTTTACCTCTGCATCCGCGCCGTTTTCCAATTCGCGGTGCATTTCACGCATGTTATCGATCTTGATGCTGGAAAGCGAGCCGTAGCGCAAACCATATTGCAGCGCCTGGCCCGGCGCATTGGTATGCACATGTACCTTCAAAAGCGGGCCGCCGCCTACGACCAATACACAGTCGCCAATCTGCCCCAGCACCTTTCTCAGCTGCTCGGCATTCTCCTCCGAAAGCGAGCCTGCCGGGTCCTTGATGAAAAATTCGGTGCAGTAGCCAAACTCAATGTCGCTGTTATCCTCTTCCTGGGTAGGCGTTACCATGCCACCCAGATCGGTAATTTCCTCCTCCGGCACCTGCTCGCCATTTAGGCACATCTTAAAGCCTTTAAAGATCACCAGCAAGCCCATGCCGCCGGAATCCACAACACCCGCTTCCTTCAAAACAGGCAGCATATCCGGCGTTTGCGCAAGGGTCTTTTCCCCTTGCTCTATCATCGCATCGATGGTTTCGATCACGTCTTTTTTCTGCTTTACAGCCTGCGTGGCCGCCTCGCCCATCATGCGCGCCACCGTCAAAATGGTGCCTTCTTTGGGCTTCATCACCGCTTTATAGGCGGATTCTACGCCCATCTCCATACACTCGGCCAAAAGTGCCGCATCCATTGTCTGCCTATCCTGTAGGGCCTTGCCAAAGCCGCGGAAGATCTGGCTCAGGATTACGCCGCTGTTGCCGCGCGCACCCTTTAGCGAGCCCAGCGCCAGCGCCGAACCGACCTGGCCTACCGTCTCCTTTTTTCCGTCTCTTACCTCCCTGGCTGCCGTTTGCAGGGTCAAGGACATATTGATGCCGGTATCCCCATCTGGCACAGGGAATACATTTAAGGCATCAATGGCCTTTTTATTTTTTTCTAAGAACGCGGCCGCCACACAGATCATATCGTGCAGCTCTTGTCCGCTGATGGTTACATTCGCCAATTTAGTAAACCTCCGAACCGATTTGCAAAATTATAAACGAATGGAGCGCACGCAGACATCCACGCACTCTACATTCATGCCCGTCATCGATTCTACATTATACTTGGTAGAGTCAATCACGTTCTGCGCCACCGCTGCAATGGAAACGCCATATTTCACGATGATGTTGATTTCTATTTTGATTGTATCTTCATTGGAATTGATCCTAACCCCGCGGTCTACGGAATCCTTTTTCAAAAGATCCGTCCACCCGTCCGAAGAGGCCAAGCCCAGCACACCCATGCATTCTGTTGCAGTCAATCCGGCCAGCTTGGCGATGACGCCATCGGTTACTTCGATCCTGCCCCAGTCTTTTTTCACTACTGCTGCCATGGTATCCCTCCTCGCCCTATCATGCGAATGATACGGCTGTTTTATTCTCTTTCGAGTATTGTACCGCAAATTCAAAAACTTGTAAACCAACGCCTATTTCCCCGTTTCCCGTCCAAAGGTAGACAAACTTTGCCTATAAACAAAGATTTTGCTTGCAAATTTTGGGGGAGAATGATAATATTATTCATGTTGTTTAATGTAAAGGGAGGTGTTAAGCCATGGCGAGGGTTTGTGCTATCTGTAATAAGAGCAGCCATGCCGGCAATCAAGTCAGCCACTCTCATCGTAAGACCCGCCGTTCCTGGGCGCCCAACCTCCAGCGCGCGCGTGTTATGATCGATGGTTCTCCGCGCACGATCAACGTTTGCACTCGTTGCTTGCGTTCTGGCAAGGTGCAGCGTGTCTAATTGCAAACATAAAAAGCACAGCATACGCTGTGCTTTTTCATTTCCCTCTGCAAAGGAAAAGGGCCCTGTTTCGGGCCCTTTTGATTTTCCCGTTTTTACTTTGCCACCACACTGATACGCTGCTGAACATGTCTGCCTTTTTCCGCTTCATCCACCATGGCAATGGCATAATCGGCATAGCTGATAACGCTTTCTCCTTTTTGGTTTAATGTCAGCTCTTCGCCGCCCAAAATATATGCCCCGGTACGGGCGCCCTCTGCCTGAAAATCTGCTGCGGGGCTCAGGTAGGTCCAACGCACGTCGTCTCGTTTGCGCAGCTCACCCAGCGCTTTGGCCATCGCGGCGGCCAGCGGCTTAAACGCATCCGGAAAGTCCGGGCCGTCCGCCACGCATTGCGCGTGTTCCGCATTTACATACAGGCTCCCTGCTCCGCCTACCACCAAAAGACGCGTATCGGTGCCGCTTATTGCATCGCAAAGCGCCTGCAAAGAGGTGCTATGCATCGGAAGCGTTTCCTCCGTCCATGCGCCAAAGGCGTCGATAACCACATCAAACTGCGTTAGATCCTCTTTGGTCAAATCGAACAAATCCTTCTGTATAAACTTTGCCGCGGCGCTTTGGTTGCTGCCGCGCGCGATGGCCGTTACATCCAGCCCCCTTGCCACTGCTTCCTTGACAATCAATTTCCCTGCTTTCCCATTGGCACATACAACTGCGATTTTCATTTTCCATTTCCTCCTATATCGCCGTTTTTTGTTGTAACTTTATTTGTTATATCGTAAGCATATAGTAGGTTTATTGTAATGTCAATAGTTACAACAAATTTTTATAAAAAAAACGCTGCTCATCGCAGCGTATCCAACCCTTTTTTCTTTTCCTTTGCAATATAGTATCTTGTATCCTTCATCACATCAGCCAAAGAAATGCGCGACAGCTCGTTTTCCAACGCGTCCTGAATTTGTTTCAGCCTTCCATCCAATACATTGTGGATATTGCGCCCCACGGGGCATTCCGCATTTGGATTTTCATGAAAATGAAAAAGCTCGCCATGCCCTATACATTCTACGGCCCTGTAAATATCCAAAAAGGTGATTTGCTCCAACGGCTTTGCCATCGACGCGCCACCGCTGCCGCGCTGTACCGTGATCAGCCCCCCGGCTTTGAGCTGTGAAAGGATCTTGCGGATCACCACCGGATTGACTTGAATGCTGGATGCCAAAAATTCGCTGGTCATCTTATATTGCGTTTCAAACGTATCGATGCAGGCAAAAATATGCACCGCAATGGTAAACCGGCTTGAAATCTGCATGCTGTTCGCTTCCCCCTTTTTGCCTTTCATTATAGGAAGCACAGGTTGTAATGTCAACGTTTACAATTATGGCCGCCCTTTGTTCCCTATAAAAAAAGCCGCCTTGCGGGCGGCTTTTTATGTACCGTTATTTTCTGCGCCGGAATAGGTTGCAGATCCACCTGGGCACAAAAATAAAGTGTAAATGCATAAAAACCCCTCCCTCCCTATAAGCGCAGCAGGCAGGAAATTCCGTAGCAGACCAACCCGATGCCAAACAAAACCGCCCAAACCCAGGCCGGTACGAAAACGGCGATGGTCACAACGCCTATGACAATCAGCCCCGCGCCCAGCAGTAGGCATCTGGGCCAGCAAAATCTGTTTCGGTTCATCCCAATCCCCACTTTCCCCTCTTTTCAGGTCAGTGTATTCTATGCGCCTTCTCCTCTTTTGGTGCCGTGTCCGCGTTTGTTTTCCCGTTATAGTAAAAAAACGACCCAAACGGATCGTTTTTCGACAGGCGTATTCTCATGCATCTGCAAGGTTTTTTTTGCGTACAGCCGGGCAGCGAGATGCGTCTGTAAACCATTGACATGTTTTGCAATCATAACAGGTCTGGATCGGTTCTCCGCGCCGCGCCTTTTCCGGCCAGGCCGGCTCTATAAGAAAATTGCGCCCAATGGCCGCCAGGTCGCCTGCGCCGGCCTGCAAGGCGTCCTCTGCCATTTTTGGCGTAAACAGGCCCCCTACAAAAATGATAGGCGCCTGTGTTTTTTCCTTAACCAGTTTGGCGGCATAGACAAGCCTGCTGAACGGGAAATCGGCCGGCACTTCCAACGGATGGGCCTGCTTGTCAAATTCCAAAAAGCCGCGGGAAAGGTCGAAAAGCTGTATCCCGCTTTCTTTCAGCACGCCGATGGTTTCGGCAGCCGCTTCCGGATCCGGGTCGTTGACGCCCATGCGGATGGCCTGGAAAAACTCTTTGCCGCAGCGGCGGCGGATTTCCTCGGCAATCTCCGTGATAATGCGCGCCCTGTTTGCCGGGCTTCCGCCATAGCAGTCCGTCCGCTTGTTGACCAAGGGCGAGAGCGTCTGGCAAAGGAAATATCCATGCGCCGCATGCAGCTCCACCCCATCGTAGCCTGCCTGCTGCGCACGCACGGCCGCCTCCACAAACCGCGTCTGCACGGCATGGATCTCCTCTACCGTCATAGCGCGGCCCTTGATATACCGGCCGGTCATATCGCTGTCATACGCACTGACCGTCATGGGGTTCGGCTCGTTTTTGCCCGTTACGCCGGAAGTCTGGATCTGCAGCAAGCATGGCACATTTTCCGCATGAATGGCCTCTGCGATGCGCCGGTGTCCTTCGATCTGTGCATCGCACCAAATTCCCAGCTGTTCTGTTCCCCGCGGGTTTTTCGGCTGCACGGCGGTGGACTCCACAATCATCAAGCCGGGCCGGCTCTTGGCAACCTCGCTATAATGGGCCACGGTGCTGTCCGCTACAAACCCGGTGCCCGCCTGCGGCTTGTGCCCAAAGGTTGCCATCGGCGGCAGCACAATGCGATTTTCCAGATGCAGATTGCCCACCTCATAGGGGGTAAATAACATAGACATCTCTTTCTCTCCTTCTCTATAAACCCAATATGGCTCAGCCCCATGCGCCCGGGATGGCCTTTTTCTGTGAAAACCAGCAGGGGCGAAGGCCGTATCGATCCGCTAAGGCCGCCGCACGATCCACATCCGCGCCGACATGCGCCTCATAATGGGAATCCGAACCGATGGACACCCACGTGCCGCCCGCCTCCTTATACAGCGCCACAAACGCTTCGCTGGGCATTGGCTCATCAAAACCCTGGCGAAGTGTGGAGGCGTTTATTTCCATTACAATGCCCTGTTGTACCGCCTTTTTCAATATGCGCAGAATGGTGTCCTCTTCATAAAAGCATTGCTTGCAATAGCGCTTTGGAAAATCCATATGCGAAAGCACCTGAAACCCGCCGGTCTCTACGGCCCGCTCCATCTCCGCCCAGTAGCGTTGAAACATTTTTTCGGTAGAATAGGTCATACGTTCCGGCTCATACGGTGCCATGTCGTCGATCCAATGCACAGAGCCCAGCACCAAATCATAGCCCTGCGCCAGGGTCTGGGCAAGCGCCGTGCGATACAGGTGCGGCTCGGCAAACTCCACGCCCGTCAACACCGTGATCTTATTCTTATATGCCTGCTGCAGCCGCCGCACCTCGTTAAAATAGGCCTCTGGCCGATAATACCCCGTACCGCCGTCGTGCGGATTATGCTCCAAATGGTCAGTAAAGCAAATATGCGATAACCCCCGCTCTACCGCCGCTTCACAGCAGGCCTGCATATCCGCCTCGGAATCGGAAGAAAAGCAGGTATGTATGTGCAGATCTGTACGCATACTTATCCCCAGACCCCCGTTTTTAGCTTTTTATTTTCAAACCAGCAGGGCTGAAAGCCATAGGAGCTGCCCAACGCCAAACCGCGCTCTATGCCCGTGCCGACCTGCTCCGGCTCATGGGCGTCCGAGCCCAGCGTGATATGGTAGCCGCCCGCCTTGGCATACAATTCCAGCAAACGGCTGCCCGGCATCGGCTCTGCTTCTTCCTTGCGAAACGGCGAGGTATTGATTTCCAGCGCCATCCCCTTATCGCAGGCTTTCTGCAAAATGCGAAGCACGGTCTGGTCCTCAAACAGGCAAGCGTTGTAATAGCGCTTAGGATAATCCAGGTGCGCTATGATTTGAAAGCCACCGGTCTCCACCATGCGCTCCATCTCTTCCCAGTAGCGTTCATACATCTTGGGCAGCGGATAGGCCATCTTTTCGGTAAAGTATGGATCCATCCCGTCTATATAATGAACAGCGCCAATGACATAATCATAGGGCTGAGAAAGCGTCTGCTCATATTCTTTGGGATACAGATGCGGCTCGGAAAACTCCACGCCGGCCAAAATGCGCAGCCGGCCGGCAAAGGCATCCTGTGCCGCCTTGATTTCATCAAAAAAGGCCGATTGATCGTAGCCCTTTTCTTTGCTGCTCGGGTCTAAATCAAAATGATCGTTAAAACCAATGTGCGTAAGGCCGGCCTGCACGGCCTGGCGGCAGGCCCGTTGGATGTCGGCCTGGGAATCAAAGGAAAAATGGGTATGTACATGCAAATCGGTCCGCATAAAAACATCCTCCCTTCCGGATGGAGCCCGCCAAACGGCGGAGCAAAACGAACTCAAGGTGTCTTTCAGTATACCATACCACGGGCGAATTTCCCATCCCCGCCCGCCTATGCTATAATGAGATATTCTTTGAAACCCATACAAAAGGAGGGCCCCATGCAAACATTTTTCGAAAAGCTGTTGACTGGGTTGTTGGATGCCCTGCCGCATATCTTATGGGCGCTGGTCGCCTTTTTTGTCGGCCTGGCCATTGCCAACTGGCTGAGCCGGTTTGTCCTTCGCGCGCTAAAGCGTAGCAAGGTTGACCCTACCGTACACACATTTTTGGCGGCCTGTGTCAAAATTTTCGTGCTTATCATTGCTATTTTAACGGCCGCTTCCCTGCTTGGCATCCCTACCGCCAGCATCATCACCCTCATCGGCGGCGCCGCTGTGGGCATTGGGCTGGCACTCAAGGACAATTTATCCAATTTCGCATCTGGCATGATCCTTCTTTTCACCCGCCCGTTTAAGGTGGGCGATTATATCGAGACGGACGAGGGCGGCGGCACGGTAGAGCGCATCGATATGATGTTTACCGTGCTTGTAACGCCGGATAATAAAAACATCATGCTGCCCAACAGCCTTATCGTTGGCGGCAAGGTCACAAACTTTTCCGCCTGCCAAACGCGGCGCATCTCCATCCCCGTTACCATTCCGTACAGCGCCGATTTGGCCAAGGTGCGGCAAACGCTGGCACACTATGTTGAAAATGAGCCGCGTGTTCTCAAGGACCCGCCGCCCTGCATCGGCCCAGACAGTTTTACCGACCGCGGCGTACAGATCTCCGTGATGGCCTGGGTAGAGCGCAGTGCCTATTGGGATGTATTCTATGATCTTCACGAAACCATCCAGGCTGCATTGGACAGCATTGGGGTGCCCATTGCCGTTTCCACCGTGCAAATCGCGGACAGCAGGAAAAGAACCGACGATGACACCCAGTTGCCATAAAGATAGGATATAGTATATATTAATTTGTATTTTTATGTCTTAGGAAAGGACTGCTCAAATGAAAAAGAAACTCCTTCTCTCTCTGCTTCTATGTACCGGGCTGCTGCTGACCGGTTGCAGCAAGGGCATGGTCATTGCGACTGTCAACGGCACCCGCGTGTATGAAAGCAGCGTGCGCGATCTAATCACCGCCTACTTCCAATATTATGGCGTAAGCGACCCCACCAGCTCTACCTACCAAGAGTTTGCCGATCAGGTTGTGGATCTGGCTGTTGAAACCGCTGTACAAAACGAGATCGTGGCGCAAAAGGTTAAGGAATATGGCCTGGATGTGCTCAGTGAGGATGAAAAGGTCGAGATCGAAAGCAAGGTGGACCAGTCCATTCAAGCGCTAAAAGACCAATATTATGAAATTGCCAAGCAGGCGGATCCGGATGGTACGGAGGAGGCCTGGCAGCAGACGGCCCAAGACAATGTAGACAATTATTTTAAGGATAACGACGTGTCGCGCGAAAGCTTGATTGAGGATTGGACGGCCAGCAAGCAAGCCACCAAGCTTTATGAGCGCGTCACGGAAAACATCACCGTTACCGAAGAAGAGGTACACGACGAATACGATACCCGCGTGGCGGAAATGAAGGAAACTTATGCCGAATCTCCCAACAGCTTTGAGCAGGATATGATGAATGGCGCTACGATCTACTACCGCCCCGCAGGGTTCCGGGAGATCAAGCAAATTCTAATTGCCTTCAACGAAGAGGACTCCGAAACCATCGCCACCCTGCAAAACCAGGGCGATACCCAAGGCGCAGAGGAAGCGAAAAAGGCTGCGCTGGCCAATATCCAGGAAAAGGCGCAGGGCGTATTGGATTCGCTGAAAAAGGACGGCTCCAATTTTGACGAAGTAATGAAGGAAAATACCGACGATACGACCACAGAGCCGTATGCCGTCGGCAATCTGGGCGAGGATACCTCCTATGTAGAAGCCTTTACCCAGGCCGCTTTTGCCCTGCAAAACCCGGGGGATATTTCCGGTCTGGTTGCCACGGATTACGGGTATCATATCCTCTGCTATGCGGGCGATATACAGGAAGGCGCCGTGCCCTTTGAAGAGGTCAAGGCTTATACTGAAGAGCAGCTGCTTTCCAGTAAAAAACAGGAAGCATATCAGCAGCAGCTGGAATCCTGGCAGGCCGAGATGGATGTTGAGATCTATGCGGATCGTATCGACCTAACCAAATATAAATCCGAAGCTACCAGTACAACGACCGGCTATTGAGCCGGCGGCCAGCAGGAAAAGAGGGTGCCGAGAATTTCGGCACCCTTTTTGCATCGTACACGGACGGCCCTGCGATGCACAAAGCCATCTACAGTTGGCTTTGCTCATTGTATATGCTTGCTTTTCTTATACCGCCCGCATCCATGCCATTGGCTTTGTCTATCCGCGCTTTGAACACACGGATCCCATATTCGCACAGTGGCTTTTCAAACTGAAATCTCGTCGTTTTCCCCTGCTTGTCTGTAAACCCAAAATAATCGTAGTAAAGCATCTGGTGATCTTATAATCCCACGCCTGATGTTCTGCTTTGATCCGGATCCTCTCTTTTTCTACGCTCACATAAAGAAAAGGGCAGCCGATGTGCCTGCCCCTATTCCATTGAATGCGGCAAACAGCCGCCATTTTTCATCATAAGCATGGGACCAGGTCTGCCAAGCGATCCAAAACCAAATCCGGTTTTATATCGGACGCAGCCAAATCCTCCAGTTTGGTTTCACCCGTCAGCACCAGGATACTGAAAAGGCCCTGCTTTTGCCCTGCCGCAATATCGGTATACAGCCTGTCTCCGCACATGGCGCACTGCGATAACGGCACGCCGGTGCGTGCGCTGGCGCAGGCAAAAATATCGCGTTCCGGCTTGCCGATCACACGATCCGGCCGCCGCCCTGTGCTGGCGCAGATCAATTCCGTCATCGCACCCAGATCCGGCATAAACCCCGTTTCCGTCGGGCAGTTGAAATCCGGATGCGTGGCGATATACGGCAGCCCTTGGCGGACATAATCGCAGCAATCCCACAGCTTTTGGTAGGTCAGCTGGGTATCAAAGGCCGTCAGGACGATATCCGGCTCCCTTTCCACCACCGGCAGGCCCAGGCTGCAAAGCTCCTCTTTCAATAAATCGTTGCCCATCACCCATACCTTTTTGCCGGGATAGCGCTGCATAATGGTCTGCGCCGCCGCCTGTCCGCTGGTTAAAACATCCTCCGGCCCTGCATCAATGCCCATTTGGGACAGCTTGCGGAGGTATGTCTCCCCGTTTTTGGAGGAATTGTTGGTCAAAAACAGCACCTTACGGCCGCTTTGCTTGGCCGCCTGCAAAAATGCATGGGTGCCCTCTATGAGCTGATCTCCCAAGTAAATCGTGCCGTCCATATCCAGCAAAAAGCAGCGAATGGCTTGTATCGCTTCCCTATCCTGCCGCATCCTTATCCTCTCCCCGCGTCTTTGATAAAACGAGCCCGTATTGGCCTCCCAGGCAAGGCATGCCAGGGCTCTCCTTCATGCTAAAATCAAGCCCAGGATACCGCGAAAGACAGCCGGATGTCAACCAAAGCGGCAAAAAGCGCAAAAAAAGAACGCCCGGCCATGGATGCCAAAGCGCCCTCTGCTTCTATCATCCCATCATTTCCCAATGATTAGCGCCGCGGCCAGCACGGCCGCACCCACCACTGCAAAGAATACACGCCCCAAATTGGAGGCCCGAAAGCGCAGGCGGCTGATCATCAAAAGGCCAAACACCAGCAGGATCGTCGGCACGGCCAGCCGCAGACGCGGGCACAGCACCGTGCAGGCCCAGACCAGGGTCTGCACAAACACCGCGGCAATGGTCGTCGGTACGCCGACAAACACCTTTTCCTCCGTTTTCTCTTCCAGCAAGATATTGAAGTAGCCAAGGCGTAAGATGCCGCATGCGCAGTAGATGCCTGCACAGATCATCGTGCCCAGCCGCATATCCATGCGCGTGACGGCAAACACCGCAGGCACCAGCACAAAGTTGATGCCGTCGCAAAGGGAATCCAGCTGTTCTCCAAGCTCGGAATACTGGTTTAATCGCTTGGCGGCAAATCCATCCAGCGTATCCATAATTCCTGCGAGCAGCGCACAGATATAATATAGATGATAATGTTCCTGTACGATGAAGAAGATATTCACCATGCCCAAAATCAGCCCTGCAATGGTGATGGTGTTGGGTATATTCATGTGTTCCATAACGGGAAACACTTTTTGGATGGTTTTTCTCATAATTACCCCTTTACCGCCAGGCGCTCTCCCAGGTGGACGATGCATTCCCTGCCCGCCTGTGTCTGGCATAAAAGATCCTCATCCGCCTGGATGGCGCCCTTTTCAAACAGCCCCAGGATCATAGAGCCTCCCGGCGCAAAATAGCCGCCGTCCTCGCCCCGCTTTACCGCAGAGCCCTCCGAAAACGGATTGAGAATACTCCCAATCATCGTAGCGCCCACCTCTACCAACAGCACAGAGCCAAACTGATCGGTTTTCACCTGCACGGCCCGTCGCTTGTTTTGGCAATACAGCGCCGCAATCCGTCCCAGCGCCAGCGGGTGCACGGAATAATACTGCCCCTTTATATCCCGTACCTGCTGCACAACGCCGCCATCAAACCAATGAAAATGATGATAATGCTGCGGCGCCAGCCGGATACGAATCATCGTGCCGCCCGCATACTTTTCTGCCAAGGCCCCATCGCAAAGAAGATCGGCCAGGTCGTATTCCATGCCCTTTACCTGTATCAAGCAGCGTGGGTCTATATTCTGCCAGGCGCTGGCATAGCCTTCCGCCCAAGCGCCCAGCACCTCTGGCTGCTTTGGCATGGGTACATAGGGCAGACGGCGGGTAAAAAAATCGCGATAGGTGCGAAACGGCGTGGCAAACGGCGTGACGTCTATTTCATACTGATCGATGAGCTTTTGCGCCATTTTCGCGCTTGCCCTACGCTTGCAATACCAGCCATACAAGGAGGAAACCGCTTTTCTCTTCACCAGCGCGCCCAACGCCATTCGGCCCGGTTGTGTCTCGTAGATCCATTTCATCCAGCCATCCGCCACTGTCTTTTGCGGCATAAGCGTTTGGGTGTTTCGGTCATAGGCAGCAAACGGTTCGTGCAAGGCATTCTCCTCCTTCCTGCGCCGGCCCCAAAAGTGAATATGCCCGAGTATATCATGCCCGGCGCAGGTTGTCCATCATTTTAGCCAGCCGTTTTGTACTGCCTGCTGAATTTGTTCATATACCGCTTCCCATACCTCCGGAATGATTTCCTTGGTTACTTCATTGCGGCGGATCACCTGCTTGGCTTCTATGCCGTTTTCCTTCCACACGCGGCCTTGAATGTAAAAATTGCCCCAAAAAGGCTGGGTCCTGTCCACAGCATTGGCGAATTTAGCATCGTCGGTTTCGCCCGCTTCAAATTCCTCCCAAAGTGCGCGCAGCGCCTGTCCCTGGCCGCCCGGCAACAGCCCGTATATGCGGTCGGCCGCCGCCTGCTCCCGCTGAGGCTTGCTTTCATAGCCCTTTTCATCGTATGCATAGGTATCCCCCGCGTCGATCTCCACGATATCATGTACCAGCAGCATTTGGATCACATGGCCGATGTCTACCGGCCTTGCCGCATACTTTTGCAACACCATCGCCGTTAAGCATGCATGCCAGGCATGCTGTGCATCGTCCTCACGCCGAGATTCATCCAGCATCCAATTCATGCGCAAAATGCCTTTGCTCTTATCGATTTCCATCAAAAATTCTATTTGCTTTTCGATCTCATGTTTCATCTATTCCGCCTCCCTAGCTCCTCTTACTATATCACGGAATGGCTGTTCCTGCCCATGGGCCGGCTGCTTTTGGTTTGACAATACGCCCTGGGATTGTTTATACTCCTTCCGATAAAACAAACTGAACCCGAGGTCTAAAGATGGAAAAAAAACACAAAAAGCCGCTCTGTTCTCTTTCCGGCCTGGTGGTGCATGGCAAGGGAAACGGCAAGACCGTTGGCATGCCTACCGCCAATTTACAGATCGATCCCAAAACGCCGCTGCCGCCGCTGGGCGTATATGCCTCTATGGTACAGCTCAGCACAGGGTGTCATTTGGGCGTTACAAACATTGGTTACCGCCCTTCGGTAGACCAGGACCGCCGCATTTCCATCGAGACCTTTATTCTGGATTTTGACGCTGATCTGTATGGGCAAACAATCAGCGTCGATCTATACGATTTTCTGCGCCCTACCGTTAAGTTTTCCTCGCTGCAAGAGGTACAAAGGCAAGTAAGCCACGATTGTGAGCAGGTGCGTTTGCTGCTAGGCCCCAAAGCATAAGAAGCCCGATCGGCCTCCGCAAAACAACGATAGCAAAAAAGCCGGCCCATGGGCCGGCTTTTTACATTGTTTGGTTTAAAGCATGGGCTGTACTGCTTCAAAGGCAAGGTTCACACCGTTTGTTACCGCACGGGAAGAAATGGTAGCCCCTGTAATGGCCTGCACCTGCTCTCCTAAGTTTATAGGCGGCGTTTGCCCGGCATACTGCTCATAGAAATCCGGCTCCACAATGCGCGCGCCCAAGCCTGCCGTTTCGCTGTTGGAGCCAATCCTGATACCGCTCAGCGTGCCATCCGCCTTGACGCCTACATTGATATTGATAGCGCCCTTGTAGCCGCCGGGGGCCACGCTGACACAATAGCCCAAACGAGCGCCGGCATCATCCTTTACCTCTACAATCTTGCTGACCTCGTCCGCCGCATTTCCCTTGTCCACTTCATCAAAAGCGGCCCCTTCCGGGAAAAGCGCCATATAGGCCTCCTGCTCCGCCAACCTTTCCTGTTCTTCAATCTTTGGCTGCGTAATGCTATATGTAAGCGCCAAGCATAGGCCTGCCACTGCACATACAATCAACAGTCGTATTCCCATTTTCCCGGTTTCCCGCATGGTACACCGCTTCCTTTCCCTCTGTACAAATCTCTATCCGTGCGCCGATCCGGCGCTGTCCTCATTTCCGCTATTATAGCGCAATTTACTCACTTTTTCAAAACCTATTTGCCCTAGGTGCTGCTGTTAAGGTAAAATGTTCGTATGAAGATTCAAAAAAGAAAAGACATCTGGCTGATTTTGGCCGTAATCCTCATCGTGGCGGCCCTGATGGCTGCCATCACTCTGTTTCGCCCCGATCTTGGCAGCCGGGCCGCCGTCCAGATCAAGGTGGACGGCCAGGAGATAGGCACCTATCCTTTGCAGGAAAACCGCGAAATCCCTGTGCATACCGAATACGGCTATAACCTGATCGTGATCCAGGATGGCGCGGTATTTGTGCGCGAAGCAGACTGCGGCAATCAAGATTGCGTTCAGCAAGGCGCTATGAGCCTGGACAACTATACCCAGCGGTTTTTAGGCAATCTGATTCTCTGCCTGCCGCATAAGCTGGAGATCCAGCTTATGCAAAATCCGTAGGGCAAAAAGCCTGCGCTAAAAAACACAGGCTCTTTTATTTTGCTGCCAGGGAAACCTGGGCCTGTTCCATCTTCTCTGTCTGCCTGTTTTCCAAAATAACGTTGAGCACAATGCCCAATAGGATGATTCCGCACCCCAGCATGGTAAATAGCGAGGGCCTTTCTCCCAAAAACAGGAACACCCAAATGGGATTACAGACCAGCTCCAGCACCGAGATCAGCGAGGCGGTAACCGCAGAGGTGCGCTTGATTCCAATGGAAAAGCAGGTATACGCCAGCCCCAGCTCCAGGCCCATGCCAATGAGCCCTACCCAGCTTAACCCCGTTGGCGCAGGCTGGAAAAAGGCCAGCGGCAGCCCGATGATGGCATTGCACCCATAGCCAAAGATAGAGGCATCCTGCGGGCTTGCCCCCGGCATCTGATTGCCGATGAATACGCAGGCAAACGTTACGCCGCTGAGCAGCGCCAGGAAATTGCCCCACATGCCTCCGCCGCCCATTTGGTCGGCAAAGGATAACAGGATACCGGCAAAGATCATCACTGCCAACCCAGCCTGCGCTTTATTCGGCCATTTTTTTTGCAGCACCGCAGTAAACACCACAACAAACATGGGGTTGGTATAGTGCAGCGCGATGGCATTGGCCGCCGTGGTATACCGGTTGGCCATGACAAACAAAACGGAGGTCAGCGCTGCATTCAGCCCGGTAAACACCACCGCCTTTGTAATTTTCAGCTTTGCCTTGCGCATGCAGATCATCATCACCAATACGGCAATGGCGCCCGTTACCCCATTGATTGCCAGGCTGTTCCATCCTGAGATCAGCTTGATAAACAAACCGCCCGTGCTCCATGCCACAGCGGCCGCCGCAATGAAAATTCCTCCGTTTCCCTTCCGCTCCATCGGCCCTTTCCTCCTTGGTAAAATAAATAGACCCAGCAATCACCAGGCCCATATGGGTCGAGCGCAAATGCGCTCTTTTTTATAATGCAAATCTAATCCATATTAACATACGCAAAGAAAAAGTCAATGGGAATCAGCGATACATCGCAAGGCATTTTGCAAGCGATCTGCCCTATAAAAAAGCAGAGGGCGCTTGGCCCTCCGCAATCCCTATCATTTGGCTGTTATGGCTGCATCTGGCTTACCGGCACAGCGATGACAAAGGTACGGGAATTGTCCGTCTCATAACTGCATGTCTGCAAAGAAAACGCCGATGTGATGCGCGTTACATCTACATCAACCTGCACAGGGGATTTTTCTATGCCCTTCTGTAAAAATGTCTGAAATTCCCCCAGGCCTGCGCCCACAAAATTGTACGGATCGTTGGCATCCGCCGCATACGCCGCAATCACGCGCAACTCTATGCGCCCTTCCGGCGTATCGTAATAGATGGTAGGATGCTCGTTGAAAAACGCGGCATTTTTGTATTGCAGCAATTCGTGGAACATCGATCCGTTCTTCATATTATGCCCATACAGAATGGTATGCTGCCCTTTGCCGTCTGTCTGGCTGTCCTTATCCATAAAGATGCAGCCAGAGGCGTTGGATTTTCCCTCAAATGTGGTATGCAGATATTTATCGTTGTCATCTGTCTGCGCCACCGGATAGCTGATGACCGTCCCCGGCACAGTGACCCAGCCGACAATCTCAGGATTGATGGCCTGCAGCGCAGCAAAATCCGGACGGCTGTCCGCCTGCTCTCCCGCAGGCATTCCGGCAAGCTCACGTACCTGCTCATATTCGGAATCCGCCTGCTGATATACCAAATACTGGGAAACCAGCTTATACGCAGAAAACACAAATACCGCGCAAAAAAATACCAACAGCACATTCAGCAGTATGTTTTTCTTTCCTTTTTTCCCTTTGGGCGCCTGCCGCTTGGCCTGCTTTTTATAGGCTCTTGGATCTGGATCTTCAAAGTGTCTATTTTGGCTGCGCGGCGTAAAATGTGTTTCTTCGCTCATCTAGGCGGCCCCCCCTTCCTTTTCTGGTATTGTAGCATGGCCCTATGCCCCTTGCAAGCCACATTCGGCTTGTTTTTGCCTGGCAAAATCCAACAAGCCTCCTACCATATCCTGCTGTGTTTGCGTGTGTCTTTTCCGTATATAGTAGGCGGTCTATAAAATTTGTACAAATTTCGACAAAAAACCATTGACTTTAGTCAATGAATTCCCTATAATATGGATAATTAATTTAGAGCAAAGGTGCTTTCAATGATGGGATGGTCGTTGGGGGCACTTTTATTTTTGCTTTGCCCCCTGCCAAAGCCGTATTTATATTCTCTAATCCCATACAAAAAAAGAAGCCTCTCGGCTTCTTTTTTATTGTCCGATCAATCCTCTACGAGCACGACGGACCGCATAACCTGCGGCGTGTTGGGCCGGTCGTTGTGCCCTGTGGGGGTATTTGCAATCTCATCTACGACATCCATACCCTCTACGACACGGCCAAAGGCAGCATACTGGCCATCCAGATGCGGCGCATCCTCATGCATGATGAAAAATTGGGAGCCCGCAGAATCCGGGTTCATGCTGCGCGCCATGGAGATAACACCGCGCGTGTGCTTGATGGGATTGTTAAATCCATTGGCGGCAAATTCGCCCCGAATGCTGTATCCCGGGCCGCCCATGCCGGTGCCGTCTGGGCATCCGCCCTGGATCATAAAGCCGGGGATGATGCGGTGAAAGGTCAAGCCGTCATAAAATTTTTCGCTGACCAGCTTTTCAAAGTTTTTTACAGTGCCCGGCGCCTTGTCCGGTTCCAGCTGTAATTTGATCTGTTTTCCATTTTCCATGGTAATAACAACCATTTGATACGCCTCCTAGAAACTCTCAATGGCTCTACTTTACACTATAACGGCCCTTAAGAGCAAGCGCCAAAGGCTGCTAGAAACGCTTCGGCCGGCTCGGACAGCGTGCGCGTTTGTTTGGCGATGGCAGCGATGCGGGTGTATAGGCTTTCCTCTGCAATGGGGCGGAACGAAAGCCCGCCGGGAATGATGGCCAGCGCACTCTGCGGTACCAAGGCCACCCCCAGCCCTGCATCCGCCCACAGCAGCGAGGTGCGCGCATCCTGGGTTTTGTAGAATAGATCCGGCTCAAACCCGGCTTCCTGGCAAACAGAGGCAATGAGGTTTTCAAACCTACGGTACACGATCAAGGGCCAGGAGGCCAGGGCCGCCACACTCAGCGCGCCTTCCCCGGCAAACCAGCCGGGCCGGGCAGCAGCTGCCATCGGCTCGGCCTCCAAAAACCGGCACTGCATCCCATCCATGGGAAATGGGGTGCGCACGACGGCAATCTCGATCAGGTCGCGCCGCAAAAGATCCAGCAGCTCATAGGTATTGCCCTCTTCCAGCTCGAAGCGTATTTCGGGATATTGGGCATGAAACGCACGCACATATGGCAGAAGGCGCGCGGAAGAGGACGATACCGTGCCGATGCGCAGCGTGCCCTGCACTTTGCCCCGCAGCGCTGCAACCTCCTGCTTGGCCGTTTCGGAAAGCCGCTGCATCTGCTGCGCCCTTTTATACAGCGCCTGCCCGGCGGGGGTCAGCGTAATATGCCGTGCGCCGCGCCAAAACAGAGGGGTGCCAAGCTCCTCTTCCAGCGATTTCATTTGGCAGCTGAGCGGTGGCTGGGCCATATGCAGCCGTTTGGCCGCTGCGCTGATGGTTCCCTCCTCCACGACGGCCATAAAGGCCTGTAACTGTTTGAGCTCCATGACACACTCCATATAAAATAAATATAGTTTCTATATTTATTATATATGAAATATATAGAATATGCCATGCTACAATGAAAACAAAGAACCATAGAAGGAAGGGAGCTTATATGCGGCGTCTGGCCGTCTATCTAAAGCATTATAAAAAAGAGATGATCCTAGGCCCTGTCTTCAAGCTAATAGAGGCGGTCTTTGAATTGATCGTACCGCTTGTCATGGCACGCATCATAGACGTAGGCATTGCCGCGCAGGACGGCGGCTATGTACTGAAAATGGGGGTGTTGCTGTTTTTCTTAGGTGCGTTAGGGCTCATGTGCGCGCTGATCTGCCAATACTGTGCCGCGCGCTGTTCCCAGGGATTCGGCACAGAGCTGCGCAGCGCGTTTTTCCGGCATATCAACCGTTTTTCCCATGCCGAGCTGGATAAGCTTGGCACGCCTTCGCTCATCACGCGTATTACCAGCGATATCAACCAAGCGCAGCTTTCCGTGGCTATGATGATCCGGCTTGTGATCCGTTCGCCGTTTTTGGTGCTGGGCGCCATCGTAATGGCCTTTACCATCGACGCCAGGCTCGCGCTTTTCTTTCTCTTTGCCGCAGGGCTGACCGCAGCGGTGCTGTATAGCATTTTGCACGCTACCGTACCGCTGTACCGTACCATCCAAAAAAAGCTGGATCGTGTGGGCCTCGTGACAAGAGAAAGCCTGGAGGGGGCGCGTGTAATCCGCGCCTTTGCTCGGCAGAAAGACGATGCGCAGCGCATGGAGGATGCCAGCGCCCAGCTGTGCCTCAGCGCTGTGCGGGCCGGGCGCATTTCCGCCCTGTTGAACCCGCTGACCTATGTTATCATCAACGGCACGGTGCTGTGCGTGCTCTGGTTCGGCGGGCTGGAGGTAAACGCCGGCCGCCTGACACAGGGCGAGGTCATCGCTCTGATCAACTACCTTTCGCAGATCCTCTTGGCACTGATTGCCTTGGCCAACCTCATCGTGATCCTTTCCAAGGGCTACGCCAGCGCACACCGCATTGCAGACGTGCTGGCCGTAGAGCCCTCTCTGGCCGACCCTGTACAGCCCCAAAAGGCTTTGCCAAAAGACGGCGTACCCAAGATTGAATTTGACCATGTGGTGTTCTGCTATCCCGGCGCGCAAGCCCCCAGCCTTTCGGGCTGTACAGTCTCCATTGCCGCGGGCAGCACCGTCGGCCTCATAGGCGGCACCGGCGCAGGCAAATCCAGCTTTGTGCATCTGATTCCCCGGTTTTACGATGTGCAGCAAGGCGCTGTACGGGTGGATGGCGTGGATGTGCGCCGGCAATCCATGGCAGCGCTGCGGCAAAAGATCGGCCTGGTGCCGCAAAACGCTGTACTGTTTTCCGGCACGCTGCGGGAAAACCTGCAATGGGGCCGGACGGACGCGGACGATGAAGCGTTGTGGCAAGCGCTTTGCATGGCGCAGGCAGAGCCCTTTGTACGCGCCATGCCGGAGGGGCTGGAATCCCGTATTGCCCAAGGCGGCCGCAATCTATCCGGCGGGCAGCGTCAGCGGCTGACCATTGCGCGCGCCCTGGTACGGCAGCCGGAGATCCTGATATTGGACGATAGCGCCAGCGCCCTGGACCTGGCCACAGACGCGGCGCTGCGCCAATCCCTATCCGATTTCCCAGGGACGGTGTTGATGATCTCCCAGCGGACGAGCACCCTGCGGCAGTGTGACCAGATTCTGGTATTTGAGGATGGGCGCATTGCCGGCCAAGGCAGCCACGAAACGCTGATGGCGCAATGCGCCATCTACCGTGAAATCGTAGCCTCCCAAACCCAAGCGCAAGGAGGACAGCAATGAAAAAATCCACAATGAAAAAAGAGCCCGTCCTAGGGCGCATCGTGCAGAGCCTTGCGCCGTATCGGCTGACTCTACTGCTTGCGCTTATCAGCGGCATCATGTACGTGGTGCTAACGCTATGGGCGCCCGTAGTCATCGGATGGGCGGTGGATCTGCTACTGGGCGCCGGGCTGGTGCAGTTCGGCGGCGTGGTGCGCTATCTTCTGCTTTTGGGCGCCATGATCGGCCTGGCCGCGCTGTTTCAGTGGGCCATGACGCTGTGCACCAACCATATCACCTTTCACACGGTACACAGCCTGCGGGCACGCATGGCGGAAAAGCTGCAGCGCGTGCCCTTGAAAACCATCGATAACCATGCGCACGGCGATCTGATTGCGCGCATGACTACCGACATCGATACGGTATCCGATGGGCTCTTGCAGGGCTTTGCGCAGCTGTTTACCGGCGTACTGACAATCCTGGGCACGCTGGGAATTATGCTTTCCATCAACGCAACCATCGCGCTTGTGGTGGTACTGGTCACGCCGCTGTCGCTGTTTGTATCCTCCTTTATTGCAAGGCGCTCATATCACCTCTTTCATGAGCAATCCGCCCTTAGAGGTGCTATGACGGGGCTGGTGGAGGAAATGATTGGCCATCAGAAAATCGTCAAGGCGTTTGGCCGTGAAGAAGCATCGCAAAAATCATTTGACGAGATCAACGAAAAATTGTATGCCTGCGGTGTCAAAGCACAGTTCTTTTCCTCGCTGACAAACCCCTGCACACGGTTTGTCAACGCCATGGTGTATGCCAGCGTGGGGCTTTGCGGCGCCTTTGTGGCAATGCACGGGGGAGTGACGGTAGGCCAGCTTTCCAGCTTTTTATCGTACGCCAACCAATACACAAAGCCGTTTAATGAAATCTCCGGCGTGATCACCGAGCTGCAAAATGCCCTGGCATCAGCGCGGCGCGTCTTTGCCTTTTTGGAGGAAGAGGAGCAACGGCCGGAGCCCGAGGATGCACGCACGGTACACAGCAGCCATGGGCAGCTGACGCTGGAGCATGTATGCTTTTCCTACCAAAAGGATCGTCCCCTGCTAAAAGATCTCTGCCTTAAAGCGCAGCCCGGGGCGCGCATTGCCATTGTGGGGCCTACCGGCTGTGGCAAAACCACGCTCATCAATCTTTTGATGCGCTTTTATGAGCTGGATAGCGGGCGCATCCTCATCGACGGCACAGACCAACAAACACTGACGCGCAACAGCGTGCGCGGCCTATACGGGATGGTGCTTCAAGACAGCTGGCTGTTTTGCGGCAGCGTATTGCAAAACATTGCCTATGGTAAGCCGGATGCGACGCGGGAGGAGGTTATCCGCGCGGCGCAGCGGGCCCATGCCGACGGATTTATCCGCCGGCTGCCCGGCGGCTACGATGCGCCGGTCGGGGATGACGGCAGCAACCTTTCCCAGGGGCAAAAACAGCTTTTGTGCATCGCGCGGATCCTTCTGACAAACCCTAGTATGCTGATTTTAGACGAAGCCACCAGCTCCATCGATACCCGTACAGAGCTGGCCATCCAGCAGGCGTTTGATGAGATGATGCGCGGCAGAACCAGTTTTATCGTGGCACACCGCCTTTCCACCATCCAAAAGGCGGATTGTATCCTTGTTATGCGCGACGGGGAGGTAATAGAGCGCGGCACGCACGAAACGCTTTTGGCACAAAACGGGTTTTATACCCAGCTATACAACAGCCAGTTCGCCGCGCCAGCGCTGCACAAAGCATAATAAAAGCATCCGGATATCCGGATGCTTTTTTACAATTCCCGAACCCCATATTTTTGCCGAATGCGCCTGAGTTCCTTTTGCCAGGGTAGCAGCGTAACGGATAAAAATGCCACGGTAGAGACCGCGTGGGCAGCGTCAAAAGCCAATGCCGCGCCATAGGTGGCCAGGGCTGCCTGCCATGTTACGGGGTGGACAAAGGAAAAGAGCATCCAGCTGTTCATCAAAAAGCCATAGCCAAAGCTGGCCAAAAAGCCATAGAGCAACACGACCCAGGGGCGCCGGAACAGCTTGGTGGACGCCAGCGCGCCCGCAACATACCCCATAAGGCCCCATGCATACATCTGCCAGGGCGTCCAAGGCCCTTGCCCAAAAAACAAATTGGAGACCAGCGCGGATAACGCGCCCGTCAAAAAGCCACTCTGCCGCCCAAAGCAGACGCCCGCCAAGATCACAATGGCAGAGACCGGCTTAAAATTCGGCAGGGCGGCAAACAGCAGCCGTCCGGTAACGGAAAGGGCCGTCAGTACAACGACGGGCATGAAGTCGCGTGGCCGCGGCTTTTGGCGTTCAAAGGCAAGAAAAAACGGCGTCAGCGCTGCCAGCAATATCAGCGTAGACAGCAGCGCCGTCTGCGGGCTTTGCAGAAGGATGCAGGCAATCATCGCGGCAGGCACCAGCAAAAACAACAGCACAGCGCTGATTTTATGTTGCATCAAAGACAAGATCCTCCTGTACGACGCACCCCGGCAAGATTCCCTGCGTCATGCGGTGCACGGCGGTGGTATAAAACTGGTTGCCCAAAAAAAACGCACGGCCTTGGTCTGTGGCCATCACTGTTCCGTCAAACATCATAGAACAGCGATCCGCCGCAGCGGCGGCAAACTCCAGATCATGCGTGACAAGACACACAGCCTGCCCCATACGCTTGGCCGTTGCCAGCAGACCGGCCAGCCTGTGTTTGGAAAAGGCATCCATACCCTTTGTCGGCTCGTCCAACAGCAAGACGCCAGCCCCTGTCAATAGGCACTTTGCCAGCGCGGCACGCTGGCGCTCGCCCACGCTGATGTCATAGGGGTGTTTTGTTAGCAACGGCGCGATTTGCAGCTTTTCTGTCACTTCTTCCCATCTTTCCATCTGGCCGTATATCTGCGCTGTTTGCCTTAGCTCTGCCTCTACTGTATCATGGGCAAACATCGCGCGCGTATCCTGGGCCAGCAGCGCTGTCTGCGCCTTCCCTTTGCATTTACCGCGCTGCGGCTTATACCCGCCGGACAATACCGCGAGCGCCGTGCTTTTGCCGCACCCATTGCCCCCTACCAACGCGTGTATCTCCCCTGCAAACAGCGACATGGAAAAACCTCTGAGCACAAACGGAAGCTCCGTTTGATAGCGAAACCACAGCTCTTTGGCGCAAAGAACAGGCGTCGCTTGCCCGCCTTGGTGCATCTGGCAGGGATGCGCCGAAACATGCGCGCGCTGCGTTTTTAATAGGCGGCGTCCCTGCTGCACCGTTACGGGGATAGGCTCTATCTTGCCAAGGGAAAGCGCCAGGCGGCTGGCAGCGGGCAGTGCGGATCGAAAATACGCCGAAGATGGCGCCGCCATCCTCTGCAAAAAAGCCTGGGGCGGGCCATCAAAAGCCAGGGTGCCGTCTTGCAAAAACAGCACCTGGCTAGCCAGCGGCAGCACCTCCTCCAACGCATGCTCGCACAAGAGCACCGTAACGCCCAATTCTTCATGCACGCGCTGAACGGCCTGCAAAAACTGACGGGCCGCCACAGGGTCCAGCTGGGCGGTCGGCTCGTCTAAAATCAACAGGCTTGGCTGCATGACTAGCACAGACGCTAAGTTTACCAGCTGCTTTTGCCCGCCGGAAAGCGTATCCGTCTTTTGCCGAAACCAGGACTCTATCCCAAAAAAATGCGCAATCTCCGCCACCCTGCGCCGCATCACCTGCGCCGGCATGCCTAGGTTTTCCAGGCCGAAGGCCAGCTCATGCCACACCGTATCCGTCACGATCTGCGTTTCCGGCGTCTGCGCTACATAGCCTATACGCTGTGCGCTGTCCTTTTCGCTCATGGCAGATAACGGGCTTCCCTGCCATTCGATGGCGCCCATCTGCGTTCCGTGCGGCGCCATCTCACGCTTTAAATGGCTCAAAAGCGTGCTTTTCCCGCTGCCGGAAGCACCGCACAGCAGCACAAACGCCCCTTCCTCGATGGTAAAATCCACATGGGAAAGCGCCGGCGCTTCACAGCCCGGATAGCAAAACCCCCAATCCTTTACCTGGACC
This sequence comes from uncultured Eubacteriales bacterium, assembly GCA_959600905.1. Taxonomy (GTDB): domain Bacteria; phylum Bacillota; class Clostridia; order Christensenellales; family QAND01; genus UMGS1975. Next base: position 92,171 of record CAUGNO010000006.1, on the reverse strand, counting down.
ATCTGCATGAGAGCCACTCCTTTCCCTGCACCAACAACGGCAGCAGCGCAAACAACGCCAACCCCACCAGGCAAACCGGCGGTGCGGCGGGCCAAAACAGCCATGGATAAAAAACCAATCCTCGATTGGCCAAAACGGCCCCTGGCACCGCAGTTAAAAGCAACACAAGCCCCGCAAGCAGCCAGATAGCGTCCCGCTTGGTAAAGCGAAAGAGGGAAAAGGATGTGCGCCGACCAACGCCGTATCCCTTGCAGCGCATCGCATCCGCCGTCTGCATGCTATCCTCCATATCCATCACAAGCAGCGAAGAGATCTGGCGTATCAACAACCCTCGCTGCTTTTTCCCATCAGCATGATGCGCCCTTTGGCAAAGGCGAATCTGCGATAGTTTTTTTCCGCTTTGCGGAATCAGCGAAAACACCATGGAGAGCATCAGCGACAGCGTAGGAGCCAGGTTCCCAAATAAGTACAAAAAGCGCTCGTTGGTCATCCATACCTGCCAAACGACACACCATAGCCACATCGTAAGCAGCATCAAGCTGCTGACAAGGCCATAGACCAGCGCTTCCATCGTAAGAGGGTTGCCAAACAGCACCGCCAGCTCCGTAGCGCCGCTATGGTTGAATAGCGCATTCAGTGCCGTTACCAAGCAGCAGAGCACAAGCGCATGCATCAGCGTGCGTGCCGTCCGGCCTATACCGCGCAGCCAAATGTTGACCGCCACGGCACAAAGGCCCATCAACCCCAGATAGATCGGGTGCAGCGTACACAGCCCCAGCCCCATCACGCCTACCAAATAGACCAGCACTACGCTGGGATGCAGCGTTTCAAACCAGCGCTGCCGGCTCATGCTGCGCCGCCGATGTCCGCGCCGCCATCACAGGTATAGCGCCACCGAACTACGTCGCCGTCCGAAAGCGTTTTCTGCTTACATCCTACCTGCACATAGGTGCCGTTGATGCTATACATCCAGCCGCTGAGCTTTCCCATATCCTGTTCGCTGAGCTGCCCTATTTTATAGACATAGCCGCCCTGCTCTTTGGCATCTGGGCATACCTTTTTCAACGCATCGTATACCGTGGCGCCCTTTTCCAGCTCTATGGTCTTGGACACTATGACGCCGCCGCTGCCGTATTGCTTTCGAATGCCCTCATTTTTGGCAGCTGCTGTGGCGCAGTCCACCTTGACTGTGACCTTGATCTTGGCCGACTGCTGGGGCTGCTGCGTAGCCTTTGGCTGTGTCTTTTGTGCCTGGGTCGCTTTTGCCCCGCCATTTTCCTTATCGTTCTTCGCTTGTTTTTGGGTAGGCTGGGCCGTTTGCGCTTGCGACGGTGCCGCAGACGTCTGCGGCGTTTCCTCCGTCTCCGTTGGCGCAGGCGTCAGCGATGCCGACATCTGGGCCTCCCCGGTCTGGCTCTGCGGCGCACCGCAGGCAGAACAAAACAGGGCCAAGCACAGCGCCAGGCACAGCGCGCCTATTCTCTGTTTACGGCTCATCGATCATTCCTCCTAAAGCACGGCTGAAAACAGGCCGTACATCGTTTTCCGTTTTTCAGTATATCATCTTTTCCAGAGATTGAAAGTAAGGCAAAAAAAGAAGGGCCCATCCCCTTCTTTTTTTACGCATTACACGCCGCTTTCTCCCAGCAGCGCATCCGACAATCCCTCGCAGTGCGATATGATCCATCGATCTTCCTGATATACCAGATCCATATCCACCTCGGTGGTTACCGTCTCGGTATATGCTTGATAAAAAGCCAAACGATCCTCCAAAATGGCTGCCTGGTAGGTTTCATCGTCCATATCACCATATTTCGTGCGGTAGCTTTCCAAATTTTCCTTCACATGCGTTTCATATGCCTGTACCATTTTACGATATGGTGCAGCGGTGATTTTGAGATGCACCCGGGCCAAATCCTCTTCTATGGATTGTGCGCCGGCCTCCCACTGCAGCTTGGCAAACACAGCGGATACCAGCTCTTTGTCCGTCTCGCTATCCAACATCGACTCCAATGGTTCTTCAGCGGCATATAGGCTGTCCAACGTTTCGCCATCCATGGAGGACAGCGCCTTCATAAATGCATCCACCGTATCTGTCGGGGATTGCCTTTCTTGGTTTTGGCAGGCGCAGACCGTCAGCGTACACAGCAGGATCCATATCAGGCATTTGACCTTTTTCAACTCTGTGCAACCTCCTAATTCGTCTTTTTTCGGTAAAATTCTATCATGAAATCCATATTTTTCCAAACCGTCCTTCGCCTGCTCTGCTAATTTTAGGCAATAAAAAACACCGCAAACTGCGGTGTTTTAAAAAAGCTGCTTACAAGCCCAGGTCAAGATCGAAATCGTCTATCTTCCATTGTCCTTCTTCGAGGACCATGGTCGCTTCGGTCTGCTGGGGTTCGCCCTTCGGCGTCTTTTCAATGGCTTCCTTGATGATAGGCATCATCTTTTCCATCAGCTCTTCCTGAGAGCTAACATTGGACATATTTGTCAACCCTGCGGACAGCGCAGCTGCCATTAGGTTGTTCTGGAACTGTGTCTTATCCAAAAAGGTCACTTCTACCTGCAAAGTAGCCGTATCGCCCTCTTCCTCCACGCTGAGCACTTTGCAATTCAGCTTGGAATACAGCGCCTTATACACGTCCTTTGCTGCATTGGCAGAAGTGCCTAGCTGCGCAAAGGCATCGTTAAGCTCGCTGGCAGGGTTCCCCGTCAGGTACTTATCCATTGCATTGGAATCAAAATCCTTCAGGGCCGCGATGCCTGCATTAAACGCCCCCTCCGGTGTGTTGGTATCCTGCCCACCGCAGCCGGCAAATACAAAAACCAGCATAGCCGCCATGGCCGCCATCAAAACCCGTTTTGCCTGTTTCATTGACAAACCTCCCATAGTTGTTTGTCAACATCGTATATTTTTGTCATAAGGTTGGCAAAAAATTCAACTATCTTCGGCAAAATATGGCATAATATTGCATATGCTATGTATTTCCCTTTAGATATGTGCTTGAAACAGTGGAAAATCTATGCGTGTCCATGCTATAATGTATGAAATCCAAGACAAGCTTGCGTATATTGCGCAAGCTCTGTTTTCATACGTTTCATTTTCAGCGATAAATTTGGATAAGGAGTGTATGGCTTATGGCTTATTATTTCAACGAACCCTCCCGTACGTTTGGAGAATATCTTCTCGTCCCCGGCTATTCCTCTACGGAGTGCATTCCCGGCAACGTGAGCTTACGAACCCCCGTAGTAAAATACAAAAAGGGCGAAACCAGCCCCATCATGCTGAATATCCCGCTTACCTCCGCCATCATGCAGTCCGTTTCCGACGACAAGATGGCCATCGCGCTCGCCAAGGAAGGCGGCCTTTCGTTTATTTACGGCTCTCAGTCTGTGGAAAACGAAGCGGCGATGGTGGCGCGCGTCAAAAGCTATAAAGCGGGCTTTGTGACCAGCGATTCCAACCTAAAGCCAAGCCAGACCCTAGCCGACGTCTTAACGCTAAAGCAGCAGACCGGCCATTCTACCATGCCCGTTACGGAAGACGGCTCCCCCAACGGTAAGCTGCTCGGCATTGTCACCAGCCGTGACTACCGCGTTTCCCGTATGGACCCCGCTACCAAGGTATCCGAATTTATGACCAAATTTGAGGACATGATCTATGCCAGCGCTGATACCACGCTTAAAACTGCCAACGACATCATTTGGGACCATAAGCTCAATGCCCTGCCGCTGGTGGATGAAAAGCAGCACCTGGTGTATATGGTATTCCGTAAGGACTATGACATGCACAAGGAAAACGTCCATGAGCTGTTGGACAGCCATAAGCGCTATATGGTAGGCGCAGGCATCAATACCCGTGACTATGCAGAGCGCGTGCCGGCCCTGGTGGAGGCGGGCGCAGATGTGCTGTGCATCGATTCCTCCGAAGGGTATACCGAATGGCAGAAACTGACCATTGATTTTATCCGCGAACGCTACGGCGATACCGTAAAGGTAGGCGCGGGCAACGTGGTAGACCGCGATGGGTTCCTATTTTTGGCCAAGGCGGGGGCAGACTTTGTCAAGGTCGGCATTGGCGGCGGCTCTATTTGCATTACCCGTGAGCAAAAAGGCATCGGACGTGGACAAGCCACGGCGCTGATTGAGGTGGCCAAGGCCCGTGACGATTATTTTGAACAGACCGGCATCTATATCCCCATCTGCTCGGATGGCGGCATCGTCCATGATTATCACATGACGCTGGCCCTGGCCATGGGCGCGGACTTTATTATGCTGGGCCGTTATTTTGCCCGTTTTGATGAAAGCCCGACCAACCGCGTCAACATCAACGGCAGCTATATGAAGGAATACTGGGGCGAGGGCAGCAGCCGCGCCCGCAACTGGCAGCGCTACGATATGGGCGGCGACGCCAAGCTTTCCTTTGAGGAAGGCGTGGATTCCTATGTGCCGTATGCCGGCAGCCTAAAGGACAATGTAAACGCCTCTTTAAGCAAGGTGCGCTCTACGATGTGCAACTGCGGCGTGCTGAATATCCCCGATCTGCAAAAGAACGCCAAGATCACGCTGGTCTCCTCTACCAGCATTGTAGAGGGCGGTTCGCACGACGTAATGCTCAAGGATAAAACGCCTGTAATGGGTTAATAAAACTAAAAAGCTGTGGCTGATGCCGCAGCTTTTTTAGTTCCAATCACAGCCCCATAGAAACGCAGAAACGCACCAGGTTATCCATGGTAAGCGCCAAATCGCTCTTGCTGCGGGCTTTCACCTTTTCAAAATCCTGCGCCACGCGGTTGATGCTGAAAATCCCCGTGACCCCCTGCTCATAGGCAGGCGTAATGTCATCGCCGATATCGCCTACCACAGCCACTACCGGCACGCCCAGCGGCTTGGCCCTGCGCGCAATGCCCATGACAACCTTGCCGCGCAGGCTCTGCCCATCCATCCGCCCTTCCCCGGTCAGGATGATGTCTGCGCGCTGTGCCAGCGTTTCAAAGGAAACGGTATCCAATACGGTCTCGATGCCCATTTGCAGCTTGGCGCCAAAGCATGCCAGCATGCCGTAGCCCATGCCGCCGGCAGCGCCTGCACCCGGCACATTCATAGCGTCGCAGCCCGTATCCCGCTGCACCACTTCGGCCAGATGACACAGCCCCTCATCCAAACGGGCAACCATCGCGCCGTCCGCGCCTTTTTGCGGCCCGAATACAGCCGCTGCGCCCTGTGGGCCGCACAGCGGATTGTCAATATCACACATGGCGACAAGCTCTATCCCTTTCAGCTGCGTCTTGAGGCCAGATAGATCCACGCGCGCAATATGGTTTAGTGTGCCGCCCACCGGCGTAAAGGCCCGGCCCTCCGCATCGTAAAACTTTGCACCGCAGGCCGACGCCGCGCCGGCGCCCCCATCATTGGTACAGCTGCCGCCCAGCCCTACGATGATTTTTCTGCATCCGCGCTTTACCGCATCCAGCATCAGCTGCCCTACGCCAAAGGTCGTCGTTTTCTCCGGGTCCTGATGGCCCTCTACCAGCGGCAAGCCTGCGCAGGCCGCCATCTCGATGATGGCGGTATGCTGAGAAACAATGCCGTAGTGCGCCGTCATCCAGGTGCCCAGCGGCCCATAGACCTCCGCCTCTACCTTTTGGCCGCCCATAGCTTCCAAAAAACACTCCACACTTCCCTCTCCGCCGTCTGCTACGGGGATGGAAATAACTTCTGCATCCGGAACATGGCGCAGGATCTGCGTGCGCATGCATTGACAGATCTCCGCAGAACTCATGGTCCCCTTAAAAGAATCCGGCATCAGCATCCAGGTTTTCAATCTTTTTTCCCTCCATTGACCACATTTTGCGGCGCACCCCGCAAAAAGGCTTGTATGTTCTCTGCCGCCATATCCATCAGCCGTTGGCGCGATTCCCTCGCCGCCCAAGCGATATGCGGGGTAAACAGGCAGCGCGGCGCCCCCAACAGCGGATCGTCCGCGGCCATCGGCTCATGCTCCGCCACATCGGCGGCATAATAGCTCAGCTGCCCGCTATCCAAAGCGTGCGCTACCGCTACATGATCTACCAAGGGCCCGCGTGCCGTATTGATCAGAATGGCCCCGGGCTTGCATTGACGCAGCGTGTCTTCGTTGATGAGATGATGCGTCTGATCCGTCAGCGGACAATGCAAGGAAACAATATCGCTTTGGGCAAGCAGCGTTTGCAGCGGCACAAAGGCGGTATCCCACGGCGCAGACGATGTTTGAGGACGGCGCGAATACGCCAGCGTCCGCATCCCAAAAGCCTCGGCAAGGCGAGCGGTACGCCGACCGATCTTGCCAAAGCCCACCAGGCCCATGGTCTTGCCGGCCAGCTCTGTCAGCGGGGCTTTCCAATAGCAAAAGTCTGCGCTTTTTACCCAATCTCCTCGCCGGACGCTGTCGGCATGCAGGGCCACATGATTGCAGATTTCCAACAGCAAAGCAAATACATGCTGAGCCACCGCATCGGTTCCATAATCCGGCACATTTGTTACGGGTATGCCCTTTTCAGCTGCTGCGCTTATATCGATGACATTATAGCCCGTAGACAGTGCGCCGATGTATCGGATGCTTGGGCAGCGCTGTATGTTTTGCGCCGTCAGCGGCGTTTTGTTGGTAATGACGATTTCCGCATCCCCGATGCGCGGCACGATCAGCGGCTCCGGCGTTCTATCATAGCGCACAAGCGTACCCAGGCGCTCTATCCCCTGCCAGGTAAGATCGCCAGGGTCCAACGCTGCGCCATCCAGCACAACGATCTTCAATCGCCAATCCTCCTTTTTATTTTTCTTTTCATTCATTTGTTTTCAAAGCTCCTCCCACTTAACGATAGGAGCAATACATGGCCTATATCCTCTTGTATACAAATGGCATTTGCATGGATTTCTGGCGGCGCAAACGCATCTTCAAAGTTTATGCATACATAATGGGCTTCCGGATCGTTAAACGTCATCTGCCAAAAAGGATATTTGATGATGCCAGGCGTATTCATTCCGACGCCAAGCTCTAAAAAAAGCACTGGAAGATGGGCGTGTCTACGAATAAAGTCTGTATATCGTTCGCTTGCGCGATACCATCCCTCATCTTGGACAAAAGTATCATCGGCCCGAAGATTCATCGTCATAGGCTTTCCGCAAACAGGGCAGCAGGGAATCAGCTCTGTTGGTATTCTCATATCTGCCTGCTGTTCTATCATGTCACGGATGGCCGCCTCATTGTCATAAGTTTTTTGATGACAAGGCACACTACACTGAAATAAGCCGTAATCGCCCTGCGTATAAAACAATCTGCGCTTATCAAAGCCTGCCTTTTGAAACTGATGATCTACATTGGTGGTCAACACAAAATAATCTTTTTCTTTTATAAGCTCAAAAAGCCGTTTGTATGTGCCGTTATCCATGTCCGTATACCGATTGATAAAAACATATCTGGACCAATAGGCCCAATATTCTTCTTGGCTGGCAAATGGATAAAAGCCGCCCGAATACATATCTTTGAAGCCATATTTCTCAATAAAATCGGAGAAATTTTCTTCAAACCTATTTCCTGAGTATGTAAAGCCGGCCGCAGTAGACAAACCAGCGCCCGCGCCGATGATAACGGTATCTACTTTCTGCAATAAATCATAGAATCGATGTATATTATCCGAGGATCTGCCGGTAGATGATCTGATCCTCTTGTTTGAAAACATTAAAAACCACCTTTTCTATGTGTGTGTTCGTGTGCAAATAATCCGTAACTGTTCGCACCGCAATTTCCGCCGCTTTTTTCTGCGGAAAATGAAACTCTCCTGTGGAAATGCAGCAGAACGCAATGCTTTTCAGTCCATTCTCCGCTGCAAGCTCTAAGCAGGATCTGTAACAGGATGCAAGTTGCGTACAATGCGTTTCCGTAAGGCGCCCTGAAACGATTGGCCCCACGGTATGGAGCACATATTTACAAGGCAAATTATAGGCAGGCGTAATTTTCGCTTTCCCCGTTGGCTCATCATATCCCTGCTCTTTCATTATTTTATCACAGGCCAATCGAAGCTGTATGCCGCTAACGCTGTGAATGATGTTATCCACGCAGGAATGGCAAGGGATAAAGCAACCCCTTAAAGCGCTGTTTGCGGCATTTACAATGGCATCAATCTTTAGGGTTGTGATATCTCCGCGCCATAATGCCAGGCGGCTGTTTACGGGCGATACGGGCAACCCTGCACTGTCCGTAACGCCTTTGTCCGCCGCTTCTTCCCTTAGATATTCATCCTGTATTTTCAAAAATTTTTCATCTATCGGACGGGGCGCACGAATATTCATAAGACTTCGAAGAAGCATTTTCTGCTCATCTTCATTTTTTGGGATTTCTATATCGCTGTATTGTGGACATTCGGATAACAGTTGTTGAATCAGAAATTCTCTTTTTTCATGATGTGTCATTCTTGTTGCCCCTTTACACACGGGAAGACTTAGCAATGCATTTGCATACATCTATCATTCTTTCTGGCCAGTGTCCAGATTTTTTCTTCAAGGGAGTCTATGGTATGGAGTCTAGGATTTCCTATATTATTACTATACCATAAAATCAAAGACGGCTGCACAAAGTCACTCTTGGCGCTTTTTTGGCATAGGCTCTTATAACAGAATTTATCCGCAAAGGAGCCTGTCCTATGTCCGCCGATGTGCTTTATAGGCGGTGTAAACGCCTGATCCGAGACATCCGAAACGCACTGCCCAAGGCAAACTTCGCCCTGCCCGCCGACCTGGTTGAGGCATGCCTAGAAATTTCCGCGCTGCTCTCTCCCTACAGCCCTTATGGCCCGGCCATTGGGCGGTGCGTAGCGCACCTTGCCTCCAAAAGCTGGGAAAACCGGCCGCATTTGCCTATTTTGCTGGCCTATTGGGAGGAGGATGTGCAGGTGTATCTTCACGATGCGCTGACACCCCAGGCGCTTTGCCAGCGCGGCCAAACGCAGGTACAAAGCCTGCGCCGTCTGCGCCCATTGATGCCCATGCTGCTATCGCGTCCCTATGATTATGAGGTTACCATTGCCGTGACCGCCTATAATAAGCTGGAGTACACAAAGCTGGCGGTAGAAAGCATTTTACATCATACGGATCTTGCCTCGTTGGGTGCAGAGCTTCTGTTGATAGACAATGGCTCTAACGACGGCACAGCCGATTATTTTGCCACCATCCCCCAGGCCAAGGTGCTGTATCTGCCCGAGCCGCTGGGCTATCCCGCTACCTCGCTGGGGGCGCTGGCAGCCCGCGGGCGGTACTATGTGCATTTTGCCAACGACATCATCGCAACGCCCAGGTATTTGGAGGGCTTGCTGTGCTGTATCCGCGCAGACAGCCGCACGGGCATGGCCGTGCCGCTCTGCAACGCGATGAGCAGCGGGCAAAGCATCGCCGTCTCCTATCCCGATCCGCGGCAAGATCCAAACGGGCTGGTTTCCTTTGCCGACGCCTTTAACCGTTCAGATCCCCTGCAATGGGAGGAGCGCCCCCGCTTGCTGCCCTGTATGAGCATCATGCCCACCGTACTCGCCCGTGCCTGTACCAACGACCCCTGGTTCCGCTTTGGTGAGTTTGCCGACGACGACGTATCCACCCGTCTAAGGCGGGCCGGTTTCCGTCAAATGCTGGCGCGGGATACGTTTGTACACCATTTTGGATCGGTTACGGCCTCAACAGTGCAGTCTCAGGCGCAGACGCTGCCACAGAGCCGCCTATTATATCGACAAAAATGGGGCGTAGACGCCTGGTCTTCGATGGATTGGGATACCAAGATAGCCCAGCGCACAGCTGCCTGTTTGGAGGGGCCGCAGAGCCGCGTATTGTGGCTGGACCCGCGGTTTGGCACCCAGCCCTTATACTGCCGGACGCTGTGCCGCCAAAAAGGCACCCATGCCACCCACTGCGCAGCCGAAACAGAGCCAGCCTATCTGCCCGATGCGGAAGGGCTTTTTGAGCAGGCCTACGGCGGCCCCTGGCAGCATACGCTGCCCCGTTTTACCCCTGGGTTTGACGCCATCGTATGCTGCCGTGACCTATCCTGTTATCCGGAAGAAGATCGTCAAGCCCTGCTGGGCCAAGCGGCTCGCTTGCTGGCGCCCGGAGGGCGGCTCTTTTGCATGGCCAAAAATGCGGCGGCCTACGAAACGCTCTACAACCTATCCTGCCAGGCCTTTGCCGCGCCCTACGGTGAAGAGGATCTGCCTTATCACCCGGTATACCCATCTACGCTGTCCAGCCATGCGGCGGCCTGCGGGCTTTCCGTTTCGTTTGACTGCGCGCCCCTTGCCCTGCCCAGCGTGCCGGGACACGAAGCACAGCCGACGCCCTGTCCTCACTTTTTCTGTGAATTTCGCAAAGAGAACCACGTATAATTCCCTTTTTTTCGGCGAAAACTGGATGCGAGGTGATACAGATGAAGCATTATGCATCCATGCAAGAGCTCTTATCCCAGGATAGGGCTGCCCGGCATTATTTTGAATCGCTGCCGGATTTTGTTCAAGAACAAATTCAGTCAAGGGCCGGCAGCGTCAACTCCATGGCAAGCTTACAGGACTATGCAGAGAACCTTCTGCGCGGAGACGACTAAGTTCGTCTCCTTTTTTTATCGATCGGTACACGCAGCGTTTTGGTTCAGTGGTATACTATAAGAAAAAAGGTGGTATGGAGGGGTGTATGTATGAACAAACGTCAGTTGATGCTGGATTGCTTAAACGGCAAGCCCACCGAGCGCGTGCCCGGTTCGTTTTGGTTTCACAACCAGCCGGATGAAAAGACGGGGGAAAAAGCCGTGCAGGCGCATCTAAAGCTCATCCGTGAGGGGGATATTGACTTTGTCAAAATCATGGATGAGACAGAGCTTCCCTTTGATTTTCAAACGGCGGACGACTGGAAGCATTATAAGCCGCTTTCCTTGCATGATCCGCTGCTGGAAAAGCAGTATGACGTCATCAAGCGCATTGCCGATGCCGTAAGCAGCGATATGATGGTGTTTACCACGCTGTTTTCCACCCTCAAAATGATCCGCAACGGCTGGAAACAGGACTATGCCAAGTTTGTGGCCCATTATGAGGAGCGCCCGGAAGAGGTAGCCGCGGCCTACCGCGCGCTGAGCGATATGCTAATCGGTTACTGCGAAGAATGCCTGAAGGCAGGCGCAGAGGGCATCTATTTTTCCACGCGCGGCACAGAGCCCGGCCGCTTCCCGGAGGAATTTATGCACCGGCTCATCGTAGAAGAGGACCGTTATGTAATGGAAGGGCTGGCAAAGCTGAGCCCGTATAACTTTTTACATATGTGCGGCGACGGCATGCGGTTGGATTATTTCTATGATTTCCCCTGTGCCGTGGTCAACTGGGACGTACACAAGCACGATCTAACGCTGCGCCAAGGGCGCGATGCATTCAAGGGCAAGGTCATCCTGGGCGGCATGAAAAACCATGACGGCCCGCTGATCGAAGGGCCGGACGACGCCATCCGGGCAGAGGTACGGCGCATTGTAGACGATTTTGGCTCCAAGCAGGGCTTTATCCTGGGGGCGGACTGTACGCTGCTTTCCGATGTGAATCTACACAATATTCGTGTTGCGATGGAAACGCTCCATACGCTTTGAGACAAGCAAAAAAGGCGGCCGATTGGGGCCGTCTTTTTGCTGTTTTTTTGTTTCTCAACCATCCGTTCTTTGATATTATGAAAAAAGGCTTCCTTTTTTGAGGGGAATGATCTTGAAACGAAACTATGTTTTGCTATTGGTTTCTGTTCTCTGCATGCTGTGTCTCGGCACTTGCAGCAACGAGAAAGCGGCTCTGCCCCAAGCGATCTTCGACCAGCCATACGCATTTGGATATATCAAAAAGGCGTTTTTGGGGCCTTGAGCCGACAACAACTCTCTTTTCTTCGAAGAAACCGCGCACAGGAAAGCGATGGTGTCAGGCCATCCATCGTCTATATCCGTATGCCCGAGACTCCTCCTTTTACTTCATCGCCTGCCATGACAGCGATTTATTGCTGCGCGATTTTCTGCTATCAGTAAGAGATAAAAATACCGGCTGAAATCAGCCGGTATTTTTTGTGCTTTAGCTGTCTTTCTTCCTACGGCACATCCCTATGCCCAGAATGCCGCCTGCCGCGCTCAGCATTCCTAACACCCACAGCCATATTGCCATCGAATCGCCCGTTTTTGGCACATCGCTGCCCGGTGCGCTGGGAGATGCGGGATCCGCAAAAGCAGGGATCTCCGCCGTCTCCTTATAGCCGCAAACCGTACAAACCCTTTCCTTGCTGCCGTTTTGCACGCTTGTAGCCTGTTTTGTCACCGTCCACGGACCAAAGGTATGCCCCGGCGCCGCTATGATAAGGCCGGTTTGCGCCGTCTGGCCGCAGACTGTACAGTCGGTATGCCCGCTGCCAGGACCCGTGCACGTAGGCGGCGCATCCACGATCATGCTGCCCGGGGTATGCTGGGCATTGACCGTTACCTGCACAATAGCGCTGTTGCCAGCGAGATCCACCGCTTTTACAGTATGGCTGCCCGGCGTTAGGGTATAGCTCTGCTGTGCCAACGTTTGCGGCACATCGTCCACAAGTACCTGCGCCAGATTTTTCTCCGACACTGCAAACGATGCCTTGAGGCAATAGACGCCTCCCTCTTTAAGGCCGGCAATCAAGGGCGGCACGGTATCGATAGAAAGCGACGTCGTATTCACCGCAACAGCGTCTTTGGTATCATCATCGCGGATAGATTTCAAATAATAGGTGAATTCTCCCTGGTATGCCCCCAGAACAACCGGCCCTGTGAGCCACTGTTCACCATCCAGGCTGATCAGATGCCCGGCCGGCGGCGTCACCGTAACCTCAGATGTATACCATCCGTCCCGGCCATCGGGCGCCTCGGGAGCAAAGGTTGCCACTGCATGGTACGCCTCTATGGTAAATAAGGGGGCCTCTGGGCTTAAAACGAGTTGATAATTGTCATCGTCAATGGCCAAGCTTCCCAAGAAATAGGCGTATGTACCCGGCGTTTCGCCCTCCGTCCGTTGCAATGCGCCGGTGATGGCAACCCCTGCCGGGGCGTTCACCGCCGTATAGGACAGCACAGGGTCCGTTTGGCCGGTATATTTGTACTGGCCTGCCTGCGGACAAATCATAATCTGCTTCGGTTGTACGGTAAAGGTAACCGGCACAGAGATAGAAGCCGTATCCCCGTTATCCTTCTTCACGGCGGTAACGACGAGATAATATGGATAGCCGCCCACCGATTTGCCCGGCTGTATAGAAAGCCTTGCCGTATCGGCACCCTCTATCCTTTTCCCGTTCTCTGTCTGGCCTAATTGCGCAGCCTCATACCACTGGTATGAATAGCTGTATCCTTCTTGCTCTTTGACAGATGCGGTCAATGTCTGCTCGCTATATCCGTATTCCGCCTCGGCATCTTCCAACACAACCTCAGGCGGGACGGCCGGGGCAGACGTTTGCACATAAAACAGATAAGCTGTATCGACCGTCGCCTCCGGGTCGGTTGCAATTACAGTGCTTTTTGACTTATAGAACAGCTTTGCTGCCTTGCCGGGCACGCTGTAATAGCCGTAGATCTCCAATAGGTAATAGCCGTCGCCATAATCCTCTTCGGAATAGCTGCCGGTATGGGTGCGCTCATCCTTTGCTCCGCGGATGGGAATGGTAGGCGTGCCGCGGGATGGGAACGAGGGAAAGCCAAAGCCGTCCTCTTCCATGCGGGGGCCCTGTCTGCCTCCTTGCCATACATCCGTCCATTCATATTTAAAATACACCGTACCCCCGTTTTCATCCGCTGTTTCCATCAGCGGATGCGTGACGCGGACACCGACTTGATGCTCTTGATCATTGGAAACCACTATATCGTAGCTGGTATCCGTAAACGTCTGCTGATTGCCATCCACGATGGGCACAACCGTAGGCTTTTGCAGCACATTTCCCACTTCTACGATCATGATATCTTCTTTGGGGGTCAATTTTGTATTGAGCGTCAAAAGCGTTCCCTGGTACGCCCACCCCCCGGTATAGCCCACCGGTACTCCGTCGGCAGGCACATCCGGCAATGCATACTGCGTATTGATGTCCCAAGTGCCGGTAGACGGGTCTTTTTCGCATTGTACAGTTTGGTTATACAGCTTCTGCTCTGTACGTACGGCAGGAACGCCATACTGCAAGGTGAATTCATATGTCAGGGAATTCTTATAGGTCGACAGGCCGCTGGGCGTAAATGTCTGAAAGGAGGCAGCATTGGAAAATACTGTCATCCGCTTGCCCAAGCCATAATCATTTGATCCATCCGCCTCAAAAGCGTCTCCGATATACCCGCTTGCATCCTGCCGCTCCACAATGATGGTGGTGACGGGCAGATAGCCCAGCGAATTGTTTTTAAACGCCTCTCCCCCGATATAAGAAACCGAAGCCGGGATGCGCACAGCAGTTTTTACCGACGGCGCAAAGCATTGCTTAAAAGCGTTTTGTCCGATGGACTGGAGAGACGACGGCAGCTCAAACACGGCGTTGGGATCTCCGCCCGCCGTGCGGACAAACGTAAGGCCTGTGCAGCCCATAAAGACGCTGCCTTCGCTGCTGTTTCCGATCTCTTCCAATCCTGCGGGCAGCACAACCCCTTTCAAAGCCGTACAGCTGCCAAATGCATATTTGCCCAGCTTTTTCAAAGAGCCAGGCAGGGTAAGCACACCGCTGAGCGCGTCGCTTCTTAAAAACGCCTGGCTTTCTATCCGTTCCAGCCGACCCGCTCCGGAAAAATCAACCGCTGCCAATTTATAATTCGAAGGATGGATATATTGATACCTATCATTTTCGTCGTAATTGGCCTTATTCGTACAGAAGGCATTGCTTCCGATGGATACGACCGGCAAGCCGTTGATTTGTGCAGGAATATGGATGGAAAGATAAGCTGGGTTTTCCTTCCCGTTGTCCGCACAATGCTCCCGAAACCAATCCTTCCGAATGCCCTGGATGGCAATGCCTCCTGAGGTGGATTCATAATACAACGCCTCTATCGGCACTTCTATACTGTTATGCGGCGCCTGATCCCCCTTTGCCAGGGCGGATATAGGCAGCAACCCTACCGCCATAGCAACGGATAAAACCAGTGCGAACAGCCTTCTTTTCAAGCAAACAGCCCCTTCCCGTACTCTGCAAAAGTGTACTTTTGCAAAAGGGATAAAAACTGATTTTCCGGAATAGTGTACTTTTGCAGAGCATAGAAAATGGAGGAAGTTTGTTGTTGAAAAAGGTCATATTCAGAGTATAATAGAGTAAAATGGAGTTATAAAATATATTTTGCAAAAGTACACTTTCACAAACGAGCGTCATTGGCCCGCTTCATGGCGCACGGCTTTTGCGTAAAACGTTCCGACCGGCATGCCGCAGCTCTGCGCCGCCTGTTTGAGCGTCATTTTTTTACCCCGCCATGCCTGATGAATTTCATAAAAGTTTTCCGGAAGAGGGCGTGGCGGGCGGCCGAATTTCACGCCCCGTGCTTTGGCGGCCGCAATGCCTTCCGCCTGTCTTTTGCGGATATTTTCCCGCTCATTTTGCGCCACAAAGGATAGGATCTGCAAGACAAGATCCGCAATAAATGTACCCATAAGGTCTTTCCCCCTCCTGGTATCCAGCAAAGGCATATCGATAACACATATATCCACACCCTTTTCCTTGGTGAGTATACGCCACTGGTTTTGTATTTCCTCATAATTGCGCCCCAATCTGTCTATGCTGAGCACATACAATAGGTCCCCCGGCTTTAGCCGCCGCACCATCTGCCGATAACGTGGACGCTGAAAATCCTTTCCGGACTGCTTATCTATATAAAGATTCTTTGCCTCTATCCCTTTTTTCTGCATTGCGATGCGCTGACGATCTTCGTTCTGGTCTGTACTAGACACCCTGATATACCCAAAAACGTTTCCTTTCATACGCAATCATCCTCCTCTTTCGTTCTTTTTCTTCTTCTCTTTCCTATGTTTGTACCCTTATTGTTTGTCAAAGTGCAAAAAAATCTACACAAAGGATAGAAAAAAGGAAGCGGACGCATGGTCCGCTTCCTCTAGAGGTATATTCCATATTTAACTGCTTTGTTTTTTGCAATGCATCCCAGGGAGCATCGTACGATACAGGCAGCACATTTCTCCTGTAACGCCGTTATGATGAGGTAAAGGGGAAAACAATCTACCGATAGGAGGCGGCTCTTTTCTTTATGATTGTTTTACGCTTCAAACATTGGCGTAGATAGATAGCGTTCACCGGTATCCGCCAACAACGCTACAATGGTTTTGCCCTCATTTTCCGGCCGTCTGGCCAGCTGTATTGCTGCCCAGACAGCCGCTCCGGAAGAAATGCCTACCAAAACACCCTCCCTATGCCCGATTTGCCTAGCGGCTTGGAAAGCATCGTCATTTTCTACCGTGATGACTTCGTCAAAGATCGCAGTATCCAACACTTGTGGCACAAACCCTGCGCCGATGCCCTGTATTTTGTGCGGGCCGGCAGTTCCCCGGCTCAGCACAGGGGAATCGGCCGGCTCCACGGCCACGACCTTCACCTGCGGATTCTGCTGCTTTAGATACCGACCGACGCCGGTCACTGTGCCGCCCGTACCAACACCTGCCACAAAGAGATCCACTTGCCCATCCGTATCCGCCCAGATCTCCGGCCCTGTTGTTTCATAATGCACTTCGGGGTTGGCAGGGTTGCTGAATTGCCCCGGCACAAACGCGTTGGGCATTTCCTTTGCCAAGGCTTGCGCCTTTTTAATAGCACCTTTCATGCCCTTGGCTCCCTCCGTTAAGATCAGCTCGGCCCCATACGCTTTCATCAGTTTCCGGCGCTCCACGCTCATGGTTTCCGGCATAACGAGGATGGTACGATAGCCGCGTGCCGCAGCCACAGCAGCCAGCCCAATGCCCGTATTGCCGGAGGTTGGCTCTATGATTGCCGAGCCTGGGCGCAGCATCCCTTTGCTTTCAGCATCCTCTATCATGCGCTTTGCAATGCGATCCTTCACTGAGCCGGCAGGATTAAAATATTCCAGCTTGGCCAGCACGCGGGCCTTTAGGCCGCGTTCGTTTTCTGTATGCGTCAGCTCTAGCAAAGGCGTATGCCCAATCAGCTGATCCATCGAGGTATAAATTTTGCTCATGTTGTTTCCTCCGTTCTGTTGCTTGTTCGTTCTAAAATACAGCTGCGCCCAGCGGCCGCCGGCGACAGTACCGCTTTAAGCGTTAAAAACGCCACGCTTTATTACCTACTTATTTAGTATGTTTATTGGTATGATAGGTTTATATTCCTAGTTTGTCAATAGGTTTTATTCGACTGCCTCTCACCCAATTGTAGAATGGCACATAGGATGTATTTTATACGGTAATGATTTCTACCAAAGGGCATTATGCGCCGCGCGTGCTTATCGATTTTGCTGCGCATGTCCCTGAGGGCGATTTGCCACCGAAGGAACCGATGCGCGGGCAGCCGATACCCAAGAGTTGGAAGCGGACATCATGCCCATCGATATGCTGATCGGCTTTGCACAACCTGAAGTAGGAAAAACCTATTTTGGGGAAGATACAGCAGGCATTGCAGTCCATGCCAAAGAGATCAAAGCGACAGAGACTAAGCATTGCGGCTGCCCCGCCTGCGCCATCGTGGCCGAGATTTTTGAGAAAAAGCAGACATGCTGAAATAACACAAAGGCACCGGAGGAAATTCCGGTGCTTTTTGACTGCCATGGGCCATGCCGCGTATGGCGGCATTACTATTTTTGCGAGAAAAGCAAAAAGCCAGCAACCTATACAGGTTGCTGGCTTTTTTATGGTCTGGGTAAGAAGATTCGAACTTCCGGCCTCTTGAACCCCATTCAAGCGCGCTACCAAACTGCGCCATACCCAGACGGCACCAATGATTTGGTGCAGAGATAATATTACCATCTAGGGGGCCGGTTGTCAACCGCTTTGCTGAGAATCCTCTCTGCTCGGCATCGCAGCCCGCTTGCCCAAAAAGCTCAGCTTTGTTTCAGAAACAATCATAGCCGCCAAAATGAGCAGACCCCCCAGCACAATGCGCCAGCTCAGCAGTTCTCCCAAAAAGAGAATCCCGGCTATGCAGCCGAAGAAGGCCTCTGTGCTCATCAAAAGCGATGCATGAGAGGGTTGTACATATTTTATGCTTACATTCATCATGGTAAGCGCCATGAGCGTAGCAAGAACGCCCAAATACGCGATGGACAGCGTAGATCCCGTCGACCATTGTGCCGGGAACGTCTCAAAGAGCAAACCGCCGCCCCATGCAAAGATCGCCGTAAAGAAGAACTGCATCCACGTAAGGCGCATTACATCATATTTTTCGGTAAAAAAGCTGACCGCTACGATATGGAGGCCATAGAAGATGCCCCCTAATAAGGTAAGGGCATCCCCAATATTGATGGAAAACCCTCCATCTAGGGACAATGTGCCTATGCCCAGCAAGCAAAGGACAGCCGCGATCATATTAAATTTATCCGGCCGAATATGGCGGACACCCCACAGCATAAACGGCACCAGCACCACATACACAGCCGTTAAAAATGCATTTTTGCCCGCTGTTGTGTATTGCAGCCCTACGGTTTGCAATAGGTATGCCCCATACATCAACGCCCCAACCACCAGGCCGGCCAGCCATTCCCTTGCGGGGATTCCACCGAGCTTTTTCCACATGAAAATTCCCATCAGCACAGCCGCAATGGTAAAACGAAACGCCAGGATATAATTCGGCATTATGGCGTCCAGGGCATCCTTCATGACGGCAAAGGCGCATCCCCAAATCACGCAGGCAATCAACATCATGCTCTCAGCAACCCAAGTCTTCAATCCATCTACCCCTTTCAAAATATAAGTATCGCAACCTTTTTAGTATATCATGTTCTTCTCTTTTCTCCAAGATTCTGCCCTTCTGACAAACAAAAAGGAAAGCGCAGCATGCTACGCTTTCCCAAGGATGGTTTGCCCGCTTTATGTTGTCTTTTTTCTAAGGATCCAAAGCCCGGCTGCCGCTGCTGCGGACAGTATGGCACCTGCCAGAGGCACAAGCATGCCGGCTTTATCTCCGGTTTGCACAGCCGTATCGCCTTGCAGCGTATTGCTTCCCAACAACGGCGTCTGCACTCCGCTGCCATCAGGCCGCATGCCTTCGCTGCCCGCCAAGGATTCTGCCGGGTCTCCATACACCAATGCAAAGGGAGAAAAGCGCTGCGTTTCAAAGGCAACGATGCCGTTTTCAAAGTGTGCCGGGAGCTCAAAGGTCTGTCCGTCATGCATGGTCAGCACCTTAAAGATGCGGCCTGTGCGCTGCATCTGCGTGGGCACTGCAATGCTGAATCGAACAGGTGCGGATAGCTCTGAAAGCCGGCCCAGCACTGTGGAATCCGCCCACACGATGGCGCTGATATCCATCAAGCTCCCGACTTCAAAGCGATAGTGTCCCTGGTTGAGCGTTGCCATCGCCTGTTGCAGCCAAGCGTCCTGCGCTTCCCATTTGCCGCCCTCTTCGGTATACCAGCCGTCAAACGCATATCCTCTCTTTTGCGGTATTTGCACAAATACAATAGGATCGCCATGCGCTACATTTTGCATCTGGCTTTCGCTGCCGTTTATCAGTATAACAGGATAAGTCTGCTTTTCCCAAACGGCATAGAGTTCCAGCGCCTCGCCATTGAGGTGCTGTGGATGCTGGATAAGCACGGAGGTCTCATCCCCATACACAGGCTGTCCGCCGCTTTCCAGGGCCCACCCCGCAAACCGATGGTTTTCTTTGACAAACGAATGGGCCGGCAGGGTATATGCCGTGCCATATACGGCGCCTTGCAAGCTGGCGTCTTCGCCCGCACCACCGTTGGCGTGCAGGTTGATGGCATACGCTTCCCCGGTATAGTCGCGTTCGGTCCAGGTGGCGGTCAGCGTAACGACCTGATCCTTTTTGAAGGTGAGGTTTTCTACCTGCTGGCCGTTGGTCAAAATTTTGCCGTTCGGCATTTTCCAGCCTGCAAAAGTATAGTGCTCTTTGGTAAATTCATTGGGCTTTAACGCCTGTGCCTGGTCATAGGTAAAGGCCTGCGGCTCCATGGTTCCATTACCGCCGCCTGGCAGAAACTGCACGGTATATTGGATGGGCTGGTAAGCGGCATACGGCGTCTGCCCCTCTAGGCGAAGGGCCGGCGTTTGGCTGGGATCCAGCGCCTGGGTGCGTTGCGGATCGGTGTACCATACCGTTTGGTACCCGTTTCCCATTCCTTTGGGGAAGGACTACTCCGCCAAAAACTCCGTCCACCGATACGCCTGGCCATTGTTTGGCAGCTTGTTGCTCTCCAAGTTGTTGTAATAAGCGATAAAACGAATGCTCATCGGATTTTGGCTGAGATCCAGCGTGGCAAGCTGATTCTCCCCCACCGATAGGAAATCCAGGGCGTTGAGGTTTGTTAGATCCAGCGCAGTGAGCTAATTGGCAAACACATCCAAATGCGTTAAGGTATCGTTGGCCTGCTGATTGGGCAGTGCCAGGCCGGTCAGCTGATTGTTGCCCGCATACAGAGCTGCGAGCTTTTTGTTTTGTGAAACATCCAAGGCGGTCAGCCGGTTAAGCTCCACATGCAGCGTTTATAGATTGGGAAAGTGCTCAATGCCGGTCAGGTCGCTGATGCCGGCATAGTTTAGGTATAGATAGGTTACGGCGCTGGCCTCCTCTGTGCCGAGGGTATCGTCGCCGTTTTTATCCAGGTTTTCTTTGATATAGGTTTGAAATTTTTTATCTGGAAAATGGGTGTCGTTGATCTCGACGCCCTGTGTTCCGCTTTGCTGTGCAAGCGCCAAAGGCACATTGCCCACGAGTAAGAAGCATCCCGCGAGAACCGTTGATAATAGTCTTTGCAGTTTGTGTTTCAAACTCATTCCTCCTTTTGTGATGCCGCTATAATAGCGCAGTTTTCATACCAAATAAATAGGATATCGGGCGGAAAGTTTTGGATGGTATGCATTGGCAAGCCGCAAAAAAAGGCCCGCAAAAGCGGGCCTTCCATGCGCGATTTTTAATTTTCAAAGTATTGGGCCAGTCGTGTGGCAAACGGCGCCAGCAGCCCCAGATCGAACAATATCTGTAACAAGCCGTAGCGATTGCGCAGCTCCTTGGCGTACAATACACCGTCCTCGATCTGCTGGGCGGAAATACCCACCTCATGCGGGTTAACGGGGGCGCCATAGCCGGCTAGCATTTTGCGTATCTCTTCGCTTTGGGGCAGCCAAGCCTGGGCAAAGGCTTTCATGTCCGCAAAATGCTTTTCTATGGCGTCGATACGGCGCAGCACGCCTTCCGTGCTGTTTTTGCCTGTTTCACGTTCCAACGCCAATACGCCTTCCGCCGCATCCGGATAAGCGCGCCGAATTTCCTTGGCCCACATATCGAATGAACGTGTCTGGGCCGCCTGCCGCGCAGCGGCAAAGTCCACCGGCGTTTCCCATAGCCAATCGTACATTTTGGAAACGGCCACCGTCCCAATGCCTACTTTGGTGCCATGCAGCACGGCTTTTTTGCCTTCGTGCAGGAACATCATCTCCCAGTAATGCGAAATGTGATGTTCGCTGCCCGAGGCCGGGCGGGAGTTTCCCACAAAGCTCATGGCAATGCCGGTCAAAACCAACGCCTCCATGATCTTGCCTACCGTCTGTTCATCACGGGCCGCGGCCTTATCAAGGTTCTCCGCCACGGCCCGCAACGAAGTGCGCACCATTTGAACGATGGTCTCGCAGTAATACTCTCCATTGATGATCTGCGCCATTTTCCAATCCGTCAGGCAGGTATATTTGCCAAGGATATCCGCAATGCCCGCCATAATCATGGGCATAGGCGCTTGGCTTAAAATCTTTGTATCCCCAATGATGGCATCCGCTACGCCCACCTCGTAGGTGGTTTTTAGATTATTTACAATCAACGGCGCCACAGAGGAAGCAAAACCGTCCATGCTGGGGGCCGTTGCTACGATGCAATACGGCATCTTTGTCTTAAAGGCGGTAAACTTGCATAGATCATTGATCG
This sequence comes from uncultured Eubacteriales bacterium, assembly GCA_959600905.1. GTDB lineage: Bacteria > Bacillota > Clostridia > Christensenellales > QAND01 > UMGS1975. The sequence goes on along the minus strand of CAUGNO010000006.1, from coordinate 70,049 downwards.
AGCCTGTGCCTACGCCGATGAGCAGATCGCAGGCAGGGTCCAGCGCTATGAGAAGGCGCCCCAAGGCAGATTCATCCGGAACCAACTCCTCATCTTCAAACATATAGGAGGCCACGTAAAGCCCCGCCTTTACAAGCAGCGTTTCCAGCTGCGCGGCCGCGGCCCGGTGCGTATGGATGTCCGACACCACGAACACCTTTTTCGCGCCCAAGGCCCTAGCTACCTCCGGCGTCTTTTGCAGCGCATCCGGCCCGATCACGACATGCTTGAGCGAGGTATGGTGCGCTTTGCCGCATTCGCAGGCAAACGATTGATTTAAGTAGTCCTGAATGGAAAATGTATCGGGTTGTATTTTCATCAGCGAACTCATCTCCTATTTGTATCATAGCCCGCGCTTTGCACGGGGTCAAGCATGCCCTAGACAAAAGCGCCGGGCCCTATCGGCCTGGCGCTTTTCCGTTGTCTTATGTTATACGTTGGTCATGGCTGCGTGCGCTTCCTTTAGGCGCTGGATGATGGGAATATGCTGCGGGCATTTCTTTTCGCAGGCCCCGCACTGCACGCAGTGATCGGCCGAGTTGCCGGAATCGATGCGGCGCTGATAGCGCTCTTTGATGGTCTCATACCCGCCGTACATGGCGCCGTCGTTATACAGCTCAAAGACGCTGGGAATATTGACGCCCTTGGGGCACGGCACGCAGTATGAGCATCCGGTGCACGGCACCTTGATGAGCTTTTTGTACGTTTCGCGCACGGTATCGATCATCTTGAGCTCATCCTCGCTCATGCTGTTGGGCTGAGCGTTCTCAAAGATACGGATGTTGTCCTGTAGCTGTTCCATAGTGGATACGCCGGAAAGAATACAGGAAACTTCCGGGAAATTATACATAAAGCGGAGCGCCCACTCTACCGGGCTTCGCTTATCGGGATAGCTGCGGTAGATCTCTTGGATGGGTTCCGGCGGATTGGCCAGCCCACCGCCGCGCAACGGCTCCATGATAACGATGGCCATGCCCTTGGAAGCGGCATATTTCATTCCTTCGATGGTCGCTTGATTGTCTACGTCCAAAATATTCATCTGGATCTGGCTCATATCCCAGGGATAATAATCGATGACTTCCTTATAGGTCTCAAAATCATCGTGGAACGAACAGGCAATGGCCTTGATCTTTCCCTGCGCCTTGGCCTTTTCCATCATGGAGACCATATTGATTTTTTTCAGCTGGGCAAAGGATTCCTTACCAAGGTTATGCGCCAACAGCACATCCAGATGATCGGTTTGCAGCTTTTCCAGCATGCCATCCAGAATGCGGAAAAATTCCTCTTCGCTGTTTACCTTTCCCGGCGGGATCTTGCTGACAACCTTGACCTTTTCGCGGTATCCGCCGGCCAGCGCCTCGCCCAAGAGCTTATCGCAGTCGCCATCAAAATACATCAAGGCAGAGTCAAAATAGTTGACGCCATGATCTGCCGCATAGCGGATCATTTTGATGGCCTCTTCACGGTGAATGGTTTTGTTGCCCTTTTCGTCCACACTGCTGGGCAGGCGCATACAGCCCATGCCAAAGGCCGATACCTTGTACCCCAGCTTGCCGTATTCACGGTATTGCATGATTGATTGTCCCCCTTGTCTAAAAAATACCTTTTGCCATACGCACCGGCCGCAAGCCGCGGCCGGGCGATGGAAAATTCGTTATTTGCCGGCGCTCACAATGGCCTCATGCGCCTTTTGCAGATTTTCAATGATATGGATATGCTGCGGGCATTTCTTTTCACAGGCTCCACACTTGACACACTCCAGCGGAGAGGCGTTGTTTTTCAGCACATGGCTGTAATTGTCCTGTACTACATTGGCAAAATCGTTGTACATATTGCCATTGTTATACAGGTAAAAAATCCGCGGAATATCCACGCCTTTGGGACATGGGATGCAGTATCCGCAGCCGGTGCACGGTACCTTGATCAACGATTGATAGGCTTGGCGAACCTTTGCAATCATGTCCAATTCATCCTGGCTCATCACATTGGCCTCAGCTTCTTCAAAGATACGGATATTATCCTTGAGCTGTTCCATGGTAGATACGCCGGACAGTATGCAGGAAACCTCTGGGAAATTGTAGACAAACCGCAGCGCCCATTCCACTGGACTGCGTTTGACTGGATATGCATCATAGATTTTCTGTACGGGTTCGGGCGCATTGGCCAGCCCTCCGCCCCGCAGCGGTTCCATGATGACGATGGCAAGGCCCTTAGAGGCGGCGTATTTCATCCCCTCTACCGTAGCCTGATAGTTGACATCCAGAATATTCATCTGGATCTGCGCCATGGCCCAAGGATAAGCATCCACCATTTCGCGGAATAGATCTACATCATCGTGGAACGAAAAGCCAATGGCCTTGATCTTGCCGGCCTGCTTTGCCTTTTCCATCCATTGATACATACCCATCTGCTGGAATCTGTTCCATGCCTCGCGATTCATATCATGCGCCAGCAGAACGTCCAGATAATCGGTTTGTAATTTTTTCAGCATGTCATCCAGCGTGTTGTTGAATTCCTCTTCACTGTTGACAAAACGCGGAGGGATCTTGCTGACGACCTTCACCTTTTCGCGGTACCCGCCGGCGAGCGCTTCTCCTAAAAGCGCATCACAATCGCCATTGAAATACATCCGGGCGGAGTCAAAATAAGTAACCCCGTGGTCGGCAGCATAGCGGATCATCTTAATAGCTTCCTCGCGCTGTATGATCTTGTTGCCATGCTCATCCTTGACGTGCGGGACACGCATACAGCCCATACCAAAGGCCGATACTTTGTATCCCTCATTGCCATAATCGCGATACTGCATTAATTTTCCTCCTTTAAGATAAAACTTTCTATTTATATATTACAGCATATAAATGTTTTTTACTACCCTTTTTGTTTTCACTTTCAAAGAGGTTGTCCGATGGAAAAACGGGCAAAAGGCGGCGCACTGCCGCCTTTGCCGGTTTAGGAAGGTTAAAACAGGATGCAGATCAGATTGCTCCGGCCTTCGTTGATGATGCGCTGAAGCGTCATCTGCATCTTGGCCTGTGCTTCTTCCGGCATACGGGTCAGCTTGTTTGAAAGCCCTTCCTTGACCAGTTCATGCAAGGATTTCCCAAAAATGTTGGTACTCCAGATCTGGGTCGGGTCATTTTCAAACTCGCTGAGCAGATAATGCAGCAGCTCTTCGCTTTGCCGCTCGCTACCGACGATAGGCGATACCTCTGTTTCGATATCCACCCGCATCAAATGCAGGCTGGGCGCGCTGGCCTTAAGGCGTACGCCAAAGCGGTTGCCCTGGCGGACAATCTCCGGCTCTTCCAGCGTCAATTCATCCATAGAGGGTTGCACAACGCCATAGCCCGTTTCGCGCACCGCCTGCATGGCGTCCGCTACGCGGTCGTATTCCTTTTTTGCCTCTACCAATTCTTTGAGCAGCGCGATCAGGTGGTATTCCCCTTCAATGGGCGTGCCGCATTCATCGCCCAGCACCTTGTAAAACAGCTTCGGCTGTGTGGATGCTTCTATCTCTGCCATGCCCTGCCCCAGCTGTAGCTGCACCAAGCGCGGCGGCATCAGCGATTCGCATGCCTCCAGGCACTGCATCATCTTAGGATAATCGCGCACGCACTCGATCTGGTCTGTGGCCTGCTCTACGCTTTCCATGACGCTCTGCACCAGCCAATGGTCCTCCGAAAGCGCAAAGATCCATTCCGGCATGGCAATGCGGATCTCTTTCATTGGGAACTCAAACAAAATGCTGCGCAGCAGCGCCTCCATATCCTGGGCCGACATCTCCAAAATGTTACAGAGGATCACGGGTACCTCGTATTTTTCCTGCAGGGCCTTTTGCAGCTGCTGGGTTTCGGGCAAGGCGGTGTTTTTACAGTTTACAATGACGACAAACGGCTTGCCCAGCGCCTTTAGCTCGGAAACCACCCTTTCTTCGCTGGCCACATAATTGGCGCGCGGGATATCGGTGATGCTGCCGTCGGTGGTTACGACCACGCCAATGGTGCTATGCTCGCTGATCACGCGCTTGGTACCGATTTCTGCGGCCTCGGCAAAGGGAATGTCCTCTTCCGACCAGGGTGTGCGGACCATACGCGGCCCGTCGTCATCCATTTGCCCGGTGGCGCCGTCTACCAGGTAGCCCACGCAGTCCACCAGCCTTACCTTGGCGGAAACGGAATCCTCCAGGGTAAATTCCACCGCTTCGTTGGGCACAAAATTCGGCTGCATGGTCATAATGCCCCGCCCTGCACCGGACTGCGGCATCTCATCCATGATGCGTTCCTTTTTATACGGGTTTTCCACGTTTGGCAACACCATCATATCCAAAAATTTTTTGATGAACGTACTTTTGCCTGTGCGCACCGGGCCTACCACGCCAATGTAGATTTCGCCGCCGGTGCGCTGTGCAATATCGTTATAGAGATCAAACTGTTCCATCCGCTGTTGTCCTCCCATCCACATATGTATCACAATATATGCACGAAAACGGACCGGCAGAACATGGCTTTCCCCGAAATGGATCAGATTTTTTGTTTTTTCCCCATTTGACGGGCAGCTGCGGCGAAAAACGCCCCTGAACAGCAATCAAAAAACGGCCCACGAAGGGGCCGTTGTGCGTTTTCCATATATTCTATTTTTCTTTTTCTCCCAATATCAGCGATTTTGGCAACCCTGCCGCCATGGTATACAGGGGGTTTACCAGCTGCCCCAGATACATCTGCCCAGCCTGGGTAATTGCCTGATATGCATCCAAAGCATCCCAGCCGAAATCGGCTGCCATCCAATCGATGAGCGCGCGGTACGCCATGCGGGCCGCGCTTTCCAAGGGCTTGGCGGCGGCCACCGTCATCAGATGCGTTGGGGTTTCGATGCGCGGGCCTTCAATGCGCTTTTTCGGCAATACCCGGCAGCGCAGCGTCACCTCGGCTGCCATTTCCAGCGCCGTGCCGCAAAATTCACCATCGCCCTGGCAGGCATGGGCATCGCCTGCATACAGCTTTGCGCCATCCGTATACACCGGCAGATAGACAGTATGCCCGGGACAAACGTCCTTTACATCCAGATTGCCGCCATGCGGCCCGGGAACGACGGAGGAAATGCGCTCATACCGCGGCGCAGTGCCCAGCGTGCCCAAAAATGGCCGGTAGGCAAAGCGAAGGCGTTGGTTTTCCCGGCAAACAAAGTCTTGGCCCTGCTGCACATAATGATAGACGCGTTCCATAGGCGGCGCGCCCAAAAGCGGGGTATCCTCTGTAGGCGATAACGCGCCCACACCGTTATGGATGCGGCTGATCGCCGTGCCATCATGCGGGCGAATCTCTAAAATGTCGACGGCCAGCGTATCGCCTGCCTTGGCGCCCTCCACAGAGATGGGGCCTGTCAGCGGGTTGAAATAGCCTTCTTCGGCGTCTAGCGCATTTTCTGTAAACAGCGTAAACGCCTCCCCTTGAGCCACGCTGGCAAGGGGCACATCCATCGGATCCATTGCATAGGTCTTTTGGTTCGGCTTGAAGATGGGCATCGTCTCTCTCCTTTCAATCAAAAGCGAACAAAGGCGCTTTGCTATTTATTTCGATCCAAATCTATTTTCCGTACCGTTTTTCAGCCGGCGGATGTTGGCCCTATGCTGCACGAACGCAACCAAAACCAGTACCGAGCACAGCACTACAAGGTAGGTATCCGCAAAATGCAAGCAAAGCACCAGCACCCACACCAGCCCCAGGCACACCAGCGAACCCAGGGAAAAGTACCGGCTGACCGCCAGCACCACCAGAAAACAGGCCATGGCAATCAGCGTGATATACGGCACAAACGCAAGCATAACGCCCACGGTGGTTGCAACGCCCTTGCCGCCCTTAAATTTTAGATAAATCGGCCAATTATGGCCTGCTACGGCGCACAAGGCCCCAAGATATGCGCCCAAAGGCCCCATGATCCACTGCCCCAAATACACCGCGCCAAACCCCTTTGCCATATCAAACAGCAGCACCAGCAGCCCGTATTTGATGCCAAAGGCACGCGTCATATTGCTGGTGCCGGGGTTGCCGCTGCCATACCGGCGCACATCCTTATGCAGCATGCCGCGGCTGAAAAGCACGCTGAACGGTACAGCGCCCAGCAGGTAACATACGATACATCCCAATACATAGCTCATGCGTTTTTGTCCTCCCTGCGGCGAATATACAGGCGGATGGGTGTGCCCTCAAACCCAAAGGTATGCCTGAGCTGGTTTTCCAAATACCGCTTATAGGAAAAATGCATCAGCTCCGGGTCGTTGACAAAGAGTACGAACGTCGGCGGCTGCACGGCCACCTGCGTGGCATACAGAATATTCAGCCGGCGGCCCTTGTCCGTCGGCGGCTGTACGGTGGCGGTGGCCTGGTTGATGGCCTCGTTCAATAGGCCAGTGGAGATGCGCAGCATGCTCTGCTCATACACATGGCCGATGAGCTGGAAGATCTTATCCACCCGCTGCCCTGTTACCGCGGAGGTAAACAGCGTTGGCGCATAGGAAACAAATTGCAGCTCGCGTGCAATGTCCTTTTTGAATTGGTTCATGGTATGGGTATCCTTTTCGACCAGATCCCATTTATTGACAACGACGATGCATGCTTTCCCTTCCTCATGGGCAAAGCCTGCGATCTTGGTATCCTGCTCGGTTACGCCCTTGGTCGCGTCGATGACAAGCAGCACGACATCCGCCCGGCGGATCGCTGCCAGCGCGCGCACCACGCCGTAGCGCTCTATGCTGTTTTCGCCGATGGCGCGCTTTCTCCTAAGCCCGGCGGTATCAATGAGGATATAATCCTGACCATCGCGGGTAAAGGGCGTATCTATGGCATCGCGCGTGGTGCCCGGCATATCCTCCACGATGACGCGGGTGGTGCCCAGCATATAATTGACCAGCGAGCTTTTGCCCACGTTGGGCTTGCCGATGACGGCAATTTCCAGCGGCTTTTCGCCTTCCTCTTCCTCCGTCTCTTGTATGGGCAGATGGGATACGATCTCATCCAGCACATCGCCGATGCCGATGCCCAGGGTTGCGGAAATGGGGAATGGGTCGCCCATGCCCAGGGTGTAGAAATTATAGGCGTCCTCCTGGCTGTGCGGGTTATCCATTTTGTTGACCGCAAGCACCACCGGCTTTTTGGTATGGCGCAGCAGGGTGGCCACATCTTCGTCGTCCGGGGAGGGGCTGCCGTGCTTGCCGTCCACGAAAAACACGATGACGTCCGCCATGTCGATGGCCACATCGACCTGCTCTTTCATCTTGGCGTACAAAACATCCTCGCCCGCGGGGTCGATCCCGCCAGTATCTATGAGGGAAAAGGAATGCCTGCCCCATTCCACATCGGCATAGATGCGGTCGCGGGTCACGCCGGGCGTATCCTCCACAATGGCGACCCTGCGGCCCACCACACGGTTGAAAAAGGTGGATTTGCCTACATTGGGGCGGCCCACAATGGCCACCAGCGGTTTATTATTCATCGGTACTCCTTTCCCTGGCACAGCGCTTCCACAAAAGCCTCTCCATCGTTTTCCAACGTGCGCACCGGCACGCCCAGCGCTTGCTGAAGCTCTAGAAGGCTCATATCATCCAAAAACACATCCTCATCCGCTCGCTGTGTGCTGCGGGAGATGTATACGATTTCGCCTAGATCCTCTGTTTTGAGGGCGCGATACAGATCCTGCCCGGTCAAAAGCCCGGCCACGGTGATCCTTTCGCCGAAAAAGCGGTTTTCCACGCGTACAACGCGCAGCTCTATGCCCAAATGCCGGCTGCATTTTTCCGCAATGCGGCACAGCAGAGGATAGGCCGCATGCCCTGTGGCTATGGTGCCGCGGTACGGGCGCGCCGGTTTTGCCTTGGCCAGCGCCTTGTCCACGGTATCCTCAAGATAGCGCATTAGGCCGATGCCGTCCTCTGTCAGCTCAAAATCCTTATAGTACGCAAACGGCGGAGGCGGCAGCTCCGCCATCACATAAAACTCATCCGAAAGATAGGCAAACGGCTCCGGCAGCGTTTGGGCAAACGTCTCTACCAGCCGGATGGCCTCCCGGCAGGTCTGCTTGGTAAAGCTCGTCAGCGGATACAGCCCATCGCGGTACTGCGTAAGCCCCACCGGCACCATCGCCACATCCAGGCACGCCGGCCTGAATTTGGCCAGCTCCGTCAGCGTATATTGCAGGGCCTCCCCGTCGTTGACGCCGGGGCAAAGCACGATCTGCACATGGAAATCAATGCCGCCCTCCTGTAAGCGCGTCAGCTGTTCGCGGATCTTGGCCGCCCTGGGGTTGCTCGTCATCTTCACACGCAGGGCCGGGTCCATGGTATGCACGCTGATGAACAGCGGCGAGATATGCTGGTCGATGATGCGTTGCAGCTCTGCATCGCTTACGTTGGTCAGCGTGGTATAGTTGCCCTGCAAAAAACTGAGCCGCCAGTCGTCGTCCTTAAACTTCATGGTCTTGCGCACATCCGGCGGCAGCTGGTCGATAAAGCAGAAAATGCATTTGTTATGGCAGGCCTTGGGCCGATCCATCAAAGGGCGCTCAAAGACAAGGCCAAGGTCCTCGTCGTACTCCTTTTCGATCTCCGCCGTCAGCTCTTGCCCGATAGGGGAAACAAACCGCACCTCCAGCGTATCCTGGTACAACAAAAAGCGGTAGTCCAATACATCGGCTACCGGCCGCCCGTTGATGGATACCAGGGCATCCCCCGGCTCTATGCCCAATTCCTCTGCAATGGAGCCGGGCTCCACAGCAGCAATGAGATGGTTTGCCATATTCCCCTCCGATGTTCCGTTTATTATACCATGCTTTTGCCCCGGCCGCCAACCACACAAAAAAGCGCCGCTCTGCAATCTGCAAAACGGCGTTCTCCCTGCCTCAAGCGCTTTGATGCTCCGGCTCTGCCGGCATAGAGGCTTCCTCGCGGGCCGGCGCTTGGCGCTGCCTTTTTTCCCTGCGGCGCCGCAGCAGCCCGGAGCATAAGCGAATGGCTTCGCACAATGCCAGCGTAACGGGCACAAGCAGCGCACAGGGCAGCGCGTCCTGGCCGCTGCCCAGGGTCATAGAGCCCCAGGCCCGGGGCAGCACAGCCAGCAGATACTTTAGCAACCCTGCCCCGTAATAGCCTAGGATCGCACAGGTCAGCGCGGTATGGTGCTCTCCGCAAAACAACAGCGCCGAGAAAATACAGGCGGCAAACACGACCCACGGCGCTCCATGGAACCATACGTCCGTCAGCGATTCGGTGAGCTGCCCCATCAAAAAGCCGATGAGCATGGTAAGCACTACATAGGCCCCTACATACCTGCGTTTTCCCTGCGGCCCCTCGGCCAGTAGCAAAATACCGCCTGCCAGCGGCATGAAAAAGCCGCCGGGGCTTACATACAGGCGGGGCAGCAGCTGCACCTCTTCAAATACGGAGAAGAACATCGTGAAAAGGCAAAATATGCCTGCCACGGCCGGGTGGATGCGCGCCCGCCGCAGCGGACCGGACACGGCGCCCGTTACGCACAATAAGAACATGCAAAGATAAAGATTCAAATACACAGGCATTTGGCCGCCTCCTTTTGGTTTTATCCTTGCCAAAACGCGGCGAATTAATCAACTTTTCCTTGTGTTGATGGCGGGCATCTGCTATTTTGAGCATAGGAGGAAGGGACATGGGATACGATCTCTCACAGCTATGTCTTGTGCCGGTAGGCTGTCAGCATGCCGAGGCGATCTTTTTGCATTTTACCGCTGAAGTGGCCCGGTATATGGAGGCTGTGCCGCCGAAAAGCCGGGCCGAGACCGCTAAAATCATCTGCCGATGGCAAAAAGCGGCAAAGGACAACGCCGTATTTGCCATAGAATGCCAAGGCTCTTTTTTGGGTCTTGTGAGCCTGCACCATCTACAAACAGCGCCGGAAGCCGGCCTTTGGTTAAAGCGGGAAGTGCAGGGCCGTCGCTGTGGCAGCCAAGCATTTTCCGCCCTGCTTCGCTATGCAGATCATCTGGGCATTGCTGCCCTGCGCTATCCGGTGGATATTCGCAACACGCCAAGCAGGCGGATTGCCCTGGCCTTTGGGGGGAAATGCGACCAAGCCCCGAAAGCCGTTTCAACGCAAGATCGCCGCACGCTGTATCTGGAGGTGTATCTGATCCCTTGCAGCAAATACAATACCGCCGCAGACTGAATTTCTGCGGCGGTGTTTTTATGCTTCCGTTTTATCTGCCTTTGGCAGGGTCACGATGAACGACGAGCCTTTGCCCACTTCGCTTTTTACCTGGATATCCCCTTTCATGCTCATCACCACATGCTTTACAATGGCAAGTCCCAGCCCGGTGCCGCCGGTGGCGCGGCTGCGCCCTTTATCCACACGATAAAAGCGCTCGAACAGCCGTGGAATATCCTTTTCCGCAATGCCGATGCCGGTATCGCTGACCACGATCTTCACTTGCTTTTCATCGGAGGACAGCTGTATTTTTACCTGCCCGCCCTCCGGCGTATAGTTGATGCCGTTGGCCACAAGATTCATCAGCATCTGCTGCACCTTATCCCCATCCCCCATACAGAAGGCGCTGTGGTTGGGGTCTTGCTCCAGGGTCAGGTCAATGCGCTTTTTCTGCGCGTTTTTGCTTAAAAGCTCCACCACGTCGCTGGCCTTTTGCAGCACGTCCACAATTTCCGGCACGCTTTGGCGATAGCTTTCCAGCTCGGACACATACAGGATATCCGAAATCAAGCGCGTTAGGCGGTCTGTTTCGGAGGAGATGATATGCAAAAACCGCTTGGCATGCTCGGGATCGTCCACGCCGCTTTCCAGCGTTTCCACAAAGCCCTTGATGCTGGTAAGCGGGGTCTTTAATTCGTGCGAAACATTGGCAGCAAACTCGGTACGGATATTTTCCAGGCGTTTTAGCTCCGTGATATCCTCCAGCACGGCCACAGCGCCGGTGGTTGTGCCGTTTTGCCTGAGGCGTGAGCCGCGGATGCGCAAAATCTTTTTCTGCCTGGTCACGCCAAAGCCATAAGAAAGCGTGATCTCCTCGCTGATTTTGTTTGTGCCCTCCAGGGTGCGTTTGAAAAAGCTCTCCAATTCCTGTTTGCCCGTGGCGACAAACAGGCTCTGCCCCACGGCGGACCAGCCAATGCCCAGCACCTGGCGCGCGGCGGAGTTTGTCATAATGACTTTGAGATCGGAATCCACCGCCACGACGCCGTTTGTCATGGCCTCCATGATGGCCTGAAGCTTGCCGTTGTCCGCGGCCAGCGTTTCATTGGTTTCCACCAATGCTGTGGACATGGAATTAAACGCATGCGCCAGCACGCCTATTTCATCGCGGTAATCGGTACGGATCTTCCGCCCGTACTGGCCCTCGGCGTATTCCTTTGCCACGGAGGTGATTTCATTGATAGGCGATACGATCACCGTCGTCATCCGCCAAGACAGCACCAGCAGCCCTGCCAAGCATACGGTGAGCAGGAAAAAGATTTCCCATGCCGTTTGGCGGTTTGCCGCCAGGATATCGTCTACCTGGATGCTCATGCGCACCACCATCGAGCCATCCTCAGTGGCCACCGCCACATAGCTCATGGTTCTGTCCATGGTTGCGGAATGGCGCTGGGCGATGCCCACGCCCGTTTCAAAGGCCTGCTTTACCTCTTCACGCTCCAGATGATTCTGCTCTGGACTGCCGCTTGCCAGCGCCGGCCGGCGATACCAAACGGTGCCATCCTTTAGAATCAGGGTTACATTCATACCGGAGGCCTCGGCCACGAGATCCGCTGCATGGCGCATAGACGCCTCATCCTGCTCAGCCGCGATGATTTTTGCATTGGTCAGCAAATTTTGCTGAATGGCGTGCTCGGAGGCATTGTTGATGCGCACCGTGGCCAAATATCCCACTAAAAACGTCATCAGCACAGCGATGACCGCTGTGCCGATAAAAATCCTTCGTTTCATTCTCTCTCCAATTCATTGAACATATAGCCAAGGCCGCGCACTGTTTCGATATGCTGTCCCAAAGCACCCAGCTTTTGGCGCAGGTGGCGGATATGTACATCCACGGTGCGCGTTTCCCCAAAATATTCATAGCCCCAAACCTTGTTGAGCAGCTGATCCCGATTTAAGATACGCCCTTTGTTTTGGATCAGCGTGCGCAGCAGTTCAAACTCCTTTAAGGTAAGCTGCAAGCGCTCTCCCCCGGCCATGGCATGGTAGGTTGTGAGATCCAGCGTGATGCCAGCCGCGGAGAGCTGGGTAGGCTGTTCCTCCTGCTTATGCGAAGCGGATCTGCGCAGCAGCGCCTTGACGCGCGCTACCAGCTCCCGCACGCCGAAAGGCTTGACCACATAATCGTCAGCGCCCATTTCCAACCCCAGCACCTTATCGATCTCATCGCCCCTGGCCGTAAGCATGATGACGGGAATGCCGGCGGTATCCGGCTCGCGTTTGAGCCTAGTACAAACCTCAAGCCCGTCGATATCCGGCAGCATGACGTCTAACAAAATCAGATCCGGATGAAATTCCACCGTTTTGCCCAGCGCCTCTTCGCCGGTTTCCACCGTTTCTACCTCATAGCCTGCTTCCACCAGGTTATAGGAGATCAGTTCCAGAATATGCCGTTCGTCATCCACGGCCAGAATCTTTTGTTTCGCCATGCGTCGCTCTCCCCTTTGTCGTTGTTTATCTAAGCTGCAAAAACGAGGCCATGGCCCCACACGCTTTGCCGTCTCGACGGTAGGAAAAAAACAGGTCGCCGTTGCAGCAGGTACACTCATCGGATATGGTCAGATTTTCCCCAAAAAGGCCGGCCCGATACATTTGATACGCCGAGGCCCTGGTCAGATCCAACTGCCGTTTGCCGGGATTTTTGCCCGGCAATACGCAGCCAGCCTTAGGGAACGCCTCGGCAAAGGCTTTGCCCACAGGCGGGTCCACCTCAAAGCAGCAAGGGCCGATATGCGGGCCGATGGCCGCCAGCAGATCCTCAGGGCACGTTTGGTACATGGCCGTCATGGCATCGATGAGGTTTGTTACCATGCCGCCTACCGTGCTGCGCCAGCCTGCGTGGCACAGGCCGATGGCATGGTGCACAGGGTCCAGCAAATACACCGGCGTACAGTCTGCATGGGTGGCAACCAGCGCCACGCCGCGCTCATCCGTAACCATGCCGTCAAACCCCGGATCGTTTTCCGTATACAGATGAAACAGGCCCCAGCCGCGGTGCGTTTCATCCGCCGGCAGCACATCGGTGCCGTGCTGGGCGTTGGCTATGACGGTATCGTGAGGGTCGATGCCGGCGCAGTCAAAAGCCGCAAGAAAATTATCCACGATTTCGTCCGTTGCGCCCATACGGGCGATGGACAGCTTTAGATCGTCACGCGCGCCATAACGGCGGGTGGTAAACCAAGCCTTGACAAGCCCCGTTTGGGCGAACATGGGAATGCTCAGCGCTGTCATCGGCCCCAGCTGCTGGGCCGTAAAGCCATGCGACGCCTTTTGCAAAAACGCCTCAAAAGCGTGATCTGTCTGATGCAAAGCAGCCCCTCCTTGGTTCATTTTTCCTCCAAGAGCTTTTCCAGCTCGCGTTTGAAGGTATCTATATCGGTAAACTGACGGTATACCGAAGCAAAGCGCACATAGGCCACGGGATCGAGCTGCTTGAGCCCTTCCATCACGAGTTCCCCGATGCGCTCGCTGGCCACTTCGCGCTCGAGCGAATTGTAGATGGTTTTTTCGATATTTTCCACAATCTTATCGATCTGTTCGATGGAAACCGGGCGTTTTTCCGTGGCCTTGAGCATGCCGGTACGGATCTTCTCCGGATCGAACATGACCCTGCGGCCGTCTTTTTTGATGACAAGCACCGGCGTCTGCTCCACCTTTTCATAGGTGGTAAACCGTTTGCCGCATTTGAGGCATTCACGCCGCCGGCGGATCACCGTGCCTTCATCGGTGGGCCGGGAATCCACCACTTTGCTTTCCGGATGCTCACAATAAATACATTTCATTGGGTATTCCAGCTCCGTTTTCTTAGGAATTATTGTATTATACCATATCCTGTAGGCAGTTGAAAACTAATCCTGTATGATGTATCCCTGCATATGGCGCAGCTCTACCAGCACGATATCCCGGCCTACGCGCGTGATGCATTCCAGCGGGATGCACATTTCCTCCCGCCTGCGAAACAGGCCGCCTTTTTCCGAATAGGGCACGATGAGCCCTATGATGGTGCCCTTGCACCAATCCAGCGCCAGATCGCTGACCTGCCCCAGGCACTGCCCATCACAGATATTGATAACATCCTTTCGGCATAAATCGCTAAAGCGTTCCATTAAAACGACCCCTTTCCTTTCAGATGTATGCCGAAAGCAGGGCAGGTATCCCGAAAGCGTATGAAAAAAGGCCCTTTCGGGCCTTTTACATCTGTGTTTTCAATCGATGAAGCGCGCATTTTTCCAGGCGGGATACCTGGGCCTGGCTGATGCCGATCTCCTCGGCTACCTCCATCTGTGTGCGCCCTTTGAAATAGCGAAGATAGATGATATTCTGTTCCCTTTCGGCCAAGCGCTGCAAGGCCTGGGACAGGGCGATGGTTTCCAGCCAGTTTTCCTGTTTATTCTTTTCATCCGAAACCTGATCCATCACAAACATGGCGTCGTTGCCGTCATGATATACCGGCTCGAAGAGGGAGACGGGGTCTTGGATGGCCTCCAGCGCAAAAACAACCTCCTCCACCGGCATCTCCATGGCCTTGGCGATGTCCTCGATGGGCACATCCTCGCCGCGTTCGGCGCACAGTTCATTGCGCTTTTGCAGCACCTTGTAGGCAGTATCGCGCAGAGAGCGCGAAACACGGATGGCGTTGTTGTCCCGCAAGTAGCGTCGGATCTCGCCGATAATCATAGGAACGGCGTAGGTAGAAAAGCGCACATTCTGCGAAAGGTCGAAATTGTCCATGGCTTTGATCAGGCCGATACAGCCGATTTGAAACAGATCGTCTACCGGCTCTTTGCGGTTGGAAAAGCGCTGGATCACGCTGAGCACCAGCCGCAGGTTGCCCTGTACAAAGGTTTCCCTGGCCGCCTCGTCCCCGTTTTGGATGCGTTTTAGCAGCTCTGTCATTTCCTTTTCCGTCAAGGTTTTCAGCTGCGAGGTCTGTACCCCGCAGATCTCTACTTTGTTTACTCCCATCTTGCCCCTCCGATACGAAAGTTCGCTTGATGGTTTCATGCTTCCCCTTGGCGGATTTTTTATACCTGCCCTGCAGTGTTAGAGGATCTGTGCCATTTCTTTTTTCAGGCGCGACAGAATGCGTTTTTCCAATCGGGAGATATACGATTGAGATATCCCCAGCTGGTCCGCCACCTGCTTTTGCGTACACTCCTCCCCAGTCGAAAGGCCAAACCGCAGCTCGATGATGCGCTTATCCCGCGGGGGCAGCTGCACGACCGCATCGCGCAGAATCTGCTTATCCGTTTCCTCCTCCAGCGGCTTTGCCACGATATCCGGCTCCGTGCCCAAAATATCGCTGAGCAGCAGCTCGTTGCCGTCCCAATCGACATTCAGCGGCTCGTCGATGCTGACTTCATAGCGCATGCGGGAGGTCTTGCGCAGATGCATCAATATCTCATTTTCAATGCAGCGCGAGGCATAGGTGGCCAGCTTGATTTTCTTGCTGCCGTCAAAGGTATTGACCGCCTTGATGAGCCCAATGGTGCCGGTAGAGATCAGATCCTCCATCCCGATGCCGGTATTTTCGAATTTGCGGGCAATATACACCACCAGGCGCAAATTATGCTCGATCAGCGTCCCCTTGGCGCTGGAATCTCCCGCTTCGATGGCCTCTACCAGCGCGCGCTCCTCTTCCGGCTTCAATGGCGGCGGCAGCGGAACGGCCGAACCGATATAATCCACCCGCACCCGCCTGAACAGCCTTGCCCACAGGCCGGCCCAAAACGCACGCATACGACGTACCCAATGTATCATCCTTCATTCCTCCTCAAAATAACCGATGGCCGCGCCTGCGGGATATAGGGCCTCCTTGCCCAGCTGTGTGGAAAAGGCCACGGCACAGCGCACCGTTTTGGCCCTGCCCTGCTGGCACAGGGTCAGTGTACACGGACGGTATGCCAAAATACTGCCTGCGCCTGCGGCCGTGACATAATAAAGCGGCTGGCTTTGCAGCGCGGCCGCAACGGCCGCGCGTTCCAGCGTACCGTCATATGGCCAAAACAGCACCGGCAGGCCGCTGACAGGGCAATACAGCGCATGCCCGCTGTCCAATAGGCAAGGGCCCTCTGCCTGTATCTGCCCAATCT
This sequence comes from uncultured Eubacteriales bacterium, assembly GCA_959600905.1. Lineage (GTDB taxonomy): Bacteria > Bacillota > Clostridia > Christensenellales > QAND01 > UMGS1975. Next base: position 53,692 of record CAUGNO010000006.1, on the reverse strand, counting down.
GCACGGTGGCTTGGCATGCATGCCCGGTTTTGGCCGCTTTTTCCTTTGTCCTGCGCTGGGCCCAAAGCGCCAGCGCCCCGGCGCCCCAGCTGAGCAGCAAAAAGGCCCACAATGGCGGCCCGGAAACCGCTAGGGCGCCGCCAGATGCCCTTGCCTGGCCGAATAGCGCGCCATAGAGCTGCACGCCGGCCGCCAACAGCAGCGAAAACAGCCAAAACACGCCGCAATAACGGAGGAATCGCTTTTTACTGCCAAAACCAAAGGCCGCCCAAACCATGAGCAGGCTGACGGCGATTTTCCAAAGCGGGTGTTGTAAAAACACAAGCCCGCGCATCAGAGAAAGGACGGCGTACAGCGTACCCAGGCCGGCGGACGCAAACAGCCTGCCCTTGCGGTATGGTGCCTGCATCCATTTTGCCGTGCCAAAGAGCACCAGCGCATCTGCCCAAAAATTATCCAGCAGCACCAGCTCAATATAGACCTTCACGCCCCTTCACCTCACTGGGGCCTATTATAGTTATATGGGCGTGCATAAATTGTAGAACCGCCGCACTGCGGGCCGCGGGTGCGCGTCGAAGCGCGGAGAAATGTGCGGGGCGCAAGGCAGCAAAAAAGCCCGGCGTTTGCGGGGCTTTGGAAAAAAGAAAAAGGCATAGGAAAATTTCCTATGCCTTTGCGTTTTTACACTTAACGGTTGCGGCGCAGCCAGGTCGGGATTTCCAGATCGTCATCATCCTTGCCGTCTGCATCGCGGCTGAAGCTGGGCGCGGTGTTGCGCTCGTTCATGCGCGGGGAGCGGTGCTCCGGCTTAAAGCCTGGGAACTCCACATCCTGCTGCGGCTCCAATTCCTGCTCGATGATCTGCTGCGGCTGCACCTGAGGCTGAGCCTGTACCGGCTGCTGCACGGGCTGGGTCATCGTAGGGCGGATAGAGGGGCGATCCTCCATGGCCTGCTGATAGGTGGGCTGAATGGGCTGGATCGGCGGGCGCTGCTGTGTCTGCGCCATAGGACGCTGCCCCTGTGCCTGTGTGCCTGCCGGGCGGGCGCTCTGCTTATTGTTTAGCTGCGGGCGGCCCGTTGCGGTGGACGGCACATAATCGAACCCAGTGGCAATAACGGTGATGCGCATGGTATCGCCCAGGGATTCGTCAATGCCGGCGCCAAAGATAATGTTGGCTTCAGGATCGGCCGCGGCCTGCACATATTCGGCGGCCTCCGTGACCTCCATAATGCCCATATCGCTGCCGCCCGTGATGTTGAGCAATACGCCCTTGGCGCCATTGATAGAGGTTTCCAGCATCGGGGATTGGATGGCCTGCTTGGCCGCCGCCGAAGCGCGGTCCTCGCCGGTGCCGACGCCGATGCCCATGTGCGCTACGCCCTGGCATTCCATGATGGCCTTGACGTCCGCAAAGTCCAAATTGATGAGGCTGGGCACAGCAATCAGATCGGAAATGCCCTGGATGCCCTGGCGCAGCACATCGTCTGCCATGCGGAACGCGTCCAAAATGCTGGTACCTTTGCCCACGACAAGCAGCAGCCTGTCGTTGGGGATGATGACCAGCGTATCTACATTTTCCTTGATGGCCGCAATGCCCTGCTCGGCGTTGCGGGCGCGCTGTTTGCCCTCAAAGGAGAACGGCCGGGTAACAACACCCACCGTGAGAATCCCCATCTCGCGGGCGATCTGCGCGATGACGGGGGCCGCACCTGTGCCAGTACCGCCGCCCATGCCCGCGGTAATGAATACCATATCGGAGCCCTTGATGGCCGCTGCGATATCGTCTTTGCTTTCCTCCGCAGCCCTGGCGCCCATCTCCGGGTTTGCGCCGGCGCCCAGGCCGCGCGTCACCTTTTCCCCGATTTGGATACGGGTGGCTGCTTTGGATAGGTATAGTGCCTGACGGTCGGTATTCACGGCGATGAATTCCACGCCCTTTAGGCCGTAATCCACCATGCGGTTGACCGCATTGTTGCCGGCGCCGCCGACGCCCACTACCTTTATTGCTGCTAACTGAGAATCCAGATCAAAATCCAACATACTTTCACAAGGCCTCCTATCTCTTTGTAAAACGGCTTGTCCATCCAGGACGCCGGGATGATTTTTCAGGTTGTTCTATGGCTAGCGCGTCGAACAATGCGAGCGCCGCAACATCATAATGCGTAGAGCCATCCGCCAAAGAAATCGGCAAGCCCTGCACAGGCAGGCCCACCAGCGTAGAAAGGATCTCGCGGATGCCTCGGATGCCTTCATAGCCATCGCCCGCCAGCTGCGCTACGGATTTTTCCGTAAAGGTGACCGGCGCATGGTCAATGGCTTGGCGGATGTAATCACACGTTTCCTCCACACGGGCCTGAATTACCTCCGCCACAGCGCTGTGGCTGAAGGGGATAAGCTTGCCCTCTGCAGAGCGTGCGTAATCCTGCGCCTCTGGATCGTACTCTATGCCAAAGGAAAATTGGCGTTTGAGCTGCTCTGCATACTCCATCGGCACTTTCAATACCTGCGCTAAGTCGTTGGCGATGTGATACCCGCCCACATACAGGGTTTCACAATAGACCAGCGCATCGCCGATAAATACAGAGATACCTATATTATAATACCCTACATCCAACAATACTGCAATAGCGCTTCTAACCGGCTTTGGCAGCAAAAAGATTCCTTCTGCCAACGGCTGCGCATAAAACGAAGCGGCGCGCATCTTCAATTTGGCCAGCGCCTGGTTTACCTCATCGATATAAGCGCGGCCGGCGCCGATAGAGCTGACGCTGCCCAGCCCGGACGGCCCCGCGCCCACGCGCGGCACATTGAGCCTATGGATCAATTCATACGCATCCGACATATACTCAAAGGCATTGGGGCCCTGGTCTGCATTCGGCTCTGCGCCGCCCACCAGGCTTACCTGGCAAAATGGCGCAGGCACCCCCACGGTCAAGCGTTTGATGCGCTTGCCGACCTGCTCTTCCAATTTTAAAATTACGTCGCTGATTCCCTTTTGCAATCCAAAGGCGGAAACAGCCACGCCTTTGCGAATACCGGAAAAAGGTACCTTGGCTTGTCCAAAGATAGCGTAAGTGCCGTCTTTTCTGGTTTGCCCAGCCAAGCATACAATGCTTGAACTGGTGGTGACAAGAACAGCATCCATCTGCTAAATTCCCCCTCTTTTACCTGTATTCTAAGGTATTTTAACAGAATTCCCCTTAAAATACAAAGCCTAAATTCTGGTTTTTTGGCGATGATTCGGTTCTATACGGCAGCGGGGCCGTGGATCTTGAAAAGGCCCGCCCGCCTTTATGGAATGTAGCTGGCGCCGTTTTCTCCCGTAACGTCCAGCGTGCCGGTGATTTTTCCTTCCTCTATCAAACGCGGCATCAGCGTTTCCACCCAGCCCAGCTTGGTATCGACATTGTCGATGGTGCCGAGTCGGATCGTCATCCCCGTATCCAGATTCACATGAATGGCGGCCGGCTGGGTCAGATCCACTTCTACGATGCGGTCGGCATAGGACTGCGCAAACAGCTTGGGCATCAACGTCCCAAACACGTGCATTTGGTACGAGGACGGCCCTTGGATCATCTCGCCCTCCACCGCGGCCGTTGCGCCCATGCCCTGGACGACCGGCACGCTGTTTGCTTCGTCGGACAATTGCAAGACCTTGCCCGTCTCATCCACAAAGGCATACCGCCCGTCAAAGGGAATGGCCCCATAGGCGGTTTTTTCCGTTACATGGATGATAAGCGTGCTGGGAAGGTCGTAGGAAACATGGGAAAACTGCAAATAGGGCTGCGCCTCTAGATTGGCTTTCAGCTGTTTTTTGCTGACTAAAAACAGGTTTTGCCCTACCTGCACGCCGCTTTGCGCAATCACTTCTTCTTGAGAAAAGCGCTGGCTACCCTCCACTTTGATTTCTTTAATTTCAAAGACAAAATAACCCAGCGCCGCCAGGCCGCATAACAATAGCAGCGTCAGCACCAAGATAAATCCATAAAATCGTTTTTTGTTCTTCTTTCGTAACTTGGCCAATCCGGTCTACTCCTAGCGAATTTCCGCCCCCAAGGCCGACAGCTCTGCTGCTAAGTCCTGGTATCCGCGGTCTATAAAGCATTTGCCCTCTACCGTTGTGCGCCCTTTGGCCGCCAGGCCGGCGATGACAAGCGCCGCCCCGCCCCGCAGGTCTTTGGCGGCTACCTCGGCGCCCATCAGCGGCGCGCCGCCGCGCACCACCGCCGTGCGCTCCTTGATCTGGATACGCGCGCCCATCCGGCACAATTCCGGCACATGCTTAAAGCGGTTTTCAAATACGTTTTCCGAAAGGATGCATGTGCCGTGACACACACACGCCACCGCCATAAACTGGGCCTGGAGGTCGGTGGGAAAGCCGGGATACGGGAGGGTTTCTATTTTCTGCATTTCGCCCAGGTGCCTGGGCGCCTGAATGCGAACGGTATCCTCTGTAAACTGGATAAGGCAGCCTGTTTCCTGTAGTTTGGAAGCGGCCGCCTGCAAATGCTCCGGACAAATGCCCGTCAGCGTCACATCGCCTCCGGTTACAGCCGCAGCGGCCAAGTAGGTGCCCGCCACAATCCGGTCCGGCATGATCTTATACCGCGTGCCCTGCAAGCGCTTTACGCCGATGATTTCGATGGTCCCTGCGCCGGCGCCTTTTATGCGCCCGCCCATTTGGTTGATAAACCGGGCCAGGTCCGCTACTTCCGGCTCTCTGGCTGCATTATGTAAAACGGTCTTTCCCTCGGCCGTTACCGCCGCCATGATGATGTTTTCCGTAGCGCCGACGGAAGGATAGTCCAATGTGATCTCAGCGCCTTTGGTATGCGGGCCGTTGCACTGGATCTCTCCATGCTCCTCATCCACAGAGACATTCAGCGCGCGCAGGCCCTTTAGGTGCAGGTCGATAGGGCGCAATCCGATTTCGCAGCCGCCGGGCTGGGTCACCCATGCCTTGCCAAAGCGGGAGATCAGCGCGCCCAGCATAAAGATGCTGCTACGCATTTTTTTGGAAAGCTCTGTGGGCATTTCATGCCGGCTGGCATGCTTTGCATTGATGCGGATCACATCGCCCTCCACCGCTACCGAGCAACCCAAAAGCCGCAGAATCTCCAGCATATTGGCCACGTCGCTCAAAACCGGGCAGCTTTCCAGCACGACCTCCTCTTCCGTCATAATGCAGGCCGCCAGAATAGGCAGAATCGCGTTCTTCGCGCCGTAGACCGGCAGGCTCCCTGAAAGCCTGCGGCCGCCCTCTATCATCAAATTGGACATAGGATGCACCTCCACTGTTTTTCAAAGTATCCTATGCCCAAAATCGCGCTTTGGTGCGTTTGCATCAGCTGGGCGTGGAATACCGGGATATATTCAACAGAATGCCGATGGAGCCCATAAACAGCATCAATGAGCTCGTGCCGGCGGAGATAAACGGCAGCGTTTGCCCGGTAGGCGGGATGCTGCCGGTGACAACACCGATGTTGATGGCCACCTGTACGGCGATCATGGTGGTGATGCCCATGGCCAGGTTGCTGCCAAAGGTATTGGGACAGGTCAGCGCCACGCGCATGCCGCGCCAGATCAAAAATACATAGGCGGCGATGACAAATAGCACGCCTACCAAGCCCAGCTCCTCGGCGATGATGGAAAAGATAAAATCACTCTCCTCCATCGGCAAAAACAGCAGCTTTTGCTGGCTCATACCCAGGCCTTTGCCAAATAGGCCGCCAGAGCCAATGGCATAGTAGGATTGGATCAGCTGCCAGGAATCGCCCTGGGTATCCGACCACGGGTCTAAAAACACGAACAGGCGTTTTAGGCGGTACGGCTCTATGATGATCAGCACCGCCACGGCCGCCAGGCCCGCCAAGCATAGTATCATCAAATGCTTTTTGTTCGCCCCGCAGGCAAACAGCATGATAAAGGTGGTAATCATAATACACAGCACCATGGAAAGGTTGGGCTGCAAAATGATAGGGATGCACATGACCGCCGAAATGGCAAACGCGGGGATGATGCCCCCCGTCCAGGTGCTGATCTTTTCCCTGTTTTTGGCAAAATAGCTGGAAAGCAGCACCACCACGGTAATTTTGCACAATTCAGACGGCTGCATGGTTGTTATACCGAGGTTCACCCAGCGGCGCGCGCCGTTGAGCGTAATCCCCAATGGTGTAAACACCATCAGCAGCAGCCCTATGGTGACGATGGCAAGGGGAATTTTTACCTTATCTATGCGCTGGAAGTTGAAATTTGCCATGAACATCATGGCCACAAAGCCCAGCACCGCCCCCAAAATCTGCTTTTTGAAATAATAGGCCGGATCGCCCTCCTCAATGGTGGCGCTGTAATAGCTGGCGCTATATACCATCACGCAGCCAAAAAGCACCAGGATGATGACCGTGATAAAGATGAGAAAATCAAATTTCCCCTTTGTCAGTTTCTGCATAGTCTAATTCAGCTCCATTACGATGCGCTTGAAGACTTCCCCCCTCTGTTCAAAGTTATCGAACATATCAAAGCTTGCACAGGCAGGGGACAACAGCACATTCATTCCGGGCGACGCCAGCTGTTGCGCCAGCGTAACCGCCTCTTCAAAGGTGTATGCACGATGTACGCTGATAAACCCTGCCTTCCGGGCTGCAGACAAAATTTGTTCAGAAGTTTCGCCTACGACCACGATGGATTGAATGTATTTGGTAAACGCCCGAAACATGGGCATATAATCGGAATTTTTGTTAGAGCCGCCCAAAATCAGCACCGTCGGCTTTGTCATCGCCTGGATGGCCTTGATGGTGGAATCCGGGTTTGTGGCTTTGCTGTCGTTGATAAAGGTCACGCCGTGCAGGGTGCGCACTGTCTCGATGCGGTGTTCTACGCCGCCAAATGCCATGACGGCCTGGCGGATCACCCCCGGCTTTACACCCATCAGGTAGGCAGCCAAAATGGCGGCCAAGGCGTTTTCCAAATTGTGCGGGCCAGGAATTTTTACTTCGTCTACCCGCATGATGGGAATATCCCGGCGGCCGATGCGCACCACAATATCATTGCGCTTTACCAGCGCGCCCTCGATGATGTCCTGTGTGCGGGAAAAATACATGACCTTGCATTTCGGCTCGTCCCGGAGTGCCACTGTGCGCGGGTCGTCGGCGTTTAGGATGCAGACGTCGTCGCCGGCCTGGTTTTTATACACCAGCTTTTTGCAGTTGATATAGTTTTCCATCGTGCCGAAATAGTTAAGGTGGTCCTCTGTCAAGTTTAGGATCATGGAGATTTTCGGCCGGAAATCCGTGATCCCCACCGTCATAAACGGCGCTGTTTCACAGACGATGACGTCTCCCTTTTGCGTATCCAGCGCCTCGGTGCAGACCGGTACGCCGATATTGCCCAGCACATGCGTGCGGTTTCCGTTTGCCTTGAAAATTTCGCCAATCAGCGTGGTGGTGGTGGTTTTGCCGTTTGTACCCGTAACGGCAACAAAATCGCCCTGCGTGAACCAGGCGCCCAGCTGCAATTCGCTGACCACCTCCGTGCCGTTTTGCTTGGCCTTCTCCACCCAAGGGGCCCAGTAGTATACGCTGGGCGAAAGGATGATATAGTCCTTGTCTTCTATCAGCGCATCCGGCTCCACGCCAAGCTGCCAATTTGCGTCTATATCGCTAAGCTGCTCGATGGCAGAGGCCATTTGTTCGCTATTTCTGGTATCCGTCAGGGTAAGCTTTGCTCCTAGGCGGCTGAGCATGCGGGCCGCTGCCACGCCACTTCTGGCCATGCCTACGATCAATACTTGCTTGTCCTTCATCTCTTTCATTGTACGCTTCCCCTTCTTTATACTGCCTTTTACAGGCTGGCCAGCGAGACGATGCCCAAAATGGTAAAGGCCAGCGTCCATGCATAATACATCACGACAATGCGCGTCTCATGCATGCCTTTCAGCTCAAAATGATGGTGCAGCGGCGCCATACGAAATACGCGCTTGTGCCTTAGCTTAAAGCTGCCCACCTGCAGGATGACGGAAATGGTGCTTAAAATATACATAAAGCCCATCACCGGCAGCAGATAGATCATGCGGGTGGTAACGGCCAGCACGGAAATCGCTGCGCCCAGCGCCAAAGAGCCGGTATCCCCCATGAATACCTTGGCCGGGTGCGCATTAAAGCGCAAGAACGCCAGGCAGGCCCCTGCCATGGCTGCGCCAAATACCGCCATATTGTTCATCTCTATGCCCTTTAGCACCTGGCCGGAGGCCGTAGCGTCGCCCGCCAAGGTATACGCTGTGATGGCAAAGCCGGCGCAAACGATGACGCCCATGCCGCCCGCCAGGCCGTCCAGGCCGTCTGTAAGGTTGACGGAATTGACCATGCCCACCACGATGAATACGACAAACGGGATATACCAGCTGCCAAAATCCACCAAGCCTACAATCGGCACATACAATTCGGTGCCGATTTCAGGCGAATGGGCGGCAAATACCGCCACCAGGATGGCCAGGCCCAGCTGGCCGATGATTTTCTGGTATGCCTTTAGGCCCAAAGAACGGTGCTTTACGACCTTGATAAAATCATCCAAAAAGCCAACGGCGCCAAAGCCCAGGGTAATGAGCACAGCGAAGATGGCAAAGCCATACGACTGGCAGGTAAACAGCAGGGCCGACCCCAGGCCGCCGATGAGAAAAATCAGCCCTCCGATGGTGGGGGTGCCCTGTTTGATCAGATGGGTTTGCGGCCCGTCGTCGCGGACGCTTTGTCCCATTTTTAGGCGCCGCAGGATTGGCAGTATGATGGGCCCCGCCGCCAGCGACAGCAAAAACCCTACGACCAAGGGCCAAATCAGTTGTTGCATGGTAAACTCCTAGCGTATCGTTTCGTGCAGAATTTCATGGACAATGGCTTTCTCATCAAACGGATGGCGCACGCCGTTGATTTCCTGGTACGGCTCGTGCCCCTTGCCGGCCAAAAGCACCACATCGTCCTTTTGCGCCAGCTCCAATGCCTTTTGAATGGCCTCTTTCCTATTTTCCACTACATAGTATTCACAGCCCGATTGTTTTAATCCGGGCAGGATCTGCTCTATGATGGCAGCGGGGTTTTCGGTGCGCGGGTTGTCGGTTGTCACCACGCAAAGATCCGATCCCTTGCCGGCAGCCAGCCCCATCAGCGGGCGCTTGCTGGGGTCTCTGTCTCCGCCGCAGCCAAATACCGTAATGATGCGCCCCTTGGCAAAGCCCCTCACGGCGGCCAGGATATTATCCAGCCCGTCCGGCGTATGCGCGTAATCCAAAATTACGGTATACGGCACAGAGGGTGTAGGGATGACCTCGATGCGCCCCGGCACGGTATGCACCTGGTGCAGGCCGTTTACGATCTGCTCCAGCGTAAGGCCAAAGCCATAGCACGCCGTAGCGCAGGCCAGCGAATTGTACACGGAAAACAGGCCGGGAATGCCCAGCTCGATGCGGCCTTCGCCAATGGGCGTTGTCAGCGTATACTTCACGCCCGCGGCGCCCAGCTCGATATCCTTGGCCATGATATCCGCCTTGTTTTCTATGCCATAGGTCAGCTGGTTACAGCCCAAGCCTTCCTGCATATACGGCGTATGCGTGTCGTCTGCATTGAATACGGCCAGCTTTGTCATACAAAACAGCTTTTTCTTTTCCGCCGCGTACGCCTCCATAGTGCCGTGGTAATCCAGATGATCCTGGGTCAGGTTGGTAAACACCGCTACCTCATACGGAATGCCGTCTACCCTGTGCTGGGCCAGCGCATGGGAGGATACCTCCATCGCGACCGAAGTGCACTGCTTTTGCAAAAACAGCGCCAGCGTGCTTTGCAGCGTGACAGGCTCCGGCGTTGTCATCGAAGAGCCCATGACCTCGTCGCCTGCCATCAGCGCCACCGTGCCCAGCAGCCCGGTTTTTTCGCCGGCATAGTCCAAAACGGTTTTCAGCATATAGGTCGTGGTGGTCTTGCCATTGGTGCCCGTTACGCCGAACATGTGCATTTTCTCGGCCGGGCGCCCATAAAAATTGGCCGCCAAAATCGGCAGCGCCGCCCGCGTATTTGCCACCATGGCCTGCGGGATATCCAGATCCATCGGGCGCTGCACCACCAGCGCCGCCGCGCCCCGCTCCATGGCCATCTTGGCATAATCATGGCCGTCCGTCTTGGTGCCCGGGATACAGCAGAACAGCGATCCCTTTTCCACCTTGCGCGAATCAAACGCGATGGAGGTAATTTCAATCTCCTCCTGCGGGCGCATCAGCACCACCACGCCTGAAAGCAATTCATTCAGTTGCATGCCGTCATTCCTCCTATGTACTAATCGCCCAGCTCCAGGCGGATCTCTGTGCCCTGCTGCACCTCTGTGCCCGCCATTTTGTTTTGCCAGGTCACTTTTTTCCCTGTCCCGTGGAAATAGGCCGTCAGCCCGGCTTCCTCCAAGAGCTGCTCGCATTCCTGTTTTGTCTTACCCACCAGGGCGGGCACCTCCGTCATCACGATGGGCGTTGGCGTAGCCGGCGTCAGGGTAATGACCACGGTTTCGCCCTGCTGCAAATTGGTGCCGGGGGCCGGCATCTGCGAAGAGACCACCCCTTCGCCGTTCACCGTTACCTTATAGCCCTGCTTTTCCAGGGCGGCCACCGCGTCCTCCCGGCCCATGCCCATCACGCTTTCCACCTGCGCTACCTTCTTTTCCTCTTCTTTCTGCTCCTTTTGCTCTTCCTCAGTCAGCTGGGGCTCTACCTTCATGTATTTTAAGGTATCCTCCAAGATCTGTCCAACATAAGGCGCCGCCACCGTGCCGCCGTAGTCGTTGTAGGTATCCGCCTCGTCTACCATAAACAAAATGGCGATCTTGGGATCATTGGCCGGCGCAAAGGCGATAAAGGAGGACAAGTGTGCGCCCTCTTTAACCTTGCCGGTTTCATCGTACTTTTGCGCAGTCCCTGTCTTGCCGCCGACGCGGAAGCCCTTTACATAGCTGTTTTTGCCGCTGCCCTCGTTGACAACGTCCTCCAGCATTTCGCGCATATGGTCGCTGGTATCCTTGCTGATCGGGTTGGCCTTGACCACCTTGCTGCTTTCCTCCACCACGTTGCCGTCGGCATCGGTGACGCTTTTCATGATATGCGGTTCCAACAGCTCTCCGCCGTTGATGACAGAGCAGAACGCATTGAGCGTCTGGATGGGGGTTGTGGAAATGGATTGCCCAAAGCCGATGCGCGCCAGGTCATTGTCCGTCACATTTTCACGCGGAATGACAATGCCGCTGGCCTCCGCCGACATATCCACACCGGTTTTGGAGCCAAAGCCGAAATTCTTCAAATAATCGTACATGGTATCCGTGCCCATCCGAAGCGCCAGCGTCACGAACACCGGGTTGCAGGATTTGGCAAGCCCTGTCTTAAGATCCAGGGTACCGTGGGTGGAGGTACAACGGATGGTGGTATTCTGCACCTTGATGCTGCCGTTGCAGGTAAAGGTTTCGCTGTCCTTGGTCTGCCCGGTATCCAGCGCTGCCGCCATGGTAAATACCTTGAAGATAGAGCCAGGGTCGTTGGCGTCCGCCAAAATGCGGTTGCGGCTCAGTTCATTGAGCGTTTCGGTATCGTCGCGCGGCGGGCTGTTCAGATCATAGCTCTGCTTGTTGCACAGCGCCAGAATCTCTCCGGTGTTGGGGTCCATGGCGATGCACATCACGCCCTTGGGATTGTATTGCGCATACGCATCCGCACACGCCTTTTCCACAAAGGACTGGATAACGTAGTCAATGGTCAGGCTGACGGTGTAGCCGTCGGTGGCCGGCACATAGTATTCCTCGCCAAAGGCAATCTCGTTGCCTTTTACATCGGTCTGTGCGCGCAATTCGCCCGGCGTGCCCGCCAGGTATTTATTGTAGTAGGCTTCTACACCCTCCAGGCCCTCGCCATCCACCGACGTAAAGCCCAGCACCTGGGTTAGAAAATCGCCTTTGGGATAATAGCGCTTGGTATCCACCATAAAGCCGACGCCCGTTAGATTGAGCGCACGGATCTGGTCTGCCACGTCCCTGTCTATCTGCCGTTTGAGCCAAATTTCGCTCTTGGAGGTATCCTGTGCCTTTTCCAAAATGGCAGCCGCGTCCATGCCCAGCAGCGGCGCCAGCGTATCCGCAATGGTCTGCGCATTGCCCGCCTCTGCGATCTTCTTCGGGTACAGAAGCACGGTATCCGCCGTACCGGACTGCGCCAGCACCTCGCCGTTACGGTCTACGATATCACCGCGTTTCGGCTCTACGGAAGTAACGCGCGTCCATTGCGACAAGGCCCGTTGCACCAGCGACGGGCCTTGGATGATCTGTAAGTAAAACACGCGGCAGAACAACAACGTGAACACCGCGGTAAACGAACACAGCACGATCAGGAACCTCTTTTTTCGGTTGGCAGGTTCCTTCAATTTTTTTGGTATGTTAGCCTGCATTTCCCTACTCCTCACCTTGGGCAACCGCAAGCGAATCCCCTTGACTTTATTTCCCTCCGTCTGTCTGGCTGCCGCCCGCCGAGGCGGCGCTGACATTCAGCAGCTGATAGGCCTTGGGATAGCCCATATTCAGGCGCTCTTTGGCCTGTGTCGCGATATTTTGCAGATCCGTCGCTTGTTTTACCTTGAAGCTCAGATCTTCCACCTCGGCCTGCTGATCCGAAACCGTTTGCTCCAGCTTATTATTGCTCATTTGCAGATTGCTGATCTGCGCATACCGGACGACCACAACGGACAGCATTGCAAACACAGCGCAGACCAATAGGGTCAGCGATAGCTTTTGAAGCGCAAGTTTGCGGTTCCTTTTTCGTATTTGTTCCTGGATCCTCGCTTCGCGCAGGGCGCGCTTTCTCTGCGCCTCTTTTTTGCGCCTGAGATATTCGCGGCGCTCCAGCTCTTGCTGCCGGCGCTCCCATTCCTCCCATTGGGTGGGCATGCGTTTGGGTGCTGCGGAGCCGTATTTCAAAGCGTTGGACCCCATTGTGGGAACTGCTGCCATTGTATTCACATCCTTTAGGACTTTATGCTTGTTTCAGCCTTTCCGCCACGCGCAATTTGGCGCTGCGGGCCCGCGGATTGTTCTCCAATTCCTCTTCCGTAGGCAAAATCGGCTTTTTGGTGATGACCTTTACCTGCGGCTGTTTTCCACAGATGCACACCGGCGTGCCCGGCGGGCAGGTGCAGGGGTTGGCCAGCCTGGCAAAGGTCTGTTTTACGATTCTATCTTCCAGCGAATGAAAGGTGATGACGGCAATGCGCCCGCCAGGCTTTAAGCATTGCACTGCGCTTTCCAGGGCCTGTCCCAAGCCATCCAGCTCGTCGTTGACAAAGATGCGGAGGGCCTGGAAGGTACGCTTTGCCGGATGCGGGCCGTCACGCCTGGCGCTTTTCGGCACAGCAGCCTTGATGGCATCCACCAGCGCCCCTGTGGTTTCAATGGGATGCTCGGCCCGGCGCTCTACGATAAACTGCGCAATGCGCGCCGCCCATTTTTCCTCTCCGTATTCGCGGAGGATGCGGGTCAGTTCGTCGCGGGAAAGCTCGTTGACGGCGTTTTTCGCAGAATATAGCTGCGTATCGTCCATCCGCATATCCAGCGGCGCATCGTGCTGGTAGGAAAACCCGCGCATGGGCTCGTCCAGCTGATAGGAGGAAACGCCCAGATCCAGCAAAATGCCGTCTACCTGCCGAATGCCGTTGGAATGGAGTACCTGCGGCATGTGGAAAAAGTTTTCGTGAACGGGCATAAACCCATCCGGCAGACGGCGCTTTGCCATCAAGAGCGCGTTTTTGTCTCTGTCTATCCCGATCAAAATGCCGTTGGGGCGTACACGCTTTAGGATCTCTTCGCTGTGCCCGCCCAGCCCCACGGTGCCGTCGACGGCGATGCAGCCGGGCGAAAGGGCCAGCGCGTCTACGCTTTGCATAAGCAATACGGATTTGTGGGTGTAGCTTGTCATATCGAGAAGGCCTCTGTGGCAGACTGCATCAGCTCCATAAAGCTGTCGCCGGCGCCGTCTGCAAATTGCTGTTCATACTCGTTCCAAGCCTCGGCATCCCAAATTTCGCCCCAGGTGAATGCCCCGGCGATGACCACGTCTTTTTTCAGCTTGGCATAGGTGCGCAGCTGCTTTGGGATCACAAAGCGGCCCTGCGCATCCAGCTCACAAGGGCTGGCGCCTGCGCCAAAGATGCGGCGCAGCGCCTGCGCTTTCGGGTCCATCAAAGGAAGCGCCATCAGCTTTTGGGAAAATACCTCCCACTGAGGCATGGAGAAGATAAAGAGCATATTGCCCGTTCCGCGTGTCACCATAAATTTGCTGCCCAGGTCTTCATTCCAGGCTGCGGGCATTTTTACCCTGCCCTTGGCATCCATGGTATGTGAAAATTCGCCTGTCAGCTGGCTCATGGCCATACGGAACCCCTCCTTTCCTTATGTTAGTATTATAAATCCCCTCCCATCCACTTTCAACCACCAAAATCCACTTTGGACCACTTTTTTTGTATTTTTTAGGGGAAGCAGCCCCAAAATCGCTGGTAAATCTATCCAAAATAGGGATTTGAGGAACGTTTGTTCGCCTTTTTAGTGGAATTACCCTCCACCCGCCTCCACCGTGCGCCACCTGCCTTCCCTTCCTGTGTACAAAAAAAAGACCCTTTCGGGTCCTCTTCTCTTTTTAGGGCAAGATGAGCTTTGGCGCAAAATTCAGATGATCGCACGACACCAGCTCGTACTGTATGCCGTCCAGCGTGCCTTCAAACGCATGCTGCAGGCTCTTGCCGTGCAGATGCCCGTATACCACGCGCCGCACGCCGTATTCATGCAGCAGCGCTGTGATTTCATTGGGTGCTTGCTTTTCATCAAACGGGGGGAAATGGAACATTGCCAGCGCAATGGGCAGCCCTTTGTCCGCCGCGCTTTGCAGCGACAGGCGAAGCCGGCCCACCTCGCGCCGCAGCAGCTTGGCGTCCTTTTCCCCCTGGGCCGCGTTGCCCTGCACCCAGCCGCGGGCGCCGCACACCGCCTGCCCACGGTAGGCAAAGCAATCGTTTTGCAGGGCATACATGCCCTCCGGCAGCGCGCTGCGCACCTGGGTCAGCGACGACCACCAATAGTCGTGATTGCCGCGCAAAATCAGCTTTTGCCCCGGCATGCGTCCGATGGCGTCCAGATCCGGTTGGGCCTCCGGCATGTGCATGGCCCAGCTGATGTCTCCGGGGATCAGCACCAGGTCCTCAGCGCCGATCCGGCTGCGCCAGGCCTCCTGTATCTTGTCCCAATGCCCTTTCCAATGCCGGCCAAAAATATCCATTGACTTTTCATCCACATGGGAAAGGTGCAAATCGGCAATGGCAAATACCGCCATTACAGGGCCAGCCCGTCTTCTTCATCCTCGTCGTCCAGGCCGAGCTCCTCTTCCATATCCTCCAGCTCTTCCTCGGGGATGTCGTCGGTATCCTCCTGCACAAAGTCGAGTTTATCCAGGTCTTCCGTCTCTTCCTCTGCGGCCAGCGCGTCTTCCAGCGCCTCCTCTTCCTCTTCATCCAGCGCATCCTGCTGATTTAAGGCAATCTTTTCAATGGCCTCCAAGCGCTTATGCTCCCTTAGGCAGGCCGCGCAAAATTCTTCACCGGGCACCACGGGGTTTTCATTGCATTCCGGACAAATCTGAATGACGGGCGCATCCTTTTTCTTGCTCTTTTTCCGCTCGTTTCTGCACACGTCGCACATCTCGGCGTCCGTTGGCATATAATTGAGTTCACAAATGGGACATTTTACCAGTTTCAACCTATAAACACTTCCTACGCATTCGATATTTGAATTTCCTCGGTAATATACATAGTGGTTTTTACACGCGTTGTCAATATAAAATTTCCTATGAATTTTATAAACGCTTGCTTTGTTTTTGCTTGCCTGCACCAAGCCAAAGAAAAAAAGAGGAAAATCAATTCCTCTTTTTTCTATGATCTTGCTCGTTAGAGGGTGCGTTGTGCCAGCTGCTCCAATAGCGCGGCCAGCTCTTGTTTGCCGCTGCCATCCAAGGAAGAAAAGCAGAGAAAGCGTTCGGCCCCCACCTGCTTTGCCAGCTTGGCCGCCATGGGCTTGCGCTTGCTCTTTGCAATCTTATCCGCCTTGGTAGCAATCAGCGTATAGGGAATCTGATAATGCAAAAGCCATTCCGCCATTTGCAGATCGCCCTGGCTGGCATCGTGGCGGATATCGCACAACAGCAGCAAATGCCCCAGCGTTTGGCTGCGCCCGAAATAATCGTCTACCAGGCGCCCCCAATCCTCCCGTTCGCGGCCGCTGCGCTTGGCAAAGCCGTAACCGGGCAGGTCTACCAGCATCAGCGCCCCATCCATCTCGTAAAAATTGATGGACCGCGTCTTACCCGGCGCGGAGGAAACCCGCGCCAGCTTTTTATTGTTGCAAATCGTATTGATCAAGCTGCTTTTTCCTGCGTTGGAGCGCCCCACCACCGCCACTTCGCACAGCGGCTGTGGATCGTATTGCCCCGGCCGGTACGCCGTGGAAACCAGCTTGGTTTTAGTTAGCAGCATCCGTCTCCTCCAAAAGCGCGACGTTCAACACGTCATCGATGGTTTCCACCGGAATGCAGTGCATCTGGCTGAGCAGTTCCTCCGGAATTTCCTTTAAGTCCTTTACACAGTCCTTGGGGATCAGCACGGTATGGATGCCGTCCCTAAGCGCTGCCAGCAGCTTTTCCCGGATGCCGCCCACCGGCAGCACACGGCCGCGCAGCGTGATCTCCCCGGTCATGGCGATATCCCCCCTGACGGGCCGCCCCGTCAGCGCACTTAATACCGCCGTAGCCAGCGTTACGCCAGCGCTGGGGCCGTCCTTGGGCGTAGCGCCCTCCGGCAGATGGATGTGTAGATCCAAATGCTGATAAAAATCCGGATCCAGTTTGTATTCCTGATAGCGTGTGCGCAGGCAGCTTACCGCCGTTTTGGCGGATTCTTTCATCACATCGCCGAGCTGGCCGGTCAGCTCCAGTTGGCCGGTGCCCTTCATCGTTGAGACCTCCACTTGCAGCGTCGTGCCGCCGATGGCCGTCCAGGCCAAGCCGGTGGCCACGCCCACCTTGTTTTTCAGCTGCGCCTTATCGTGGAAATACCGCGCCGGCCCCAAAAACGCCTCCAGGTTCTCCTTGGCAACGCGCACAGGAGCTTTCTCGCCGCCTACCAGGCGTTTGACAGCCTTTCGGCAGGCTGTGGCAATCTGGCGTTCCAGGCCGCGCACACCCGCCTCTGCGGTGTAATGGCGGATGATAGAGAGCAGCGCATCGTCGGTAAACTCGATCTCTTCCGATGCGATGCCATTTTCCTTCGCCTGCTTTGGCACGAGATAACGCTTTGCAATCTGCAGCTTTTCCTGCTCCAGGTAGGAAGAAACCTCGATGACCTCCATGCGATCCAGCAAAGGGCGCGGAATGGTATCGGTGCTGTTGGCCGTTGTGATAAACAACACATGCGATAGATCAAAATCCAGCTCCAGATAATGGTCGCGGAAGGTCTTGTTCTGTTCGGGATCCAGCACCTCCAGCATGGCGCTGGCAGGGTCACCCCTAAAATCGCTGGACATCTTATCGATCTCATCCAGCAGGAAGACGGGGTTTTGCGTACCCGCCTGCTTGATATGGTTCAAAATCGCGCCCGGGATGGCGCCGATATAGGTGCGGCGGTGTCCGCGGATCTCCGCCTCATCCCGTACGCCGCCCAGGCTCATCCGGCAGAATTTACGGCCCATGGCATGTGCAATGGAGCGCGAAATGCTGGTTTTTCCCGTACCCGGCGGGCCGACAAAGCAGAGGATAGGCCCTTTGATGTCCTTTTTCTTTTGGCAAACGGCCAGGTACTCCATGATGCGCTCTTTCACCTTATCCAGGCCGAAATGCTCATCATCCAGCGTGCGCTGGGCATTGTCCAAATCAAAATTATCCTCGGTACGAACGCCCCACGGCAGTTCTAGGATGGTCTCAATATACGTTTGAGAGACGGCGGCCTCCGGCGAATTTTGCGACAAGCGCGCCAGGCGGTCTATTTCCTTATGCACCTTTTCCCTCGCCTGTTCGCTTAGCTGCACCTTATCTGCCTTGGCGCGCAGCGCGTCTATTTCCTTGGCGGAGTCCTCATCGCCCAGCTCGGTCTGGATGGCCTTCATCTGCTCGCGCAGGTAATATTCCTTTTGTGATTTATCCACCGCCACCCGCACGCGCTGCTGAATTTTCTTTTCCATGGTCAGCAGGTCTATTTCGCGCTTTAGCATGCCCATCATCAATTCCATGCGGGCGCCTACCTCCACCGTTTCCAAAATGGCCTGGCGCTGGTCGGTATGAAGCAGCGTTTCCAGCGCGATCTTATCGGTAAAGCGTCCCGGCTGTTTGATCTCTGCCAGCTGGGTCAGCGCCTCGCTTGACAGCTTGCCGGACAGCGAAGCGTATTGCTCTACAAGATCCAGCAGCACACGCATGGTAGCTTCCTGTTCCAAGGTAGGCGCATCCGGCTCGGGCTGCGGCTCGATCTGCTCGGCCTCAATGAGCATATACGGCTCGGTTTCCAACACGCGCACGATCTTTGCACGGTATAGCCCTTCCACCAAAACTCTAATATGATCGCCCGGCAAGGCCAGCACTTGCTGCACCTTGCACATGGTTCCTATGCTGTATAGATCTGCCTCTTCGGGGTTGGAGACTTCCATATCCTTTTGGCTGGTCAAAAACAGATTCTGTTCTTTTTCCAGGGCAGCCCGCAACGCCTGCACGGACTTTTCCCGCCCTACATCGAAATGCAGCGTAAGGTTTGGAAACGCATTGATGCCCCGCAAAGGCAGCAGCGGGTATGTGTTTGTTTCCATCATCATGCTCCTTTAATTTAATCTCGGTTGTAGTATAACACAGTTTTTTTGTTAGCACTACCCCATAGCGAGTGCTAATAGTTGGAAACTGAAAATTTTTTTCATTTTCGTCATGCTCCTGCCGCATTTTCCAGAATGTTCCAAATTTCATAGGTTTTGGGCCAGGCCGCAAGGCAGGAAAAAGCATGCGTCTGGCGTATGGATTGCGCATCTATGCGCATGTCACAAAAAGCGTGCCATATGGAGCAGCGCTCATTTCTCCTTGGCCCAGCGCAAAAAGGTTTGATGCGAAATATGCAGCTGCTGCGCCGCTTGGCGGGAAGAGATCTTCCCTTGCTCCCACTGCGCTTTGAGCCCTTCAAACCCTTCCGGCACAGGCAGGCGCGGCCGGCCAAAGCGCACGCCCCTGGCCTTGGCAGCGGCAATGCCTTGGGCCTGCCGGCTGCAGATGGCCTCCCGCTCTGCCTGTGCCATATAGCTGAGCAATCGCAGCAGCATATCCGCCATCAGGGCCGTGGTCGCGTTTTTGCGCCGCCGGGTATCCAACAAGGGCATATCCAGCACCTGCACATCCACCTGCTTTTCCTCCACCAGCAGCCTCCATTGGCGCAGCATCTCCTCATAATTGCGCCCCAGCCTGTCTATGCTCTGCACCACAAGCAGATCGCCAGGCCGCAGCCGGCATAGCATCCTCCGGTAGGCCGGCCTGTTGAAGTGCTTGCCCGTGGCCTTGTCCACAAAGATATGCTGTTTCTCCACCCCGGCCTGCCGCAGCGAAAGCCACTGTCTTTCATCCTTTTGCGCCCGGGTAGAAACTCGAATGTATCCGTATATAGTCGGCATGTGTGTCCCCTTCCCCGCCGATTTTAAGAAAAGCTCCTTCTCTTGCCTTAGCAAACCATAGGATGGGCACAAACTTTGTCGCCTTTTGCCGAATTGCGCAGAAAAAAAAAGAGCGAGGAAGAAATTTCTCGCTCTCTTACTATTTTGTGTCGTTTAGTTGGCCGTGCCCAGCGCCTTTTGTTCCTCTTTGGGCAGCGCAGGCGTCAGCAGCGGCGGTTTGTTTTCCGTAACGCATTCCTTGGTGATGGTGCACAGGCCCACATCCTCACGGGACGGGATCTCATACATCACATCCAGCATGGTCTCTTCCAAAATGGCGCGCAGGCCGCGGGCGCCGGTTTTGCGCTCGATGGCCTTATCCGCAATCGCCTCCAGCGCATCCGGCGTAAACTTAAGCTCTACACCATCCATGGCCAGCAGCTTTTGGTACTGCTTGACCAGCGCGTTTTTCGGCTCTGTCAGAATGCTGACCAGCGCGTTTTTATCCAGCGAATGCAGGGTCACTACCACCGGCAGGCGGCCGACAAATTCCGGAATCAAGCCGTATTTCAAAAGGTCCTCCGGCAAAATCTGCATCAGCGTATTGCCGATTTCCTTTTCCGTTTTGCTCTGGATATCCGCCCCGAAGCCCATGGTCTTTTTGCCGGTGCGCTCTTCGATGATCTTATCGATGCCGTCAAACGCGCCGCCTACGATGAACAGCACATTCGTCGTATCGATCTGGATAAACTCCTGCTGCGGGTGCTTACGCCCGCCCTGCGGCGGCACAGAGGCCACTGTGCCCTCCAAAATCTTGAGCAGCGCCTGCTGTACGCCCTCGCCGGATACGTCGCGGGTGATGCTGGGGTTTTCGCTCTTGCGGGCAATCTTGTCGATCTCATCGATATAGATGATGCCCTTTTCCGCGCGCTCCACATCGTAATCCGCGGCCTGAATGAGCTTTAAGAGGATATTTTCCACATCCTCGCCCACATAGCCGGCTTCCGTGAGGCTGGTGGCATCCGCAATGGCAAACGGCACGTTCAAAATGCGGGCCAGCGTTTGGGCCAACATGGTTTTGCCGCAGCCCGTGGGCCCCAGCATAACGATGTTGCTCTTTTGCAGCTCCACATCGTCGTTGTCCTTCTGCGGCGCAGTGATGCGCTTATAGTGGTTGTATACCGCCACAGCCAAATTCTTTTTGGCCTCGTCCTGTCCGATGACATATTCGTTGAGGATGCGCATCATTTCGTGCGGCTTTGGCAGCTCTTCCAGCTCTACGTTGGTAGCGTCGGAATAATCCTCTTCGATGATCTCCCTGCACAGCTCTATGCACTCGTCGCAGATGAATACGCCAGGGCCTGCCACCAGGCGGCGCACCTGTTCTTGCGGTTTCCCGCAAAAAGAACAGACAGGGCGGTTGATGCGTTCGTCGTTTGCCATCTTACGCCTCCTTTCCCTTTGCCTTGGAGACGATGATCTCGTCCACCAGGCCATAGGCCTTGGCCTCTTCGGCATCCATATAGTAATCGCGCTCGGCATCCGCCGCTACCTTTTCCAACGGCTGGCCGGTGCGCTCTGCCAAAATGCGGTTTAGCTTTGCCTTGGTCTTTACGATGCGGTCCGCCACAATGGCGATATCCGTCGCCTGCCCCTGGGCGCCGCCAGAGGGCTGGTGGATCATAATTTCGGCATTGGGCAGGGCACGGCGCTTGCCGATGGCGCCTGCCGCCAGCAAAAACGCGCCCATCGACGCTGCCATGCCCACGCAAATGGTAGAAACATCGCAGCGGATATACTGCATGGTATCAAAGATGGCAAACCCGGCCGAAACCGAGCCGCCCGGGCTGTTGATATACAGCATAATGTCCTTATCCGGATCCTCTGCCTCCAAAAACAGCAGCTCTGCAATGATGATGCTGGCGCTGTGGTCGTTGACCTCGCCATCCAAAAAGACGATCCTATCCTTTAAGAGGCGGGAATAAATATCATAGCTGCGTTCGCCGCGGTTGGTCTGTTCAATGACAATGGGGACATAACTCATACGGTTTCCTCCTTTGCCCTAAAGATTATTCCGCATCCTCCGTTTTCTTTACGGTTTTTTTCGCGGCCGGCTTTTTGGCCGTGGTCTTTTTGGCAGCGGGCTTTTTCTCTCCCTCTGCTTTTTTGGCTGCGGGTTTCTTTGCGGCGGGTTTCTTCTCCGCATCCTCCGCCTTTTTGGCGGCCGGCTTTTTCGCGGTGGTTTTCTTCGCCGTGGTCTTTTTGGGCTTTTCCTCTCCCTCGGCCTTTTTGGCTGCGGGTTTTTTGGCCTTCTTGGCCTCTTTTTTCTCTACGATCTTGGCATTGTCCACCAAGAAATCCAGGGTTTTTTCAATCGCCACATCTTCCGCCATATAGGTACGGTCGGTATCCGTCAGGTTCTTTTTGAAGGTGTCTACATCCTGGTTATATTGCTTGGCGTACTGCTCGATCTTGGCCTCCACTTCCTCGTCCGAGGCGGTAAAGCCTTCGGCCTTGGTGATGGCGTCCAGCACGACCTGGTTGGTGCAGCGGCGCAGCGCATCGTTGCGGGTGGATTCGCGGAGCTGTTCCTGCGTCATGCCAGTATACTTGCAGTATTCTTCCAGGTTCAGGCCCTGATACATCAAGCGCTGGGCAAAATCGCGCAGGATGTTGTCCATCTGGCTTTCCACCATCGCATCCGGCACTTCCAGCTTGGCGTTGTCCGCCGCAGCCTGGAGAGCCTGGTTTTGTAGGCCGATCTTGGCCTGCTGCTTGGCCGCCTCTGTCAGTTTCGCCTTAATATCTTGCTTCCATTCGTCCAGCGTGTCAAATTCGCTGGCATCCTTGGCCAAATCATCATCGATATCCGGCAGCTCTTTTTCGCGGACCTCGTGCACCAGCACCTCGAAGATCGCATCCTTGCCAGCCAGCTCTTCGGCGTGATATTGCTCGGGGAATTTTACCGGGATCTCCGCGGCCTTTTCCTTTTCCACGCCTACCATGCCATCCTCAAAACCAGGGATAAACTGGCCAGAACCGATATCTAGCGTGGCGCCCTGGGCCTCGCCGCCTTCAAAGTATTTGCCATCCGCCTTGCCCTTATAGTCAAACACGATGCGGTCGCCCATCTGCACGGGGCGGTCTACCTCGATATAGCGCACGCGCATATCGCGGGCGCGCTCCACCTCGGCCTGCACCTGCTCGTCGGTGACGGTATCATCGATTTTTTCCAGTTCCAGGCCTTTGTATTCACCCAGCTCCACTTCCGGGTACACGGCTACGATGAACACCAGCGGCACATCCTGGCCGGGCTTGTACGCCTCTTCCAGGGAAACAGCCGGGCGGCCTACCAATTCCAGGTCGTGTTCTTTGAGCGCCTCTTCCAAAAATTTCGGCGCTACCTCATCGACTGCACCTTCAACAAAAACGTCCGGGCCGTAGAAATTCTCGATGACCCTGCGCGGCGCTTTGCCTTTGCGGAAGCCCTGCACATTGAAATACCGGCGCTGTTTTTGGTACGCGGTATTCATCGCGGCGTTGAATTGGTCTGCCGGGACGGTAAGACGGAGCTCTACGGTGGATTTTTCTAACTTTTTGACGGTCGATGCCATGAACGGTTCTCCTCCTAAAAGGCACGGGGCCCGCGCCTGTATTTTTCATTGGATTTCAGCATTTGATTATATGCCATTTTCCGCCAGAACGCAACAAAATTCCTTTTGTTACGGCGGTTTTCCTTCATAAGTACGGCCCGCAGCGCCGTTTTTTGCGCGGCGGGCCGTAAAAAGCAAATGCGAGCAAGTCTATAAGCCGAGTTCTGTATTGGATGGCCATCTATCTAGGCGCGCGGTTGCCAGCGCGCTCAAGCGGTTTTCCCGGGAGCGTGACGGGCCGCCACATGCTGCTCCCTATTTCCTTGCACCAGGTGGGGTTTACATAGCGGACAAGTCGCCAAGCCGCTGGTGAGCTCTTACCTCGCCTTTCCACCCTTACGTCCCGCGCAACGCGGGGTCGCGGTATCTCTCTGTTGCACTTTCCTTGAAGTCGCCTTCACTGGGAGTTACCCAGCACCCTGCCCTGTGGAGCTCGGACTTTCCTCGGACGCAAAAAACGCCCGCGGCCATCTGGCTTACTCGCAAATTTTTATTTGTTTATTCCTCGTCCTTTCCCTCGCGGACATACAGGATGCGCCCGCAGTTTTCACACTCTACCAGTTCCTTTTGCTCTTTGAGCTTGCTCAGCGTCAAGCTGGGCAGCGACATATTGCATCCCTGGCATTGGTTGTTTTGCACCAGGGCTATGGGGTTTACCCTGTTTTTCTTGATCTGTTTATATTTGGCCAAAAGCGCCTTGTCCAGATCCGGCTCCATGGCCTTTACCTCCTCATTCAGGCGCTCCAATTCCGGCGTGGCCTTTGCCAGCTCCGCATCGTGGACAACCTTGAGCTTGTCAAACTCCGCCTTGTCCTCCAGCATCTTGGCACGCGCATCTTTGACCATCTTTTCCGTGCGGCCGGCAATCTGCGCCATATCCTGCAAGAGCTTTTTATCTGCGTTTAGGGCCTTTGTGGCCTCGTCCATCTGGCGGATGGCCTGGCGCACCTGTTTGATCTCGGTGTATGCGCCGGAAGAGAGCTGGCTGTTTACCTGCTCCGCCTTTTGCTTGGCCGTGTTCAGCGCCTCTGCAATGCGCCGGCATTCTGTCTGGCTCTTTTTCAGCTGCTGCTCCAGGCGTTTGATGCTGTTCTGCTGCTCCATGATTCTGTTTCGAACCTGCAATAGCTTGTTCCGCGTTTCGGATTTTTTCAATCCCCGTTCAAAGCGAAACAGCGCCAGGTCTGCCTTTTGGTATTTCCAAAGCGGCTCCAATTGGATCATGAAGGTCACCTCTGCTTTCTTCAAAATTCTCTCACATAAAGTTATCTACGGCGAAAAAACAAGAGCCGTAAGGCCCTTGTCACACTTGTTTGAACACATCTACGCTATTTTGTGCAGTGTATAACCGTACACTATATTGTAGCGCATCAAACTTTGTTTGTAAAGTTTGCCTCCACACCTCGCAGCAGGCCTTTTCGGTATCAAAGTGGCCGGCATCCACCACGCACAGGCCGGCCGCCACGGCGTCCAGCGCATCGTTGTACGCCACATCCGACGTAACCACCGCATCCACCCCCAGCTGCAAAGCATGATGCAGCACTGCCTTGAGCCCGCTGCCGGAGGCGGTCAGCACGGTGCGCACCGGCGCATCCGGCGCGCCGGCGTACTTTACCGTGGTAGCGGAAAAGGCTTCCTTGGCCCTATGCGCCAGGGCCCGCAGCGGCATGGTTTCTATACAGCCCCACCTGCCGTAGCCGGCGTCCTCCTCGCCCGGGCCGATGACGGGCTGTATCTCCGCCAGGCCCAGCGTTTTGGCCATGGCAAAGCAGAGGCCCTTTTCTGCATAATCCAAATTCGTATGCGTGCTGATCAGCGCAATGTTATGGCGGATCAGCTGGCGCACGACGCGCTGGCTGCCAAACTGCTCCACGATCTGCTTGAATGGACGAAACAGCAGCGGATGGTGCGACAGGATCAATTCACAGCGCTTTTCCACTGCCTCCTGTACCACGGCCTCCGTGCAGTCCACACACAACAAAATGCCGGTGATGGGCACGGAAAAATCCCCGATTTGCAGCCCGCTGTTGTCCCAGCCGCTGGCCAGGGCAAAGGGGGCAAATTCATCCAAACAGCGCATCAGTTCCGTCAGTGCGATGGATTGTTTCATCTCTCTTCCTCCAAAAAAGCGTGTAGACAGGCCAGGCGTTTGGCTGCCTCCTCCTGGTGGGCGGCGGTGCGGGAAGCCCCCGGCACCCGAAGCGTTTTTTCCAGCACCCGGCACAGCCATGCGGCATAGCGCAGCGTTACCTCGTCCCGCCTTTGGCAGTTGACAGGCCCCAGCTCCGCCTCCGCCCCCGACAGCGGAGCTTGAACGCCCGGCACAAGCAGCACCAGCGGGAAAAAACGCCCGTTTTCCCAGACGATGCGCTCATCCGCTGCGCGCAGCCCTAGCGCGGGCAGCGTCCGGTACAGCGCCTCGGCATGGCCGGCAGGGCCTGCCACCAAGCCGCGCATCTGCGGCAAAAGCGAACGGCCCTTTTGCAAAATCTCCACGATGGTGCGCCCGCCCATGCCCAAGAGCAACGCACCGTCTGCTTCGCCGGCCTTTGCCAGCCCATCGCAGCAGAAAAAATCGGCATGCGCTGCCAAGCCGGCCTGCGTCAGCCGTGCCTTGGCCTTTGCCAGCGAAGGGGCGCTGATGTCGCAGGCCAGCACCCTTTGGCATTTGCGCTGGCAAAGCAGCGCCTCGGCCGCGATGCCGTGGTCGCAGCCAATATCCGCCGCTATGTGGCAAACGGGCAGCAGATCCAACGCGGTCTGCAAGCGCCTTGTCAACGGTTTCATGGGCGGCCCTCCCTGTTCTGTTGCCAAGAAAAAGGGAGCAGACCTTTGCCGCCCCCCTTTTCAGCGTCCTTCCAAGGGACAAAGCCCTCGGTTGTTTTTATTTTACCATACCCGGCAACAGGCGGGCAACCGCCCTTAAAACGCCACTGCCCCGGCCGGGCAAGCCGCCGTGCACGCCCCGCAGTGCAGGCAGTGCTCCGGCACGATGCGGTATGGGCGGCCCGGCTGGATACAGCGCTGCGGGCAGACGGGCATACAGCGCCCGCAAGCCGTACAGGCCTCTGTAATGCGATAGCTGCGCCCCTGTTCTGCCGGCCCGCCGATGGTTATGGTATCTCGAAAGATCGGCGACTGCGTCAAATCAAAATACTCGCCCTGCGCCCGGTAAATTTCAAACGCCTCCAGCGCGCGCCGCGTATCGCCGGGATAGATGTCGTTCATGTAAGGGTTTTGCTCAAACATGACATCCAGCAGGGCTGGGTCCGCCACGCGGACATGGCCCCGCAGCGATACCGCCCGCCGGCCCTTTTCCCCGGTAATGGCAACGAATTTTTGCTGGGTAAGCTGCCGGTAAAACGCTTTGCCCTTGGCCGTCAAAAAATACAGGCTATGGCCGTCATAGAGCATAATGTCGATGATGCGCACTTCCGGCCGCCCGTCCTCTGCCAGCGTGGCAAAGGCGGCGGCATGGATCTCTTTTTGCAAAAAAGCCAGATAGTCCATCGCTTTGTCTATCCTCCTACTGGTTTGTTTTCATCACATGCGCCAGCTTGCCATATACAGGCAGCGTCACCAGCGCAATGGCCAAGCCCTTGATCAGATTAAAGGGAATGGTGTTGAATAGAATGATATCCAATTTTGTATGGATAAAGGGGATAAGCTCTCCAAACATCGCGATGATCTGATCCATCGGCATAAACGCATTGAACATGGGAAACAGGATAAAATAGTTGGCCAGTGCCGCCGCGGCCGCCATCACCACAGCGCCCAGCGCGCAGGCCTGCCAGCCCTTCCAGCGCGCTTTATGGTACATCGTGCCCGCCGTAAAGACAAACGACGCGCCGATGAGAAAATTGGCCAGCTCGCCCACGCCGCCGGTGGCGGTACCCAAAAGCTGCAAGGCATTTTTCACCAGCTCGATGGCAACGCCGGCCCCCGGCCCGAGGGACATGGCCCCTATCAAGGCCGGCAGATCGGAAAGATCCATCATCGCAAACGAAGGCGTCAGCGGCACAGGAAACTCCAAAAAGGCCAAAAGGTAGGCAATGGTTGTCAGCATCGCCATGCTGACAAGGGTGCGGGTCTGCGTCAAAGGGGTGTGTTTGGCTGTAATCGTGTTCATGTTTCTCCTAACCGAAGATATGGAGAAATTAAAAAATCCCGCCTTTCGTGCACGTAAAAAAAGGGCGAGACTCTTTGCGCATATCTTCTTTCATCCAGACTGTACTGTCGGCCCCGGAATTGCAACGGGTCAGCCAAAAAGGCTCGCGGGCTATACCGCCGGTGGGGAATTTCACCCCGCCCTGAAGACATTTGATTCAAATGTGGCTTTATTATAGCACCGTGCTTTTCCCGGCGCAAGGCCTGCCTGCAAAAAAGCGCATGGCGGGCCGCGGTATGCTATACTAAAAAAAGATTCTGATTTTCCTGGCGCCGGAGGTGCTATCCATGAAACGAACGATCCGATGCTCTCTGCTCTCGCTGCTGGTTTTGCTTTGTACGCTGTTTGGCGCATCATGTAGCCCTGCGCAGGCTCCGCCTGTATCCAATACGGCTATCACAGCCGCCCCGCAGGCAGAGCATTTTGAATATGCCGCCGTGCCCGCGTATGCCGGCGAGCCGTATGCCGTTGTCAACGGCAACCAGCCCTTTTTCACCGAAGAGGATATGGCCCCTATCCAGGAGGAATCGTATCCCGAGCTGGATGATTTGGGGCGCTGCGGCGCAGCGATGGCGCTGGTTAGCCCCCGCACCATGCCCACAGAGGAGCGCGGCAGCATCGGCATGGTGCGCCCCAGCGGCTGGCAAACGGTGCGGTACAGCTTTGTGGACGGGCAGTATCTATACAACCGCTGCCACCTGATCGGCTACCAGCTGACAGCGGAAAACGCCAACACGCAAAACCTGATCACCGGCACACGCTACCTGAATACCGAAGGCATGCTGCCGTTTGAAAACCAGGTCGCCGATTATGTGGAGGAAACAGGGCGCCCGGTGCTCTACCGCGTCACGCCTGTATTTATCGGGGAAGAGCTGGTGGCGCGCGGCGTTTTGATGGAAGCGCTTTCCACCGAGGACAATGGCGCAGGCGTGCGCTTTTGTGTATTCTGCTATAATGTGCAGCCCGGCGTGGCCATCGACTATGCCGACGGCAGCAGCACCGAGGCAGCGGCAACCCCCACCCCGCAGCAGACAAGCGAGGTGGGCCCTGTATATATTCTCAACACCAGCACGAAAAAATTTCACAAGCCGGGCTGCCAAAGCGTCCAGGATATGAGCGAAAAAAACAAGCAGACCTTTACCGGCAGCCGTGAAACGCTCATTGGCCAAGGCTATGAGCCATGCCAGCGCTGCCAGCCCTAGCGGTATAGAAAAACGCCAAGCGTTTGCTTGGCGTTTTTTCATGGCGTACTTTAGTCCAAAAAGTCGCGCAGCTTTTTGCTGCGGGAGGGATGGCGCAGCTTGCGGAGCGCCTTGGCCTCGATCTGGCGGATGCGCTCACGCGTCACGTTGAATTCCCGGCCTACCTCCTCCAAGGTACGGGCCCTGCCGTCATCCAGGCCAAAGCGCAGGCGCAGCACCTTTTCCTCACGCGGGGTCAGGGTATCCAGCACCTCGGTCAGCTGTTCTTTCAAGATGGTGATGGCTGCGCTTTCCTCCGGCGCGGGGGCTTCGTCGTCCGGGATAAAGTCGCCGAGGTGGCTGTCCTCCTCTTCCCCGATGGGGGTTTCCAGCGAAACCGGCTCCTGGGCAATCTTGATGATCTCCCGCACCTTTTCCTCCGAGATGCCCATTTCCTTGGCGATCTCATCTGGCTGCGGGTCGCGCCCGTATTCCTGCAAAAGCTGGCGCGTCACGCGGATCAGCTTGTTGATGGTTTCCACCATATGCACCGGGATGCGGATGGTTCTGGCCTGGTCCGCGATGGCGCGGGTGATGGCCTGGCGGATCCACCAGGTGGCATACGTGGAGAACTTATAGCCCTTTTGGTAATCGAATTTTTCCACCGCCTTGATCAGCCCCAGGTTGCCCTCCTGGATCAGGTCCAAAAACAGCATGCCGCGGCCCACATACCGCTTGGCAATGGAGACCACCAAACGCAGGTTGGCCTCTGTCAGCTGCTGCTTGGCGCGCTCGTCGCCCTCGCCCATGCGCTTGGCGATCTCGATTTCTTCCGTGGCGGACAGCAGCGGCACGCGGCCGATCTCCTTTAGGTACATTTTCACCGGGTCGTCGATGTTGACGGTATCCGGGATATAGTCCGAGGCCAGCTCCTGCTCTGTGATGACCTCTTCCTCCGCCAGCTCCTTGGCATCCGGCTCCAGATCGTCCGGCAAAGTCTTTACGACCTTGATGGTGCGCTTTTCCAGCTCGTTTAGGATGTTTTCCAGCTGGCTTGGCTCCATCTCCTCATCCGTCAGCGTTTGGTTGAGCTCATCATGGGTCAAAACGCCCTTATGCTTACCGGTGGCGATGATTTCGTCTACACGGTCCTTGGATTGCTTTGCTTTGGTTTCTGCCATTACTGTTTCCCCCTACGAAGGTATTCTATCTTGGACGCCGCATCGCTGTTTTTCTGCTTCAGCGCTGCGATCAGGTGTGTGTTTTGTGAAATGGTTTGCGCGGCCCGCCGGATATCGTCGCCCGGCTGCTTAGAGAGCTGCTCGTTTTCCCGCAGCAGGGTCTGCACCCTTAAGGTGCAAAGATAATCCAGCATCACATCCGGCGGCTCTACGTGCGTATGCACGAACCACTGCGCGGCGCGCTTGGCGTCCTCCGGCGTCTGTACCGACGCCAAAAGCGCGGCCGGCGAAAGCTCCTGCTTGGCGCACAGCTCCAGCGATTTTATGTATAGCGTTTGCAAAAGCGGGTCGGTAAAATCCTCTCGCCGCAAAAGCGGCAGAAGCTGTACGGCGGTTTTCGCGTCCTCCGCCAGCGCGCACAGCACGCGCTCCTGGACTGCCACGCCCTGCTCCTTTTCCGCCGGCGCTTCCCGGCGCTTTGGCGGGGCTGCGGCTTTGGGGGCCTTAGCGCTCTGCGCTTGCTGCTGGATGGTCTCCACCGCAAAGCCGGATGCCTTGGCAATGTACCGCTCGTACCGCTCCCGCTCCACCGGCGACAGCGGCCTTAGCAGCGCCGCCGCCTTTTGCGCAAAGGCCGTGCGCCCGTTTTCCGTCTGCATATCGAAGGCTTTTGTAAGCGCCTGTATCTTGCATTCCGTCAGCGTCAGCGCGCTTTCCTTGAGCGCACGGAACGCAGACGCGCCCCGGCTGCGCAAAAATTCATCCGGGTCCTGCCCGTCCGGCAGCACCAGCACGCGCACCGCCACGCCCTCCTTTTCGGCAATATCCAGCCCGCGCAGGGTGGCGTTCTGCCCGGCGGCATCGCCGTCGTAGGCAAAATAGACGGTATCGGCAAAGCGGCGCAATAGGCGCACCTGCCCGGTGGTCAGCGCCGTGCCCAACGAGGCCACCACGTTGGGAAAGCCGAACGAGGAAACGGAGATACAGTCCATATAGCCCTCGGTCATAAACAGCTCGCGTTCCTTGCCGAACTGCCGATAAAAATTCAGGCCGTAGAGCATTTCCCGCTTGTTATACACCAGCGTTTCGGCGGTGTTGATGTATTTGGGGCCATCCCCGGACAGCAGACGGCCGCCAAAGCCCAGCACACGCGACTGCTGGTCGATGATGGGAAAGATGAGCTTGTCCCGGAAAAAATCGTATTTCTTTTCGCCCTTGACCACAGCCAGCCCCGCGTCGCTTAGCTCTTTGAGCGTAAAGCCCTGGGCTGTTAGATGGTCGGTCAAGCCCTGCCATTCCTTGGGCGCGTACCCCAGGCCAAAATGCTTGACCTCCTTTTGCGTCAGCCCGCGCTTTTCCAAATAAGCCCTGGCGTGCGCCGCGCCGTCTGTGGAAAGCTGGCGGTGGTAAAACAGCGCCGCCTGGCGCAGCGCCTCATACAAGCGCTGCTTTCTGCGCTTTTTCTCCTGGTAGGCCCGGCTGTCCTGCCCGGTCTGCGGCAGGGGCAGGCCGGCCTTTTCCGCCAAAAACTGCACGGCTTCGGGAAATGTCATCTTTTCCATGTTCATGATAAAGTGGATGACATTGCCGCCCTCATGGCAGCCAAAGCAATAGTAAAACTGCTTGTCCGGGTCTACGGAAAACGAGGGCGTCTTTTCGCTGTGGAACGGGCAGCAGCCCCAGTAGCGCCGGCTTTTCTGCTGCAGCGGCACATACTGCGAAACAATCTGCACCAAATCATTGCGCGCCCGCACTTCGTCTAAAAACTCATCGGTAAAATGCCCGGCCATACGCCCTCCTTTCCTGCCGGCGCGGCGTTATCCAACATACGGCTCCACCTCGCCCGGCACATAAATGCTCAAAAACTGACGCACGGCAAAGTTATCCGACATGCCGGCGATATAATCCATCACGGCCCGCTCGCGGGACTGCGTCTCTGCGATGTGCTCATATTCGGCCGGCAAACTGCCCGCCTGGCCGATATAATAGGTGTAAAGGCCCTCAATCATGCGCTCGGCACGCCGGGTCTGCTCCGTCTGGTGCGGGCCCTCGTATACATTGGCAAAGAGGAACGCGCGCAGATCACCCATGATCTTTGCCATATGGGCGGACTGCTGCACCACGCCGTCATGCGAATGGCGGATCACATCCACCACCAGCGCGTTGATGCGCTCGCTGTTGGTGCGCCCCAGCGCCTCTACACAGTGCTTCGGCAGGCTTTCCATCGTCAGGTCCCCCGCCCAAATGGCGTCCTGCACATCGTGGTTGACATACGCGATCTTGTCTGCCAGCCGCACGATGGCGCCTTCCGGCGTTTGGGGCGTGCAGGCGCTGCGGTGGTTGACAATGCCGTCCTTGACCTCCCAGGTCAAATTCAGCCCCTTGCCGTCGCGCTCTAAAAACTCCACCACCCGCAGGCTCTGCTGATTGTGCGCAAAGCCCAGGCTGCTCAGCCGGTTGAGCACCCGTTCGCCGGTATGCCCAAACGGGGTATGCCCCAGGTCGTGCCCCAAGGCGACGGCCTCTGTCAAGTCCTCATTGAGGCGCAGCGCCCGCGCGATGGTGCGCGCGATCTGCACAACCTCCAGCGTATGCGTCATGCGCTGGCGGAAATGGTCTCCGCTGGGCGCAATGAACACCTGTGTTTTGTGCTTTAGCCGGCGGAAGGAGTTGGAGTGCAGAATGCGGTCCCGGTCCCTGGCAAAGCAGGTGCGGATGGGGCACGGCGCTTCCGGCCGCCTGCGCCCTTTGGACTGCGCGGCCCTTGTGGCAAAGGGGGATAAGATCTTATCCTGATCCGCCTCGGTTTGCTCCCGAATGGAAATCAAAGCGTACCACCTCCAAATCCTGTTGTATTTAATAGTTTCTCCATAAAAGGGAAAATCCCTTTTTTTCTTCAAAAATTGCATTAAAAAATTCTTGACTTTTTACAAAAAGCGGTTTTCAGCAGCTTTCGTCATGCGTTTTTTGGTGCTATGCGCCAAGGTATACTCAAAAAATTTTAATGCTTGGTGCGCCTTGCTTTTTGGGGGATGAAAATACAGGGCGTTTTTGACAGATCCTGGAAAAAGTGCTGAAATATCAATAGTTTTCCTGTATTTACCATCTATTTTTTTCTATCTATATTCAAGATAATAGCTATCCAAACCGAAAAAAATGAACCATACTGGTGCTTGGTGATACTATGATTTACGAAAATATCCGTGCTCTGCGTGAGCAGAATCATCTAACTCAAACCCAGCTTGCACAAAAGCTGCATATGGCGCAAAATACCTATTCGCAATATGAGACGGGCAAGATCGAATGGACGGCCCCTCTCTTGATTCAGCTTGCGCAGCTTTATGGAGTAAGCGTAGATTACCTTTTGGGGCTAAAGGCCAAATAATGTTTCGTTTTTTCTCATAAAAAAACAGGACGGATCGTCCTGCTTTTTATTTTTGTTGTATTTTTCTGCCTTAATCCATGTCTTTTTGGCCCTTTGCCTTCTCTGCCAAGCCAGCATTGGCAATTCTGGCGTCGATCCTGCCTTTATAGTACATGGACATGCGCTCTATCGATTCAGACGCCATCTTCCCCGCCTTGAACCCTTCCAAAAAGGCCTTATGCATCAGTGTAAAGATCGCATTTTCCGTTTCATCGTATTTAGAATCTTCCAAAAACATATCAAATGCGATATCACACATTTGGTCTTCTCTCCAATCCGGCTTCATACAGATAAATCTCCTTTACAGATGTTGAATAGTATATAACATATTCGCCCTTATCTTAGCATACACTGAAGGCAATAGTAAATACCATTCAATATTTTAGGAGATAGCATGTTCAAAATCAAAGCCCCAGACGGCCGCAACAATATCTCTGGCAAAAAGGTAAAGCAATATCGTTTGGCAAAGAAAATGTCTCAATACAAGTTAGCCGCGAAGATCCAGGCTATGGGATATGATGTAGACAATCATTTTATCCGGCGGATCGAAAACGGCGAACGATTTGTCACGGATATTGAGCTGGTAATTTTATCCGAAGTGCTCGGCGTATCCATCGATGATCTTTTAAGCTGACACGCATTTTCGCTATAAAAAAAGAGCCCGTAAGCACGGGCCTTTTTTTATTCTTTTTCCAATACCATGGCTTCGCCGTCATATTCGGCGGACAGCTGGTTTCCGTTGCGCTGAAAAGCAATCGGCTGATCAAAATACTCGATGGTGACCGTATTGCCCTCCACGGCATAGGTTCCCTCTATGGACATGCCCATCAAAGACATTTTGACGGTGGTATCATCGACAAACTCCATGCCCAAGTCGCCCATGGACGCCAGCGCATCGCCTTCCATTGTCACGCCCTGCGATTCAAACTTTACCAGCTTCCATTTGGTTCCTGCCAATTTTTCATCTCCGCCGCAACCTACCAGAGCCAACGCCAGGACCAGCAAACAAGCCAACAGCAAACAACCTTTTTTCTTCAATGCAAGCATCCCCCTAATTTGTCAAAATTGTGTCATTTGGCATTGTACAGAATCCCTGCCCTTTTGTCAATAAAAAAGCCCCCTTGCGGGGGCGCTTTATTATTTCTTTGTGAAGTACATTTTTACACCACTGTATTCCGTAGAAATCTCATCCCCGGAGACTACAAAGTCCAAGGTTTGATCCCCTTCGGTTACAACGATCTTGTCTCCCTCTACTTTGTAGGGGGATTCTCCCGTATTGATAGCCCCTTCCATTTTCAGCTTTGTATCATCGACAAATTTGATCGAAACATTTCCTACCGAGCTTTCCAGCAGATCCCCTTCCAACGTTACGCCGTAAGCCTCGGCACGGGTCAGCTCCCAGGTTGTGCCTGCATAGGCGTTTCCGCCGCCACAGCCAACCAACACCAGCGCGCACAGCACCATGCAGGACAGAAGTAAGGCCAATTTCTTTTTCATTGAAGTTTCCTCCCTTTTTTAATTTGCCGAAGCAAAAAATATGCATTTCCGTACAGCACTTTTTTCAGTGAAAATCCGCTCTTTTGAGCGGTTTTTCTGCTATTTTCCTCCCAAAATGCATAAAACACAAATGCATACTTTTTCTGCCGTGTTTGTCAAAATTACGGCATAATTTATTTATATTCATCATAAAGAATCGTATGCGCTTTGTCAATGAAAAAGAGCACATCCCATGATCTGCTCTTTCGCATTTATTTATCTATCCTTGTCAGATATGTTGTTAGGCCGATCTTATCCGGGCCGATGCCGATTTCCTTGCCGTTGTAGGTGCATTCGGTAACATTGCCGTCCAACGTCAGCGTGAGCGTTTCGCCCTCTAAGGTATAGGCGCCCTCAACCGTTCCCCGCCAGTCGGTGCGCGTACAGCGCATGTCATCCAAAAACGCCAGGGACATCTCTCCGGAGATGATAAAAGCATCCTCCCCGTTTACGGTGCCGCCGGTGTCCAATTCCACCCTGGAGGCTTGCCAGCTTGTACCGGCCAAGCCGGGCTTTGCGCAGCCCGTCAGCGCCAGCGCGCAAGCCGCCAAACATCCCAGTACCCATATAGCTTTTAGTTTCATACGTCCCCCTCGCTTACCGTTTGGCATTGTTTTCATTCGGCATAATTCTGCTTTTACCATAGCAACCCTTTGATATGCTGTCAATCAAAAAAGCACGCCTGTATGGCGTGCTTTTTGCAGTGTATGCTTAGAACCGTTTCTGGCGGATGGCTGCCTGCGCTGCCGCGAGCCTGGCGATGGGCACGCGGAACGGAGAACAGGAAACATACGTCAGCCCGATGTTATGGCAGAACTCGACGCTCTTGGGATCGCCGCCCTGCTCGCCGCAGATGCCCAGCTTGATGCTGGGGCGCTGTTCGCGGCCCATCTGCACCGCCATCTGCATGAGCTTGCCGACGCCCTTGACATCCACCGAGGCAAACGGGTCCTGCTCAAAGATCTTAAATTCAAAGTAATCCGGCAGGAACTTGCCCGCATCATCGCGGGAGAAGCCGAAGGTCATCTGAGAAAGGTCGTTGGTGCCGAAGGAGAAGAACTCCGCCTCCTTGGCGATCTCATCCGCCGTGAGGCAGGCACGCGGAATTTCCATCATCGTGCCGATGAGGTACGGGATGCGGTGCACCATACGATTGATGACTGCTTCTGCGGTATCCTTGACGATTTTTTTGACAAACGCCAGCTCCTTGACCTCGCCCACCAGCGGGATCATGATTTCCGGCTGGATCATCACGCGCTCTTCCTCGCAAACCTCAATGGCCGCTTCCATGATGGCGGTGGTCTGCATGCGCGCGATTTCCGGATAGGTGACCGCCAGGCGGCAGCCCCTGTGCCCCAGCATGGGGTTGGTCTCGTGCAGGGAGATGGCTTTGTCGTTGAGCTCTTCAAACGATACGCCCATGGATTCGGCCAGCGCGCGGATTTCTTCCTCTTCCTTGGGGATAAATTCATGCAGCGGCGGGTCCAACAGGCGGATGGTGACCGGGCGGCCGCCCATGACCTTATACAGCGCCTTGAAATCCTGCTTTTGCATGGGCAGCAGCTCTTCCAGCGCTGCTTTGCGCTGGCGTTCGTTGTCCGCCAAAATCATGCGCCGCATGGAGGCGATGCGCTCTGCATCAAAGAACATGTGCTCGGTACGGCACAGGCCAATGCCCTCGGCGCCGAAATCACGGGCCGCCTGGGCGTCGCGCGGGGTATCGGCGTTGGTTCTGACGCCCATGGTACGGTAATCGTCCGCCCATTGCATGATGGTTTCAAAATTGCCGCTGATCTTGGCGGGCACGGTGGGCAGCTGCTCGCCGTACACGCGGCCGGTATTGCCGTCCAGCGAGATCCAATCGCCGCGCTTGAAGATACGGCCCTCCTCGGTACGGAAAAAGCCTTCCTCTTCATCAACGAAAATATCGTTGCAGCCCGCCACACAGCAGCGGCCCATGCCGCGGCATACCACGGCGGCGTGGCTGGTCATCCCGCCTCTGGCGGTAAGGATGCCCTTGGCCTTGTTCATGCCCTGGATATCCTCCGGCGAAGTCTCTGTGCGCACAAGGATGCAGGCCTGGCCGTCGGCGGCCGCCTTTTCCACTTCCTCGGCAGAGAAATATACCTGCCCGGTGGCTGCGCCCGGCGAAGCGGGCAGGCCGACCGCCACAGGCGCCGCCTGCTTTAGCGCGTTTTCATCAAAGGTGGGATGCAAAATGGTGTTGATCTGCTTGGCGTCGATCATCAAGAGCGCATCGTCGCGGCCGATCTTGCCTTCCTCCACCATATCCACCGCGATTTGCAGCGCCGCCTGCATGGTGCGCTTGCCGTTTCTGGTTTGCAGCATATACAGCTTGCCGCGCTCGATGGTAAATTCGATATCCTGCATATCATGGAAATGCGATTCCAGCTTTTGCGCGATGCCGATGAGCGTTTCGTACGCTTCCGGCATATCGTTTTTCAGCTGGTCGATATGCTGCGGGGTGCGGATGCCGGCCACGACATCCTCGCCCTGGGCATTCATCAGATATTCGCCGTAAAATTTATTTTCCCCGGTAGAGGGGCTGCGGGTAAAGGCCACGCCGGTGCCGCAATCGTCGCCCATATTGCCAAAGACCATGGACTGCACGTTGACCGCCGTGCCCAGGGTGGACGGGATATCGTTGAGCTGGCGGTAATAGTTGGCGCGCGGCGTATTCCAAGAACGGAACACCGCCTCGATGGCGCGGACCAGCTGCTCTTTCGGGTCCTGCGGGAAGGGCTTGCCCGTCGCCTTTTCATACAGGCCCTGATAGGTTTTGACCAATTCCATCAGGCTTTCGGCGCTCAGGTCGCGGTCCAGCTTTACGCCCTGCGCCTGTTTGGCGGCCTCCAAGGCGGCCTCAAACGGCGTCATATCCAGCTCCATCACCACGTTGGCAAACATCTGGATGAACCGGCGGTAGGAATCGTAGGCAAACCGTGGGTTTTGCGTGGCCTCCGCCATGCCGCGGGCCGTTTCGTCGGTCAGGCCCAGGTTGAGCACGGTATCCATCATGCCTGGCATGGAGACCGCAGCGCCGGAACGCACCGACACCAGCAGCGGGTTTTTCGCATCGCCAAAGCCCTTGCCCGTCTTTTTCTCCAGGCCCTCCAGGGCCGCCATGGCCTGCGCTGTGATCTCTTCATCCAGCGTCTTGTCGTTTTCGTAATAGTTGTTACATGCTTCTGTGGAAATCGTGAACCCCGGCGGAACGGGCAGGCCCAGGCCGGTCATTTCGGCCAGGTTGGCGCCTTTGCCGCCCAACAGCTGGCGCATGTTCGCGTTTCCTTGTTCAAAGGTGAAAACGTATTGTTTCATCTCCTTTGCCCCCTTTTCTAAAAAAGAAAATATAAATCCAAAACGCCTCTTTGCGTTTCAAAGTCAAACGAGCGAGCCTTTCTGCGCGGAGGCAGACGGCATCAGCGTATGCAGATGCGGCAGGGGCTTGGCGGCTGTGGCGGCATACGAACGCAATAGATGCGCATACGCCTCCTCCGCCACAGGCTG
The DNA here is from genome assembly GCA_959600905.1 of uncultured Eubacteriales bacterium. GTDB lineage: Bacteria > Bacillota > Clostridia > Christensenellales > QAND01 > UMGS1975. The sequence continues at coordinate 15,296 of CAUGNO010000006.1, read as the reverse complement.
CAGCTGCGTCAGCAGCGCCGGATAGCCTGCGGACGGCGCCTGCGCCATACGGCCCAGCATGCGCCGGCAAGCGCTGCTCAGCGGCTTTGCGGTGGGCAGGTGCTTGGCGCAATGGCGGCATACAGCGCCACCGGATTCGCCGTCAAACCAATCCAGGGCCTCCTCCGCCCCGCAGCACACGCATGCCTCCGTTTCCGGGCAAAAGCCAGCAAACGCCAACAGCTTTGCCAAATAAAACGCCAGAACCGCGACCGGCTCCGCCTTTGCCTCACACAGGCGGGCCAGCGTCAGCAGCAGCAGCGTAAACAGCTTGGCGTTCTCCTCCTCCGGATTGGCAAATTCACGGGCGGCGCGCACCGCCTGCCCCGCAGCCGTCAGGATCATAGGATCCATCCGAAGGTTATAAAAAATTTCGCGGACTTGGCAGCTTTTCACGTACCATCTGCCTTTTGCCTCCGCCAGCTCATATTCACCATAGACAAAGGGCTGGGCACAGCTCATCAGCTTGCTCTGCGGCTTGCGGCAGCCCCGCGCCGTGGCCGTAACCGTGCCGCGCTCGCGGGTAACGAGCGTTAAAATGCGGTCATGATCGCGGTAATTCACAGCTTGCGCCACTACGGCAAATACGGTTTGTTGCATGTAGGTTCCTCTATGGGTTCTGTGGATTTTTTATACAGCAAATAATCCATAACGCGCCCGGTGCGGCAGAATTGCTGCCAGCGGGAAAGATCGGTCTGCTTCATGTCTATGCGCCTCCCCGGCCAAATAGGTTTTTGGTTAGCTTGCCCGGGAATGGGCGGCGCGTCTATGGCAATGCCTTGCAGATCTGCCAACAGTTGGCAAACAGCAGGCGAAAAACTCTGATTCAAAAAGGCTGCAAAATGGGAAGAAAACAGGAGATGGGCTTATTCGTAGCCCAGTTCCTTGAGCGCGGAGGGAGAATTTCGCCAATCCTCCCGTACCTTGACAAAGAGCTGTAAAAACACCTTTGTCCCAAAAAAATCTTCCAGTTCCCCGCGCGCTTGGCTGCCAATGCGCTTGAGCATCGCGCCCCGGCGGCCGATGACAATGCCCTTATGGCTCTGCCGTTCGCAATAGATCAGCGCGTGGATCTCCACCACGCCGTCCTCGCGTTCCATGAATTTTTCCAGCTCTACCCCAATGCCGTGGGGCACTTCGTCTCTTAAATTGTGCAAGAGCTTTTCACGGATGATTTCGCAGCAAAGGAACGATTCCGGCATATCCGAAGCAACGTCGGTCGGAAAATAAGCCGGGCCGGGCGGCAGCAGCGCCCGCAGCGTATGCAAAAGGTCCGCCAGCCCCGCGCCGGTCTTTGCCGATACCGGGCACACATGGCTTACGCCTGGATAGGCGGCAAGCCGGGCCGACAGGGAGCGGATTTGTTCTGGCTGCGCCAGGTCTATCTTGTTGAGCGCAGCGATGACGGGCACGCCGCAGTGCGTAGCCCGAAACAGCGCCTCCTCGTCGCGGCTGCCCAATCCTTTGGCGCCGTCCACAACGACCAAGGCTGCTTCAATGTCCGTTAAGCTATGGCGCACCGCCCCTTCCATATAGCGCCCCAGCTTGTTTTTCGGTTTTTGGATGCCGGGCGTATCCAGCACAACGAGCTGGTACCCTGCCCCGTTGACCACGCCCATGATACGGTTGCGCGTGGTCTGTGGTTTATCGGAAACAATGGCGACTTTTTCCCCCACCATTGTGTTGATCAAAGAGGATTTGCCCACATTGGGCCGGCCGATCACGGCCGCGAATCCTGAAACGAATTGGCTCATACAGAGACTCCTATTGGCATTATCTTAGCATAAACGGCGAAAAGATACAACGAATCAATCACGAAAAATGCCCAAAGTGCTTAAAATTTTTTGTGCAATCTCCTGCATGCGCGCGTCCTCCTCCGGGGTCATATGATCGTACCCCAAAAGATGCAGCGCGCCATGCACTGCCAAAAAGCACACCTCGCGCATCAGGCTGTGGCCGTATTCCTCCGCCTGCTCTGCTGCGCGGTGCATGGAAATGACAATATCCCCCATGAGGATGCGCCCGGTTTCCATATTGACCATGGGCGGCTCCGCCAAGGTGGTAAAATCGCCGGGGGTGGCGCCCTCCCAATTCAAATACGGAAAGCTGAGCACGTCTGTTTCCCTATCGATGTTTCGGCTTTCGCGGTTCAGCCGGCGCATGGCGCGGGGGCCAATGAGCGATATCTGCACCTCTAGCGGCGCTGTGACGCCCTTTACCGTATAAAACACCGACTGCACCGCCTGGGTCATATTGCCCCTCATTTGGGTATCAAAGGGAACAATGCGTTGTAAATTGTCGATCTGTACTTGCTTCATTGGCTGCTTTCCTCCTCCATGCGGGCGCGTTTCAGCCTTACGTCCGGATACTGGATGCGCTGATGGTACATGCCGCGCAGCACGGACTCAAATGCGCGGGCGATGGTGTTCAGGTCTTGGAAGGTGAAATCCACCAGATCCAGCTGCCCGTCGTCGTAGCGCTGCTGGATGATCTTTTCCATCGTACGCTTATAATCGCCGGCAGCGCCGCCGGCACGGGTGGCCGCCTCGGTGGCGTCCGCCAGCATGATCAGCGCGGCTTCGCGGGTGGTGGGCTTGCCGCCGTTGTGGCGGAATAGGCTGGGGTCCGTGTTTGGGTCGTTTTCCCTGGCCTTATTGTAAAAATAATACATCAGCGTCGTGCCGTGGTGCTGGCGGGCGATGCGCGCGATTTCCGGCGCAATGCCGGCTTCCAGGATCATGCGCTCTCCGTCTATGGTATGGTTGCGGATGATCTGCACGCTTTCCAGCGGGGTCAGCTTATCGTGCGGGTTGGGCATATCCTGCGGCTGGTTTTCCGCATAAAAGGCGGGGGCCTTCAGCTTGCCGACATCGTGGTAGTAGGCCGCCGCGCGCGCCAGCAGCGGGTCCGCCCCCACCGCCTCGGCAGCCGCCTCTGCCAGATTGCCCACCATGATGGAATGGTGATAGGTGCCGGGGGCCTCCATCGAAAGACGGTGCAGCAAGGGGTTGGTGGGGTTGCAAAGCTCCATGAGCTTCATCGGTGTTAAAATCTTAAAGCCCTGCTCCCAAATGGGGGTGGAGCCCAGGCATACCATCGAAGCCACCAGCGCCACGGCCATCGATACCAACACGGACTGCAAAATCGTCAAAAATGCGTTGCCCATCAAAAGGCCCATGCAGATGTACACCGCGCCGCCCGCTGCGCCTGCTACCAGGCCGCAGCCCAGGATGCGCACGCGGCTTTTGCAGCGGTCCGCCAGTTTGGCGCAGGCCGTGCTGCCCGCCATACCGCTGAGCAGCACGGCAAAGGCCACCTGCGAGGTGGCGCCGCCTACCAGCGCCATCACGCCGACAAGCGCGCTGGTCAAATTGCCCAGCACCATGCCGGTATGGGCGTTTACCACCATGCTCATCGTCATCGCTACAAAGCATACCGGCACAAAGCCGGGGTTGGTACGGATGACAAGCAGCGCGGCCAGCAGCACGAATACGATGCAGATGCCGCCCATCAGCAGGGTTTTGCTTTCGATGTCCGGATCCTGTTCACGGATCAGGTGCACGCCCATGGCAGTCAGCAGCACCACCACCAGCAGCGCGCCGATATACAGTGGCGCGTTAAAGCCGCCCGCCACCATGCCCAGGGTTTGCAGCACGGCAAACTGGCCCTCCGTGACCTCCTCGCCCGATTTTACGATGACCTGTCCTTTTTTGTATACCACCGGCGTTACATCGTTTTCCGCCTTATCACGGGCCTCCTCGGTGGCGTCCTCATCATACAATAGGTTGGCGTTTAGGTATTTGGTAATGGGCTTCATGGCCATCTGCTTGCAAACGTCTGGCACAGCAAGCGTCTCTAGCTGCTTTTGCACGCCGTCGCGCGTAAGCGCCACCGCATCCTCGCCCACGCCGTTTTCAAACGCGGCATTGGAGGATTCCGTTGCCTGGTTTTTGGCGGCCTGCCATTGCGCGTCGGTGGCAAGCAGCAGCTGGTGCAGGGTTTCGTTATCCACCTGCTCTGGCATAAGCTGATTCAGCTCTTGATAAAACGCCTCGGTCAGCACCGTTTCGATGGTAGGGGCCGGGCCGATCTGGCCGGCAGCCTCCCATTGAGAGCTGACGGCATCCAGCTGCACAAAGGCGTGGTTTCTCACCTGGTCGATCTCCTCGTAATAGGCCTGGATCTTCTCCTGCATGGTCACGGTCTCTGCGCCGTCTTTGGAATATACAGGCGAAACGGCTTCGCGGGCACGTTTTTTCAACGCATCGGTAGCGGCGGTATCCTCCACCTCGCGCGGGGCGGTAATGTTTTCCTCCGGCACGCTGCCGACCTGTAAATCATAGCTTTTAGGCGTAATGGCAATGGCAACGATTCCAAACACACAAAGGACAAGAATCGCCAGCACGGCCTTGCGGCTCAGGCGTCTGCCCAGCCTGTCCCCCAATGTCATAATGACGCCTCCTTAAGTTAAGACCCGCTGCAAAAAGCAAGCGGTTTGTTTTTACATTGTACGCCCATTTTTCAAAAATTTATACAAATTCCGGGGCATTCCCTATTTTTCTTAAATTATAGCAGAAGCGTATGGCAAAGTCACTGCTAACCAAACGGCGAAAAAAAGCCGGCTCCCAAAAGAGCCGGCACAATGCTGCCATTTATTTTCTATTTTTCGCATGCTGCTCGGCCTGGCGCTCGTACTTTTCAAACGCCTTGATGATCTCTTTGACCAGCTTATGGCGCACCACGTCGCGGTTGGAAAGGCGCACCACGCCGATGCCCTCAATGCCGGAGAGCATCTCCGCGCACTTTTTCAGGCCAGATATTTGCCCGCCGGATAGGTCGATCTGCGTAATATCACCGGTCAGCACCACCTTGGAGCCTTCGCCAAAGCGCGTCAGCACCATTTTCAGCGTTTCCAGCGTGGCGTTCTGCCCTTCATCCAGCACCAAGAACGCGTCGTTGAGCGTACGCCCGCGCATATAAGCAATGGGCGCCACCTCTATGACGCCTTTTTCCAGGCTGCGGCTGAACTGCTCCTGCCCCAAAAAATCAAACAGCGCATCGTATAAAGGGCGCAGGTAGGGGTCTACCTTGCTTTGCAGATCGCCGGGCAGAAAGCCAAGCTTTTCTCCCGCCTCCACAGCGGGGCGGGTCAGGATGATGCGGCTGACCTCCTTGCGCTTGAGCGCCGCGACCGCCATGGCGATGGCCAGGTACGTTTTGCCGGTGCCGGCCGGGCCGATGCAGATGGTGACGGTATTGTCGCGGATGGCCTGGATATACTGCTTTTGCCCCAGCGTCTTGCACTTTACCGGCTTGCCCTGGTAGGTTACGGCCACGGCATCGCGCGTGGCGGCCATGACCTCTTCTGTCTGGCCGCTGGCCGTCATCTCTATGGCCTGGCTGACAGCCCAATCGTTGACGGTTTCCCCTTCCGCCACCATCCTTTGCAGGGTTTTCAGCGTCTTAGCCGCAGCCCGGCGCGCCTCCGCTTCGCCGCGCACCTCTACCTGCTTATCGCGGGCGTTGATGGATACATCCAGCGCGCGCTCGATCAAACTGACGTTGGCATCGTACGGGCCAAAGACCGCCATCAATTCATCCAGGGTGGAAAACTCCACCAATTCTATCTCCCTTTTTTCCGTTTCCAAGCCACTGCTCCTCTGCCTTTTTTCCGCGCCATGCACGGCATGTTTGTTTTATTATATGCCCCAAAAACCCAACTTTCAAGCATGGTATGTAAACACGGGGCGCCCAGAGCAAATTGAAGGAACGAAAAGAATATGGTATACTTTTGAAATAAAAAATGGGCGGGCAGCACGGCCCTGACAAAGGAGGTGAGCATGTGAAGATCCAGGAATCCGCGGAAAATTATTTGGAAACGATCTTGATTTTGAGCAAACGCAAAGGGGCGGTGCGCTCCATCGACATTGCCAATGAGCTTGGGTTTACCAAGCCCAGCGTCAGCGTAGCGATGAAAAACCTTCGTGAAAACGGGTACGCCAAAACGGATGAGGACGGCATGATCACACTCACGGACAAGGGCCGTAAAATCGCAGAAACCATCTACGAGCGGCACACTTTTTTGTCCGATTGGCTGGCGGCGCTGGGGGTAGAGAAATCAACGGCGGCCGAGGATGCGTGCCGGATTGAGCACGTCATCAGCGCAGAGAGCTTTGAGGCGATCAAGCGCCATGTGCAGCAGCATACGGAACAGCGATAAGACGCAGCAAAACCGGGTTGCAACCCGGTTTTTTTGCAAGAAACTCAAAACCAGCGCACCTTTTCGTACCGAAACACGGGCACAGGGCCGTTGGCATAGGGATCATAGCGATCGGCATTGCAGCCGAATTCCCGCAAAAAGCGGATGCGCCCATCCGCATCAAAGCGAACCAGCGACACGCCGCCAAACTGCCAAACGGCAACGGCCTCCTCTGCGCCGTGCAAAAAGCGCAAAATCTCCCAGGAAGCTACACGTCCGCATGTGTTCCATTCGGCAAACCGGTAAAGTATGCGCGCCCGCCCTTCATCCTTGGCCCCCAGGACTCGATATAGACGGCGTTTTCGCTTAAAAAACGCCCCCAAGCCTTCCTCCCACTGCGCCGTCCGGGCGGCGAATCATCGGCGGATCACGTCTTCACGGGCCTGTGGGGTCATCGGCCGGCTGCCTCCTCAAACAATTCGTTGTACAGCGCTGTGGTTTTAATCAGCGACTCGGTACGCTTTTCCCCCAGCGTCTGCCATACGGCCGCCTCCACAGCCCCCAGCGCGCGGGCGATGCGGCGCACGGCCGCCTGCCCTTCCCGCGATAAGACGATGCGCTTTTCCTACGGTTCGCCTGGCAGGGTTCCAGCATGAGCCAGCCGCGCTTGGCAAAGCCTTGCAAAATGGTGCGTACGGACTGCCGGCTCAGCAGCCAGGTTTCCGCAATTTCCTCCGGCCTGGGCGCAGGCCCCGGCGCAGACAGCGAAAGCACGGCCAGCAGCTCTGGATAGGTGAGCCCGTGGCGCTTGGCCCAGGCGTCATAAATCGCATTGGTCTGCCGCCAAACAGCGGTATACTGGCGGCTTAAGTTGGAAAAGCGCATACGATTCCCTCCTCGATGAAATGACGGCTTTATTGTACGAAAGCCGGCAAAAGGCTGTCAAGCGCCGGGTGCACGATAAAAAAAGAACGGGTGTGGGCCCGTTCTTTTTATACTAGGGGGGAAAGCGAAGAGGCATTCAAGACATGTAGGGGATTCCCCAAGAGGGACTTTTGACGAAGGAATGGTTGTTTTAAGCAAGCGCTTTCCCCAGGGAGCGGCAATTTTCGTTGGCCTCGTCATCCGGTGCTTCGTTGCAGATGACCGGCTCTGCGGCCAGCACGGCGCCGTCGCCGCGGCAGATTTCTTCCCAATCGCGCATCCATTGGCCGTCGCCCCAGCCATAGGAGCCGAACAGGGCGATTTTTTTGCCGTTCAGCTTTGCTCTGCACGCCTGGAACATCGGGTCAAACTCGCTTTCTTCCAGCTGCTCGCTGCCCATGGAGGGGCAGCCGAACGCCACGGCGCTAAAAGCATCCATCTGATCCGCGCCAAACTCGGCGGAAGAAAACAGCGACACCTCTGCGCCTGCCTGTGCGGCGCCTTCGGCCACCTGCTGGGCCATTTGCTCTGTGTTGCCTGTACCGGACCAATACACAATTGCTACTTTACTCATCATAAAACCCTGCTTTCTTTAAGAGGATAGGTTAAACAGCTACGGTGAGCTGCCAAATAGGGGTTCCGTTGGCATGGCAGCGCGCATAGACATCGGCACATTTTTTGTATTTGGCAAACAGCGCCAACGCCGCCTGCACATCGCCATACACCTGCCAGTATCCGCTGAGTTTGCTGTGCCTGCCGGCATCGTGTAGAAAGCCCAGCACATCGCAAGGCGGATAGCCCAAAAACAGGCCGATTTCGTGCGGAAACTGCCCGGACTGCGCCAGGCGGCGCCTGAGCTGCAGCAGGCAGCCCTGCACAGAAGCGCTGCGGTAGCCGCAAGCGCGGAGAATGCTGCGGCTGTCCTGCGCAGACAAATCGCGCTGTAGGCGGTGCGGCCGGCAGACATACACCAGCGCCCGCCCGCAGGATACGCCCAGCAGCCATACGCACACGCCCTTTTTGCACAGCCTCTGGTGCAAGGCCGCCGCCTGCTCCGCAAGCGCATGATAGGAGACAGTGCGCACGGCAAACAGGCTGGCGGTTTTCAGCCCTGCCAGGGTGGGCGCTGCATGGCGGGCAAGCATGGCTTCAAGCATTTTGCACCTGCCCTACGTGGTCTTGCAGCAGGCGGTGCAGCGCCGCGCTGGAGGCGGAATGGGTCCTAGCTACGGGGATGCGGTTCCTTTTCGCCTCGCCCATGGCGGAAATGACCATCTTGTGGGAGACGGTATTGGTAAAGAGGATCAGCAGATCCGGCACGCCCATCTTGCGCTTTAGCGATCCGTTCTCCTTGCAGAATACCTTGGCCTTGCAGCCGTAGCACCGGCAGATCTCTTCATACTGGGCGGCCATGCGTTCATTGCCGCCAACGATGACTACGCTCACGATGCACCTCGCTCAACAAACTCATAGTTAGTTTATACTAACCATTGTGGAAAAAGGAACGGGCATCGCCCGCATGCATTTCCTTTGGTTAGTTTTCTCTAACCATTGATAGGATACCATAGCTTTTGCCTGCTGTCAATGGTTTCCAAAAACTTTCTGCCGCCGGGGCGCGGCAGGCGGCACATTATGCCCCGCCAGGCGGCTGTGTAGGCACAGGGGCCAGCGCGCCCGGCTCGCCGATCTGCCGCTGCACTTCTAAAATGGCATAGACGGTCATCTGCGATCCGTCCTCATTGAGGTTGGTTTGCAAAACGACGTTTTGCACCTGCTCCCCTTCGGCCAGCTGCGCCTTGGCGTTTTGCGTGGCAATTTCGGCGGCCGTCTGCTCCGCCTCGGCAAAGGCGCGCGGAGCGCTCTGCACCGCAACCGGCTGCCAGCGCTGGGTAATGACCCGTGCAGGCAGGTATAGGCCGCAGAGCTGCGTTACCTTGGTTTCCAGCAGCATGGCATCCCCCTCATTTGGCGCGCTTTCCAGCGGCACCTGCCAGCCGGCCAGCTGCAAAGCGCGGGTGGTATACGCTTTGCCCTGGGCAACAGGCTCCTCCGTGGTCATAGAAACGGTATGGCTGCCCGTGATATTGACCGTAGCGATGACCTCGCCACGGGCCTGTACGGCGCGGTTTTCCCCTTCCTCACGGATGATATTGCCGGAAATGAGCACATCGCCCTTTTTTACCGTTTGCCCGGCCTGCACCTTGGCAATGCCTTCCAACGCGGTCACGGAAATGATGACCCCATCCTCTTTGGCGACGATGTCGCACGGCTCGCCGGGGGTAAACAGTTCGGGGGCGGGCACGGTGGGGATCACCTCCAGCTCCAGCGTGGTGCCGGTGCGGTTGGCAACCAGGCCCGCAGCATCCGGCATTTGCAGGATCAGCTGGCGCTCTACCTCTTTGAGCTCAATGGTATGCCACCAGGCACCTGGGCCATAGCCGCAGTCTTCCATCAGCTGGCGGATCTCTTGGAGGCGCTGCGGATCGTCCACGCCTTTGATTTCCACCCGCCAGACAAATTGCACCGATGCCAGGCTGCCTGCTACCAACAGCACCAGGCCGGCCATGAGCGCGCGGCGCTGAAGCAGGCGGTGGGCAAAGCCGGGCAGGCCGCGTTCGCGGCGCCAGGCGATGTGGCAAGAAAGCTCCGCCGCAGTCTTTCGGAACAGGCGTTTTTGGTGCATAGGTACGCGGCAAGTGATGGTCAGCCGGTCTACCCGGCGGATATGCCAGAGCGTAACGCCCGCGCGTTCCAGCTGGGTTAGGGCCCGCTCCAGGCCCATGCCCTTGAGCTCTACCTCGCCATAGCCCTGGAAAAGCTGCCAGAGATTACGCATCGGCCTGCTCCCCTCCCTCCAGCGCAACGCCTTGGACACGGCCGCCGATGCGCACGGCGCCGCTGGCCATGCAGTCCAGCGTCAAATGCGTGCCGGTGATGGTCAAAAGCCCCTCGCCCGTATGGAATTGAATGCGTTTTGTCGTATAAGCAAGCAGACCGCTGTGGTTTTCCACAAACACCGGGCCGCTGCCCACCAGCGTTATGCGGGGCTGTCCGACCCGAAGCTCTATGGGCAGATCCATCCAATGCGGTTTTCGGTTTGGTTTGGCTTGTTTTTTGGTACGTGCCACCCGGCACCACCTCCCCTTTGAGGGTATGAACCATAGAGCTGTTTCATACCAGGCACAACAACAGGATAGGCACTGAGGTGGATGGCCCAGGATTTAGGGGCGGTACAAGCACCGTAAAATTAGGATAGGCCTCTGGCGGGACAGACCCTCTGGGCCGCAGATGCTGTGCCGGCCGGTTGTCCTTATATGTACAGCTGCGGGCCGCAAACAAAAAAAGGCCCCAAAGGGGGCCTTTTTCAGCCAAATGCCTTGGCTTAATGCTTGTAGATGTTGTAGAACGCGGATTTGCCCGGGAACACAGCCACGTCGCCCAGCTCTTCCTCGATGCGGATCAGCTGGTTGTACTTGGCGATACGGTCCGTTCTGGACATAGAGCCGGTCTTGATCTGGCCTGCGTTGAACGCCACAGCGATGTCCGCGATGGTGGTATCCTCGGTTTCGCCGGAGCGATGGGAAACAACCGCCGTGTAGCCGTGCTTTTTGGCCAGCTCCATGGCGTCGAAGGTTTCGGTCAGGGTGCCGATCTGGTTGACCTTGATGAGGATGGCGTTGGCGGTATCCTTGTCGATGCCCTCCTGGAGGATCTCAGGATTGGTAACGAACAGGTCGTCGCCCACGAGCTGGATCTTCTTGCCGAGGTGCTCGGTCAGCTTTTTCCAGCCGTCCCAGTCGCGTTCGCCCAGGCCGTCTTCGATGGAGATGATGGGGTATTTTTCCACCAATTCATCGAACCAGGCGATCATCTCGTCGGTGGTCTTGTTGCCCTGGCCGGATTTCTTCAATTCATACATGCCGGTTTCCGCATTGTAGAATTCGCTGGCGGCCACGTCCATAGCGATGCAGATTTCTTCGCCCGGCTTGTAGCCTGCCGCCTCAATGGCTTCCATGATGCACTTGAGCGGCGCTTCGTTGTCTTCCAGGTTGGGGGCAAAGCCGCCCTCGTCACCCACAGCGGTAACCTGGCCTTTTTTCTTCAAAACGCTCTTCAAGGCGTGGAAGGTTTCCGCGCCCATGCGGATGGCTTCCTTCACGCTCTTGGCGCCGACCGGCATGATCATGAATTCCTGGAAATCCACAGAGGAATCCGCGTGGCTGCCGCCGTTCAATACGTTCATCATCGGCACCGGCAGGGTCTTGGCATTGATGCCGCCCAGATAGCGGTACAGCGGCAGGCCGTATACGTCCGCAGCCGCATGAGCCACAGCCAGAGAAATGCCCAGGATGGCGTTGGCGCCGTACTTGGACTTGTCCTTGGTGCCGTCCGCTTCGATCAAGGCCTTGTCAATGGCGGCCTGGCAGGTAACGTCCATACCCTTAACGACGTCCGCCAGCACGTTGTTCACGTTGTCCACGGCCTTTTGCACGCCCTTGCCGAGGTAACGGGATTTATCGCCGTCGCGCAGCTCCAGCGCTTCGCGTTCGCCGGTGGAGGCGCCGCTGGGCACCATGGCGCGGCCAAAGTAACCGCTGGCAGTGGTAACCTCTACTTCGATGGTGGGGTTGCCCCTGGAGTCTAAAATTTCTCTTGCATGTACATCAACGATCTGTGACATATGAAAAGTCCTCCTTATTTAATGTCTCAATTTTACCAATGTAAAGTATACCACATATTGCAAAAAAGAAAAGTTACAAAGCAGAGAAAAATCGCAAAAATTCCTGAAAAAACCGGCCTGCTTGGCGCAGGCGCAGCGCAAGAGAGGCGGTTTTATGTTATGATGGAATCCCAAACCCGGATTTTGGGCCGGGATGGTATAAAAAGCATACATGCGGAGGTGTTTGTATGAACGGCAACGCCCGGATCAGGCTGGAGCAGCCTTCCGATCATCAACAGGTAGAAAATCTGACGCGCGAGGCATTTTACAATGTCTATCGGCCAGGCTGCGTAGAGCATTATCTGGTGCGCGTCATGCGGGGGCATGCGGATTTTATCCCCGAGCTTGCCTTTGTTTTGGATCTGGATGGGCGCATCATCGGCAATATCATGTATACCAGGGCCACGCTGGCCGGGCAGGACGGCAGCGAAAAACACATCGTAACCTTTGGGCCGGTCAGCATTGCTCCGGCCTACCAGCGGCAGGGGTACGGCGCCAAGCTGATCCGCCATTCGCTGCTGCAGGCAAAGGCCCTGGGCTATGAAGCGGTGGTGATTATCGGCAGCCCTGCCAACTATGTGGGGCTTGGGTTCAAAAGCTGCAAAAAATACAACGTATGCACCGAGGACGGGCGCCACCCTGCCGCCATGCTGGTCTGTGAGCTTGTGCCCCAGGCGCTGGGCGGGCAGGCCTGGGTATACCGCGGCAGCCCCGTGATGGCAATTTCGGAGGAGGAAGCGCAGCGGTACGACGATGCCCTGCCGCCGATGCAGAAGGCGCATACGCCCAGCCAGGAAGAATTTTATATCCTGAGCCAGGCAACTCTGGATTGAGCCGCGCGGGGCCCTGCGCCGCGCAGCCAAATGGGAGGAGGATACGCTATGCCGATACAAATACAAACGGACAGGCTTTTGCTGCGGGAGATGACGCAGGCCGATTTTCCGGCGCTGTGCCAAATGCTATACGACCCCGTTGTGATGAAGGCCTACGAGGGTGCGTTTACCCAAGCGGAGGCGCAGGCCTGGCTGGACCGCCAAATTTCACGCTACCGTAAGGACGGCCTGGGGCTTTGGGCCGTAGTGCTGCGCGAAACCGGGCAGATGATCGGCCAATGCGGGCTGACCTGGCAGGAGGCGGACGGCCGCACCGTGCTGGAGGTGGGCTATCTATTCAGCCAGGCCTACTGGCACCGGGGCTATGCTGCCGAGGCGGCCCGCGCATGCCGCGATTTTGCCTTTGATACCCTTGGCGCCGAGACGGTGTATTCCATCATCCGCGATACCAACGCCGCCAGCCGCGCTGTGGCGCTGCGCAACGGCATGCACCGCGTCGGCGGCTTTGTAAAGCATTACCGCGGCGTGGAGATGCCGCATGACATTTTTGCGGTAAGCGCATCGGAACGCTGAGGTTCGCTATGGCGTCTGGATTTTAAACCAAAGAAAGGAAAGAGACATTCATGAAAAAGCAGGAGTTTAAGCAAGCATTATTTCAGCTGTTTGATGCAGACATAGATTCTATGGCCTATGAAGAAAAGGTGCAATATATAGAAAAGCTGGTCTATGATTATCAACGGGATCGTGATTCTTTGCGGCAAAAGCCCAACAACCGAAAGCCTTGGCGGGATGAGGAGCTGATGCTGATCCTCAACGACGCCCCTACCGTGGCAAACTGCGTGAAATATGCCAAAGCATTTGGCCGTGGGTATGGAAGCATCGAGCAGATATACCGCTGGGCCGCCACGCCCCAAAAAGACATACAGGGCCGGCGGGAAACCGACGCGTTCATAGAGCAGATCAAACGGGTGTCTAGGCTGCTGGGGCGCAGGGCCTAACACCCCATCCGTTTGGAGGGAACAGGCATGGAAACGCTGCCGGAGGAAATCAGATTTTTTGACGAAAAGCCGCAGCTTCTAGGGCTGTATGCCGCGCTGTGCGCGCAGCTGGGGCGAGCGTATCCTGAAATGAGCGTGCGCGTTGGCAAGACACAGATCTCTTTCCTAAGCCCCCGGGTGTTTGCCATGGCCTCCCTGCCCCGGCGCAGGGGCAAACGCTGGCCCAAGGAATTTCTTCTGGTTTCCTTTGGCCTTGGCTATGAAAAGCAGCACCCCCGCATCGCACAGGCCGTAGAGCCCTACCCCGGCCGCTGGACGCACCATGTGCCGGTGCAAGCCATAGAAGAGATAGACCAAACCCTGATGGGCTGGCTGGCCGAAGCATATGCGTTTTCCCGGGCAAAATAAAAAAGGCAACAAAAAAGCAGAGGCGATAAGGCCTCTGCTTTTTCTCTGCGTTTTTACCGCTGCGCTTTTTTCTTCTGTGCTACCATCAGCACCACAGCGCCACCCAACGCTGCAACGAGCATCAGGCCTACCCACGGCAGCATATTGGTGCTGTCGCCGGTTTCCGGGGAAGCCTCGTTCGTGGCCGCCGGGGTCTGTGTCGGCTGGGCCGTTTCACCGGTAGCCGCTACGATGGTATCTTTCTTGGCAATTTCCTTGGTCAGCGCTTCATCGGCAAAGTATTTGCCGCAAGCTTCGCAATACCAGTATTCAATGTTGCCTTCTTCGGTAGCGGTAGGCGCTTTGGCCTCCACCTTCTGCGCCTTGTGGGCCGCTTTGACAACGGTTTCTTCCAGCGTAATCTCTTTGGTCAGCTCTTTGTCGGCAAAGATTTTGCCACAGTCGCTGGCTTTGCACTGCCAGTAGGCAATGTTGCCATCCTCCGTGCAGGTAGCCGCCTTGGCGGGCACTGCATTGGTGAATGCATGATCGCACGGATAGCCGCCGTCATACGAAGCCTCTTTATAGTAGGTTTTGTCTGCGGTTTTTACCTCCACATAGAACGTGGCGGGCTGCCATTTATCAAACGCTTCGCCGCGATGGGGCGTCCAGTCTGTATCCGATACGCCGTCGGCCGGCAAGCCCTCCTGGAAAAACGGAGCGCTGCTCATCTTTTCAGGAGAGATGTAGCCATTCGCCTTTTGGTAGGCGATCTCCTCTCCAGACGCGGTATACTCCACTATGCTGCGGCCCCATTTGTCCTTCATGCCAACGCGGATGGCGGTAATGTCGTCGGTTTCAAACCCGTCGCTATACTTCCAACCCACGCTGAACCAGCCGGGATGCGCTTCGCCCCATGCGCCGCAGTCTGTGATGGCAATGTCCGCTTCGGGCGCTGCAAACACAGCCGCCGGCAGCATTGCCATGGCCAGAACGCAGCACAGCAGAGCTTTCCAAACCCTTTTCTTCATGAAAAATGCCTCCTTTGATATGATTCGTTCACTCAAGGGAGGCTTACAACCATATTGATTCAGGCCCCTCTGAGTTTACGCCGGAAAATCCTCACAAGGCCTGTTTCCTCATGAGGTCTGTTTCCTTATGAGGTCTGTTTCCTTATGAGGTCTGTTTCCTTATGA
>CAUGNO010000005.1:0-127139 GCA_959600905.1 uncultured Eubacteriales bacterium | reverse complement strand
CCTTATGAGGTCTGTTTCCTTATGAGGTCTGTTTCCTTATGAGGTCTGTTTCCTTATGAGGTCTGTTTCCTTTATAAAAAATATCATTTATAGGGATGCTTGTCAACGATTTTGCTACAATCTTAACTGGAAAAATAAAGGTTTTTTCTTGGCCTTTTTTTGGGCCTGCATCGGCCCGCCTTTCGGCCTTGCGGCGGCCCGCCCATCCCGGGCAAAAGGCAGGGCCACAGGCCTTCCTTTGCCGGTTAGGAAAGGTATTTTAGGCGGTTTTTCAAATAAAAGTAATGGGGCACAGCCAGCCCGGCAATGATGAGAATGAGCACCGCCCACAGCACCGCAAAGTCTGAATCGCCGAACATCAAGCCAAACAGGCATTCCAGCATCTGGAAACCGAAATTGGCCAGCACCATCGGAAACAGGCGTTTTTTGAAATTCATATTGTCGTAAATGCCCAGTACCGAAACGGCCCCCAAGCCTGTGCCGCAAAGCATGGTAAGCACGGCAAAGGTAACGTCGTAGCTATCCAGCCCCTGAATGCCGATGGCCAGGGCCGTAAGCCCCATCAGGCCGGTAAAGCCCAGATAGACAATCAGCCCGATATACCACATCATGCCGATTTCGCAGCTGCGCACGCGTGCCCAGTAGGGGTCGTTGCGCAGGCCGTCAAAATAGCTTGGCTTTTTGGCCTGCGGCTGTGGGGGCGTTGGCTGCTGTGCCGTCTCTGCCCGCTGCGCTGCACCGCAGGAAGGGCAAAACCGCGCGTTTCCCGGCAGGCGCTGCCCGCAATGGATACAATACATCTTCCCTCTTCCTTTCTGTGAAAAAAGGCGGCCGGGCCGCCTTTTCCGCTGTTATATCAAGAAAACATGTGCTTGCGTTTGCCAAAATACACGACATTGACCGCCAGCATCACCGCGCCGATGAGGATCGAAAGGATGATGGAAAGGACATCCATCCCAAAATCCAGATACGCAAACAGGACGACGATATTGGCCAACACCTGAACAGCATACAGCGCATATACGCAGAAACAGCCTGCCTTTTTGCGGCGCACCAACAGGATGATGGTGACCACGGCCAGCACGATGAGCGCGATGGTGGAGAAAAACGCAATCGCAAACGCCGGCCCGATGGTGGGCAGCGAAAAGGCAAAGCTTAGCGGGATGCCGTCCAGATCATCCAGCAAGCTGATGATGGAAATCAGATTGAGCACGGCGCCCAGGCCCAAAAGAATGGGCAGCACGGTCAGCCATTTGGTGCCAAGCTGCATGGGCTGCGGCGAAGGTACCGTCTGGTACGTCGGCGCTGTCTGCGGCGAAGGCTGCGTCTGTGCATAGGAAACCCCGCTCTGCGGCGGCGCCGGCTGCTGTGCCGGCTCTGCCTGGGGCGCTTGCGCCTGCACGGGCTGCGCCTGCGCTTCCGCCTGGGGCGTTTCCGCCTGCACGGGCTGCGCTTGCGACTCCGCCTGGGGCGCTTCCGCCTGCACGGGCTGCGCTTGCGGCTCCGCCTGGGGCGCTTCCGCCTGCACGGGCTGCGCTTGCGACTCCGCCTGGGGCGCTTCCGCCTGCACGGGCTGCGCCTGCGACTCCGCCTGGGGCGCTTCCGCCTGCACGGGCTGCGCCTGGGGCGCTTCCGCCTGTGCCGGCTGGGTATCTATGGTCTGGCTTTGGCCGCAGGACGGGCAAAACTTTGCCCCTTCCGGCAGCTCCTGCCCACAACGAAAACAAAACATGTGCGGTTCCCCCTATCTTTCGGACAGTAAGACGGCAAATCACCCGCTTTTAGCTAAAGAGATGCTTGCGCTTGTTGAAATATGTAACATTGACACCCAGCATTACGCCGCCGACGATGATGGCGATGACAGTGGAGGTCAGGTCTACGCCATAATATCCCATCATGGACAAAAACACGATGGCGTTCACAGCGATCTGACAGCCATACAGCGCGTACACGCACAGGTAGCCAATTTTCTTTCGCCGCACCAGCTGCACGATGGCCACCACGGCCAGCGCCGTCAGCGCGATCGAGCCGAAAAAGGACAGCGCAAAGATCGGCCCTGCCGTGGGCACAGAAAACATATCGCCCAGCGAAACGCCGGAGCCCAGGATCCTAATGATGGTTACAAAATTCATGATGGCGCCGATGCCAAGCAAAAACGGCAGCACGGTCAGCCATTTGGTGCCAAGCTGGGTCGGCTGCGGCGAAGGCGTGGTCTGGTATACCGGCCCGGACTGCGGCGTCTGTACAGGTTCCGGCTGCGGCGGCGTCTGCTGCTGCGCGGGCTGTGCCTGTACCGGCTCCGCCTTTGGTTCATTCTGCGGCGTCTGTGCCCGGGGCTCGCTCTGCGCAGGCTGCGCCACCTGCGCACCGCAGGATGGGCAAAACCTTGCATCCTCTGCAATCTGCTTTCCGCAATGACTACAAAACATTGGACAATTCCCCCTTACAATGGTAATCAAAATCAATTTATTTTACCGCATTTTTCGACAAAAACCAACTGCTGCGCTGCAATTTTCTATGCCAGGCCCGCCCTGCTATCCGTCTATGCCGGGAGGGCCCTGCGTGTCTGCTACGCTTTTTGCCCCTGCATGCGGTTTTCCGTAGTCTGGGTAAGATATGCCTTTGTGCATTTTCAAATTCCACACGGGCAAAAACGCATCGCTTTTGCTGCGCCATGCCATCGGGTGCAAAGCTTCCCCGCATAGCCCCGTTTTTCTCTGCCGGCGCATGGCAGCTGCAATACACCACGCGCTTTACCCATGCCTACATACGCTCTGTCCCATCGCGCCTGTTGGCCGGGCATGCGCCTTTAAAGAGCGCCGCATACGCCTATGCGCAAAACGCCGCTAAAACAAAAGGCTGCTGGAAATTTCCAACAGCCATTGTGCTCAATATTTGCGTTTTTTCGCAGCTTCAGCTTTTTTCTTGCGACGTACGCTCGGTTTTTCATAATGCTCGTGCTTGCGTGCTTCCTGCATGATGCCTGCACGGGCGGTCTTACGTTTGAAGCGCTTCAGGGCGCTTTCGAGGGATTCGCCTTCCCCAACGCGGATTTCGGACATTCGGTTTCCCTCCCTCCATGATCGACATTCCTTGGTTTACGTTATTATACTGCCAATCGCGTAGGCTGTCAACCAAAACGGCAGGGGATTTTCCCGGGGTGGCAAAGAAAAAAGGGGCTGTCTTAAAGCCAGCCCCTTTGCATGGAATTCTCATGGAAGCAATTTTCAGTCTTCTTGTTTCGAGCATCCCTTATATTCACTTTTCTCTGCCCGCAGTCGGTCTATTCCGTACCATTAGCCTGGCGGCCACGCGAGGTCTCGGCCTGCCAACAGATGCATATGCAGATGGCCCACAGTCTGCCCGCCCTGTGTACCCGTATTGATAACGCAGCGGAAACCATTTTCCTCTAACCCAAGTTGCTTTGCGATTGCCTGCACAGCGGAAAACAGACTGCCTGCCAACGCAACGGCCCGCGGGTCCGTTACATCGGCCATATGTTCTTTAGGGACAATGAGCACGTGCACCGGCGCTTTGGGATCGACATCGGAGAACGCATATACCTTCTCATCTTCATAGATTTTTTCCGAAGGAATTTCTCCTTTGACGATCCGGCAAAATAGACACTCTTCCATTGGCGATGCACCCCCTTGCCCTGTTGGTTTCTTTTTTGTTCCTTACTCTCTTTCTTCGTCTTTATTGTAGCATCCAGGCGCTTACTTTGCAAGCCCTTTGCACAGATTTTTATCCGCTTTTTCGATGAAAACGCGCCGGACCTGCTGCATGGCCAACCCCTCGCCCCGGACCAATACGGGCGCATAGCCGCGGGTATGCCCCAAAAAGCCGTCCTTTTGCTGCGTTTCCAGCACGACCTCCTGCTCTGTGCCGACGATCTGCTGCAAATACCTTTGCTCCAGCCGGCGGCCCAGCGCGGCCATTTCCGCAGCCCTCTGCTGCTTTACCGCCTGCGGCAGATGCCCCGGCATACGCGCCGCAGCCGTGCCCTCCCGCTTGGAATAAGGGAACACATGCAGCTTGTAAAAGCCGATGTTTTCACAAAACGCCAGCGAAGCGCGGTGGTCCTCTTCCGTTTCGCCGACAAAGCCGCACATCACATCGGTGGTAAACACCGCGTCCGGCATGGCGGCGCGGATGCGCGCCACAGTATCGGCAAACTGCGCCGTGGTATAGCGGCGTGCCATGCGGTGCAGCGTTTTGTCACACCCGCTTTGCAGCGAAAGATGAAATTGGCGGCAAAATTTTTCCTCCGCAGCGCAGGCGTCGATTAGGTCCTGCGAGATCTCGTCCGGGTCCAGCGAGCCAAGGCGGATGCGCTGCACATCCGTCTCGGCGGCAGCCTTGAGCGCGTCTGCCAGCGTCAGCCCGCGTTCGCGGCCATAGCTGGCCAGGCGGATGCCGGTGAGCACGATTTCAGCATGCCCGGCCTTGGCGGCGCTCTGCGTTTCCGCCTGCAGCGCCTCCAGGCTGCGGGAACGGATGGGGCCGCGCGCCGCGGGGATGATGCAATAGGTACAGTGTCGATCGCACCCATCCTGAATTTTCAAATACGCACGCGCCCGCTCGATGAGCGCGCCCTGCCCTTCCTCATAGGGGGCCAAGGCGCGGTATGGCTCCACAGCATCCAGCTTTTGCCCGTGCCGGGCGCTTTCCAACACCTCGACGATGCGCTGCCTATGCCCCGTGCCCAGCACCGCGTCCACATCGCCGCGCTGCAAGAGCGCAGGGCCTGCGTGCTGGGCATAGCAGCCCGCCACGCAGACAAGGGCGTCGGGGTTGTGCTTTTTGGCTTTGCCGATGGCCTGGCGCGTCTTGCGGTCCGATTCCGCCGTCACGGTGCAGGAATTGATGACATAAGCGTCGGCTGGGCCGTCAAACGGCACGATGGTATGCCCCGCCCTTTGCAAATAGCCTGCCATGGCCTGGCTATCGTATTGGTTGACCTTGCAGCCCAGGGTATAAAACGCAACCTTCATACTAATCCTCCCACTGTCCGTAATGATACAATACGGCGGCCAGCAGCGCCGGCGACGCCGTTTCGGTGCGCAAAATGCGGGGGCCCAGCGAAACGGGCACCACGCCGCGCTGGCACAGCGCCTCGATTTCATACGAGGCAAAGCCGCCCTCCGGCCCGATGACAATGGCCAGGCTTTGCGGGGCCCCGCAATAGGACAGCGCCCTTTTCAAAGAGGTGCGCGGCGCCGTCTCATAGGCGCACAGCGTCAAATCGTAAGCGGACAGGTCGCAATCCAGCAGGCGGCAGGCATCCCCCACCTGCGGCACAAAGCTGCGCCCGCACTGCTTGATGGCCTCGCGGGCGATCCTTTGCAGGCGGGGCTGGCGCTTTTGGTAGTCCTTGGCCGGGATCTCGCTGTGCTGGGTCTGCACCGGCACAATGGATACCGCGCCCAGCTCGCTGCACTTCTGCACGACGGATTCCATCTTTTGGTTTTTGCAGATGGCCTGGTACACCGTGATGCGTATGGCGGGCTCTGTGCCGGCCTCACGGCAAGACAGCACTTGAGCCTCCACCCGCTTGGGGGAAACAGCGGTCAGGCGGCAGACAAGCGCGTGCCCTTGCCCGTCCACAGCGGAGATCTCATCCCCTATGCTGTGGCGCAGGGTGCGGGCAATATGCGGCGCATCCTCCAAAAAAACAGCGGCGCCGTCCCGGATGGCATCGGGCAAAAATGCGGGCATGGCTCAGCCCTCCAGCGCAAGGGCCACCCATTCGCCCTTGTTTTGCCGTTGCTTTACCGAAAGGCCCAGCGCTTTGGCGGCCTGCCATACATCGTTTTCCCGATCCAAAATGATGCCGGAAGCAATGATCGTGCCGTTTTCCGCCAACAGGCGTTTGGCGTCCGGCAGCAGCGCAATGACCGCGTCCGCCACAATGTTGGCAAAGATCAAATCATACGGCCCTTCGGCCTGGTCCGCCAGGTTGCCGTGCACAGGGGTCACGCGGCCCTCGCAGTGGTTGAGCGCCACGTTGTGCCGGCAGGCGGACACAGCCACCTCGTCCCGATCCACCGCCAGGCAGTCCTTGGCGCCGAGCAGCACGGCGGCAATGCCCAAAATGCCGGTGCCGCAGCCCACATCCAGCACGCGTGCGCCGGGGCGGACATAGCGCTGGCAAAGGTCCAGGCAGAGGTAGGTGGTCTCATGCTGCCCGGTGCCGAACGCAGCCCCGGGCTCTAACGTCACAACGCAGCGCCCGTCGTCTGCGGTATACGGCTCCCAATCCGGCGTAACGGCCAGCTTTTCGCCCACGGTAAAGGGCTTATAGTACTGCTTCCAGTTTTCCGACCAATCCTCCTCTTGCAGGGATTGCGTTTCCACCGTGCCGGGGCCTGCGTCAAAGCCGGGGGTATCGGCCACAGCCTTGGCCTTTTGCCGCACGGCTTCCAAAATGGCGGGGGCGTGCGGCTCATCCTGAATATACGCCTTTACCCTGACATCGCCGCCGCGGTTTGCAAAGATGCTTTCGTCGATATAGTCCCAATCATTGCTTTCGCGCTGATAGAGGGCAATGTCGGCGGCGTCCTCGATGGAAACGCCGGCAATGCCCAGCGAAAAGAACACGTCCGCCATGGCGTCTGCGCCGTTTGTATTGGTATGTATGGTGATTTCGATCCACTGCATAGCTGTTGCCTCCTAGGGATTTGGTAGGGATAGTATAGCACAACCGAGCGCTCGGGGGAACGCGTGTACGCAAAATGTGCGGTTTGCGCCGCCATATTCGGGCCTTCTCCATGATTTTGCCAAACTGCACCGCCCCGGGGCGCACCATGCCGCCGCATTACGGGCAAAGGCGCCGGCCAACGCGATCCCGTCCTAGTCTGCCCGGCAGGATTTTGCGCACAAAAAAAGGCCCCTTGGGGCCTTTCTCATTTTTTCTTATGAAAGATCTTTCCAAAACCGTTTTCCTTGGGCTCTCTGCCCTCCAGCGAATCCTCAAAATCCAGCAGCATCTGGCGCTGTTTTTCCGTAAGCTTTTTGGGCACTTCGATGTTGAGCGTCACGTACAGATCGCCCCGGCCGATGCCGCGCAGCCGCGGCATGCCCTGCCCTTTCAGGCGGAAAATGGCGCCGGGCTGGGTGCCCTCCGGCACATGGTATTTCACCGGCTGGTCGATGGTGGGCACGATGATATCCCCGCCCAGGGCCGCCCGGACAAAGGAAATATCCATCTTCATATACAGATCCGGGCCGCTGCGCTCAAAGATCTCGTGCGGGCGGACGGACACTACGACGTTGATATCGCCGGGCGGGCCGCCCTGCGTGCCTGCTTCGCCCTCGCCGGAGATGGTGATGATCTGCCCATCGTCGATGCCGGCGGGGATGTTTACCTTGATCTTGCGCTTTTTATACTGCACGCCCTTGCCGCCGCAGTCCGGGCAGGGGTCCTTGATGACCTTCCCCGTACCGCCGCAGACCGGGCAAGTCGTAACATTCATCATCTGGCCCAGCGGGGTGCGCTGTACGGTCTGCACCTGCCCCGTGCCGCCGCAATGGGTACAGGTTTCGGGGTGGGTGCCCTTTTTGGCGCCTGTGCCGCCGCAGGAGGCGCACGCTTCGTTGCGCCCGATGTTCACCTGCTTTGTCACCCCTTTGTACGCCTGCTCCAAATCAATGGCGATGTCCACCCTCAAGCTGCGCCCGCGTCGGGGGCCGGAACGACGGGCCGTCTGGCCGCCGAACCCGCCGAAGATCGAGCCGAAGATATCGTCAAACCCGCCAAAGCCGCCGCCGAACCCGCCAAAGCCGCCGAACCCGCCCGGGCCGGGGCCTGCGCCGCTGGCCGCCTGGGTAAAGGCGTCATGGCCCATCGAATCGTACTGGCGGCGCTTTTCCGCATCGCTCAATACGCTGTACGCCTCGTTGACCTCTTTGAACTTTTCCTCCGCCTCGGCCGCCTTGTCTCCCTTATTCATATCCGGGTGATATTTTTTTGCCAGCTGGCGATACGCTTTTTTAATATCTGCCTCTGATGCGTTGCGCTGTACGCCCAAGACCTCATAATAATTGCGTGCCAAAGCCATTCCTCCCTACACCCAAACGCTGCCGCATATTGCGGCAGCGAGAGAGCGTTTGCTTGTTTTGTTTATTTGTCGTCGTCCACGACCTCATAGTCCGCGTCGACCACATCATCCTGGCCGCCCTGTGCCTGGCCGCCTGCCGCCTGCTGGCCGCCCATATCCGGGCCGGCCTGGCCTGCGCCGGCGCCCGCGTTTGCATCCGGGCCGGCCTGCTGGTATACCTTGCTGAATACCTCGGAGGATTTATTCTTCAGCGCTTCGGTCTCCTGCTTGAGCGCTGCGGTATCGCCGCCGCCCATCTTGGCGCGCACAGCGGACACCGCCGCTTCCAACGCTTTCTTATCGTCATCGGAAATCTTATCCGCCAGATCCTTCATGGATTTTTCTACCTGGTAGCAGATGCTGTCCGCATCGTTTTGCGCGTCCACCTCTTCGCGGCGCTTTTTATCCTCCTCGGCATACTGGGCCGCTTCGTCCATCGCCTTTTTGATCTCATCCTCGCTGAGCTTGGTAGAGGCAGTGATGGTGACCTTCTGCTCTTTGCCGGTAGCCAGATCCTTAGCGGATACGTTTACGATGCCGTTGGCGTCGATGTCAAAGGTAACCTCGATCTGCGGCACGCCGCGCGGCGCCGGCGCAATGCCGGAAAGCTGGAACCTTCCCAGCGTCTTGTTATACTGCGCCATCTCGCGTTCGCCCTGGAGGACGTGTACGTCTACCGCCGTCTGGTTATCCGCCGCCGTGGAGAAGATCTGGCTCTTTTTCGTCGGGATGGTGGTGTTCTTTTCAATCAGCTTGGTGAATACGCCGCCCATCGTCTCGATGCCTAGCGACAGCGGGGTAACATCCAGCAGCAGCACGTCGGTGACAGAGCCGCTGAGTACGCCGCCCTGAATCGCTGCGCCGATGGCCACGCATTCGTCCGGGTTGATGCCCTTGAACGGGTCCTTGCCGGTGATGCGCTTGACGGCGTCCTGCACCGCCGGGATACGGGTGGAGCCGCCGACGAGGATGACCTTGCCGATGTCGTTGGTGGACAGGCCTGCGTCCTTGATGGCCTGCAAGGTGGGGCCTACGGTCTGCTCTACCAGGTCGGCCGTCAATTCATTGAATTTGGCGCGGGTCAGCGTCATATCCATGTGGCGCGGGCCGGAGGCGTCCGCCGTAATAAACGGCAGGTTGATGTTGGTTTCCGCCGTGGTGGACAGCTCGATCTTCGCCTTTTCCGCGGCTTCCTTCAAGCGCTGCATCGCCATATTGTCCTTGGACAGGTCGATGCCGTCTGTGCGCTGGAACTCGGAAACCATATAGTCCATAACGCGCTTGTCAAAGTCGTCGCCGCCCAAGCGGTTGTTGCCGTTGGTGGCCAATACTTCAAACACGCCGTCGCCGATTTCCATCAGCGAAACGTCGAATGTGCCGCCGCCCAGGTCATACACCAAGATTTTGCCGGTGCCCTCTTTATCCAGGCCATAGGCCAGGGCCGCGGCCGTCGGCTCGTTGATGATGCGCAGCACTTCCAGGCCCGCGATGGCGCCCGCGTCCTTGGTGGCCTGGCGCTGTGCGTCGGAGAAATACGCCGGCACGGTGATAACGGCCTGGGTCACGGTGCCGCCGAGATACGCTTCGGCGTCCGCTTTGAGTTTTTGCAGGATCATCGCGCTGATCTCCTGCGGGGAATAGCTCTTGCCGTCGATGGTCACCTTTCTGTCGGTGCCCATATCGCGCTTGATCGACGCGATGGTGCGATCCGGGTTGGTGATGGCCTGGCGCTTTGCGATCTGGCCGACCAAGCGCTCCCCGGTTTTGGAGAAGGCCACGACGGACGGGGTGGTCCGGGCGCCTTCGGTGTTTGCGATAACGGTGGGCTCGCCGCCCTCCATGACAGCCACGCAGCTGTTGGTGGTGCCAAGGTCGATTCCGATGATTTTAGACATGATACATATACCTCCTAGCGAGAAAAGTTTTCAATTTATCAGCTGTATACCTTTACCGTGGCATAGCGGATGACCTTGCCCTTGTAAAGGTATCCGTTTTGCAGGACCTGGGCGACGATATCCTTTTTCTCTTCGTCGTCCGTTTCCTCCTGCAGGATGGCGTGATGGAAGTTGGGGTCAAATTCTTTTCCTTCCGCCTCGATCTTTTCCAGGCCCTTTTTGCCGAAGGTTTGGAAGAACTGATCCAAACACATCTGCACGCCCTTAACGATCGGGTCCTCTGCCGCGCCGCCCACGCTGGCAACGGCGCGCTCCAAATTATCGATGACAGGTAAGAGCGCCGTAAGCGTCAGGCTTTCGCCCTGCTCCACAGCCGCGTCTTTTTCTGCGGCGCTGCGTTTTCTAAAATTATCAAACTCCGCCTGCAGCCGCAATGCCTGGTCTTGCCATTGTTCTGCCTTTTGCTCCGCCTCCTTGGCGCTTTTCAGCGCTTCGTCCGCGGTTTTCAAGGCCTCCATCATCTGCTGGGCCGCGGCCTTGGCCGCCGCTTCCAGCGTTTCCTCTTTTGTCTGTGCGTTTTCCGCCTGCGCCGGCGTTTCCTGCTCGGCCGCCTCGCCGGCCATTTCAGCCCGGGCCGCCGTCTCTTCGGTGTTTACTTCCTTTTCTTCCGGCGCTTGCTTTTTCTCTTTTTTCATAATGGGAAATGCCCGCCTCCTTTTTTTCCGCTTTCGCTATTCTCTATCTTTGGGATCGCCCAGCATTTGGTCCATACACTGGGTCAGGTAATTCATGATGGCCAAAACGCGCGCGTAATTCATGCGCGTCGGCCCGATGACGCCAAACGACCCGCACTGCTGCCCGCCGACGGAATACGTGGCGGTGACGATGGAGGAATCCTTGAGCGATTCGTCCTCGTTTTCGCTGCCGATGGAGATATGGATCTGCATCTGCTGGGCCTGGCTGAGCATATCGTAAAACAATTCGCGGGTGTCCATGGCGGCCAAAAAATTCTGTGCGCGCTCCAGGTTGTTGTATTCCTGGTGCTTAAACAGGTTTTTCGTGCCATCAAAGACGATGCTGCGCATCTTTTGCGATTGGTTTTGGTGGCGTACAGATTCGATGAGCGAGCGGAACACGCCCTCGCCGTTTTTCACCTGGCCGCGCAGCCGCTCTACCACCTGCGGCAGGTCCTGGATGGTCTTGCCGCGCATCTGCTCTGTCAGCGCATTGGAGACGGTTTCCAGGTATCTTTCGTCCATCTCCTCCGGGATGGGGATCAAAACATCCTTGACAAGGCCGCCGTCCGTGACAAACACCGCCAGCGCGCGGCCCCGCGTCACGGGGATCAGGCGGATCTGCTGGTAGCGGATGTTCCGGGTCTGCGGCGGCAGCACCATCGCCACATAATCGGTGGTTTCGGAAAGCACGCGGGCGGTGGTGGTGATGACATCATCCATATGCCCCAAGGAGGATTGCAGATAGCCGCGGATCTTTTCCGCTTCCTCACCGCTTAGCTTTGGCACCTGCAAAAAGCGGTCTACATGCAGCCGGTACGCCGCGTCGCTGGGCACCCGCCCGGCAGAGGTATGGGGCTGTTCCAAATAGCCCATTTCCTCCAAATCGCTCATTTCGTTGCGAATCGTAGCCGGCGAATAGCGGCCGCCCCACATGCGGGAAATCGTCCGCGAGCCGATGGGCATGCCGGAAACGATGTAATCGTCGACAATGGCCTGCAAAATGCGCAGCTTGCGTTCTGATAGATCCATGGCATACTCCCTTCCGGCCGTTTACGCGGTCTTTTTTGTCTGCCCCTACGGGCGTTGTTAGCACTCTTTGTTGTTGAGTGCTAATCCATGGTTTGAGAATAGCACGTTCTCCCCCGTTTGTCAACGGGAGACTGTGGCATTTTTGTGAAAAATCCAGCGGCAAGCTGCCGCAGTCTCTTCCGGCCCGTCTTTGGCGGATTGCGCTCTGTCTGCCACGGGGCCGCCTTGCCGGCTTGGCCTGTTTTGCCAGGCCGCTGTGGCGATGCCGGCCCATCCTCGGCACGCTGCTTTCTGCCCTGCCCCGGGGCGGCAAAACGGCATGGCGCAATCTGGCCTTGGTCAAGCCGCCGCAGCCTTTCCATCCGCCGAATGCCGTTATCCGGGCCGCGGCTTGGGGGATTTTTCCAGGCTTCGTTATACAGTATTTACGCCGGAGTGGGAAATATACAAGGAGAATAAGAAAAAAACACCCGGCAAACGGATGTTTTTCATGCTTTGCGCCATCGGCGTATCAGCCGGCCCTGTCTTCGCCGTCCGGCACGATCTTTTGGCAGCGCGCCATGTGCTGTATGGCAGTTAGATAGCCCTGGATAAACGCCTGCTCCCTGGCGTCGTTCAAATAGTCTTCCTCTATCTCGCAGTATTTCAAAAACAGCCGTCTTTCTGCTTCTGAGAGCGTAGAAATCAGCCATTCCCCGTATTTACACATACGGTCTATGCTCATCTGCGCTTCGCTCTGCGGGCTCACGGTGGGCTGGGCCGGGTCGATGGTATGCCAAAACATGCGTTTCAAGGTTTTTTCCAGCGGCTCTGCGCCAACGCGCGGCTGCGGCTCTGTGGGGCGTTCACCCTGGAAACCCGCCATAGACGGCGCCATCGTTTCTCCCGGTTCGTTGGGGACTATTTTCAGCATTTGATCATCTCCCTTTTCGGAAAACCACGAATAGGTGGCCTTATAAAGTTTGCCCTGTGTTTGTAACGTAAACTGGCTTTCGTAGGAGGTGTATCCGGGTGAGAAAAAGCCTTTGCGACCGCATCAAAGAGCTGCGCGAAGACCATGACCTAACTCAATTTGAGGTCGCCGAAATACTGGGCTGTGCCAAATATACCTATCAGCGATATGAATATGGCGAATTGCTGCTGCCAACGGATAAGCTGGTGATCTTGGCAGATCTTTACCATACCTCCACCGACTATATCCTAGGACGCACCAACGTAGCGCATCCGTATCCCCCGGCCCGGTAAACGCCTGTTGTCTGTTTACTGTATGCGCCGGGCCGCTTGTCCTATGCCAGAAAAGCGACAGCCTACCGCTTTCACAGGGTATTGCCCATACATAGTAGCATTATTTTGCCGAATGTCATCATTTTCGACAAAAAAACAGAAATATCGCAAAAAATTTTGTGTTTTCCCCTCGGTTTTTGTCTCAAAATGCGCGTGGGGCGCTGTGGCAGCCCTGCAACCCGTGTGTTTTTGTACGGCTGCGGCCAAAACAAAAAACCGGCCCCTGAAAAGGGGCCGGTTTTGTCTTGAGGCTATGCCTTATGCATGGTTCTTTTTACGGTACAGCACCGTGCCGCCCACGCCGGCTGCCGCCAAAACCAGCAGCGCGGTCCACAGCACAGGCTGGCTCAGATCCCCGGTCTTTACGCCGTTGGCGCCGTTGGGGCTGGCCAATACCGGGATCGCCTCGGTCTTGAGCACCTTGCCGCATACCGTGCAGGCATGGGTCTTTACGCCCTCGGTGGTTTCGGTGGCTTCGGTGGTCACCTTGCCCTCGTCGCTGATATGCGCGCCCAAATTCAGCTTTTCGCCGCATTCCGTGCAGGCCTGCCAGTGGTTGTGGTCGTCGCTCTGCCATACATCATCGATGAAATGGCCGAACGCAACCTCCACCGGTGCGCTTTCCGCCTCGGCAGAGGTGGCCTTGCCGTTGAATACGCTGACCTTTACGGTGTAGCTGCCCGGTTCTGTAACGGTCAAGGCAGCCTCGTTTTGCCCTTCGAGGAGCACGCCGTCCTTATACCAGGCATAGTTGTACACCATGCCCTCCAATTCATGCGCGGCGCCGGCCTTCAGCGTAATGCTCTGCCCGGGATGCGCCTTGGTGGCATCCGCCGTAATCTCTACATCCGAAGGGGCTTTTAGGGCCCAGATCTCACGAATATCCATTTTCCCTGTAATGGGCGTTTCCATATCCCATGCAGACCATTGGCCTTCTGGGGTTTGGTACTCATAACCTATCATGGCATAGCCCGTCTTTTCAATGGGAGCGGGCAGCTTGCTCTGATCGATAGGCTGGTTTGGATAGGCATATACGTTTTTGCTCTTCCACTGTCCCGCCTCATTGACGCTATATACGCGCACGCGAATCAAATCGATCCATTCGATGTTCTGCCCGTTCACCCGGAGGCCCGTGCTGGTAAAGGAGGTGGTAAAATCGCTCACATCCGGCGTAAGCCCTGCAGCATAGCGCACCACTGCGCGGCCCTCCTTTCCATACATATCAGAAATGGACAGCGGCTTGGCCGGATCAAAAGCACCTGTAATCTCCAGGTACGCACCGATATCGCCCTCATCCCAAAGATCGATACGTCCAGCAATATCGGGAGCGCCGCTGAGTTTTAATACCGGGTAATTGCTGCCGACATAATCACACAAGCGAATGGCGGTATCCTCGCCGTCCTGGTCGACATTGCCAGAGATCGTGCCACCGGAGATCGAAGCATCTACCACATTGTCAATGACAAGATTAGCGTACCCCTCCGTCGTTTTGTTGCCGGTGATAGAGCCGCCCGTCATGGCAAACTTAGCATTGCCGCTGCCAACGGCCTCCACGTATACACCGCCGCCATCTGCCAGGCTGGTATTGTTGCGTACCGCCGTGCCGGAAAGCGTGACGTCGCTGACACCCAAGGCGCAAATGCCGCCGCCGCAGCGATCCGTTTCGTTGCCCTCGATGACGCCGCCGGAAAAGACCGCCTTGGCATTCCACAGATACACACCGCCGCCGTCCTCCGGGCTTTTGTTGTTACGGATAGCGCCGCCCTTCATATTCAGCGTGCCGTCCGTAACGCTTACCGCCGTGCCGGCATTGTTTTCCAGCACTGCGCCCGTCTCCAAGTTTACCGTGGCGTTTCTGTTCACGGTCAGCAGGTATCTGCCCGTGCCGCCGCCGTTTTTGCCGTCGATCACAGCGTTGCGCACAGTCAGCGCTGCCCCGCTGGATACGGAGAGCATCGTGCCCTCATACCCTTCCGCGCGGGCAATGGTCACGTTCTCAATGGTCTTTTCGCCGTTGACCCAGATCGAACTGCCCATCAGGATGGTGCCGCCGGGGCCCGCCAGCTCCAACGCCTTATCCAGCGTCTGCACCGCCTTGGCCGCTGTAGAGCCGTCGTTTGCGTCGCTGCCCGTATTTTTCAGATATACGGTCTTGCCCGCCGCGGCAAAGCCAGCTGTCGGCAGCATCAGAGCCACCAGCAGGGCGCACAGCAACGCCGCCAGTATGCGCGTCCTTTTTGTCCTCGTTGCCATACAAAAAACCTCCCTCTTGCATTTGCCCGAAGAAGCCTCCGTATAGTTCGTATAACATACGGAATCGGGCCCTCTTGCAAACCTTTATGTACAAAAATTATATCACTCATCAAGATAAAATCAAGCCATTTTGCCGGATTCTCTTCCGCCTTTTATCCAAAAAAAACACGGCACCAGGCCGTGTTTTTTCATTGCAGCTTTTCATGCCCTTTTAGCGTCTTGCCCTCTTTTTTGCGCTGCTTTAGCTGGCGGATGCCGTCGCGCAGGTAAAAGAAAAACGAATAGATCATCAGCGCCATGGCCGCATACAGCACATAGGTGTTCCACGGCCAAAGCGCGGTGAAGAACGTCATGACAATGGCCAGGTAAAACAGGCAGGCCGCCACCTTGCCGCACATCTTGCTGTATACCACGATGCGGTAGGTCAAAAGCACATAGCCGCCCACGATCATCGCCAGCTCTTTGAGGATCACGATGGCCAAAAACAGCCAATCCACCAGCCCGCTGACATAAAAGCAAAACAGGGCCATAATGGTCATCAGCTTGTCCGCCACGGGGTCCATCAGCTTGCCAAAGTTGGAGGAAGCATCGTATTTTCTGGCGATGACGCCATCCAGCCAATCGGTAAGAACGGCGGTTACAAACACCAGGCACGCCAAAAAGCGGTCCGGCAAAAGAAAACCCGGCCGCCAAAATGCGTAGTAAAAAACCGGCACCAGCAGCAGGCGAAACACCGTCAGCAGGTTCGGCACATATTTAATAAAGGGTTTATGATTTTCCATCCTTGTCTCCTCAACGCCTATTGTACGCAAGATCGGCGCGTTTTGCAACGCCCCGGCGCAATTATGACAAACGTGTCATATTTTGCAAAATCCGCCTGTTTTGGGTACAATACCCTGTAACTATCATTCCCAAAGGAGGGCTGCCCATGCCGGATTGGCTGCTGTATTATGCCGTTGCCATCAATCTCTATGCGTTTTTGCTGTGCGGTGTGGACAAGGCCCGGGCCGTAAAGCATAAAAAGCGCGGTGTGCGGCGCATCCCGGAGCGCGATTTGTGGCTGATCTGCTTGATAGGCGGCTGTTTGGGGATGTACCTCGGTATGATCGTGTTTTGCCACAAGGTGGCAAAGCGGCGCTTTGTCTGGGGCGTCAGCTTTTTATGTGCCGCCTATTTCGGCCTATGGCTGTATTTTTTCAGCGCGTTTTGGCGCTGAGGGAAAAGGAGACGCCATGCACCTATCTCGACGGGAAAAAGGCACGCTGGTTTTCGGCGTTATGGGCGCGGTGCTTTGGGGCGCAGTCGCTGCGCTGCGCACCAGGCCCCTGCCGGCGGCGCTGCGCATTTTCACCAACGCCGGGCCAAACATCGCCTGCGCGTTTCTGGCGGCCTGCCTGCTGATGCTGGGGCATCGTTTGCTCTGCCGCCGTTCCCCTTCCCCCGCCGTCCTTTGCGCCATGCTGGCGGCCGTGTTTGTCTTGGGCGTTTTGAGCGAGCTGTTCTATTGGCTGGTGCTGGGCCACGGCTTTGATGCGGGCGATCTTTTCGCCACGCTCTGCGCGCTTTGGCTGGAATGGCTCGTGCTGCGCCGTTTGGGGTAGGAAAATACATACTAAAAAAGCCGCATTTGCGGCTTACTTGTTTTCTATATCAATCATGCCAAATTTCTCTTCATGATTTTGAATATCCTTTTTAATCAATTCTAACACTTCTTTGTTAGCACTCCTCCCATGAAAATCGGCTACGTAACGAAATTTTTTCAACAATTCGGGATCAATTCTAACAGTTAGGTGTTTTAATTCTTTCTTTTCCATCAAACGACTCCAATATGCGTTTATTTTGGCTTTATTTTATGCTTTCATTTTGATAATATGTAAAAAATGAAGTCGTAATGAGTTAATTATGAACTCAAAAAAGAAAGGAAGCATATTATGATACAACAACCAGCCAAAATCTCTGAAAAAGAAGAGGAGAAAATACAACAATTATTTTTTGATGCTTTTCTCGAAGATGTGCAATTTGATCAAACACAAAACGCAATTTTCATTTTAGCGCAAAAGGCTTTTCTTGCAGGCTATCAAGCCGCAAAAAACGCCTATTTTTGTTATAAGGGCGGGCAGGTCTAGAGTGATTCCATTGTCTGTTCCTTTTCAGGGCATATCGCCTACGCACCTACAGCAAAAAGCCAGGCGCGGTATAGTGCCTGGCGGGCCAAGCAGCATAATCACGCTAGAAACGTAAAACCCTTCCCCCCACGGGGGAGTCCGAGGGGGACACCCCGCGGGCAGGAGGGGGTGAAGGGGGACACTTGCCTGTCCCCCTCGCCTTTTTCGCTTCCTTTTGGCAAAAAAAGGAAGAATCTTCGTTCCTCTATGCACTGTAGATTGAATCAATGCCGTACCCCGCCTCTGCTCTTGCCCTATCCTAGCTTCTTCCTTCCACTCCTATCCGTCAAACAAAAAAGAGCCCATAGGCTCTTTCTTTTTTCTGCCCTGCTCAGCCCAGGCCGATCTTGGCGGCCACCAGCCCCAGCATCAGCAGCGCCGCCCATTGGAATACCGCGTCCATCACCCGCTCCAGCCGGCGCTGCGGCTTTTTTTCCAATGCCTTCAATCGGGCGTCCAGATCCTCCATGCGCTGCGCCATGCCCTCGATCACGCTGGTCTGCTGCGCGGCCAGGCGGCTTAAAGCATCCAGCTGTTCGCCATGGCTTTTTAGGCGCTGCCTATCCTCCAAAAATGCCTGGTCTATGTGCTCGTGCTTTAGTTCGCAAATCTCTGCGGAAACCGTCTGCATGCGTTTTCCTCCCTTCCCCTGCCGTATAAAACGGCGTTTTCACGCCCACACTACGCATAAGACGGCTTTGCCGCCAAACACGAAAGGAGGACGTTTCCATGGCCAAAGACACCAAAAAGCTGGATATTCTGCCGGACAGCGCCTATGTCCTCGGCGATCTGAGCCCCGAAGAGCTCAAGGACCGCGTGGACAATGAAAAGAACCTGTCTCATTACAAGACGGACCGGATCACCAACCCGGATACCCGGAAATAACCGGACAGGGCCGGGCGCTTAGCAAAACGCTAAGCGCCTTTTTTTATCCGCGCAAAAGGCTGTCGATGGTGCTCTGGCTGTTTTTCTCCGTGTTTTTGATGGTGTTAACTGCGCCGGCTACCCCGCTGCCCGCCTGGGTGCCGGGGGCTTGGCTGTATGTCTTGCCGCGCTTGCCGCCGCCTCTTTTTCTGCGCGCGGATGCCGCGGCGCGTTCCCTTTCCGCCTGCTCGGCCGCCGCCTTTTGCAGCAAAAGATTCTGCCGCTCCAGGTTGTAATCCGCTTCCAGCTCGGATAGCGCCGCCTGCCGCTCGCGCTCCACCTCCATCAAGCCCAGGGTGTACGCCGTTTCGGCCTGGCTGACCTGGCTCTGGTTCTGCTGCCTTGCCGCCTCGCGCTGCGCGATGGCGTTTCGCAGCGCGCTGCGGTAGGTATCGTACGCTGCGCCCTGCCAATATTCGCTAAGCCCCCCGCCATAGCCGCGCTCCGCCTTGGCGCCGAAGGGGTTGCGGTCTATCAGCATGGTACGCCACGCGTCCGCCCCGGTGTCTGTCTGGGCCTGCTCTGCCTGGGCCTCTGCGGCGGCCGCCTTGTCCTTGGCCTGCTGCAAGGCCACCTGCAGCTTTATCCGCTCTGCCTGGGCCTCGGCCTCGGCCCTGTTTTTCTGCGCCTGCCACTGCGCCTCCAGGCTGGAAAGCATTTGGTCATACTGCTGTGCTGCCATTGTTTTGCCCCCCTTTCTATACGCCCGCGGTATCCGCCTGGGCCTTGTACGCCTTTTTCAACAGCGCCAGGCGCGCCTTGGCATAAGCATCCATCTGCTTTTCCATCGCCTTGGCCGTTTGGGCGTTTTGCTCCGCCTTATGCTGCGCTGCCGACGCCAGGCCGCTGCTTTCCGCAGCCTGGATGGCGGTCTGGGCCGCCGCCTCTGTATCGCGTACAAAGGCGCGGTCCGCGCCAAAGGTATTGTAGGCCGCCGTCTGTGCATACTGCGTCTGCCCTGCCGAGCGCTGGGCCTGCAAGCCCAAAGGGTTTTGCGATAACAGCATGTCGTGGTACGCGCTTTCCGCCTGCTGGGCCGCGCGCTGGGCTGCATCCAGCCGTTGCTGCGCCGCCCGCTGCTCAATTTCGCGCGCCAGCGCGGCATACAGCCTGTCCATCTCCGTTTGCTGCGCCAAAAGGGCGGCTTGGGCGGCTTCATACGCCTCCGTCTGCCCGTTTAGCGCCGTTTGATAGCTGTTCATTATGCACCTCCTTACAATACCTTAAAGATATAGTTGGCCACGATGTAGGGCTGTAGGTTGTTGTGCGCCTGCCCGCCGC
Organism: uncultured Eubacteriales bacterium; assembly: GCA_959600905.1. GTDB lineage: Bacteria > Bacillota > Clostridia > Christensenellales > QAND01 > UMGS1975. Next base: position 107,472 of record CAUGNO010000005.1, on the reverse strand, counting down.
CCGCTTCCGAGGTGCTAATCATGTTCGGGCCGCCCTTATCATATGTAAAGGATGCCCTGTATGCGCCCGATTCGCTGCCCGTCAGCGTCACTGGCTGCCCGTCTATCCATAATAAGCGGTCGTGGCTGTGTTTTGGCATCTCCGCCGTAAGCAGGGTATGCGTTGCCGCCCCGCCTGTGCGGTACAGCGCATTGAACGCCGCTGTGCCCGTGTCCTTGCCGACGATCACGCGCCCTTTGACATCCGGCAGCGCCGTGCCGCCAAAAAACGCGATGGCCGCGTCATGCGTCCCAGGCGTCAGCGTGCCGCCGGACAGCATCCATTTGTCGCTCGGCAGCGTATCGCTCCACCATACCATCCCAAACCCCACCGGCAGCATCTCCATCGGGTTTTCCGATAGCTTTGCCAGCGTGATGGCTGCATCCAGGATCTTGGCCGTTGTCACCGCCCCATCTGCCAGCTCGTTTTGCGTCAGCGTGCCGCTGGCGATCTTTATGCTCTCAATGCTGCGGTCCGGGATCTGCCCCATCTGCGCCTGCTTGATCTGCTCATAGAGATAGTTCAGCTTGGCCTGCACGTTGCGGCTGTTTTCCAGGTGCGGGTCGCCGTCGCCAAGATACGTAGCGCCGATGCTGCCCGCCGCCGTCGCTGCCTCCAGCTCCGGCACCAGCGTCTCCGTCAGATACTGCTTGATGTCCGCCCCCGCGCCGTCAAACGCAGCCTTTAGCTGCTGGGCCGAAAGCTGCGGCCGATCCGCCAGCTTTTGGATGTTTTCCACATCCGTTGTCAGTTTTGTAAACGCCATGGTCTCCTCCTATCTGTAATAGCCTGCCAAAAACGCCTCCATGGTGATGGCGTACAGGCCGCCGGGGCGCCCCGCTTCGTCGCCGTAAAACATCAGCTGCTTTTTCACCCAGCGCTTTTGCTTGCTCTGGAACGACACCAGCGACTTTTCCTCGGTGGCAAAGCTCAAATCGGCAAAGTTCAGGTCGGTAAAATCGAAATACCCGCCGTCCACCCGCACAAACTCCTTCCACGGCGCGCGGTTGGTGCGCACCTTGCCCTTGACCTGCCCGTGGCTCATGCTCTTCAGTTCCAGCACGCCGCCGCGCTTGTTGTCGCGCTTTACGCGGTTGGGCTGGCCCAGCGCGTCAAACGGCGTGGTCCAGCACCAAAAGATGGGCCGTCCGTCGTCGGTGTACGCCTCGGCGGACAATTCCCCGCTATCGTCCTTGATCCTGTCCGTGTTAAAGGTGAGCACCACGCCGTTGTCCGTGCCGATATACAGCTGATCCTTATACGCCACAACGCTGACCGCCGGGCAAAATGCGCCGCTGCCGTCATACACGCCGATGTTGTCCCAAAAATACCATTCATACTCGGTGTGCCCCGTTGCGGCCTGTATATAGGTCTGCCGGCTGTCCGCCAGGTACATCCGCCCATCTACCAGGCAGATCAAATACCCCCGCCAAGCACAAAGCTGGGCGTTTGCCAGCCCCTTTTCGTTGACCAGCCGCCCATCCACCAGCGAAGAGCGGTGCTCTATGCTGCGCTCCGAGGCAATGCTCAGCTTGCCGATGGCCTTTAGCCCCATCGTCGTCAAAAACACCGGATCATCCAGAAAATTCAAGCACATCCGCCGCCCTGCGGCCCCCAGGCCGGAAAGCCCCTGGTCCGCCGGGTAGCTTTTGGGGCTCAGCTCTATGTTTGTTTCCACCGGCTGGTGCAAAAATACCGTGGCCTCCTGCTGGCTTTCCTCCTTGATGGCGGCCAGCTGGCTGCCGATGCGCATGAACCCCACCACCGCCGTCGGCTCCTTGCCGTCCGTCTCGTAGGTGATCTCGCCAAAGTACGTGGGGTCGTTGCGCTGGGAAAAGTACACCACATTCGGCGTTTCCGGATTGCCTGCACAAAACAGGCGGTTGTCAAATACCGCCATCACGCGGCAGGTTTCAATGCGCGCCGCATAGCCGTCGGTGTGCTTTTTCGCCTCGATCAAAACGGTATCCTGCCCCGGGGTCTGCGGCGCGGGCGGCACGTTTGTAAACGTCACCTTGCCCTCTTCCGCGTCCACCGTGTACTCATCCGTGCTCAGCGTTTTGCCGTCCACCTCCACGCGCACCACCTCGTCAATGTCCGTCATGGATAGGTAATACTCCTTGCTCTTCCCGTCAGACAAAAACGTGTTGATAAACGCATCCTGCAATAGGTTTCTCTGCTGATACTGCGTGCCGCCGCCCAGCGGGTCGCGGCCGATATACGTCGTGGGCACCAGCGCCAGGCTCTTTACCTCCTGCACCGTTTCGCCGTCAAAGCAAAGATAATGCGCGCCGTCCAGAATGTACACCTTGCCGTCAAACACCGTCATCGCGCTGTCCTGGCAGCAAAGGCCGGTATACAGCGCCGATAGCCCGGGGTTCTGTCCGGTTTCGTCCAGTGTGTCCGCCTTTTGCGGGTAGCTCTCCCAAAGATACAGCGTATCCCCCACATGAAACAGCGGCTGTATCTTGGTCACGGCCTTGGTTCTGTTTTCAAAAAACAGCTGCCCGTATACCGTGTTGTCCTCCTTTTCAGGAAAAACCACCTGCCGCCGAAACCCCGGCCGCGTCTCCACGCACTGCCCCAGCTCCACGCTGTAGTTTTTGTACATGTTCAGGCTGTTGGGGCTGCGCTGCAGCGCCACCTGCGCCTCGTCCGAGGAAAAATCCACGCCCTTTAGGCGCTGGTAGGTGCGCACCCGCGCGCTTTTCGTGCGCCTGGCCGGGATGTTGTAGCTTACAAAATTTGCCATCACAGCCCCCTTTGCTCCGGCGCGGAGACCACCAGCCGCCCCGCGCTCATCCTCGGGTCCAAATTGGCCAAAAGCCCCATATACTTGGCCTCAAACGAGGCATAGTCCGCCGATGGGTCGGCTTTCAATAGATCCGCCGCCACCGTGTACGGCAATACCTGGGCCGTGTCCCTGTCCAACGCCAGCTCTGTCTCGTCCGGCGTATCGTCGGTGATCTCCGGCGGGTAGGCGTAGTATTGCAAGATCATCGTGCCGTGCCCGGCCTGCGTTTCCAGCGTATCGCCGTAGATCTCTGCCCAGGCCTCCTGCCCGGTATCGGCCATCGTCACCCGCCTTAGCTGGTAAAAATCCTTTGGCAGGGCAAATGTCAGCATCCCCGTCTCCGGGTCCACCGTGCCCTGGCTTTCCAAAAGCGCGCAGCGCCGTTCTGTCTTTTTGATCTGGCAAAGCTGCACCTGCGCCAGCTCCACCAGGCAGTTGAGCTTAGAAAGCGTTTCCTCGTCGTCTGTCGGCGGGCTGTCCGGCGTGTATTGGTCGATCAGCATCATCGCCGCCGATTTGGCCTGTCCCAGCGTCATGTGTTTCCCCTCCTTTTCCTTGCGTTTCGGGCCGTTCGGGGGGCCTTGCCCCCCTGGCCCTTGGCCCGGTTATGCGTAGGCCGTTACTTCCAGCACCACCAGCTCGCCCTGGCGCACCACCTTGGTGCCGTAGGTGTTCAGGCCCTTTACGGCGTCTGCAAACAGGTCCTCCGGCGAATAGGCCTTCACCTCGTTGATCTGGCTGGCATGCGCCACCGCGCGCCGCGTCATCACATAGATGTGCTCTTTTTCGCTCTCGGTGTGGATGTTGTTGGAAAGATACAGAGAAATGCCGCTGGTCTTGCCCACAAAGCCGTTGGTCGCGGTCTTGGTGTTGTCCGTCTCCAGGTTTTCCACCTCGATCTCCACGCGCTCTAAAAAGTCCGGGCTTACCACCGCCACGATCTCGCTGTTTTTCTTCACGCCGTTTTTATACAGCATGGTCTTGGCCTTTTGCAGATAGCGGCGGGCGCTGGTATCGCCGGTAGCCGTCACGCTGGCGGCCGCGATCTTGTTCTCGCTCTTCACGCCGGCGGAAATGCAGGCGGCTATGTCGCTGTCCTCCTGCACAGCCAAGGCCTCGCTGGCCTCCTGCAAAATGTATTCCATAATATCGCCCGCGGCCTGGCGGCGGTCCACATCGTCCACCAGCACGTTGAAGTATTTCGCCTTGTCGATCACCAGCGGAATGGAAGTATCTTTCAGCGTTTCCGGCGCCTCGATGGCTGTGCCGTCATAATCCCCGATGGTGGGGGCGCCGATGCCCAAGATATGCACCGTATCGCCCTTTTTCTTCAGCTCGCCTTCCCACTGGCGGTTGCAAAGCTTTGCCAGCACCAGCATCTTTTCGTTTTCGCGCTGGATCTTCTCCGCCCATAGCTCCGGAATAAAGTTGGTATATGCCATAATGCTTTCTCTCCTTTTGTTCTGGGCCGTCCGCTATCTCCAAAAGCGGCGGCTCTTTTCGATTTCGTCGTAGTGTGCTCTTACTTGCTTTCTTGTCATGTGCCGTACCTGTTCCTGGCTAAAGTACGGCGCGCCCGCAGGCCCCTGCCCCTGTACCGAGCCTGTGGAGGCCGGCTTTGCCTTGTGCCCCCGGGTGCGGGCGTATTGCTCGTAAACCTTTAGCAGCGGCACGTCGCTGCGCATCATCTCCGCAAAGGCGATAAAGTCCTTGTCTTTGACAATGCCTTCCCCGTCCACGCCGCGCTTGGTCAGCTCCTCGGCGCAGGCCTTCAGCGAAGCATGGTTGAATAGCCAAAACAGCGTCTCGTCCTCGCGGGCCGTCAGCGGTTCTTCTTTGAGCAAAAGCTGTTCTATGCCCCTTTGCACCGCCTCATCGCCCTCCGAAATGGCCTTGTCCGCCATGGCGTGCCCCAGCATGCGCTGCTGCTCGGCATCCAAAAGGTCGGCCGGGTCTGCCTCAGCGCTTTGCTCTTCCGCTGCCGGGCCGCCCGGCTCCGTACCATCAGGCTGGGGGCGGCCAAGCCGGGCGTCCCCGCTGTCCTGCGGCGCCTGGCCCTCTTGGAAGAGCGTCTCTGCCGCGCCCTCCGTTTCGCCTTGCACGTGCTCAGCGGCCTGCTGTTCTCTTTGCGCCTGCCGCCGTCCGCGTTCGCGTTCTTTTTTCGCTACGCGGTCCAGCTCCCTTTGCAGCTCGGCCCGGCTGTACATCGTCCGTCCAGTGGACGGCTCCATGCCCGGCCCTGCATTTTGCACTCGGCCCGGCTCTCTGCCCCGGGGATAGGCCGCCGCGTTTTGCCTAGGCGTCCCATGTCCAGTGGATGGCTCCATGCCCGGCCCTGCGTTTTGTGCTCCGCCGTTCCCTCTTCCCTGGGGATGGGGGCCTCCATGGGCCCCGTATCCCCTCGGCCCGGCGGCCTCATGGGCCGCATCCGTCCCTTTGTCTCCGCCAAAGGCCGCCTGGTCTTGGCTTGCGCCGGGCGCGCTGTCTGTCTGTGTCCAGTTCTGTTCTGTCTTTTCTTGCATCATGATGCTCCTCCTTGCCCTGTCGGGCCCGTTTTACCCCCGTCGGGGGCGGGCAGTGCCCGCTTCCCTGTCCGGCCAATTCTTCCGTGTCCAGCATGCTTTCTGCCCCGGGGAAGCATTTTCATCCATGCTCTCCTTTGCTTCCGCCTAGTGCCCGCTTCCCTGTCCGGCCCCTCTTCCGTGCCCAGCCATGCTTTCTGCCCCGGGGAAGCATTTCATCCATGCTCTCCTTTGCTTCCGCCTAGTGCCCGCTTCCCTGTCCGGCCAATTCTTCCGTGCCCAGCATGCTTTCTGCCCCGGGGAAGCATTTTCATCCATGCTCTCCTTTGCTTCCGCCTAGTGCCCGCTTCCCTGTCCGGCCCCTCTTCCGTGCCCAGCCATGCTTTCTGCCCCGGGGAAGCATTTCATCCATGCTCTCTTTTGCTTCCGCCTAGGCCCGTCGCCGGCTATGCGTCCTTCGTGCGCGCTTTTTGCATTTGTGCACGCGCTCTTGCCGCCGCGGCCTGCTGTGCCGTCATCCTCTGTGTTGTGCCGCATTTGGGGCAGCGGTACAGGTTCATCTCCCCTTCTCTGCGCACCCGTTCCATTTCCACCAGCTGGCAATGCCTGCATATCATAGCCTGTCCTCCGTTCCGGATAGGGCCGGCGGCGCTGCCATCGCCCGCCTTTGCAAAATCTCCGTCAGCTTGCCCTTGGGGGCCGCGCTGTCCGCCGGCAGCGCCTCCACATATTCCTCAAATGTGATCCAGCCGTTGGCCAGGCAGTTTTCCAGGCTCTGCTCCACGGCGTATTTGCTGTATGCGTCGCTGGGTGAAACATCCACGTTCACATGCACCTTCAGCCTTTGCATCGCTTCATACGGGATGATCTCCACCGCCTGCATCTCGCGTCCCATCGCATCCGTCACAGTCACCAGCACCGCCTTGCCCTCCGGGCTGTATGCCGCCCACATATCAAACCAAACGCGCCCGATATCCTCTACAAACTGCCGGTATGCCGCAATTTGGCGGCTCAGCGGGGCCGCCGCCGCGTCGCGCACCGCCAAAATGGCCTTGCCGCTGGCGTTTTCCGGGTTGATGTCGCCCAGCGCCGCCTCGCTGGCGCCCGCCAGGTTGCGCGTTACCTCCCGCAGCTCCTCTGTCAGCGTGTACGCGTCCGGCGATGTGCTGGCCGGGCTCAAATACCGCACATAGTTCTGCACGTCCTGGGCGTTCATGTCGTTTACCCCGATGGACGCGCCCGTCTTATACAGCGCCTCCGGGTCGCCGATGGCGTCGGTGCGGTAGATCATCTTGGGGTACGCGCTCTGCATCACCGCCACCGCGCGCCTGGCCAGGTTTTTGTTTTCCTCGATCTGGTTGTCAATCAAAAAGCGTACCTCGCCGTATCCGCGGCAGCACCCCTTGATGGGCTCCCATGCCATGTGCGCCATCGGGTACATCGCGTGCCCCTGGTCGCGTTCGGGCTGTATTTCCACATACCGCGTGCTCTTGCGCGAAACCACACAGCTGCGCCCATCCTTATGCGTCTTTCTGGAAAGCTCCAGCACCACCATGCACTTGCCGCCGTCCTCGTCGGTTTCCACCTCTGTCTTGGCGCTGTCGCCGGCCTGGGTGGCCGTGTCGCTGTCCGGCACGATCTGGCGCAGCAGGTCCTCCGGCACGCCGTTTTGCTTGGCCTCGCGCCGCACCTGCTCTACCGTCTGGCGAAATGCAATCAAGATATACGGCTGCTTTTGCAGGTCGCGTTCGTTCTCGTTGCCGAAATACACGTTGGTGGTGTCCACCTGCTCACACACCACCTCGCCGTCCTTTTCGTAAAAGTACAAAAATGCGTCGCCGGCAATCGCAGCCTCCAGCACACAGTCCCACAGCACCGTGTCCATCTTGTTTTTTTCCCACATGCGGGAGGCGTGCCCGTTCAGCTTCTGGCAGATCTTCTCCGCCGCCTGCAAAAACAGCTGAGCGCCCTCCTGGTTTTCCTGCCCTGCCAGCATGGAAAATGCGTTGGGCTCGTAGTGCAGGCTCATCGTGTTCTGCGCTACGGTGGATACCTTATACAGCACCGTCGGCTTGATAAAGTTGAACCGCACCGGCGAAATGCTGCCCAAATACGCGCCGCGCCATTGGTCGCCCGCAAAATACCGGTGGTTTTTGTCGGTCTGCGCGTATAGGTTGTTGCGTTCGTGGTACGATACTCCGCGTTCGTACCGCTGCCATGTCTCCGTTGTCGCGTCGCTCTCGGTACGCTTTCCCGTTCCGTTCCGTGTAAACATCTGTCCCTCCTCCCGCCCAGTGGGCGGTTCCTTTTCCGGCCTATCCTTTCGTGCTTTGCTCTGTCCTTGCCCCGGGGATCGGCCGCTGTCCTCGGCCTTCTATCCCTCGGCCCAGTGGGCGGTTCCTTTTCCGGCCTGTCCTTTCGTGCTTTGCTCTGTCCTCTGCCCCGGGGATCGGCCGCTGTCCTCGGCTTGTTTCTATTTGCCTTATTCTCCGCTTCGCTCCTCCGCCGCAAAGCGTTTCTACGCCCCGTTTCCGGCTATCGGCCGCATTCATTCCTCCCAAATTTCATGCCTGTCCTCCACCTCTGTCTGCTGTCGGTTCGTGCCGTAGGCCGTCAGGTTATCCAGCGCCGTGTACAGCGGCTTTCCCTCCGCTTTGTCCGCGCCGTCCGCCTCCGGCCCTGCGCTTTGCCCTTTCTTTCGTTCCGGGGCAAGGCGCACTCCGGTCTCCCGCCTGTTCCGCCGGGCCGTTCCCTGGGCCAGACCCGCGGCCCACGCCGATGCAAACAGCGCCAGCAGCACCGCAAAAAACAGCAGCTCATCGCTCCAATCCATGCCGCCATCTCCTCCTTGTCCGTCTGTTCGTCTGTATTGTAGAGGAGGGAAAAGTATCATGGGGTATCCGCTTTTTATGCTAACCAACGCCCCGTTTGCCGGTAGCCGTGCCGCCGGAACCGTCTTGTGAAACATAGCAAAAAGTGATACAATGCAGGAAAATCCCATTTTGAATTGGAGGCATTTCCCATGGCAACCTATTCCGTTTCCTGCGTCGGCGCCAAGCTCACGCTGGATACCGATCAGCAAACCGTTACCATCCAGCGCGATCCCAACGTACTCATGGCCCTGCCGGCCGAAACTGTTTTGCCCGTATCCACCCTGGAAAAGGCGGAGCATAAGTTTCAGGATTTCGGCTATGGCCATGGCACCGGTATGATCAAGTTTCTCTATCCGGGATGCCCGGCCGGCGGCGATATCCTGCTGGGGCATACCACGCATGAAAATATCGTGCAATACAAAGGCCGCGCAGCAAACGACGCCAAAGCGTTTTTGGATGCGCTCAACGCCCTGCTCTAAGCCGCTCGGCAAAAGCAATCCTTCTATTTTTCTAAAAAAAAAGAGCCGTGTGGCTCTTTTCTTTTTTCCATCAGGCAGGCCGCTTTCTACCGGCAGCTTTCCTCCTCGTCGCAGCGAAATACCTCCAGCCCCAGCCGAAGCCCTAGCCTCATCCCTGCCGCAAAGTTCTGTTCCTGTGCCAGCCCCCGCTCCATGTCCTTTTCGTCGATCAAGTGCAGCAAAAGGCAGCGCTGCTCTTTTGTCAACATCCGCAAAAGCTGTTCATGCAGCCGCTCCGCCTCCGGCGTTTCCCCCTGCTTCTTGCCAAATATCGTCGATAACCTTTCTACGACCATGCCGCTCCCTCCTTGTTTGACACGATTTGTGCCATTTAAAAATATTTTGACACGATTTGTGGCGAAAGTCAGCGTTTTGTTCTGAGTCATATATAATGTTCATCAGGAGATGATTGCATGGCAAAAATATATAAAAGAATACGGGAGCTAAGGGATCGCAACAACTACACACAAGATCAGGTTGCTGCCGTTTTAGCGATTAGCCGTAGTGCATATAGCAATTATGAAAACGGAATTCGTACGATCCCGGTTGAGCATCTCTTGGCACTCTCCAATTTATATGGGGTCAGCGTTGATTATATCCTTGAAAAAACGGAGAATCCGCTGCCCTACTCACAGTAAGCATTTTCTTTATCTACTTTTGTAAGGCAAAAATACCAAAAACGCGGGGGCTTGCAAAATGCCTCCTCAACGTCCGAAAGGCATGTCTTTCGTCAACCCCGAGCCAGTCAGAGCAACGGGGTTTTATCGTATACCCTAAGCACCGCTCTCCGATGAACCCCGGCTCGCCGCTGCACAGGCCGCCCGGCCTACGCATCTGCCACAACAAGCCCGGCGCGGTATAGGGCCGGGCGGGCCAAGCAGCATAATCACGCTAGAAACGTAAAGCCCCTTTCCCCCTCGGAGGAGTCCGGGGCGGGCAGTGCCCGCTTCCTTGTCCGGCCTGTAAGCCCTGCGTTGCAGGAAAAGGTGCCCCGGGGAGGGGCCGTAGACAACAACGGCCCTTGGCTTTGGGCTGTGCCCGCTTCCTTGTCCGGTCAATCTTTCTGTGCTGCTCATTCTACCATGCCCCGGGGCACTTCCCCTGCCTTTTATCTTCTCCCTGGCCGGAACTGCCTGTAGGCGCTCGCCTGCTCGCTTCCTTTTGGCAAAAAAAGGAAGGTTCTCCGTTCCCCTATGCGCTGTTGTCTGAATAAATGCCGTGGCTTGCATTTGCTCTCGCCCCATCCTAGGTTTTTGCTTTCTTCTCTCGCCCTGTCTCAGCTTCCTGCTCTCGCCCTGCCCACCTTCTGCTTGCGCTCACGGTCCGCTCCTGGTTTATGCGCCCAAGCCGTCCCAATTTACCATCCTTTCCCCGCCAAACAAAAAAAGAGCCCGCAGGCCCTTTTTCTTTTTAGGCTGTTCCTTGTTCTCCGCGCTGCTTTGCCGCCTCTGCGATGGCAGCGCCGGCGCTGGCAGCTCTCTTGCTTATCCGCTTGCAGGCAAACGCCCCGGCCCTATGCGCCGAATACCTCGCGCGCAATCGCCACCGACGCCTGTACGTCCGCCGCATAATAATCCGCGCCCATCTCGTCGGCATACTCCTGGGTCAGCACCGCGCCGCCCACCATCGTCTTACAGCCAAGGCCGGCGGCTTTCAGCGCCTCGATGGTCTGTTTCATCGACGCCACCGTCGTCGTCATCAGTGCCGACAGCCCCACCAGCGGCGCCTTGGTCTCCCGCGCCGCCTCTACCACCGTCTGCACCGGCACATCGCGCCCCAGGTCGATCACCTCGTAGCCGTAGTTTTCCAGCACCACCTTCACGATGTTCTTGCCGATGTCGTGGATGTCGCCCTTGACCGTTGCCATCACAATGCGCCCCCGGCTCGGCCCCTTGTCCGCGCCCGAAGCCTGCAAATGCGCGCGCACCCGCTCAAAGCACGCCTTGGCCGCGTCCGCGCTGGCCAAAAGCTGCGGCAAAAACAAGACGCCCTTCTCATACTGCTGCCCCACCTCGTCCAGCGCTGGGATTAGCGTTTCCTGCACCAGCGCCAACGGCTCCGTGGATGCCAGCAGCGCCTCAGCACACTGCGCAGCCGGCTCCTTTAGGCCCTTTAGAATGCAGTACGCAATGTCCTCCGTCCCGCCGCCGCGCTCGGGCGCAGGGGCGGGCTTGTCGTCTGCGCGGCCTGCGAACCGCTCGATGTACGCCCTGCTGCCGCTGTCCAGGTTTTTCAGCTGATGATAGCAGAAAATCGTATCCATCATCGCACTTACGTTGGGGTTTAAGATCGGCAGGTCCAGCCCGTTTGCCAGCGCCAGCGCCAAAAACGTCTGGTTCAGCACCCCCCTTTGCGGCAGGCCAAAGGAAATGTTGGAAACACCCAGCACCGTCTTTAGCCCCAGCTCCTCGTGCACCAGCCGCACCGCGTCCAGCGTCTCGTATGCCGCCTCCTGCTCCGCCGAGGCCGTTAGCACCAGGCAGTCGATGAATACCTTTTCCTTCGGGATGCCATAGCGCTGCGCCGCCGCCAAAATGCGCCGCGCAATCTTGAGCCGGTCCTCAGCCTTTCTCGGAATGCCGGTCTCGTCCAGCGTTAAGCCCACCACGCACGCGCCGTACTTTTTCACCAGCGGCAAAATGCGGTCCAGCACCGCCTGTTCGCCGTTGACAGAGTTGACGATCGGCACCCCGTTGTACGCCCTCAGCGCCTTTTCCAGCACCTCCGGGTGCGAGGAATCGAGCTGCAGCGGCGCGGTCAGCACGCTTTGCAGCGTCTGCACCGCCTCCACCATCATCGCCGCCTCATCCAGCCCGGGCAGGCCGACGTTCACATCCAAAATTTCGGCGCCCGCCTCTACCTGCTCTATCCCCTGGCTTACCAGGTACTCCATCTCATGGGCCAGCAGCGCCTGCTTCATGCGCTTTTTCCCCGTCGGGTTGATCCTCTCGCCAATCGGCCGCACCCGGTCGATCACCACCGTCTCGGCGTGCGAACAGACCGCCGCTGCCGGCGCATAATCCGGCTTTTTCGGCACAAGGCCGCGCACCGCCTTCGCGAGCGCCCGGATGTAGCCCGGGTCCGTCCCGCAGCAGCCGCCCACCATCGCGGCCCCGCGCCGCACCAGCGTTTTCATCGCCTCGGTAAATTCTTTCCGCGTGATGGAATAGCGCGTTTCGCCGTCCACAATCTCCGGCAGCCCGGCGTTGGGCTTGATGATCAGCGGCAGGCCGGTATAGCGTTGGATCTCCTCCGCCATCTCCAGCATCTCCACCGGGCCCACCGAGCAGTTCATCCCCAGCCCGTCTACCCCCAGCCCCGAAAGCGTCAGCGCCATGGCGGACAGCGGGCACCCGGTAAACGTCCTGTGGTCCTTTTCAAAGCTCATCGTGCAGAATACCGGCAGGCTGCTGTGCTCCTTGGCCGCCAGCACCGCCGCCTTGGCCTCGTAAAGGTCTGTCATCGTCTCGATGAAAATCGCGTCCGCGCCCGCCTTGACCCCCGCCTCTACCTGCTCGGCAAACAATGCGTACGCCTCGTCAAACGCCAGCCGGCCCATCGGAAACAGCAATTCGCCAATCGGCCCGATGTCCAGCCCCACATACGCGCCGTCAAACGCCGCAGCCGCTTGCTTGGCGCAGCGTACCCCCGCCGTGATCGCCTGCTCCGGCGTAAGGCCGCTGCCCGCCAGCTTGTGCGCGTTGGCGCCAAAGGTGTTGGCAAACACCACCCTGGCGCCCGCCTGCAAATATTGCCGGTGGATGTCCGTCACGATCTCCGGGTGCAAAAGGTTATACGTCTCCGGCAGCTGCCCCAGCGGCAGCCCCGCGTTTTGCAGCATGGTGCCCATCGCGCCGTCGAGCACAATCGGGCCTTGTTGTAATAAAGCGTTAACGTCCACAGTGTGTCCCTGCCTTTCTCAGCTGGCATGAAGCGGCAAACGCGCACGTTTCGCAGCGCGCCTGCCTGGGTGCGGGCGGGTCTTTTGCCACGCCCAGCACCGCGGTTACGGATTTTTGCGGCGTCAGCAGCAGCGACGGCGTGCATGCCAGCCCTATTTTGCGCGGCGTATCCAGCACGCGCACAAAGTCCGGCTGCAAAGACAGCGGCAGGTCCCCATACCCGCAGGAATACCGCCGGGTCAGCCTTTCGCCCTTTGCCAGCCCGGCTGCCAGCGCTTTCTCCGCCTCGTCGCATACACATTCGATCAGCGCCGTGGCCGCCGCATCGCACACAACTGCCTCCGCCATCGACTGCGCCTGCCTTTGGCGGATCAGCGCATCCACCCCCGGCCCCAGCGTCGCCGCCAGCAAATAGCAGCGGCGGCTGTTCTGCAAAAGCCGGGCAATGTCGCGCCCGGTCAGCGTCAGCGTCGTGCCGCCCGCCTTCAGCCCCTCCGCCGTTTTTTCCAATACAAACGAGCCCGCGCAGTGCCGCGGCACAGCCGCCTGGCATACCCGGTCGATGCAGCGCTCCGCCATCGCCAAAAATTCCTCCGTCATCGCCTGCCCATGGTGCCCCAGGTAGCGCAGCACCTCTTCCATCTGTGGCCTCAGCGCCGTCATGCTAACCCCTCCTGCATCAAACGGATCACCAGCGCCGTCTTTCTCAGCGGCGTCATCAGGTAATACCCGTCGCAGTGCGGGGCCGCCTGCTTCATCAGCCCCGCCGCATACGGCGCCGTGATGTCCCACGCCTGCTGCTGGCTGGCGCCCTCCAGCCGCTTTACAATCTCCTGCGGGATCTCCACGCCCGATACCTCGTGGTTCAAAAACAATGCGTTTTTATAGCTTGCCACCGGCATAAAGCCCGCCATGATTTTGCCGTGCAGCGCCTGCCTGGCCCGCGCCAGGTTGTCTAGCGCCCGCTTGGTGTAAATGGGCTGGGTCAGGAAAAACGACGCGCCGCACGCCTCCTTTTTGCACGCGCGCTTGAGCTCGTTTTCAAATTTCGGCGCGTTTACGTTGAGCGCCCCGCCCACGGCAAACGGGCTGTCTCGGAACACGTCCCCGTTCAGCGATTGGATAAAGGAGATCAGCTCATACGAGTTGAAATTGAACACCGCCGCACGCCTGGCAAACACCTCCTGCATGATGGGGTCGCCCGTCACCGCCAGCACCTGGCGGATGCCCTCGTAGCATGCGCCCAAAAGCTCGCCCTTGATGGCAATGTGGTTTTTGTCCCGGCAGGAAAGATGGGGCAGCACCTCCATCCCCGTCTCCCGCTTCACAATGGCCGCGGACAAAATGCTGTTGGCACGGGTCCTGGCCAGCGGCGAATCCGCAATCGTCAATAGGTCCGCGCCCGCCGCCTGCACCGCCCTAGCCCCTTCCAAAAGCGGGGCAAAGTCTGCGTCCATCGGCGGGTCCAGCTCCACAGCCACCCGCTTTTTCGTCCAGGCCCCGTCAAACACAGAAGCGCCGGGCTGTGCCTTTTTGCGCCCTTCTTGCGCCGGGGCGCCCTGGATGCGCGCCGGTTTTGCCTGCGCCATGCAGGCCAGCGTCCGGCGGATATGCTCCGGCGTGGTCCCGCAGCAGCCGCCCACCACCACCGGGCGCGCCGCCGAAAGCTGCGCCAGCTTTTCCCCAAAGTACGCGGCGTTGTCCTGGAAAAATGTCCGCCCCCCGGCCTGCGACGGGTACCCCGCGTTGGGCAGGGCCATCAGCGGCTTGTCCGTTTCGGGCAGGCGCAGCATCAATTCCGCCATGTGTACCGGCCCGCATACGCAGTTGAGCCCCGCCATGTGCACCTCCGGGCAGCCAAGCGCCTGCTCTATCAGCGTTCGGTAAAACAATCCCTTTTGCGAATACCCGTCCTGCGAAACGGCAAACGACACCGCCACAAACGCATCCGGGCATGTTTCGGCAATCTCCTCAACCGCGGGCTTTAGCGGCGCAAAGTCCGCCTGCGTCTCAAAGAGAAAATGCGTGCCGCCCAGCTGTAAAAACGCCCGCGCCGCCTCCAGGTACGCATCCTCGGCCTGCCCCGTTTCGCTCTCCTGCACAGGGCCAATATCGCAAAACACCTTGGCGCCGTACCGCGCCGCTTCCTCCGCCGCCAGGCCGTACCCCTCTCTGAGCAGCCGGGCGCGCTCCCTGTCATCCGGGAAAACCTGGGCGTTGACGGCAAACGTGTTGGTCTTGACCGCCTCGGCCCCGGCCTCGAGGTATTGGCGGTGGATGCGCCGCACCAGGCCGGGGTTGTCCACATTGGCCCGCTCGCACGGGCCGCCGTCGCCCGTCAGCTGAAAATAATAGGTGCCGAACGCGCCGTCAAACGCGCGAAACGGAAGGCGCTTTTCCATGCACACCGCCGCCCTTCTTCTCATAGTGTTTCGGGATGAATTAAATCAGTTTAGCATACAACAAAACGCGCCGCAAAGTCAACGGGACCGTCAGGCGCCGCTTCCCTCAAAAGATCGTGTGCCGCCGTTTCCCCTCCTGCCGCCTTTCAAGCAGCTCGCGCGCGCGTCTTTTGGCTCTTTGTTTTCTTTTTGTTTTGTTTATATTTATATATAAATAGGGTGTACCGGTTTGTGTATCAGGTCGTGTACCGGTTTGTGTACTCATTTGTGTCTCTGTTTGTATGCAAATCTACGCCCGCTTGTTGTCGTCCTGCATGGTTACCATGTAGATCGTTGCCATATACATGGGAATGGCCAATCTTTCCTTTCTGTCGTATGCTGTCCCCATAGAAAGGAGATGTTTTTATGGTAACCGCAAAACTATCCCGTCTCTTCGGTGTGGCAGCAAGCAGCAGCCAATCGGCAGAGGCCATTCACCAAACCTTGATCCAAACGCTCAACAAAGAAGAGCGCCGTCTGCTGCTGGCGCTGATCGACGAAAAGGATATGGAACGCGTCTATGTACAAGAGGAAAATTTCCGCCAAGGGCTCAAGCTGGGGCTCAGCCTAGGCTGGGAAGTGTTTCGCTGTGAGGATGAGCCGCATTGCTTTTAGGGGGAGAGCAGGAAGCTAAAACAGGGCGAGAGCAGATGCAAGGTACGGTGCATGTTCAAGTTACAGCGCATAGAGGGACGGGCCTCTTCCTTTTTTTGCCAAAAGGAAGCGAAAAAGGCGAGGGGGACAGGCAAGTGTCCCCCTTCACCCCCTCCTGCCCGGGGAGGGTTCTCCCCGGACTCCTCCGAGGAGGGAGGGGCTTTACGTTTTTGGCAACATACTTTGCTTGGCCCGCCCGGCACTATACCGCGCCGGGCTTTTTGTTGTAGGTGCGTATGCTAAGCACCTTGTACAGCAGCGAGCCGGGGTTCGTCGGCGAGCGGTGCTGGGCAGGGGTCGCGCCAGAAACCCGTTCCCCTGCTTAGCTCGGGGTTTACGAAGGGCACTCCCTTCGGACGTTGAGGGGTGTGGGGGCATTTCGGAAGCCCCCACGTTTTTGGTGCTTTTGTCTCACAAAAGTACCAACCGTTCCTCTATGCGCTGTATCTTGAATAAGCACCGTACCTTGCGTCTGCTCTCGGTCTGTCCCAGCTTCCTGCTCTCCGTCCCGCCGCACAAAAAAGAGCCCGCAGGCCCTTTTTTATGGTTGCCTGCCCCCTGCATGGGCCCGGCTTAAAATACCTCCTGCCGCTGCAAAAGCCCCAGCGCACCCTCCGGCTCCTTGGGCCGCAGGCTATCAAATTCAAACCTCGGGCGCCTGTCCGGCCGCGCCGTCTCCTGAGGCCGTCCCGATACAAAATACCGCAGCGCGTCCGGCGCGTGCGTCAATTCATGCGGGCTCTGCGCCGCGTCGTTGGGGTTCTTCTCGTCATGGCATAGCTGCGGCAGCGTGCGGATCAGGTTCTTGCAGTTGGGGAAAATGCGCAGCTTAGCCGCCGGCCGGCCCCATTCGTCCCGGCAGGGCTTTAGCCATTCCTTCAGCGCATACCATCCCTGCACCCGGTCGTTGCCCGCCCGCGTCAGCCGCAGCCCCTGCTCGTAAAACAACGCCGCCGCGCTCTTGCCGCTGTCCTGCCGACGGTTCCAAAGATCCGGTGGCGCCAAAATTCGGCAAAGTTCTTCTTCCCCCGTCATCGCCAACAGCTTTTCCGCCGCCTCGGAAATGATCAGGTCCTTTTCGTACAATTCCCGGTACACATATGCAAACCCCTGCAAATCCACCGCAATCCAGTACGCCGCCAGCATATCCAGCCCGTAATCCAGCGTTAAGTACCGCCGCCACGCCTTGGGAATCACGAACGGCTCTACTACATGCAGCCGCCTGTCGAATTCCGGAAAATATTGCCCGGCAAATACGTCCCAGTCGCCGTATAAATACGCCCGCCGCCTGTCCTCCGGCAGCGCCTCCAGCGTCCTCACATACCCCGGGTCCTTCTGCATCAGCACCTCGTTGTCGTATACGTTGGCAGGGATAAAGGCATAGTCCTCCGCCCGCTCCCCCTCGCGGTACATCCCGTCGATAAACAGCCGCTTGAACCACCCGTGCCCCACGCCGCCCGGGTTGGCGGTGTAATACATCCGCGGCGCAAAATCCGTCCGCGTGCCGCGGTTGGCCGTCGTCAAAAACATGCGCTGCCGCTCGGTAAAGTGCGTGGCCTCCTCCATGGCGATCACGTCGTATTCCTGCCCCTGGTACTGGTATACGTCGCTTTCCGCATCGCAGTAGCCCATCTTGATGCGGCTGCCGTTGGGAAAGACAAAGGCCCGCTGCGTCTCGTGGTAGTCCGCATAGCCGTACAGCTCCTCCATCATCGGCAAAATGTGGTTTTCCCGCAGCTCCGGCAGCGTGCGCCGCAATAATAGGAGCTTTAACCCATCATACCGCATGCCCAGCATGATGCACTTGCGGCGCACCGCCCAGCTCTTGCCGC
This sequence comes from uncultured Eubacteriales bacterium, assembly GCA_959600905.1. Taxonomy (GTDB): domain Bacteria; phylum Bacillota; class Clostridia; order Christensenellales; family QAND01; genus UMGS1975. The sequence continues at coordinate 89,897 of CAUGNO010000005.1, read as the reverse complement.
CGCCCCGCGCCCCGCCGTAGGCGGTGTGCTTGGCTGTGGAAAGAAAAAAGGCCTGCTGTTTTTCGCTGGGCCGTTCGCGTTTCAGCTTTTGAAAAATCAGCGGCTCCATTGCTCCAGCGCCCCCTCAAACCTTACCGTCTTTACGCGCTCTTCCCCGGCCTGCCCCCGCTGCTTTTCCAGCTTATACAGCATCTCCATCGCGCGAAACTGTTCGCCCGCCTTGAGTTCTCCGCCGCGCATCATCGCTGCAATGCGCCGTTTCAGCGTTTCCTCCGCCGTCTCGTCCGGCACGGGCGCGCCATGCCAAAGGGCCTGGGTGCGCACCTCCGGGTTTTTCAGCGCCCGCTGCCCCATCCGCAGCGCGCTCTGCGCCGTGTAGCCCGCCGCCAGCGCCGCCTGCCTGATATCCTCCGTCTCTATATATGCCTCTAAAAAGGCCCGCTGCTTGTCCGTCAATGCCTTTCCTCCCTGCTCAATGCCGCCAGCGCCGCGCGCCGCAGCTTGAATAGATGCTTTTCGCTGTATCCCGTCCGCTCTGCAATTTTGCGCCACGGCAGCCCTTCGCCGTACCGCATGGTCAAAATGCTCGCTTGCAGCGGCGGCAGCGCCTGCACCCTTTCCGCCCACTGCCGCTGCTGCGCCATCAGCGCATACAGCGCGCTTTCCAGCCGCTGCGCCTGCCGCTGTGCCTGCCTTTGCAGCCCTCTTCGCTGCGCATTGCTCAGCCCTGGCGTCTCCTTTTCATCCATCAGCCGTTCCAACCGTCTCAAATCCCCTTTCAGCCGCTCTGCCTCCAGCCTGTTTCCGTTCCATCGCTCCAATGCTGCCTGTGCCTGTTTTTCCGTCATCTGCCGCCTTGCCGCCGCTCCCTTCTGTCCCGTTCAAATTTCGGGCATGCCGCCACCCGTATGCCCGGCGCCAGCTGCACCGCGCCGCCCCGCCTTACCCTGCGAAACGTGCGCTCCGCCTGCCAGCCCGGCACCGGCTGTAAAAAGGCCGACCATTCGCATCCGCCCGTGGCCCGCCGGCACTGCCAGCACAGCGCCTCCTTGCTTGCCTGCGCCATCTTTCATGCGCCTCCCTTCCGGCCCGCCCCCTTCCCCCAAAGGGGCGCGCCATGTTTTCCATTAAAAATTTCCATTATTTGCTCAACATCTCTTGACCTTTCAGAAAAAATAACGTACACTATTCATGGAACATAAATGTTCCTTAGGTTCTCCCGTGAATCTAAGTTCCGTTTTCCCGAATCTTGTAAATATGCGAACGTTTGTTCCCTTTTACAACAGTATACGCACAGAACGCAGATTCGTCAACCCATTTGATAAATTTTTGCTACGATGAAGGAGACGCACCTTTTATGTCGGATACGGTGCAACGCATTTTCCAGCTCATGGAGCAGCGCCATGTAAGCGCTTACCGCGTATCGCAGGAAACAGGCATCAGCCAGGCCCGCATTTCCGGATGGAAAACCGGCAAGAGCAACCCCAAGCAAGACGCTTTAGAGCAGCTGGCCGATTATTTCGGCGTATCGGTGGATTATCTGCTCGGCCGCTCTTCCGAGGCGGGTTCCTCCCGCGCCGGCCGGCACGGCAATTCGCTAGGGCCGCTTACCGTAGAGGAAAACAAGGCCCTGGGGCAGTATCTTGCGTTTCTCCGTTCGCGTTATGGCAACGAAAAGGCCCAGGCCGAATCATGATCCAATCTGTCCTTACCCCCTAAGATAAGGATGTGTGCAAAAGGGAAAGGCGCTTCCGCATGGAAACGCCTTTTCTCTTTGTGGAAATGCTTCCCTGCGATGGGCCCGTTTCGGCCTTTTCTTTTTTTGCACCGCCGCCGCACCGCCATTTCACCAAAATTCACCTCCTGCGGATGCTTTTTGCACCGCCGCGTCATGGTATCCTCGCTTTGCCTGGGGCGAAAAAATCGTGCCGGCGCACCGCCATGCCATCTCTATTTCCATAAAACGGCATTGTCGGGGGGGCTTCATCGGCGGGCCGGAGGCCATCCATAAGGATCTGGGGGCACAGCCAGATGCCCCTCCGCCCGCAACGAATTGATCCATCTTTTCACGCAATATGCCTTACAAAACTATAGCCCCAAAGGCTGCTCCGCCGGCAGTCCTCCATGCCGGCCGGGGTTCTGCTGGTTTGCATTCCATTTTGGGCGCAGCTGTTCATTTTCCCGGCTCTCACGCTTACGCCAAAACAAAAAGCCCGCCCCGGGGCTTTTTTGCTGCATGATGCCTGCGCACACAAAAAAAGAGCCGAAACCGGCTCTTTTTTCAGACATAACAGCACGCCCTGGGAGGCTGAGGAACGCCTCTGATTGTATTGTAAGGGGTACAAATTTGTGGCCAAGGCGTGTTTTTGTATGTGTTTATAGCATACTATCTTCCTGTCCGCTTGTCAAGCTCCGCCCGCTCTTTTTCTGTCAGCGGCGTCAACCCCCCCCCAGCGCCTCCGCCTGCAAGAGGGTCTGCGCGGTAAATTCGCATACTTCCAGGCAGTCAAACGTATTGAATACCGAGGTGCCCGTAACCATCAAGCAGTCGTTTTTTACCAGCAAGGCGGGCCGCCGCGGCGTCAGGCGCCCGGCCGTGTCGGCCGGGTCGTTCTGCCAGGCGCCATAGGGCAGGGCTTGCATGTCTTCCAGCATGCCATAGCTTTCCGGGCTCGCCGCCGCCTGGTACGCCATATCCGTCACGGCAAACGCCATGATGCCGCATGGGTCCGCCGCGATAAAGCCGATGGTTTCGGGCTGCTGGGAAAACACCTGCTCTGCCAAAAGCACATGCGGATCCGGTGTTTTGCCCGCTTCGATTTTGCCGCAGGATACCAGCACCGTATCCTCTGGCAAAAGGGCCTGCCTGTCGTGCCGCTGTGGGTTGATGATAAAGCTGTGGCCCGAAACGCGCACGGCAAAGCAGCCGCTAAACGCCGTGCAATGCCCCATTTCATACGCGCGGTTGGCCCAGGCCGCTACCTGCGCCCGCGCATCGCATTCCCTGGCGTCCGGCTCCTCCGGGGCAAAGCGGGGGCGCGCCTCTATCTCCGCCTGTACATCGCGCACCGCCACGCACGCCGGCGGCGTAAGCGCCGCCCCTGCCTGGGCAGCCGTGGTGCAGATGCGCGCCAAGCGTTCCAGCTTTTCAAGCTTATCCAGCGCATCCTTTAGGCTTTGCCCGCCCGCCATCACGCCGTGGTTTTGCAAAATCACCACATCGCAGCCTTTCCTAAAAGCCTGTTCCACGCTTTGGCCCAGCGCCTTGGAGCCGGGGCGCCGGTATGGGGCCGTGCCGATCCTGCCGATCTCCGCCTCGATGCGGGGCAGCACGCCCAGCGGCAGGGCCTTTCTTGCAGCGCTATACGCCGCCAGCGCCTTGGAATGGGCATGCAGCACGCAGTTTAGGTCGGGGCGCGCTTTGAGCACCGCCGCATGGAACGGCATATCGCAGGATACCTTGTGCTTGCCGGCCACCGTGCCGTCGCACAGCACATGCAAAATATCCTCCCTGGAAAGCGTACCCTTGTCGACGGCCGTCGGGGTTATCCATAGGCTGCCGTCCTTGTCCCTAAGCGACAGGTTCCCGCCGCTTGTCGTCGTGTAGCCCTTGGCATAGATGCGGCGCATGGCCTGCGCCAGCTGCTCGGCCGGGTGTACGTTGCGGTTGTGTTGCATTGTCCTCTGCCTCCTATTCGGTAAACGCTTGATGTGCGTAGTGTACCCCTAAACGGCTGCCCACGTTTCCGCATCCTTCGGCACGATCCGCTGCATAGGGCGGCGCCGCAGCCCCTCCAGCCCGCGCCCAGTCCACCGAAAGGGCCATGTGCCGCGGGCATTTCCTATTGCCTCGGCGTTGTTCACGGCTTGGCCGTGATCAAACGAACCCCTTCCATTTCCCCGGCCCACGCCCTTGGCAGCGGCGTGTCGGTAATCATGGTTTTGATCTCCGGCAGCGCCGCCAGCGTAAGGTGCCCCAGCCGCGTAAACTTGGTATGGTCGCAGAGCAAAATCATCTGCTCCGCCCGCTCTATCATGCATCGCTGCATCGCCGTTTCCTGCTCGTTGCCATTGACAGCGCCCGCCTCCGGCCGAAATCCCTTGGGCGAAATAAACGCCTTGTTCGCCCGGTACGCCAGGCAGCTTTGCTGCGCCAGGCTCCCTACCAGCGTCAGGCTTTCCCTTCGCACCTGCCCGCCGGTAGAGATCACCGTTAGGCCTTCCTCCTCGCCCAGCTGGCTTACCAGGTACGCCGAGTTCGTGATGATCGTCACGCCCGTTTTGCCGCAAAGCGCCTCCCCCATATACATGCACGTGCTGGAAGCATCCAAAAAAATCGTATCGCCCGGATGCACCAGCTCGGCCGCCGCCCGCCCAATGGCCTTTTTGCCAGGTACGTTGAACCGCTGGCGCAGGCCGTAGCGAAGATCTCCAAACGAATCCTCATGCCCCTTGGCCAGCACTGCGCCGCCATGGGTGCGCTGGGCCACGCCCTCTTTTTCCAGCTCGTTCAAATCGCGGCGGATGGTTTCCTTGGTCACGCCCAGCGCCTCTGCCAGCGCCGCCACATTCACCCGCCCGCGCTCCAAAAGCCAGGTGGCAATGGTATTTTTTCTTTCTACGTTAAACATGTATGCACTTTCTCCCCTTAAACACATTGAGTATACCATAATTTTTTTGTTTATGACACTCTATTTTTGTTTATGCCCGTTTTTCTTTGCTTCTATGTCCGATTGACATTCCTGCCTTTCTTCTGTACGCTGAATAAAGCAGAATTCTTTCGAAAGCGAGTGATGATCCATGCCCATCTGTGCCTTTTGCGGAAAGCCCATCGGCCCTTTAGACACCTCCACTCGGTTTTCCTATGAAAACGCCTCTGTCACCCTCTGCCTTGCGTGCGAGCCCCTGGCCCGCAGGCTGCGCAGCTACGACGGTACGGACAAGCCCCGCCCTACAAAAGGCGGCCGATCAGCTTTCCTCCTATCTGCCAGGGCATGGCCCCATGGCCGAGCAGGTGCTCAAAGCCCTTTTGGACCATTACCATGGCTTTACAGCCCGCCTGGATACCGGCCGCCCACAGCCCTGGCTGCCCATTTCCACCACGGAATCCCTGCCCGGCTACCGCATCACAGAATCGCGGGGCGTCGTCTTTACCCATGATCTGGGCAATCCCGTCTACCAGGAGGCCCTGGCCCATCATAACCGGCTGAATCTGGAAGCGCCGTCCGATGCAGATTACGATTTCATCTATGCCTGTATGCTCTCCGATCTTTGCAAAAAGGCAGAGCGTATCAACGGCAATGCGCTCGTCGGCCTTCGGCTACAGCCCTGCCGCACCATGGCCCGCTACATGGGGGCGCGCAATCCCGACAATCTTATCAATCCCATCCATGATTACCAAACCGTGGCCTATGCCACCGTTGTGCTGGCAGAGCCTATGCCCCGCCCCTTTGTCGGCTGAAAAACGCGCCCCGTAAAGGGCGCTTTTTTCTTCCCCCATCCTGCTCCTACGCCTCCTGCGGCCAAGCCCCCGCGGCATGGTCCTTTGGTGCTGCTGCATCGCTTCGACTCTATCCTATGGCCGGGCTTGGCCCGCCCACTGGGCACATGCCACCCCGCGCTTTTCAGCCTATGCCCCGCCCCACGGCTCCGTTGCATCTTCCCGCTCTATCCTATGGCCGGGCTTGGTCCGCCCACTGGGCGAAAACAAAAAAGACAGATCTGCTGCAATCTGTCTTTTTTGTCTCATGGTATATGTAAAGCGGCTTGCGCCGCAGTCAGGGGGGCTTTTTCCTATGGTTGTATCATACCCCTTCTTTGTGTCATGGGTTTGTCTTGCCTATGAACCTTCGTTACGGCGTTTTGGCGTTTGCCTCCGTTTCCTCCGCCGGTACGGTCTCCACGCTGCTCAGGCTGTCGTACTCGATGGCGCCTTCCATCGCCCCGTCGCTGCGCAAAACCAGCCGCCCGCCATTGTTGCCGCTGCTGCCCCATTGGCCGGCCGCCGCCTTTACCGCCACGCCGGAGCCGCCCAGCACCTCTGCGCTGTCCGTAATGCAGATGTACGCCTTGGTGTTGGTAACATACAGCGCCGCGCCCTGGGCCGCCGTCACACGGCCGCCGGATACCCACAGCTCTGCCATGCCGCTGTCCGCCTGCTCTGCCTGCCCGGCATCCGGCTGAAATACCAACACGCCCATTTCGCTGCCCTGGCTTTCCAGCGCCGTCTGCGTTAGGGAAAGGCTGTTCGCCCCCTCCAGCACCGCGCACGCCGAGGCATAGGCCACCATCTCGCTGTCCTCCAACGTCAGCGTGCCCCTGGAATACACGCAGGGCGCATACGCGCCGCTGCTGCGCCCTTCTACGCCGCTGGCCTGGATGGTGCCGCTGCCCGTGCCCGCATACAGCATCGGACTGTACGCCCCCTGGGTCTCAATCGTCAGGTTTTGCGCCAATATGCAGCCGTTTGCCGCGGCCATCACCCCGGCGGATGCTTCCTGCCGCGTGGTAATCGTGGTATCGGATACCACCACGCAGGCATTGTCTCCCACCGCCGCCAGCGCGGACGCGCCCGCGCCGTCCGTCTCTATCGTGCAGTTTTCCAGCACCAGGTTGCCGCCGCTCTGCGCCACCAGCGCCGCATTGATCCCCTCTGTCGCAGATGCGCTGTCCGCCGTGCTGCCCGTTTTGGTGATGGTGCAGTTTCTCAGCACCACGCTGCCGCCGTTTTTCACGACGAGCACGCTTTGGTCCGCTTCCTCGGCGTACAGCGTCTGCCCCTCCAGCGTCAGGCTGTCGCCGTCTACCACCGTAACGGCGCGCAGCACAGCGCCGTCCTCCGCTGTCGCTGCGGCCTGGGCCTGCGGCTCTTTTTTCGCCACCACCCCGCAGGAGGAAAGGGCGGCTGCCGCCACCGTACAAGCGCACAGCGCCGCCAGCTTGCTCCAAGCGCCTTTGGCCATCATGCCCTCTCCTCCTTTCCGTTTTGTATCATAGTTGTATCATACCGCTGCATTGTGGCGAAAGATGGGCTTTTCTATGTGCTTGTTTTCCACTTTTTCGGCATTTTCACCGATTTGGCCTGCCATCCGTTCCACCCTCCCCATCCTTTCAGCATTATCCCTGCCAAAAAAGGCCGGGGACATATCCCCGGCCTTGGCGCTGCACGGCTCATACCCCTGTCAAATCAAACGCCGGGGTATATCCGGCACTTGCGGCGCTGCGCGCCTGCCCGTACCCCTCAAAGCCAAGCTGTACGGCATAATCACGCACGCTGTCTATTTCAAAATCCGTCACGCGGCGGTCGATCTCCTTATACGCCGCCGCGCGGTAGCAGGGCGTGTATTGGCTCATCAGGCTCAACAGGATGCGCTTTGGCGGCACAAGATGGCTCAGCGCCTCCAGCACCGCCATCGAATCCTTGCGGCAGCCGGGCAGCAGCAGGTGGCGCACCATCAGCCCTCTTTGCAAAACGCCGCTTTCCCCCCACTGCACCGGCCCTGTCTGGCGGTACATCTCCTGCACAGCCTCCTGCGCCACCTCAAAATAATCCGCCGCCCCGCTGTACCGGGCCGCCAGCGCCGCATCCTTATACTTGAGATCCGGCAGGTAAATCTCCACCAGCCCTTCCATCATCTTCAGCGCTTCCAGGCTGTCATAGCCGCCGGAATTGTACACCACCGGGATGCGCAGGCGGGGCTTGGCCCGCTCCAGCGCCCGGGCGATCTGCGGGGCAAAGTGCGTCGGGCTTACCAGGTCCAGCGTTTGGGCGCCCTCGTCCTGCAGGCGCAAAAAGATCTCCGCCAGCCGCGCCGTGCTGATCTCCCGGCCAAAGCCGCCCTGGCTGATCTCGGCATTCTGGCAAAATACGCAGTGCAGCGCGCAGCCGGAAAAAAAGACCGCGCCCGCCCCGCGCTCTCCGCAAAGGCAGGGCTCCTCCCCGGTATGCAGCGCCGCCCGCGCCACCTGTATGCGCGCGCCCATGCCGCATTGGCCCCTGCCCGTTGTCCTGTCCGCCCCGCACCGCCGGGGGCAAAGCGTGCAGCCCGTTTTTTGCATGCCCATCCCTCCTGTTTTTCTGCGCCCTATCATAGCACATTTGCGCGCCGTGCCGCCATACGGTATACTAAACGCACGCAAAGGGGGCGTTTTTTTGTCCATCGACATTGAAAAACTCGTACAAAGCCAGCAGCACTATTTTGCATCCGGCCGCACGCGGGATATTGCCTTTCGCAAGCAGGCGTTATCCCGCCTGGAAAGCGCGGTCGTGCAATATGAAGAGCGCATCCTCTCCGCCTTGAGCGAGGATCTGCAAAAATCGCATTTTGAAGGCTATATGACGGAAATCGGCATGGTCAGGGCCGAGCTTTCCTATGTCCAAAAACGCTTGGCGCGGTGGGCCAGGCCGCAGCGCGTTAAAACGCCGCTGGCCCAGTTTCCCGCCAAAAGCGTCATCCTGCGCGAGCCCTACGGCTCCGTGCTCATCCTAGCGCCGTGGAACTATCCGTTCCAGCTCTGCCTAGAGCCGCTCATCGGCGCGCTGGCCGCCGGCAACTGCGCCGTCCTCAAGCCCAGCGCCTATGCCCCGCATACCGCCCAGGTGCTCAAAAGCATGATAGAATCCTGCTTCCCGCCGGAATATGTGGCCGTCGTGCCGGGCGGCCGGGCGGAAAACCTGGCGCTTTTGGACCAGCCGTTTCAGTTCATCTTCTTTACCGGCGGCGCCACGGTGGGCCGGTTCGTCATGGAAAAGGCCGCCCGGCACTTGACCCCCGTCTGCCTGGAATTGGGCGGCAAAAGCCCCTGCATCGTGGATAGCACCGCCCATGTGCGCCTGGCCGCCAAGCGCATTGTTTTCGGCAAATGCCTCAACGCCGGGCAAACCTGCGTAGCGCCGGATTATGTCTTGGTAGACCGCGCCGTCAAGGACGAATTTTGCCGCGAGGCCCAGCGGTACATCGAGCAGTTTTACACCAAGGACCCGCTTTCCAACCCCGCCTACCCCCGCATCGTCAACCAAAAGCATTTTGACCGCCTCCTCTCGCTGATGGAGGGCGGGCATGTGCTCTGCGGCGGGCACAGCAGCGCCGAGCGCCTGCAGATCGAGCCTACCCTGCTGGATCAGGTCTCGCCCGATTCTCCGCTGATGGCGGAGGAGATCTTCGGCCCGCTGCTGCCCATTTTGACCTTTTCAGAGAGAGCGCAGGCCATCGAGTTTGTCAACGCCCGCCCGCATCCCCTGGCGCTGTACCTGTTCACCTCGGACAAGGCGTTTTCCGATCAGGTGCTGTCCTCCGTTTCCTTTGGCGGCGGCTGCGTCAACGATACCATCATCCACCTGGCCACCTCCCGCATGGGGTTCGGCGGCGTGGGCCCCTCCGGCATGGGCCAATACCACGGCAAGCGCAGCTTTGACACCTTTACCCACGAAAAGAGCATCGTAAAAAAAGCCACCTGGCTGGATCTGCCCATCCGTTACCAGCCCGCCACCCGGCGGAAAATGCGGCTGATGCGGCGCTTTCTCAAATAGCGCCTTCCATGGAAAAAGCCCCCTGCGGCGCGTTCAGGCCGCAGGGGGCTTTTGTGGCTTTTCCGTTTCATTCATAGTCTATGCGCTCGATTTTGAATACCACAGGCCGCGTTCCGTCCGAACAGCAGGCGATCATGGTATTTTCCTCCTTCATCCATCCCTTCATAATAGAGCCGCCCTGTAATCCGGCATAGATATACCGGGCGATGGCATCCCACGCCTCCGAGCAAAACGGCAGCTTCGGCCCGCCCGCCACAGTATTTGCATCGCCGGTGGTCTTAATCAGCGTGTTGATCCCCATATGCCAAAAATCATCCCGCTAGTCGTCGCGCTAAAACACAAATTCATCCCCCACATGGTAGCATGGGCAGGGGCCGGCGTTGGCATCGGCGCAATATTGCCGCTGCAGCTCCGGATACAGCTTTTTATCCAATACAGTCACTTTCACTTTATGTTTCATTGTCCGTTCCTCCTCCCTGGGAAATGGCGGCTTTCTTCCCCCGCTATGGAAATCGTAGTACAATCCTTTTCTTACATCAATCGGTATGAAAGAAAAACCGCCATGGTTTCCCATGGCGGCAACAATGCCTTATTCAATGGCAATGAGGTTTTTCTGTAGCAGCTTCCTTTGCGGCGCTTTGGGCATCGAGATGCGCAAAATACCATCCTCAAACTTGGCGGATAGATCCTCTGCCTTTACCTGATCGCCCACATAGAAGCTGCGGCTGCATTGGCCGGTGTACCGCTCCTGGCGGATATAGCGGCCTTTTTCATCCTGTTCGTTTTTATCCAGGCCCTTGGCGGCCGCAATGGTCAGCGTGCCGTTTTCCAGCTGCACCTGCACGTCCTCTTTTTTAAAGCCTGGCAGATCGATATCCAATTCATATGTGTTTTCCGTCTCGCGGACGTCGGTTTTCATGATGTTTTTGGCATGCTTGCCGTACAACGGATTGCATGCATCAAACGCAGACATCATTCTGAACGGTTCCTCAAACAAGTCCTCGAATAAGTTTTCACCAAAAATGCTGGGCAACATACGTCATTCCTCCATTCGTTCCAATCACTCGTAGCCGGGAAGAAATCTTTCTCAAGTAGCGAGTGTACCCTACGCGGCCTTTGGCCGGCACTTTTTGGTTTTTTCCTCGAGAGCCTGGCCTCTTGGCCCCTCTCTCAAGGTTCAAGTATAGAATATCACTTTTGTTAGCACTGTCAAGAGTCGAGTGCTAAAATTCTTCTTTCCTCCATTATTCAGCCATTTTTTTGTTGCAATGCCCTATTGTCTCCTAATAAAAAAATGCCCCGCGGTTTTTCGCCGCGAGGCATCTATTTGTTTTTGCTTATTTGTCACTGTTCGCTTTTACGCGGTACCCCACTGTACCCGCTAGCCCAAGGCCCGAAAGCGCAGCCAATAGCAGCCAAAGCATGCCCTGGCTCTCGTCCCCAGTCTGGGGCGTTTTGGCAGGGCTGGCTGGTGTCTCTGTCGCCGTATTTTCCAGCTTAGCACCACATACCGTGCACACGCCCATCTCATAGCTATGCGCACCCGTAGCCGGCAAGACGACAGTCTTGGTATCCGTGTAGGTCTTTCCTTCCAACGTCACAGAGGCCGTGTATACCGTCTGCCCTTCCTTAGCACAGGTAGCCGCAACTGTCTCGCTGCTAACTTCCGCCTTTACCGCTTTTGTGTGGGTCTTGTCCTTTGTACAGGCAAACACTGCTTGCGCGCTGCTGCCGTCCTCGGCCCATGTCCACACCGGTTCGCCCCATACATGGGTACAGACCTCCACAGGCTCTTGTTTTATCGTTTCGCCGTTGGCCGTTACGGTTCCGCTGCCCTGGTTGCTTACCACCACGCCGTCCGCAAGGCCGGAAATTTCCACGTCGCCGGAAAGAATGGTTACTTCATCGCCCTTTTCGCTATTTTTCGCCGCCTGCCGGATCTCCTTTTCCCCTACCACATAGGAGGCCTCGCCGCCTTGGGGCGTAATCTCTGCCACCGGCTGCGTTTCCACATAAGCGCTGGGATCTGCCGTAAACGCGCCGCCCGAAACCTGGGTCGTGCTGGCCACAACGTCGGTGTTTTCCTTTACCACCTGGGGCGCATCAAACGTGCCGCCCGATACTTCAAAACTACCTGCAGCCTCTCCCTTTTCTATACGGTACAGCGCCGCTTTTGTGGCCACTACCTTGGCCGTAGAGCCCGCCGGGAAGGAAATCTCTCCCGTGCCTCCGCTGCCACCAACTTTTGCCACCGCGCCGTAAGCGCCTTTCAGCGTACCGCCCTTGATCACGATCCCGCCATAGCCTACTACGGCGCCGGCCTTGCCACCATCCAGTGTGCCGCCTTCAATGACCGTATTGGTGTTCTGCGCTGCGCTGACCGCGCAGTTGTACGCGCTGGCGCCCGCGCCATTACATACAATCGTACCACCCTTGATGATCAGATTATACCCTGCATTGTTTACAGCGCCCATGTACCCGCTGGGATCGTCATACACGATCCGGCCGCCGCCTTTGCTGTCCTGGATAACCAGGTTGCCCAGGTTTGCCACCACAATGCTCTTGCCGGTGATGCTGTGCCCGTTGAGATCCAGCGTCAAATACGGCTGCGCAGCGCCCTGGCCGCCACCGGAATAATCAAATTCACCAAAGTTGATATTCTTACCCTTGGCCAGCACAATGTCCTTTTGCAGGGTAATCGTTCGGCTTTGGCCTGTCGTTCCGGAGATCACAGCCGCGCCCTCTGCCCAGGCATCCAGCTGTTCTTGTGTCGTATCCTTTGTGATTCCGATGGTGTTCACGTTTTCCGCCACTTCCCCGGCGGCCATCGCCGTCAGAGGAGCCGCTACCAAGCTGCATACGACCAGCATTGCCAACCAAACGCGTGCCAAACGTCCTTTCCTTGCCATCTCGTTTCCTCCTCGTTCAAAAACTATATCTTTTTGTTTTCCCATCCTATCCCCATACATCCGCCCATAAAGGCGGTCTCTTTACGTTTTTTCCTCTCAATAGCCGATGACAAAAAGATATAGCTTTCTATAAATTATATATGTATCTTATCACGATCCCCTACGCTTTACAAGGCAAGAGCCCGGCTTTTCCGTGCCATTTGGCCCATAAAAAAAGCAGGCTTCCGGCCTGCTTTTTTCGTTCGCCTGTGCATATGCGCTTTTCCCGGCCTGTCAATGATGGCCCTAAATCATGCGCTTAGCCGTTATTCCTCCACGCGAAAGCTGGATAAGACCGCCAGCGCCTCGCACGTTTCCTGCTCTGTCATCTCCCCATCCGGCGATTGGCAGACAAACGCCACATGCGCGCTGTACCAAAACGAGAACTCCGCCTCGTTTACGCCGCGCACATCCTCCCGTGTGCCCTCATAGGAAGCCGGCACCACCGCATAGGCCGTGCTGCCGTCCACATCGATAAACTCAGAGTCCGTTTGCATGTTTAACTGCCCGGTGGTTTTGAGCTTGGCCACCATAAACTCACCCAGGCTCTTATGATCCGTGCCCTGTACATAGCCCGGCACAAACTGCGAATCCGCCGCCTTTGTCACTTCCACACGCGCCATGGATACGCTGCTGCCGCCAAAGCTGTAATCCTTGGGATACGAATAAAAAGCGTAGATGATCTGCACACCCCTGTCGTTTTCCAGCGTCACGCGCTCGGTCTGCGCATCCACCCTTTCCTCCGTAACCTGCCAGGTATCCGGGTAATCAAAGGTGAACACAGGATACGTCACCGCGTTTTTCTCGCCAAACTGCGTGGCGTAGTGATTGTTCAGCACGATTTCCTCCGGCGTGGGCTCCGGCGTCTGTGTGGGCGCGGCCGTTTCGGTCTGCGCGGGGGGCTCGGTTTGCTGCGGGGCCTGCCCGCCGCATGCGCTTAGCCCCAGCGCCATCAAAACGCATAGGCCCGCTGCCGCCAGCCTGCTTTTTCTGGATGCTAGATGCGTGTGTTTCATCGTTTTTTCCTCCCCTAAAATGGTCGGCCGCTATTGTATCACCTTCGCCCCGTTTGGTCAATTTCCTTGCGCATCAAAAAAGACCCGGTTTGGGTCTTTTTTGTCTTGGCTAATTGCGTTTTATTTTTTGGTACAGCACCACGCCGCCGCCCACGGCCGCCACACCCAGCACGGCCCACAGCACCCACATCGGCAGGCTTCCGTCACCCGTGCCTACGCCGCCCGGCGTCTGCGTTGCCGCAGGCAGATTGGTCTGCGCCGGCGTTACCTGCGGCGCATCCGTAGGCGCCTCGCCCTCCGCTGCCAGCGTCAGCTGCACCGGCTTTTCGCTTTCCACCGCCACGCCATGGTAGCTCATCTTGGCGGTAAAGGTATAGGTGCTGGGCGTGCGCACCAAATAGGTGGCCTCGGCCGTCTGCGCATCCTCGCCCACCGCCGTCGGCGTGCCGATGGCCTGGCCGTTTACCATAAACTGGATCTCGGCGTCCGCCAGCGCACGATCCAGCGTGGCCGTCAGCGCAACGGTATCGCCCGCTTTCAGCGGCTCGTTTGCCTTGGCGGAAAGGCGCAGCGTTAAAGTATCCAGCTGCAAAGCGCCATCGCCCTCCAGCTTGCCCAAACAGCTAAGCTTATGCCCGTTTTCTATCAGTTGAGATCCTTGGGGCAGCGTCAGCGTTTGGTCCTTTTCAATGGTAAGATCGCCCGTCAGCTTCATCTGCCCATACACCGTGCCGGCCTGCCCGTTGAAAAAGAGGCCGGTCGGGTTCTGCGCTTTGGAGAATGTCTCGGCATTGCCTGCATCGCCATACCACACAACGCCGTTTATCGTCAGGCTGTCGGCGGCCGGCCAATTCATACCGCCCACCGTGCCCTTGGTGGTCAGCGTGCCGCCCAAAAGCTCGATCTTGCCCTCGGCAGTATCCGTCTCCCTGTACATGCCGGACCCCATCGCATTGCCGTAGCCCGCCACCGCCGTGACCTGGCCGCCGGTGATGCGGATCGTGCCAAACGGGCCGCTGGCCCCTGCGCCGATGGCCGTGGAGGCAACGCCGTGCGCCTGGGCATACACCGTGCCGCCGGAAATTTCTATAAGCTCTGCGCCGGCTTTGTTCAGCCCGCCGCCGCCAATGGCCGCCGTGTTGCCATAGCCGTGCACCGTCACTTGGCCGCTGCAAATATAGATCGGCCCTGCCACAGCGCTGTATCCGCCGCCGATGGCTGCGCCGTCGCGGTTTGTTGCCTCGATCACGCCGCCCTCAATGCGGATGGTGCCGCTCTTGCCGGTGGAAACGCCGATACAGGCGCCGCCTTTGGTTTCGGCCGTCAGCTTGCCTTCGCCCTTTACCGTCAGCCGCGCGCCCTCCGGCACACGGATCGCGTCCGCAGCGCTCACCCCGTGGCTGGCGGTTGTCAATGTATTTTCCCCCGCCAGCGTCAGCGTTAGGTGCGCGCCGCTCTCAACGGCAATGGGCGGCATCTTGCCCGCGCCCTCTGCCATGTTTACGTTTTCCAGCGTCATGGCGATATCGCCGCTCTGCACCGTGATGGTGTTGGTGGTCTGCCCGCCGCTCTGCTTTATGCGGTAAGCGCCGCTGTACGGCGTCTCCTGTCCGTTTTGCACATACTTTGTTTTTGTGATGGTGATGCTGCCCCCTGCCAGATCCAGCGTTTTTTCCTCCGCCGCCAGCGAGAAGGCCGGTACGCACCAGGCCAAAAATGCCATCGTCAATACCCAGCACATCGTTTTTCTCTTCATCATAAACCCATCCTGCCTTTATACAGTCGTTTGGTGTCGGTTCTGTTCTATTATGTCCATTATAATAAAATATGCGCGCCCGTCAACGATTTTCCCTCTTTTCCCGCCGCCAGATTGTGTTAAAATATGGATTATGTATTGAAATTTACACCCAATAGGAAGTGAATATCCCTTGCAGTTTGCCAACCGAATGGATGCCTTTGGCGTCGGTATCTTCAGTCAGCTGGCCCAGATGCGCGCCCAGCGGGTTTCCCAGGGCCTGCCGGTGGTGGATCTCTCCGTCGGCGCGCCCAACATTGCCCCCGCCCCGCATATCATGCAGGCGCTCAGCCGTGAAGCGCTTGTGCCGGAAAACTATCTCTATGCCCTGGGCGATACCCAGGCACTCCGCGAGGCCGTAGCCGCCTGGTATCTGCGCCGCTACGGCGTAACGCTGGACCCTGCCTCCGAAATCGTCTCGCTTTTGGGCTCCCAGGAAGGGCTGGCGCATATCGCGCTTTCCATCGTAGACCCAGGCGACGTTGTCCTCGTGCCAGATCCCTGCTACCCCATCTTTGCCGATGGGCCGCGCCTGGCGGGCGCCTCTCTGTATCCTATGCCGCAGCGTGCGGAAAACGGGTATCTCATCGATCTGGACGAGATCCCCCCGTCCGTAGCCCAAAAGGCCAAGCTGATGGTGGTATCCTATCCCAACAACCCCACGGCGGTTTTGGCGCCGGATGGCTTTTATCATAAGCTTATCGCGTTTGCCGCCAAATACGATATCATCGTTTTGCACGATAACGCCTATTCGGAGTTGGTGTTTGACGGCGCTTCCTGCGGCAGCTTTTTGGCCTATCCCGGCGCCAAGGAGGTGGGAGTGGAGTTCAACTCCCTCTCCAAAACCTATGGGCTGGCCGGCGCGCGCTGCGGGTTTTGCGTGGGCTGCCGCGCCGTTGTCGAGCGCCTGTCTGTTTTGAAGAGCAACCTGGATTACGGCATGTTTTTGCCAATCCAAAAGGCCGCCATCGCCGCCATCACCGGCGACCAAAGCTGCGTGGAAGCCACCCGCCAAGCGTACCAGCAGCGCCGCGATGTGCTGGTGGAAGGGCTCAACGCCCTAGGCTGGCCCGTGCAAAAGCCGCAAGCCACCATGTTTGTATGGGCCAAGCTGCCGCACGGCTTTGCCGACGACCGAAAATTCGTACAGGATCTGCTCCGTGAAAGCGGCCTGCTCGTAACCCCCGGCAGCGCGTTCGGCGCTTTGGGCAAAGGGCATGTGCGCATGGCGCTTGTGCAGGAAAACGACGCTGTGCAGGGCGCGCTGGAAACGCTGCGCCAAAGCGGCTTTCTTTCCTCCGGCGAAGGCCGGTAACGCATTGCCCCCTCCGCTGCAAAAAAGGGCGGCGCATACCGCCGTCCTTTTCCTATTGCTTATGCCGCCCGTCAAGCTCAGGGCCGCCCTGCGGGGCGGCTTTTTTGCTGTGCATCGGCCGCCTTTTTCCCTCGCCCTCCGCCTGCTCATAAAACGTGCTTTCCGCCTGCTTGATAGCATGCTTCAAGCAGCAAAGCACGCGCAGATCCTGCTCAGATTTAGCCGGCGAAAGGATGTCTATGGCCTGCAGCGCCCCATTCAGCAGCTTGGCATACATACTTTCAAACACGTTTGTTTGCATAACGCAGCCCCTCCTCGGATAGGCTAATCCATATATCTGATGTTTACATTATATAATGCAATAATCTATATGTAAACATCAGCTATCCGTTATCATCATTTTAATGATGAAAGGAAGAAAGCATGCTGCGTTTGAATGTGCTGCCCTTGCTGCGGGCGCAGGGGAAAACCAAATATTGGCTGTATAAGCAGCTGGGTATGAGCTACCAAAACTTTAATAGGATGGTCAACAACCAACCCAAATCCATTCGATACGAGGTCATCGAGACGCTCTGCCAGGTTCTGGAGTGTACGCCAAACGATTTGTTTATTTCGGATTAGCCGCCTAGTAGGCGGCGCCGCATCCGGCCTTTTTTCGGATTCAGGGCAGGGATTCTGCCCCGGGGAAATCCTTCGGCTATGCCCCCTCTTCCCCATTCTCCTAGCAGGCGGCGCCGCATCCGGCTTTTTTTCGGATTCAGGGTAGGGATTCTGCCCCGGGGAAATCCTTCGGCTATGCCCCCTCTTCCCCATTTCGCCTAGCAGGCGGCGCCGGGTCTGGCCTTTTTCTATCCTTTGCAGGCTGTTCTGCGCCGATAAGGGGCTTTTGTTTTTTCAAGCCCCGCCTGCCTTTCTGTTTACTTCGGTTTTATTTGGTTTCAGCGTTTCTGCACATCCTTTCTTCCCTGTTTGTATCCAGATTCCCTCCTTGTTACTTATTTCACAATTTTCTGGACTTTTCCCTTTCCCCGCAGTACAATACCTGTGTTCTACTCATACTTTTTCAATCTTGTAAGAAAGGGGGAAAGGAGCATGTTTAATCCCAACGACTTTTTCCTGTTTGCGCTGGTCTCCGTTGTCATTCTATTTATATTGGCTCAATCGGTCTATTTTCTCATCAAGGCCTGGCGCAGGGCAAAAGAGCTTGGCTTTACCGCGGCGGTGTTGAAAAAGACTGCCGTTTCCAGTGCTACCTTTACCATCGCGCCCGCGATTTCCATTCTGCTGGGCGTTATCACGTTGTCCAACTTTTTAGGCTTGCCGCTGCCCTGGCTGCGGCTCAGCGTCATCGGCGCGCTCACCTATGAGCTCCCGGCTGCTACCTCGGCGGCCAGCGCGCTCGGGGTTTCCATCGCCACAACGGTCACAGACCCTACGGTGTATTCCGCCATCGCTTGGGTGATGACGCTGGGAATCATCCCCGGCCTTATCCTGGTGCCGCTGTTTATGAAAAAGATCCAGCGCGGCATCGTCAACCTAAAAACCAAGGATGAAAAATGGGGCGAAATTTTTATGACCGCCCTGTTCCTAGGCATGATCTCTGCATTCTTGGGCATGATCTTTGCAGACATCAATACCGGCATCGCAGGGTGGATCCCCATCTTCGTCATGCTGATTTCCGCGGCGCTGATGTGCATTTGCGGCCTATTGGTCAAAAAATGCGGCTGGCGCTGGCTTCAGGATTTTGCCCTGCCCATCTGTATGCTGGCGTCGATGGCGCTGTCCATCCCGCTGACCTTTGCGCTCGTGTAAAGGAGGTTTTTCCGTTATGAAACAAAAACGATCGTATATGCAATCCATTCATACTGCCGGGCGCATCTGGATGCTGACTGCGCTTGTGCTGCTCATTCTGGTGCCTACCATCATCTGTATCCATTATAGATCCTGGCCCGGCTTTGGCCCGGTCTTTCAGGGGCTGCTGGGGGTGGCGCCTATCTTCTGGACGGTGGGCACCATCGAGGTATTTACCTACACGCCGATGCTGGGCGCGGGCGGTTCATACCTCGGCTTTGTGACCGGCAATCTAACCAACCTAAAAGTGCCCTGCGCGCTCAACGCCATGCAGTCTGCCGGCGTAGAGCCGGGCACTGAGGAGGGCGAGGTCTTATCCACCATCGCCATTGCGGTCAGCTCTATCGTAACGACGGTCATCATCATCCTGGGCGTGTTTATGCTCAATACCCTGCGCCCCATTTTGGAAAGCCCCATGCTGGCGCCGGCGTTTGCCAACATTCTGCCCGCGCTGTTTGGCGGCCTGGCGGTGGTGTATGTATCCAAGGATTGGAAAATCGCCCTGGCGCCGCTGCTCTTCATGGTGGTGCTGTTTCTCTGCGTGCCCAGCCTGGCCAGCTCTGTCGGCGTGCTGGTGCCGGTAGGCTCGTTATTGGCCATCGGCGTGGCGCGCATCCTGTATAAAAAAGGCCTGCTGTAATCTGGAAAGGAAGCGATGATTTTATGTGGTGGCTTATCATACTATTGGCCGCGCTGCTGTTGCTGCTGGGAGTCATATTGGTGCGCACCCTGCGCTTTACCCCGCCGGCAGAGCGCATCCCGGAAGCGCAGCCCGTCTCGGTGGATGGAAAAAAAGCGACCGAACACCTGTCAGCCATGATCCGCTGCCAAACGGTATCCTCCCGCGATAAATCCCAGGAGGACGGCGCGGAGTTTGAAAAGTTCCGGCGGCTGCTGCCAAAGCTCTATCCGCGCATCCATGAAACGTGCGAATGTGAGCACATCGGGCGCCATGGCCTGCTGTTCCGCTGGCCGGGCCGGCAGGAAGGCGCGCCCACCGTTTTGATGGCGCATTATGACGTTGTGGCCCCCGGCGATCTTTCCGCTTGGGAAAAGCCGCCGTTTGACGGCGTTGTGGCAGACGGCTGCCTTTGGGGCCGCGGCACGCTGGATACCAAGGGCACGCTGTGCGGCATTTTGGAAGCGGCGGAAACGCTGATAAGCGAAGGCTTTGCCCCGCAGCATGACATCTACTTTTCCTTTGCCGGCGATGAAGAGATCATGGGCGACGGCGCACCGCAGATCGTCGATGTGCTGGAAGCCAGGCACATCCGCCCCGCGCTGGTCGTGGATGAGGGCGGCGCCGTGGTGGAGCATGTGTTTCCCGGGGTAAGCAAGCCCTGCGCGCTCATCGGCATCGGCGAAAAGGGCCAGCTGGAGGCAGAGTTTTCCCTGCAAAGCCAGGGCGGCCACGCCTCCAGCCCGCCGCCGCATACGCCGGTGGGCGTGCTGGCCCAGGCGGTCACGGCGGTGGAGGGCCGCCCCTTCCCCATGAAGCTGACCCCGCCCGCGGCGGAGATGTTCGATACGCTCGGGCGCCACAGCACGTTCGTTTACCGCATGATCTTTGCCAACCTCTGGCTGTTCCGTCCGGTGCTGGATGCGCTCTGTAAAAAGCAGGGCGGCGAAATGAACGCCCTGATGCGCACCACCTGCGCCTTTACCATGATGGAGGGCAGCCGCCAATCCAACGTCATCCCGCCGCAGGCCAAGGTAGGGGCCAATCTGCGTCTCATCGGCGGCGATACGATGGAGTCTGCGCTGCGCTATCTGCGCGCTGCCGTGCGCAACCCGGACATCGAAATTACAGCCGTGCAGGGGATGAACCCCTCGCCCTATTCCGATACCAAGGGGGAAGGCTGGCAGCGGCTCAAGACCGCCATCGGCCAGTCCTGGCCGGATGCCATCGTCTCGCCTTATCTGATGATCGCGTGCAGCGATTCGCGGCATTACTGCCGCATCTCGGACGCCGTCATGCGGTTTTCCGCCATGGCGCTGTCCGGGGAGGAACGCGCGCTGATCCATGGCAACAACGAGCGCATCCCCGTGCAAAAGATTGCGGATACCGTTGCGTTCTATATACGCCTGATCCGCCTTTCCTAGCCGCCCAGTAGGCGGCTCCATGCCCGGCCTATGCCTCGGTGCTGTGCATACTTTGTGCCCCGGGGCCATAATGCCAGGTTATACTTCCTCTTTTTCCCCGCCCAGTGGGCGGTGCCTATTCCGGCCCTTCCCTTGCGCTTGGCACACTGCCTGCCCCGGGGATGGGCCGTTGCTTTTCCCTAATTTGTTTCTCGCCCAGTGGGCGGTGCCTATTCCGGCCCTTCCCTTGCGCTTGGCACACTGCCTGCCCCGGGGATGGGCCGTTGCTTTTCCCTAATTTGTTTCTCGCCCAGTGGGCGGCGCCTATTCCGGCCTTTCCTTTGCGCTTGGCACATTGCCTGCCCCGGGGATGGGCCGTTGCTTTCCATCCGGCCCTGTTCTCTGTGCGCAGCAAACAGCACAGTCGTGGAACAGCGCCGGATTTTCTTTTGGATGGTCCCTTTCAGGCCCCGGCTTGGGCGCCTTCGCCCTATTGCCCGGGCATTTGCCCTATATGCTTGACAGCATACCAAAGGTCTGCTAAAATGCAATTACTAAATCAGTAAATTAGTAAATTACTAGGAGGAACTAAGATGGAAATTCCCACTACCTTAAAGCATAAGCCCGTCATCGTGGCCGAGGATTACGCACATATCGACGGGCGCACCGCCTACCATACCGACGCCCAGGGGCTGTCCCTTGGCCTGGCACAGTGGAATGACCGCGGCCGCGTCGATATCTCTGCCAAGGTCTGGCGGCACACCGGCGAAAAATGGTCGCGCCAAAGCGAGGAGCTGCCGCTGCACCGCGTGCTGGATCTTGCGATTTTGGTGTGCCGGGCTGCCCAGCATTTCCGCGAGGCCTACCGTTATCCCAAGCTCTATGATCCAAACGCGCCCACCATCGACCGCATCGGCCTTCAGGGGGACGCCATGACGGTGGAAGTCTGTACCACCAACCCCAAGATCGATGAGGACATTCAGCTGTTTGCCCAGGCTCTCTCGCAGGATGATGAGCTTTTGGGCGAACGCTTCCGCACCTTGGCCCGCGTGCTGGGGGAAATGGGCTATTGAGCGCGCTTTGCCCCCAAGACCTCGAAGAAGTGCGCGCAAAGCTGCGCCGCGGCAGCCAAATTCTCTTTACCCGCGACAGCGGGTGCCTACAGCCGCTTTTGGCCCTCATCCGGCGGCAAAGCCACCGCGCCCTGGTGCTTTGGGCGCTGGAAGGGTGCCGGCCGCCCTTGGCGCTGCTTGCCCGCCGATGGCCGGGGGAACAGCGCCCTGCCCAGGCCGTGCAGGCCGCGCGCCTTTGGGCCGAAGGAGGCAATGCTGTAAAAGGCAACGGCCCATCCCCGGGGCAGGCAATGTGCCAAGCGCAAGAGATAGGCCGGAATCGGTGCGCCCACTGGGCGGGGCGCATCAAAATGCCGGCTGCCCGGCGCGCCATTCTGGCCGCTCATGCCGCCGCTAAGAAAACCGCTGACCCCGCATCCATTGCGCTGTGCCACGCCGTGGGCCAGGCCTGCAGTCCCGTACACGTGGAAACGCACGCCATTGGCCTGGCGATGTACGAATTGACTGCGCTGGTACGCCTCGGCTTGGAGGGCAGCGCTGCCGTGAGGCGATCATGCTGCCCCTCTCCCGCCGGCAGGAAACCTATGTCCGCCGCCTTTTGTATTGGGAGCAGGCCGCAAATGCCCACCCCGGCCCCTGGGCCCCTTTTCTGCTCAAAGACGGGCCGAACCGCGAACAGCAGCGGTATGAAAAACAGCAGCGGCCCAAGGAGGCCCCGCCATGGTAATCCTGCTCACCGGCGCCACCCATACCGGCAAAACCGTCCTGGCCCAGCGCCTGATGGAGCGCCTTTCCATCCCCTATTGCTCGCTGGATCATCTGAAAATGGGGCTGATCCGCAGCGGCTGTACCGCGTTGACCCCCTATCAGGACGATGCGCTCACCGATTTGCTCTGGCCCATTGCGCGCGAAATGGCCAAAACCGTGGTGGAAAACCGCCAAAGCCTGATTTTGGAAGGGGCCTAACTCCCCTTTTCCTATGCCGACGATTTTTCCGTGGACTATGCGCCGCATCTCCGCTTTCTCTGCCTTGTCATGTCCGAACGCTATCTGCGCCGCCACTATGCCGATGTGCTGGGGCATGCCAACGACATCGAGCACCGCCTTTTTGGCAGCGGCTGCACCCTTGATTTCCTCATCGAGGAAAACGCCCGCTATTTGGCAGGCTGCCGCGCGCACGGCTGCCCCCACCACCTGATAGACAGCCGCTACGATTTGGACGCGCTGTGCGCCCTGTTCGCTTAGCGCTTGGCTTTCCTGTGCAAACAAAAAAGCATCCCTTGAGGGGATGCTTTTTTACTGGCCTTCCGGCGTTCTTCATTCATAAAACCTGCCGCGGAAAAAGTTTTCCCGCCCTGTCTTTTGGGCCGTCACACGAAAAAGCACGTTGCCGTCCGGGCATACGATCTCCTTGGTGTACTGCCCGCTGCCGCCGATGTTTTGCAAATCTCCGCCGCTGCGCACCGCCTCCATCACGGGAAACAGCACCATCATCACCTTGGAGCAAATGCCCTGCCCTTCCGCGTTGACCGGGCAGCCGTAGGTGCAGGTGTAGACGTCACCCACCTCCTCGCCGTTTCGGCATACGCGCTCCGGGCCGTCGCCGCGCAGGTAGCCTATGACCTCAATGATCCACCGGTACTCCTCATCGTACCACTTTTTCATCGCCGCTTCTCTCCACAGCCGGCCTGCCAGGCCTTGGCCACGGCCGCCGCCACCCGCTCTGTCACCGCAGGGTCAAATACGCTGGGGATGATGTTTTCCTCGCACAGCTCGTCCGCCGGGATCACCGCAGCAATGGCCTTGGCCGCCGCCACCTTCATCTCATAGTTGATATCCCTCGCCCTGACGGACAGCGCGCCCTTAAATACCCCCGGAAACGCCAGCAGGTTGTTGATCTGGTTGGGAAAATCCGACCGGCCGGTGCCCATCACGCGCACGCCTGCCGCCTTGGCCTCGTCATACAGGATCTCCGGCGTGGGGTTGGCCATGGCAAATACGATGGGGTCCTTGGCCATGGTACGGATCATCTCCGCCGTCAGCACCCCTGGCACCGATACGCCGACAAACACATCCGCCCCGCGCAGCGCATCCGCCAGCGTGCCGCGCATGCCCGTTTGGTTCGTCACTTGGCACAGCTCCTTTTTATGGTCGCGGATGCCCACGCCGCGCTCTGCATACAAAATGCCGTTTTCATCCACAGCAATGATGTCCTTTACGCCCGCCGCCAGCATCATGCGGATGATGGCTGTGCCCGCCGCGCCCGGGCCGTTTAATACCACGCGGATATCTCCCATCTTCTTGCCTACCACCTTGAGCGCATTCATCAGCGCCGCCGTCACCACAATGCCGGTGCCGTGCTGGTCGTCGTGGAATACGGGGATCTCCAGCATCTCCTCCAGCCGGCGTTCGATTTCAAAGCACCGCGGCGAAGAGATATCCTCCAAATTGATGCCGCCGAACGCGGGCGCAATGCGCCGCACCGTCTCGATGATCTCCTCTGTGTCCTTGGTATCCAGGCAGATCGGCACTGCGTCTACCCCGCCGAAGCGCTTGAACAGCGCGGCCTTGCCCTCCATCACGGGCAGCGCCGCCTTGGGGCCGATATCCCCCAGGCCCAGCACCGCTGTGCCGTCCGTCACCACCGCCACCATGTGCCCTTTGGTGGTATAGCGGTATACCTCCTCCTCGTTGGCCGCGATTTTGCGGCAGGGCTCCGCCACGCCCGGCGTATACGCCACGGAAAGGTCGTCCCGCGTTTTAAGCGGCGCCGGGCACTCCACCCGCAGCTTGCCCTTGTATTGCTCATGCACCTTCAGCGCTTCTTGGTTATAATCCATCTTTGCCTTCCTCCCGGTTGCTTGCGTTTGGTTCATTATACCACCGCCGGCCCGCTTTACAATGCGCCGATTTTTTTCATCAGCGTCACGCAGTCGCGAAACCCCTGCAAATACACCGCCTCATTGTCCATGGCGCCCAGCTGGTTGGTTATCGCCTCCAGCTCCAGCATCATGCGCCCGTTTTCACCCAGCAGCTCTTTGATGCGAAAAAAAAGCGACTCCATCTGGGCCCGCAACGCCCGGTAGTCTTCCTTATGCCTGTTTTCCAGCGCCAGCTCATACTGCGAAGCTGCAAACGCCTGCTCCAGATTGTGTTCAAACACGGTCTTTTCCTTTGCTTGCATCTTGTTTTCCCCCTCACTCTTATGCTTAGCGCCGGGCAGCTGCAAGAAAAAACGCTGCCTTTTTGTTTGCAGCGTATGCCGTACGGGCCGCCCCGTTATCAGCCACGCCGGCGATAGAGCTCCTTGTCCCCCTCTCTCTGCCAGCCGGAAAGCGGCAGATGCTCTGCCAAAAATTCCAAGACCTTCCTGCGGTATGCCAGCATGAATAAGCCGGGCGCCACCGTCTGCCCAATGCGCTGCTTGTAGATCTCTATTTCCGGCAGATCCTCTGTCAATAAAAATACCATTCTCTGCGGCAGCCCGCCGGCATTGAGCCCGGGCGCATAGCTGCCCGCGCCGCGCACCTCTTCCCAGCGCACCAGCCGCTTGTATTTGCCGCTGCGCATAAACCCTTTTTCCGTAAACACAAAGCGCACCAGCGATTTTCTGCAAAAAAGCCATACGCCCAGGCACAGCACCGCGCCCACCGCCGCGCTTACGTCCCATTGCCCCGTGTCGGCGGCGGAGCCGGCCGCCAGCATCAGCGCCAGCACAAAGCAGCACGCCGCATATGCCGCGTTCATAGGAAACGCCCATACCCGCAGACTCTTTTTTGGTTTTCCTGCCATCCTGCCGTTCCTCTCTAATCGTCCAGCTCCTCCGGCCGGCCCGCTGTATCCACACGCAGCCAGTCGCTGTCCGGCCGGCATACCAGCCGTGCATCCAGATACGCCTGCGGCAGGGTCAGGATGGTCTGCCCCTGGTAGTTGCCGCTTTCCATCCGCTGCACCACCAGCGCCACATCCGCGCGGTTATCCTCATTTAAGCACAGCGGCAGCAGCAGCGACATGGTATTGCCCCTGGGATAAAACATCGGGATGGCGGTTTTGTAGTTCCAGTTTACCCGCTTTACCGCCAGCTCGATGGCATCCTTGATGCGGTTGCGGATGCGGTTGAATAGCGTCTGGTTCTCCTCAATGCAGGCCGCCAGCTCACCCATCAGCTGCCGCTTGGCATACGGATTGTCCGTCCGCTCGATGCGGCCCGCCAGCGCCATGGCCTCGCGGCTGTCGTAGCACTGCGTATGGATAAACGCCAAGGGCAGCCGCTTTAGGTTGTCTATGATGATATGCTGATAATCCACAATGGGCGTCAGCGTCGTCTCGTACAAAACATCCTTCAGGTTTTCAAAATAAGTGGCGGCCTGGGGCAGCGGGTTAAATTTTTCCGTCAGCTTTTTGCCCAGCCCACGCTCGCCCGCCCGGCAAAAGCCGGCCAGCTGCCAAGGGCTGCTGCCCCCCTGGTTTCTGTCAAAGCAGGCGTAGATATCGTCATAGGAAGGGGTCACCAAGCCGGTATTAAACGCGGCAAAATCCTCCTCCTTGGTCATCACCACCTTGCCCTGCCTTTGCAGACGGTAAAACGTATAGCATAGATAGCTGTGCAAAAGCTGCTTATCCTTGCTGGGCACGCCGCTATCCGTTAAAAAGTCCCAGTTTTCCGGCAGCGCCATATCGGCCAGGGTTTCCAGCGTTTCGCTCCAAACGCCCATGTACGCAAACGCCTCCAGCGCCTTGCCGGGCTGCACGCGCCGCACCCGCTGCATTTCGCCGCCCTCGGCCGGGTTTTCCCGAAAATCCACAAAAAACCAGGGCTGCGAAGCGCCCGGCCGCAGGTTCTTTTCAAAAAACGCATAGATGGGCCGGCCCGTCTCGGCAAATACCATGCCGGTATCAAACCAGGCCGCCTCCGCCGTTTCGGTGGGCAGCACCTCGTCAAACCGCCTTGTCAGGTATTCCATCGGGTTCACCTGCGTGCCGCACAGCGCACCCAGCGTATTGATCTTGGGCATTGCCAGGTACGCAAAATCAAACAGCTTGGGGCCCTTATGCCCATGTAGGGCGGCTTGCTCGGCCTGCCTGTGCACCTCGGCGCGCGGCCGTTCGGCGGGGTTTTCCCTAAAATCCACAAAGTACCAGGGCTGCAGAGCGCCCGGCCGCAAATTGCGCTCAAAATACGCATAGATCGGCCGCCCTGCGCTGCGAAAGGTCAGCCCGGTATCAAACCAGGCCGCGTTTTCCGTCTGCGTGGGAAGGATATGCTCAAACCGCTCCACCAGATACTCCATCGGCACGATGTGCGCGCCGCTCAGCGTGCCCAGCGCGTTCACCTTGGGCATCGCTAGGTACGCAAAGCCAAACAGCCTAGGCCCCCTGTGCCCGTCCTCAGGCGGGGTGGCCGGCTTCTGCTCGGCGGGCGCCTGCGCCGGTTTGCCCCGTTCCGGCTTATGCCTAGGCGGGGTATTTGCGGCCTTTGGCAAATGCACCAGCGTGGCCGCCGCCGCGCCCGGCACCGGATAGGTATCCTCCAGCACAAAGCCCTCCATCGCCTCCATAAACAGCTTTAATTTTCCATAGCCCATCGCCTTATAATCCACGCACTGGGCACGCAGATAGTTGCCCACATCCGCCATCAGCACCGTTTGCTGCCCGGCAAAGTGCTGCAAAATGCTCTGCCGCGCCTTGGAAAGGGCCGCTTTGTCGCGGGCGGCGCTTTTTTCCTCCCTTTTTTCCGGCAAAAATACCACCGTATACGGCGGGCTGTCCGGGTCCGCAAAGCGATCCTCCAGCGTAAACGATTCCAACGCCTGCATCAGGTCCCGCAGCTTTTTGTAGCCCAGCTCCTTATAGTCGATGTGTTCCTTTCTCAGAAAATTTCCCACGTCCGCCATAAATACCTCTTTATGGCCTGCGAAATTTTCGCAAATCCTTTCCGTCAATGCTTTTTTGTTCAGTGTCTGCACTGTTAACCTTCCTCTTTTCCTAAATTCTCCCGGCCTGGCAAAGCATACCCCAGCGGGCCGCGCTTTGCAATGCCCTTCCTCCTTTTTCGCGGCCGTCCGCCTCGCTTCTACGGCATTTCGACATCCACGCACGCCCGGCCTGTCACCCAGCTTTTCGCCGTCTGCTGGATATCCAAATGCAGGGGATGCTGCTGATAACGCCGCACCGCCTCCATCGAATCAAATTCTGCGATCAGCGCCAGGTCATACGGCCCGCCGTTTACATTGGGCAGCAGCCGCAGCCTATGCAGCCCCTCAATATGCCCGGGCAGCGCAGCAAACCGCCGCTGCAAATACGCCAGCTTTTCCGCCGCGCCCTCTGCCTTGGCCTGCTCTGTAAACTGCCAGAGCAGGATATGCTCTATCATCTTCCCCGCTCCTTTCCTTCTCTGTTTCTTAGATTATACCACCTGCTGCCCCGTCTTGCAGGAAAGTTCGGCCCGGTGGTATACTTTTTCTGTCATTCTATCGTAGGAGGCCTTTGTATGGCATCTCAACGCTTTTCTTTCAAATACGGGAAAGAGCAGCTTTCCCTTTCCATTGAACACGCGCGCAGCATCCGCGTTTTAGAGGGCGCGCCCCTGCCCCCGCTAGGCGATCTGCCCCGGGCGTTTCTGCACGGCATCACGGACGGGGCCATCGGCGCCCCGCTGAAAGATCGGCTCTGCCCGGAAGACAAAATCACCCTCGTCATCAGCGATATCACCCGCTTTTGGATGCGGCAGGATCAAATCGTATCCCTTCTCACCTCGTATCTGACAGAGACGCTCGGCATCCCGCGCGAAAACATCGCCATCCTCGTGGCGCTCGGCACCCACCGCCCCATGACGGAGGAAGAGCTGAAAACCCTCGTCACGCCGGAAGTCTACGCCCGCTTTGCCGTTTTCAACCATGACTGCATGGCAGACGATCTCGTTTTTGTCGGCACCACCGCCCGCGGCACAGAGGTTCGGGTAAACCCGCTGTGCGTGGGCCGCAAGGTCATCGTCATCAGCGGCACCGTACACCACCTGATGAGCGGCTTTGGCGGCGGCCGCAAGAGCATCCTGCCCGGCGTTTCCGCCAAGAGCACCATCGTGCAGAACCATCTGCACTGCCTGCACGAAACCGAGCCGCGTTCGGCCGATACCATCGGCATGGCCAAATTGCAGCACAACCCCGTGCACGAGGATATGGCGGAGGCCGCCTCGTTTGTCGATCCTGTCTTTGGCATCAGCATCGTTTCCAACGCCGAAGGGCAGCACTGCGCCCTGTGCTGCGGCGATTTTGCCGCCGCCTGGGAAAAAAGCTGCCGCCTGGTACACGAAGCCTTCGGCCTGCCCATCGGCCATCTGGCCGATGTGGTCGTCGTATCCTGCGGCGGCTATCCCAAGGACCTGAATCTTTACCAGGCCGTCAAATCTCTGTTGAATGCCGCCCAGGCGATAAAGCCGGGGGGCACGATGGTCTTTTTGGCCCAGTGCCCGGAGGGCGGCGGCGCGCCGGACTTTTTCGATTGGATCCATTCGCTGGATGCCGGCACGCTGGATCGCGACCTTCGCGCTGCGTTTACCATCGCCGGCTATATCTTCTATGCGTCCGTAGAGAAAATCGACCGCTGCCGGGTCAAGATGCTATCCGAGATCGACCCTTCCATTGCCAGCCGTATGCACCTGCAAGCCTTTTCCTCTCTGGACGCTTTGCTGCAAACGGTGGATTTTGCCGATCAGGATGTTTACGTCATGCCGTTCGGCGGCTTTACCGTGCCCTATCTGAAAGGCAGCGTGTAAAATTTTTTCCGCCCCCCTCTTGACAAACCTTCCCCACTGTGGTTTCATATTGCTAAACCGTTGACGTGGAGATAAAACAGGACACGCGCTTTTAGAGAGCCGGGGATGGTGGAAGCCCGGCAGTAAGCGGCCTGGCAAATGGACCACCGAGGGCGCGGGGAACGGGGCTTTGCTCCTAGTATGCCGCGACGCATCGCCAGCGTTACCAGGCGGGGAGTGTGTCGGCACTCCGGCAAAGTGGGCGCGTTTTGCGCCAAACAAGGTGGCACCGCAGAGCATCATGCATCTGTCCTTGTATGGGATGGGTGCTTTTTTTATTGCCCGCCCGCTTTATACGATCCGACGAAAATTTTTAGTTGGAAGGAAGACTTCACATGAAAAAAATCACCAAAACCCTCACCCTGTTCGCCCTTTCCCTCTGCCTCATGCTCAGCCTTATGGGCTGCGGCGGCGCGCCCTCGGACAGCGCTGCGGGCGAAAAGCTCACCGTCGGCGTCGTGCAGCTCATCGACAACGGCGCATTTGAGGATATGCGCGAAGGCTTTACCGCCCGCCTCAAAGAGCTGGGGTATACCGAAGACAAATGCGAGATCTACTATAAAAATGCCCAGGGCGATGCCGCCAACCTCAACGCCATCTGCCAGGAAATGGTGGATAAGGACGTAGACCTCATCGCCGCCATCGCCACCCCGGCCGCCCAGGCCGCCGTCAACCTGCAAAGCGATATACCGGTAGTGTTCATCTCGGTTTCCAACCCCACCGGCGCCGGCATCATCACCGATATGGCCCATCCGGACAAAAACGCCACCGGCACCTCCAACGCCATCCCGGTATCGGAAATGTTCAAGCTGGCAGACCAGCTGACCCCCGGCTGCCAGACCTACGGCCTGTTGTATACCACCGGCGAAATCAACGCCGTGACCACCATCAACGATGCCAAAGCATACATGGATGCCAACGGCCTGAAATATGTGGAAAAGGTCGTCTCCAATTCCTCCGAGGTGCAGCAGGCCGCCCAGTCGCTGGTCGGCAGCGTAGACGCCATCTTCTGCCCCAACGACAGCGTGGTACAGGCTGCCATGCCGCAGATCGCGCAAATTGCGCGTGAAGCCAAGATCCCCGTCTACGGCTCGTCCGCTGTGATGGTCAATTCCGGCGCGTTTGCCACCATCTCCATCAGCGATACCGAGATCGGCGCCATCAGCGCCGATATGGCGGATCAGATCCTAAAGGGCACGCCGGTATCCGAGGTGCCCGCCAAGGTCGTGGATGTGTTTACCACCGTCATCAACCAAAACACGGCGGACGCCATCGGTGCTTCCCTGTCCGACGATGTCAAGGCCAGCGCGGTCTTGGTAGAGGACAGCGCGCAGTAATCGTTTGCTGCGCACCCCTATCACTCTCTGTTGAAAGGATTTTCCCATGGCTTCGTTATTCTCCCCCACGCTGATGCTGGGCTCGCTGCAGCTCGGCCTGATCTACGGCCTTTTGGCGCTCGGCGTATTCATCAGCTTTCGCATCCTAAACATCCCGGACCTAACTGCGGACGGCAGCTTCACGCTGGGCTTGGCCGTCTCCGCCGTATGCTCGGTGGCCGGCCACCCGCTGCTGGGGCTGGTGCTCGCCGTGCTGGCCGGGTGCCTGGCGGGCGCGGTCACCGGGTTTTTACAGACCAAGGTGGGCGTTCATCCCATCCTATCCGGCATTTTGACGATGAGCGGCCTGTATTCCATCAACCTGTTTGTGATGAATGCCAGCAGCAACATTTCGCTCATCACCGCCGACACGCTGTTCAACGGCGCGCTCTTCCGGCTCCTTGGCAAGGATGGCGCCTCTACGCTTGTCCCCGCGCTCATCGTAGTGCTGGCGGTGGGGCTGCTGTTCTGGTTTTTCAAAACGCATTTGGGCCTGTGCATCCGCGCCACCGGCGATAATGAAGCGATGGTGCGCGCCTCCTCCATCAATGTGGATGGAATCAAAATTTTAGCGCTCGCCCTTTCCAACGGCTGCGTGGCGCTTTCCGGCGCAGTGCTGGCGCAATACCAGGGCTATGCGGATATCAATACCGGCATCGGCATCGTGGTCGTCGGCCTGGCCAGCGTCATCATCGGCGAAGTGCTCTTTGGCCGCCGTTCGCTGTCCTTCGGCCTTTTCTCCGCCGTGCTTGGCGCTGTCGTCTACCGCTTTATCATCGCCATCGTGCTGAAAATCGGCATCTTCCCCGCGTTTTCGCTCAAGCTGGTCTCCTCCATAGTCGTGGCGCTGGCGCTCAGCGTGCCCGCCGTCAAACATGCGCTCCGGCTGCGCCGCCGCAAAAAACAGGGCCGAAAGGAGGCCGCCTCATGCTGACGATTTCCCATGTATCCAAAACCTTTGCCCCCGGCACTGCCAACGAGCATTTGGCGCTGGACGATATCAGCCTGCACCTGGCGCCCGGCGAATTTGTCACCGTCATCGGCTCCAACGGCGCCGGCAAATCCACCCTGATGAACGCCGTCTCCGGCTCGTTTATCGTGGACAAAGGGCGCATCACGCTCGGCGGCCAAGACATTACCTTTGTCAAAGAGCACAAGCGCGCCCGCATCGTCGGCCGTCTGTTTCAAGACCCCATGAAGGGCACAGCGCCGCATATGACCCTCGAGGAAAACCTGGCCCTGGCCTATTCCCGCGGCAAACGCCGCCGGTTCCGCCGCGCTGTCAACGCCAAGGATACCGCCGTGTTCCGCGAAGCGCTCGCCCGCTTTGGCATGGGGCTGGAGGACCGTATGAAAACCAAGGTCGGCCTGCTCTCCGGCGGCCAGCGGCAGGCCGTAACGCTGCTGATGTGCACCATCGTCCCGCCCCGCGTGCTGCTATTGGATGAGCATACCGCCGCGCTGGACCCCGCCGCCGCGGAAAAGGTGTTGGCCATCACCCGCGAGATCGTATCTCGCGAAAAGCTGACCACGCTGATGATCACGCACAATATCCAGTCCGCCCTTTCGATGGGCACGCGCACCATCATGATGAATGCCGGGCGCATTGTGCTGGATATCGCCGGCGAAGAGCGCGCGCACATGACCGTGCCGCGCCTGTTGGAGCTGTATCAGCAGAAATGCGGCACGGCCCTGGATAACGACCGCATCCTTCTCACCCAAACCCAATGATAAAAGGAGACTTTCCCATGAGCAAAAAAATCTGTCTGCATACCCAAAACGCCCCTGAGGCCATCGGCCCGTACTCCCAGGCCATCGAGGCAGGCGGCCTGGTCTATACCAGCGGCCAGATCGCCCTGGTGCCCGAAACCGGCGCCCTGGTAGAAGGCGGGGTAGAGGCCCAGGCCCATCAGGTGTTCAAAAACCTGGAGGCCGTCCTATCCTCTGCCGGCTGCACGTTTGAAAATGTCGTCAAGACCACCGTGTTCTTAACGGACCTTTCGGACTTTGCCGTTGTCAACGAGATCTATGCCCAGTACTTTCCGGCGCCCTGCCCGGCACGCTCCTGCGTCCAGGTAGCCGCCCTGCCCAAGGGCTCCAAAATCGAAGTGGAGCTCATCGCCGCCAAATAACGCGCACCCAAAAAGGAGCCTGTTTAGGCTCCTTTTTGGTTCGTACAAGCTATAGCCTTTCCTCGCGTTGCCGCTTCTTTAGTAGAGGCGCAGCTCATTCTTTCCACTCAAATCGTTCTCGTATAAATGCCCCTCCCTATCCGTGTAATATATTTTATCCTCCCATGTCGTAAACATCTGTATTTCCCGCTCTATCGGAAGCTGTGTTTTTTCCTTCCCAAATTGGTTCATCTTATAGGCTTTATCGTCTCTCCAATCCTTGTATACGATCCATTCATCCACACATCTGATATATCCACAAAACTCGTTTTCCCATTCCCATTTGTAAAGCTCCTGTTTTCCTGTGCCATCCTTTTTGATTCGGTAGATGCAATTTTCAAAATAGTAGGAAAAATCTGTTCTAAATTTCTCATCTCTGCTATAAAAATACAAAGTCTCTCCCGATTCCGAAACTCCGATGATCTCACAAAACGGTATCCAATCATAAATATCTCCCGTTTCCAAATCGATTCGATAATAACTCAATTGCATTGGCCGTGTCTCCACCCTATACTCTACAAGATATAGCTGCCCTCCATATTCTGCCATGGTACTGACTATATTGCTTTCATCTATTGTTTTTAACACGCGCTTTTCATCTGTTTGCAGATTCATTCCTATAATTTCATTATTAGTTACCGAATAAAAAATCACCTCATTCTGCGTTACAATAAGACATGAATGATCCACATCTGATGCAATATTCTTCCCTTCTCCTGTCTTAAGGTTTTTCTCTACCAGTTGAAAACCTTCATCCTCCTCTATGATATAATAAACTTTATCTTCCGTTACGGCAAAGTCCCATGTATATTCTTCTTCAATAATCCTCTCTTTTTTCGTTGTCTCATCCAGCTCTTTCAACTTGCCATCTACTGTCGGTTTATATCTATAATATATTTTATCTCCTTTTTTTATCACGCCTGGAAAATCCTGATGAATATTTTCCGTATAGGCCGCTCTTCCTAGCTTCATGGAACAGCCCACCAATATACAGGACAGGAGACAAACGAAAATAATCCCAGTTCGTTTATAATTCATGGTATCCTCCTCAATGCTCATAGGTACAGTAAAGCCCGTTCTCTTTCCATTGTTCCCGGCAGTTTCTGTGCCGCATTTCTAACCGCCCTCTCTTTTCTCTATCAACCGTCATACAAAAACATCTATTTCGGCCCTTTTGTTTCTCCTGCACAGGCGTCAGCTTCCCTTCAAACATCGCCGGTATCCGTTATCGCGGCATCTTCTGCAATCCTGCCCACTTTCCCTCCGGGATGCGCCGCATCGCTTCCGCCACCACTTCAAATTCAGTACGATGACTGTGTGCCCAGGTAATAGTTGCGTGTATGCCCCCTTCCTTTATCCCTGTTTTTGGCGCTGTTGTCAACGGTTTTCGGCTTTTTCTTTTCAGTGCATACAAAAAAGAGCCTTCCGGCTCTTTTTCATCGCATTTCACAGCAATTCTTCCAGCGAGCGCACGCATTTGTCCGCCATTTCACACATCAGCGGCCATTGGTGGGCCGATGTCTCGTCGTACACCCCCACGGTTTTCATGCCCGCGCCCTTGGCCCCGCGGATGCCCTTTACAATGTCCTCGAATACCACACAGCGCTGCGGCTCCACAGCCATGCGCTCGGCCGCCAGCAGATAGAGGTCCGGGAACGCCTTGTCCCGGCTTTCCCCTACCTCGGCAAAGGCACAAAACAGTTCATAGATCCCCAGCCGCTGTAAGCAGGGCGCATACTGTGCTCTTTCCAGCGCCGTGGCCACACCCAGACGCCAGCCTGCCCGGTGCAGCCTTTGCAGCAATGCCTTTGCCCCCGGCTTTAGCGGCACCTCCGTCTCATAGGCCTGCTGTACCATGGCCCGCCACCGATCCATCACCTCTTCCGGCGAAAGGGGCAGCGCAAACCGGCGCACGGTATACGCCGCCGAATCCTCCAGGCTCATCTCCGCCACGGCGCGCGTATAATCCTGCGGGGCGTCGATGCCGTGCTCCGCTAAAAAGTCTATGTCCACCTGCTCCCATACCCGCATGGAATCCAGCAGCGTGCCGTCCAAATCAAAAATCGCGCCGCGGTTCATGCGTTGCCCTCAAAGATGGCGCGCAGATGCCGGGCCGCCGCCTGTATATCCGGCTGCGCGATGATGGCGCTGACCACCGCCAGCCCATCCGTCACTCGTTTGGAAAACCGCGGGGCCGTGGTTTCGTTGATGCCGCCGATGACCACATTCGGCAGCTCCACCTCCTGCCGGATGCGCGTCAGCGTCTCAAACGATACCACCTCCGCATCCTTCTTGGTAGATGTGGCAAACATCGCGCCAATGCCGAGATAATCCGCCCCGTCGCGCTTGGCCTTTTGCGCCTCCGCCACGCTGCCCACCGAAACACCCACCAGCTTATCCGGGCCTACCATGCGGCGCACCACGTTGGCCGGCAGGTCGCTCTGCCCCACATGCACGCCCGCCGCATCCACCGCCAGGGCGATGTCCACCCTGTCGTTGATGATCAGCGGCACCTTATGCTTGTCCGTGACAGCCTTGATGCGCAGCGCCTCGTCGTAAAACGCGCGGCTGTCCGCCGTCTTTTCCCTAAGCTGTACCATCGTACAGCCGCCCAAAACCGCCTGCTCTACCGCCTCAGAGAGCGTACCGGTGCTCATCAGGCCGCGGTCCGTCACCAGGTACAGCGTATACTCAGCATCCCACTTCATACAGTCTCGCCCACGCTTTCACCGTCTCATCGTCCATCCGGCTCACCGCATCAATGATACCGATATGGAACCGGCCCGTGCCCGGCACGATGTATGCCTTTTTGTCCTTGGCATGGTCCTTTTCCTTTTGCAGCACCATCTCAAACGCAATTTCGCCCGCCATGCCCATTGTGGCAATGCCCGCCACCGCTGCGGTAAACGCGTCGCGGTTCGCCCCGCAATAGCTGCCCACCAGCGCGCTGGTCATGCAGCCCGTGCCCGTGACCTTGCCCAGCATCTTCACACCGTTTTCGATTTTGGCCACCCGCGTGCCGTCCGATACCACATCTACCTGGCCGGTGATGCCCACCACGCAGCCCAGCTGCTTGGCCACCTTTTTGGCAATCGCCACCGCGTCGTTGCCGGCATCCGCCTCGCCGGCGTCCACGCCCTTGGTGTTGCTCTGTTCGCCGGCAATGAAGGAAATCTCCGAAAGGTTGCCGCGCAGCACCGTCAGCTTTACTTCCTTTAATAGCCGTGCCGTCGTCTGATTGCGCAGCGCGGATGCGCCCGCGCCTACAGGGTCCAGCACCACAGGCACGCCGGCCTGGTTGGCGCGTTTGCCCGCCTCTACCATGGATTCCACCGTGCGGGCGTTGAGCGTGCCGATGTTTAGAACCAGCGCCCCCGCAATGGAGGCTATGTCGCCGGCCTCCGCAATGTCATCTGCCATGATGGGGGATGCCCCCACCGCCAGCACGATATTCGCCACATCGTTGACCGTTACATAGTTTGTGATGTTGTGGATCAACGGACACTGCGCCCGCACGTTTTCCAGCGCCTGCGCCACATCCTCTATCAGCCTGTTCTCTTCCATATCATTGTTCCTCCTCTGCAAACTTTACTTCCAGCCCTTCCAGGATACGGTTGGTGGTGCGCATGGCGCACATCTTGCCGCACATCGAGCAGCTGTGCCGATCCTGCGGGGGCTTGCTTTCAAAATAGGCCCGCGCCTTTTCGCCGTCCATGGCCAGGGAGAACATCTCCTCCCAATCCAGCCTGCGGCGGGCGTCGCTCATCGTATCGTCCCAGTCCCGGGCGCCCGGCAGGCCGTTGGCCACGTCCGCTGCATGCGCCGCGATTTTGGCCGCCACGATGCCGTCCTTTACATCCTGCAGATCCGGCAGGCGCAGGTGCTCAGCCGGGGTCACATAGCATAAAAAGTCCGCGCCGCTCATCGCCGCCACCGCGCCGCCGATGGCGCTTGTGATATGGTCGTAGCCCGGCGCCACGTCGGTGACGATCGGCCCCAGCACATAAAACGGCGCGCCATAGCACAGCCGCTTTTGCAGGCGCATGTTGGCCTCTACTTCGTTTAGCGCCATGTGCCCCGGGCCCTCTACCATCACCTGCACGTCCGCCTGCCAAGCGCGCTTGGTCAGCGCGCCCAGCTCGATCAGCTCGCTGAGCTGCCCGGCGTCGCTGCTGTCATGGATGCTGCCGGGGCGCAGCGCGTCGCCCAGCGAGATCGTTACGTCATATTCGCGCAAAATATCCAGCACATCGTCGTAATACTCATAGAACGGGTTTTCGCTCCCCGTCATTTCCATCCAGGCAAAAATCAGGCTGCCGCCGCGGGACACGATGTTGGTCAGCCGCCCCGTGCGCCGAAACGCCTCTACCGCCCGGCGGTTGATGCCGGCATGGATGGTCATAAAGTCCACGCCCTCCTTGGCGTGCGCTTCGATGATGCGCATAAAATCGCCCGCCGTGATCTTTTGCAGATCCTTTTCCAGATAGCCGATGGCATCGTACATCGGCACCGTGCCGATCATCGCCGGGATTCTTTGCACCAGCACCTGCCTAAAATCATGCGTCTTGCCGTAATTGGAAAGGTCCATGATGGCCTCTGCGCCCATCTTGACCGCCATCTCCGCTTTTTTCAGCTCCTCGGTATAGTCCATGCAGTCGCCGGAAATGCCGAGGTTTACGTTGATCTTGGTTTTCAGCCCTTCGCCGATGCCCTCCGCGGACAGGCTTGTATGCCCAATGTTGGCCGGAATGGCAATCGTGCCTCTTGCCACGCGCTCTAAAATATATTGCGCGTCTCTGTGCTCTTTTTCTGCTACCAGCGCCATCTCCGGCGTTACAACGCCCTGCTTGGCCGCCTGCATCTGTGTTTTGTACCTCATCGTGTCATCCCCTCAAAGCCGCCTTTTTTGTATAGGCTGTAAAAATGGTGTGTCGGTCCGTGCCCGTGCCCGATGGGCAGCGCATGCGCGATTGCGCCCGTGATATACCGTTTGGCCGCCTTGACCGCCTCGGCCCGCGCCATGCCGTTGGCCAGGTTGGCCGCAATGGCGGAAGAAAACGTGCAGCCTGTGCCGTGGGTGTTCTTCGTATCAATGCGGGGGCTTACAAACGTCATAAAGGATTTTCCGTCAAACAATACGTCGGCTGCCTCTTCACCGGTTAAGTGCCCGCCCTTGATGACTACGCTTTTTGCGCCCAAATCCATCATCATTTGCGCTGCTTTCTGCATGTCCTTATCGCGGCGGATGGAAAGCCCTGTCAGCGCCTCGGCCTCGGGCAGGTTGGGCGTCAGAATATCCGCCAGCGGCAGAATGTCCCGCTTCATTGTTTCCAGCGCCTCTGGCTGCATCAGCGCACAGCCGCCCTTGGCCACCATCACCGGGTCGATGACGATGTGCTGCGGCCGGTACTGCGCCAGCTTGTCCGCCACGGCGTGCATCTGCTCTATGCCGCTGAGCATTCCCACCTTCACCGCGTCCACCTCAATATCGGTAAACACCGCGTCGATCTGGTCGCAGATCACCTTGGGCGAAATATCCTCGATGGAAATCACGCGCTCTGTATTTTCCGCTACGACCGAGACGATCACGCTCATCCCGTATACGCCGTGGGCCGCAAAGGTTTTCAAGTCCGCCTGGATGCCGGCGCCGCCGCTGCAATCCGAGCCTGCAATGGTCAATGCATGTTTCATGGTTTTGTCCCGCCTTTCTGGATAGAAAAAATGCCTCCCGTCTCCGGAAAGCATTGCAACTGAAAGAATCTTCGTTTTCAGATGGTTTGATTCCCTACCACGGTCTTAACCGACAGGTTCTAAGGGTCAGGTTTTACCTTCTCAACCCCAAAAGGGGTCCCCCTACAAAAGCCATGCTTATTCTACCCAATCCGCCCAAAAAAGTCAATGAAGCGGGCGGGCATCTTTCTAAGAGCCGCCAAGAGTAGAAAGCTGGGAGCAGTCCAACGCAGACAAGCGCAAGAGCGGAGCGTGGCGTTTTTTCAAAAGGACTGGAAGGGGGAGGGACAGGGCGAGAGCAGATGCAAGATACGGTGCTTGTTCAAGCTACAGAGCATAGAGGGACGGTTTGTACTTTTGTGCGACAAAAGTACAAAAAACGTGGGGGCTTCCGAAATGCCCCCACACCCCTCAACGTCCGAAGGGGGTGCCCTTCGTGAACCCCGAGCTAAGCAGAGCAACGGGTTTCTAGCGTACGCCCTGCCAAGCGCCGCTCGCCGACGAACCCCGGCTCGCTACTGTGCAAGCCGCCCAGCCTACGCACCTATCGCAACAAGCCCGGCGCGGTGTAGTGCCGGGCGGGCCAAACAGTATCATCTTGCCAGAAACGTAAATTCCTTCCCCCCTCGGGGGAGTCCGAGGGGCACACCCCGCGGGCAGGAGGGGGGCGGGCTGTGCCCGCTCCCTTGTCCGGCCAATCTTTCTGTGCTGCTCACTCCACCATGCCCCGGGGCGCTTCCCCCACCTTTTATCTTCTCCCTGGCCGGACCTGCTCGCTTCCTTTTGGCAAAAAAAGGAAGATTCCTCGTTCCTCTATGCGCTGTAGATTGAATCAATGCCGTGGCTTGCATTTGCTCTCGCCCTATCCTAGGTATTTTTCTTCTATCCACCTTCCGCACTCGCCCTGTCCTAGCTTTCCTTCTTGTCCCTCTTCCTGACAGGAAATGACCAATTCTTCTCCCTCTCTTTGCATCTGTTGCAAGGCTTCTATCAAATCGGAAATCTGGTTGAACAAATGAAAATACGCCGTTTTATACATATCCATATAAATCACCCCATTGAAGTATATCATATTTGAATTCATTTTGATATCAAATTTGAATTCTTATAGATTCTTATTCTTTGGGTATCCTGATAAAAAAACAAGGAGGTTTTCCCATGAATCGATATGGAAACTATTATCCTCCCTTTTCTTTGCGCATTTCTGATGAACTGCTGGCAAAGCTAAAATATCTGGCTCAGGAAAATCATCGTTCCACGAACAAACAGCTAGAATTCATTCTTGCCTCCTATGTAGAGCAATACGAAGCCGCGCACGGTCCCATTCCTGTGCAGCAGGAACCATAAACGCCGCACATCAAAAAAGGCCCCTTTCGGAGCCTTTTTTCATTTCATGATTTTGTGCAGCACACCGATCATCTCGTCGATCTTTTCCTCTGCGTTGCCCTGCTCAAACGCCTGCTTTACACAGCTCAGCATGTGCGCGCGCAGCACCTCCTCGTTGGCGCGCTTTAACAGCGCCTGCGTGGCCAAAAGCTGGTTGGAAATATCCAGGCAGTATCGGTCCTCCTCCACCATTTTGATCAGCCCGTCGATCTGCCCACGTGCCGTTTTCAGCCGCCGTTTGATGGCCTCATGATCCGCCTGCACGTTACGCTTCCTCCACGCCGTTGGCTTGGTAGCCCGCGTCCGTCACCGCATCCAGCAGTGCCTGGTCCGCCGCATCGCCTGTTACCACTGCCTGCTTGTTTTCCAGGCTTACCTCTACCGATTCCACGCCCGGCACCGCGCGCAGCGCCTTTTCCACATGCGCCACGCAATGCTGACACATCATGCCCTCTACCTTTACGATCTTTTTCATTTTGCCTTGCTCTCCTTTATTTTCCGGCGCCATCGCGCCTTTTTCCCTCTCTACGGACAGCGCCTCGTACCCGGCGCCTCGTACCGCCTCCAGCAGCGCTTGATCGGATACCGGCTTTGCCAGCCGGACGCGCACCGTCTGCCCTTGCAGCTCCGCAGCCGCGCTTTCCACACCGTCTACCGCCAACAGCGCCTTTTCCACCGCCGACGTACAGTGCCCGCAGCTCATGCCGCCTGCCTGCACCACCGCATCCGCCGCTTTTTCTGTCCGCTCTGCCGCCGGCTGTGTCACGGCCGCAGGCTCTATGCCCTCCGCCGGGCCGGCATCCTGCCGCCCTTCGGCAAACTTAGGCTTGAACCCGCGCAGGCGCAGCGCATTGGTCACCACGCAGACAGAGCTGAGGCTCATCGCCGCCGCGCCGAACATCGGGCTGAGCCGCCAGCCCAGCGCCCCGTAAAATACCCCGGCCGCCAGCGGGATGCCCAGCGTATTGTAGAAAAACGCCCAAAACAAACTGAGCTTGATGTTGCGGATCACCGCCCGGCTGAGCTGGATGGCGGTTGCCGCGTCCTTTAGGTCGCTCTTCATCAGCACAATATCCGCCGATTCAATGGCAATGTCCGTGCCTGCGCCAATGGCAATGCCCACGTCCGCCCGCGCCAGGGCCGGCGCATCGTTGATGCCGTCGCCCACCATCGCTACTTTTTTGCCCTCTGCCTGCAAAGCGCGCACATGCGCTTCCTTATCCTGCGGCAATACGTCGGCAATGACGGTATCAATCCCCAGCTGCCTTTGGATGGCCTTGGCCGTGCGTTCGTTGTCGCCCGTGATCATGACAACCTCCAAACCCATCTGCTTGAAGGTTTCTATCGCCTGGGCGCTTGTCGGCTTGATGGTATCCGCCACCGCAATCAAGCCCAGCAGCCTGGTCTGGTCCGCAAAATACAGCGGCGTTTTGCCGTCGTTTGCCAGTTTCTGTGCCCTGTCCTCAAAATCCTGCAGATCCAAACCCTGCTCGCGCATTAGCTGCACATTGCCGGCATAGTAGCGCACGCCGTCTAAATCGGCCTGTAATCCGCGTCCGGCCAGCGCCGTAAACCCTTTGGCCGCCGTAAATGCAAGGCCCAGCTCCTCCGCCCTCTGGAGGATGGCACGGCTCAGCGGATGCTCACTGGGCGCTTCCAGGGAAGCTGCCCTTTGCAGCAGCTCTGTCTGCGCTATGCCTTCGGCCGTCACAATATCCGTCACCCTGGGCTTGCCCTCCGTGACAGTACCGGTCTTATCCAGCACCACGGTATTTACGGTATGCGCCGTTTCCAGCGCCTCGGCGGATTTTATCAATACGCCGTACTCCGCTCCCTTGCCGGTCCCCACCATGATGGCCACCGGCGTAGCCAGCCCCAGCGCGCACGGGCAGGAAATGACCAGCACCGCAATCGCCGTGGACAGCGCAAATTCGCCCGTCTGCCCCAAAATCAGCCAAACTACCGCCGCAATGGCCGCGATGGAAATGACCACCGGCACAAACACGCCGCTGATCTTATCCGCCAGCTTGGCGATGGGCGCCTTGGAATTGGCGGCTTGCTCCACCAGGTCTATGATCTGCGAAAGCGTTGTATCCTTGCCCACCTTCTGCGCCCGGCATACCAGCGCGCCCGTTTGGTTGACAGACGCGCTCAGCACCGTATCCCCCTCGGCCTTTTCCACCGGGATGCTCTCGCCGGTCAGCGCGCTCTGGTCGATGGAGGAATGGCCGCTGACTACCACGCCGTCCACCGGCACGCTGGCGCCGGGGCGCACCAAAAACATGTCGCCCACCACGACCTCCTCCAGCGGAATCTCCAGCTCCTGTCCGTCCCGCACCACTGTGGCGGTCTTGGGAGCCAGGTCCATCAGCTTTTGGATGGCTTCGCCCGTTTTGCCCTTGCTGCGCGTTTCCAGGTATTTACCCAGCGTGATCAGCGTTAAGATCATGGCTGCCGATTCAAAATACAGATCCATCGCGTAATGGTGCACTACGTCCATCTGCCCATGCCCCAGGCCAAACCCGATGCGGAAAATGGCAAACAGGCCGTACACAATCGCCGCCGCAGACCCGATGGCAATCAGCGAATCCATATTGGGTGCACCGTGGAACAGCGTTTTGAACCCTACCTGGTAATAGTTTCGGTTGACATATACGATGGGCAGCGCCAGCAGCAGCTGCACCATGGCAAAGGTAACGGCGTTTGCATCGCCATGCAAAAACCACGGCAGCGGCCACCCAAACATATGCCCCATCGAAACATACATCAGCGGGATCATAAACGCAAACGACACGATGAGCCGC
Source organism: uncultured Eubacteriales bacterium (assembly GCA_959600905.1). Lineage (GTDB taxonomy): Bacteria > Bacillota > Clostridia > Christensenellales > QAND01 > UMGS1975. Next base: position 47,008 of record CAUGNO010000005.1, on the reverse strand, counting down.
CGCTTCATTTCCTTCAGCTGCTCGGCCATGCCGTCCTGCGGCTTTGTCTCTGTTTTCCCGGGCAGGGCTGCGCCATAGCCCGCTTTTTGCACCGCCGCTATGATGGTTTCCGGCGAAACAGCCGCCTGGTCGTAGGTCACGACCATCGAATTGCTCAAAAGGTTTACCTGCACATCCTGCACGCCCTCGGTATGCTTTACAGCCTTCTCCACATGGGCCTGGCAGGCCGAGCAGGTCATCCCCGTTACGGAAAATTTCTGTTTCATTTCGCTCTCCTTACCCCACCCCCCAGGGGTGTATTGTTAGTATATTCTAACTTTCTTTCTTTTGCAACCCCTTTTTTCAGCTTTGCCAAAAATCCGCCTGCCATACCGCGCCTTCCAGAAAGAAAAAGACGGGCTTTCCCGTCTTTTTTGTCCGCATGCTTCCCCGCTGTTTCAGGCCGCCCTTCCCGCTTGCCCCTGCCAAAGCCTCCTGTAACATCCTAGAAGCATCTAAATCGTCAAAGTGCGTTGGGTCCTCTCGGCAGCCCGCCGCCATTGCCAGCAGCAGGGCCGCGCCTTGTCTCAGCCTTGCCCCTTTCATAGTTTTCCCCCTATTTTATGTCTGCTTGCTTTTGTCCCTTTTCGCCTTTGCTTGTGTCCGGCGCGTTTATGCCGCTCTGTACACCGGTACGCCGCTTATCTGTCCGCCATTGGCCTCAATATAGGCATCCACCGCCTTTTCAATGCCCTCCTTGGTGGGCAGCGCCTCCAGCACGGCCTGGTGAAACGCCTTGTCGTCAAATTCGCTGCCCAGCGCTTCCGAAGCCCTGTCATATGCCTTTTCGATCTGTCGGGCGGTGTAGTAATACTGCAAATATTCGCCCGGCGAGGCAACGAAGATCTGGTACATCTCCTCTACCCCCTGCGCATCCACATCAAAATACGCTTCTGCAAACTCCATCAATTCCTCGGTATCCCAGCCCAGATAATTCACGCCAATGTCCATCTGGCAGTACAGGTTCAAGCTCAGCTGGCTGTTGATCCTGCACAGCTGCGCCGCCGTCTCATTCTCCGTCAGGTAGCGATAGCTGTAATTCTCCACATAATTGGCCCAGCCCTCGCTATACCCCGTCGGCTCCAAAAGCTGGCACAATACGCTGTCGCCGGTCTGCCGGCTGTAATTGGTCTGGTATAAATGCCCCGGAAAGCCTTCATGCGCCAAGGTTGGCAGCACGCTGTCCCCCATATGCTTTGGGTTGATATAGATGTGGTTTTCCACCCCCTCTTTGTCCACATACGGGATCATGTAAAACGCTGGGTTTTGGATGGTATCCTCCAGCGCCGGGGATACCTGGCTCACCGTATACGGCACCTCGGCCAAAAGCGCCGGGAAATCCGCCTGCATCTTCTCCCGAAACCATGTTACGCTCTGTTCCGGCTCCTCCGTGCCCAGGTCCATCAGCTCCCACGCCTGGTAGCCGGCCGGGTCCTGCCAGATAGGGCTGCGCATCTCCGTCATCATCGCCTCCTCATCCTCTTCGAGCTCCTCCTGGATCTCCTCCGGAGAAGCCTGGCTCAGGGTATATTGGCGCACCAGCGTCTTGTACACCATGCGCCCCTGCGGTAGGCTGGCCAGCGAACCATCGCTGCTTTCGTCCTTGGCGTTTTCCAGCCCCTCCGCCATCGTCTGGTACGCCGGCAGGCAATAGGTTTGCACCGCCTCCCTGTTGCGCTGCTTATAGCTCTCCTTCTGCGCCTGGGCCAAGCCCTCCATGCCGTCTATGCGCTCGTCAAACGACCGCAGCAGAATGTTCTCCTCCCCGGCCTGCAAAAACGTTTCGCATTCTTCGATCGCCAGTTCCGCTTGCTCGGCGCTGATGCCCAAGCCCGCTTCCTTCTTCTCCTGCTGATATTGCATCAGCTCCTCGGCATAGCGCGGCATATCGCTGAGCAGCGCCAGATAGTTTTCCACGTCCTCCTCTGTATCCAGCGCCAGCTCTGCCAGAGAAATCTGAATCTGCGCCTGCCAACCGAAATTGGGCGCATTGGGGTTCTCATAATACATCGGCGCAGCCGGCACAGCGCTTTGGAGCGTCCAAAGCAGCAGGTCATACGTTTTCTGCTGGCTTTGGGAGAGCGTATCCCTGTCATACCGCATCAAATCGCGGATCATCGCCGCGCTGCGCTCCGCCTCTTCCTCATCTGCCTCCGCTGTATAGCGGCCAAAGGTCGGCGCTACATCACCCAGCCCCAAGGCGTCCGGATCGTCAAAGAAAAAGTGGATCGTTACATAATCCTCCCCCACCATCTCCTGAATCACTCGCGTACAAAAATCATCAAAGGAATCCGCGGCCAGCTTTGGCCCCGTGCAGGCCGACGCCACCGCCAATAGGCATACCGCCGCCATGGCCAGGGCACGCTTTGCACCTCGCATCATTCGCTGCTGCATCTTGTTCCTCCTCATCCTTTTTTTCTACTTTATCATGCCCGTTTTTTTCTGCCAAGCAAGGGATGCTCTCTTGTTGGCATATTGAAAGAATTTTGTTCCTTTTTTGTCTCCCTGCCATAATATAGACAATTTATGCCGAAAACGCCTTGTATATCATCTGTCTGTCGGATATAATAAAGGCATATTAAGAACATATTTATTTCTTTGTTTCCTTTTGTATCTCATGCGGCCATACATAAATTCTTAGAAAGGAAGGTACTGCAATGAGAAAACGAAAATTTTGGTCTGTGGCGCTGGCAACGGCCGTGGCCACCATGCTCCCCGTCTCTGCCCTGGCAAAAACCTGGGACAATGTGGATAGCTGGGATAAGCTGGCGGAGGCGTTTGGCGATACCGACGCGGACGTCACCATCATCCTCACCGGTGATATCCAGTTTGCCGGCTCCTTGGAGGCCAAAGAGGGCCAGACCTACATCCTCAACGGGCATACGTACACCCTGTCCGATGTCGCGTTCCATGGCAAAGGCACCGCAGAGGTAAACGCTGACGTTCAAAACCAAGCAACCGATACGGCGCTGGCCGTTGAAGATGCCAAGGTCACCGTCAATGGCGATGTCAAAACCGATGAAAACGGCGGCGGCGTGGGCGCTCTTGGTACAGCGGACGTTACCGTCAACGGCAATGTAGACGGCACGCTGGGCGGCGTGGCCGCTACTGAGGAATCAAAAATCACCGTCAATGGCGATGTGGATTCTGACGGCGTAGGCGCGCTCGCTACCGACAAGGGCGAGGTCGTCGTAAACGGCGATGTCAAAGGCGGCGAAGTCGGCGTGGCCGCAGAAGGCGAATCCACCGTAAAGGTAGAGGGCGATGTGGCCGGTAAGGACGGCGCCGAGCAAGGCGGTTACGGCGTTGTTTCCACAGAAAACGCCCAGGTAGAGGTGGCTGGCGACGTCAAAGGCGGCAATGCGGAATCCGATACCGACCAAGCTGTGGGCGGCACAGGCGTCATCGCGGCCGGCGAATCCGAGGTCACCGTGGGTGGCAGCGTCCAGGGTGGCGATGCCAAAAACGACATCGTTGCCATGGCGGGCGATGGCGTTGGCATCGAAGCTACCGCGGATGTAACGGTCAAGGGCGATGTCAAAGGCGGCAACGCTGCCTCTAAAAAGCAGGCCGTAGCCGGCGACGGCGTCGTTGTGCTCTGCCTGAAAGCACAGGATGAGGAAGCCAAACAGGCCGGCAAGCTGGTCATCGAAGGTTCTGTGTCCGGCGGCCAGGCCCAGGGCGAAGACGCCATCCAGGGCAGTGCGCTGTATTATTTCTTTAACCAGACGCAGGTACCGGAGGATATCATCATCCCCAAATTGGACAGCACCTCCGGCCAAACGCTCGTGGATTCCCTGGATGGTTATCTGGATGGCCTAATCGCCTACCTAGAGGAGATCAGCGGCGAATCCGTGTCTCCGGAAGACAGCGAAGCGTTGCATCAATCCTTTACCGATATTTTGGTGCAGCTAGTGCTCATCAACCATCCTGATGCCGTCATCGCAGACGAGCAAGCGCTCATCTCCTTCCTGGATACCCTGCCGGCTGAGGAGCGGGCGCTGTATGCCAGTGTATTTACCGACGCGATCAAAGCTGCATACGATCCCCTTGTAAAGCAGATCAACGTCGAGATCCTATCCCAGTATCTGCGCCCCACCGTCACTGTACACGCCTTGAAAACGGAAAACGGCGCCGAGGCCGTCAGCTCCGATATGGGCGCTTTCATGAATGAGCTTCTCTCTGCCGAGATCAACTACATCGTTCGTGTGCTGCCCAGTGAAAACGGCGTGCTAACCGTGGATAAGGAAACCGCCAAAGCAGGCGAAACCATCACCATCACCGCCAAGGCCAACGAAGGCTACCGCGTATCCAAGGTCTTTGTCAACGGGGAAGCTCTTCAGGGCAAAGACGGCGTATATACCTTTACCATGCCGGATCATGGCGATGTGGAGGTGTCGGCAGAATTTGTTTCCACCCAGAGCGGCGCACCCAAAACCGGCGACCAAAGCCAAACGGCCCTTTGGGCGGCCCTCTTGGTGCTCGCAGGCGGCGCGGCGTTCCTCACGATGAAGCGCCGTACAAACGCATAAAACCCACCAAAAAGCACAGGCAAATCGCCTGTGCTTTTTTCTTTGCCCTTGCATCCTGGCGCTGTTGCGGCCCCCGCCGCCCTTGCCCTGGTTTGTCTTAAAACGCCTTTACTCTGAATCGGCCAAGCATGCCAGCTTTCCGTTGGCGGCGTCTTTTGCCTTCCCTGCCCAAAACAAAAAGCCCGGCCTATCGCCGGGCTTTTTCATCGCCATTGGAATGGTTGTGTTATCTGCGCTTTGCCAGTGCCGCCGTGCCCGCGCCGACCAGCGCCAGCACCGCCACCGCAATCCACAGCATCATGGACGCCTGCGCATCGCCGGTCTGCGGAGAAGCCGCGGACGGGCCTGCCGTTTCTCCCGCTGCGCCGGAGATCTGCGCTACATCCGTCATGATGTAAGAGGAGCAGTGCGTCGTTTCATAGACCGCCGCCCCCTGCTCAATCATGCTCTTGGCCGGGGCGCCGTCCGCGCCGGCGCCTACCAGCTTGCCATCCTTGAGCTCATACAGATACACCGTTTCGCCGTCTGCAAACACGGACAACGCCGGGAACGCCACCACTGTGCCTTGCGGCAGCGCCCCTTCATGCGCAAGATCGATGCGTACTGCCTTGGCCTCGCGGCCCAGCAGCGCCTGCATCTCTGCATCCGCGCTTACATCTGTAAACGATGCGTACAGCTTTACATCCATGGCCTTTTGCTGCGTCGTCTGTCCATAGGCATTGAAAAGCCACATATAAATGCTGCCGTCCTCATTTTGCAGCGCCGCTACAAGCTGTTTGCCGTTGGCCTGGGCCGCCTCAATAACGTCCGCCGGCATCACGGCCGCTTTGTCCGCTGCGGTAAACATGATACATACCACAGGCTCTGTTGTGTTCGCCAAGCTGTCCAAAACGGCCTGCTTGTTGTTTTTCAGATCCTCTGCGGTAAAGATGGTCTCGGGCGCCTGCGCGTTGGCCAGAATCTCCTCTTCCGTCAGGTCGCTCAAAACATACACGCCGCCGCTGGAAAGCGATAACCCAATATCATTCTCCGGATAAGTGTTCACTTCCTCCACAGCTACAGCTTTGTCCCCTGTTACTTTGTAGAGCGTCAGCGTCTCTTCTCCAAAATATTTGTCATGGCCAAAATACAGAAAGGCTCCCTCTGGAAATGTCTTTCCCTTTACGTCTACAACCAGGCCTTTTCCCCCTCGAAATAGACGGGCCAGCTTTGTATCCTCCGACGCCTTGTGAATATCTACCGCCAAATCCACTGGTGCAGACAACGTTTGGTTCTCCAGCGCTTCCAGCCGGAACGAATAGGCCTCGCTCCCATCTGCGTTAAGCATATTCGCTTCCACTGACAGCTGCACACTCCACGCCTTGTTGATGATCTCATGGGACAGCATCATGCTCTGGCCATTTGGCATCATTTTGCTCTCGATGCTCATGCCCTCTGTTTCCATCGGCCCCAGCACCTTTTTCAGCGTTGCCAAGATCTCGTCCTGATCCAGATCCGCAAAGGTATCCGCCGTAAAACGGACTGGTACTTGGACGATCACCAAAATCTCTGCCTTTACACCGTCCGCCTCAGCCGACACGAACGCTTCGCCGCCGGCTACGCCATGGATCTTCCCTTCCTGATCCACCGTGACGATCTTTTCATCGCTGCTCTTCCATTGGATCTCTTCCGGCGCTACCTCCGGCGTTACCTTCACATTGAGTTTCTGTTCCTCCCCAATGTTGATGAAAACATCCGGGCTGTCAAATTCCACCGTCGTTTCCTGCGGCGCAGGCGGCGCGCCCGCCGGTTCTGTTGCCGGGTCTCCTTGGGCAAATGCCGTAGCCGTCATGCCTGCCATCAGGCACAGCGCCAGCAGCATTGCCCCCAGCTTTCTTTTCATGTTTTACCCCCTCTGCCTGCATTTTTTATATTTGGTATACAGGCTGTTACCATCAGTATAACTTATGTCAAAAATGTGTCAATCCAAAAAAACCTCTTTTTTTCGTTATTTTTCTGTATTTTCCTATAAAAAAACGCCGCGGCAGCCATTCTGCCCCGGCTTTTGGCCCATTGTCCGCCTGTTATCAGCGTTTGTGAAAGCGTACATTTGAAAAATAAATTTTGTCACACCTATGCCTCTATTATACAGGAAATATCCTGCAGTACAATGTCAAATTTTGTCCTTTTTGCAGAGTTTGCAAAGGTACACCTTTACAAACTTAAAGGAGGAATATGGTTTGAAAAAGGCAAAAAAAATGCTGGCTGTATGGCTCTCTGCCGCCCTGTTGCTTACCCTGGCGCCGCTGTCGGCGCTGGCCGCCCAGCAAGGCAGCGCAAAAGAGCAGTCTTGGGATGTATCCCGCTCTAAAACAGCCACAAATCTAGACCAGGCATACCGTTCACAGGTTACGCTTTCGCTGCCCTCGCACGAGGAAAAGCTGGTCACGGATGTCGTCTTTGTGCTGGATGAATCCAGCTGCAGCGAGCCGGTCAAGGCAGAGGTGGCGCAGATGCTTCAAGCCCTGTACGCCCAAGCCGAGGAAACAGGGGCCGTCATCAAGGTGGGCGCCGTGCAGTTTCGCGGCGAGGTCACTTCTCTGCCGTTGACAGAGATCACCGCCGACACCAAGGACGATGTCGCCGATTTTATGGGGCGGCGGCCTGCCACGGGCGGCTCCAACCTAAGCGCCGGCCTGTTGGCCGGGGAAAACATGCTGGATGCCGATGCCGCCGTATCGCGCGACCGCAAATACCTCATTCTGGTCAGCGACGGCATCACCTATATTTGGGATGATGCGGACACCGGCGCCCAGGAGAATTACGGCGTCAACTTTGCCAATGCCGACGCCCCCCATACGCCGATGCTTGCCAGCCCGGATGGATGGGATGTCAAGCACGGCAGCGGCTATGTGCCGGAAAGCTGGCCCGCCTGGCTCAACGAAACCAAGGCCCTGTACCAGAAAACCACGGCGGACAAGGCCAGCCTTTACGTGCGCGGGGCGGATATCTCTGGCGATCCGTTTGTTTCCTACGATGAAAAGGCGTCGTATGCTTCCACGGTGGACCTGGCCCTCTATGCTTCCTATCAAGCGTATCAGCGCATTGCCGCCAAGTATCCGCATACCTATGCGGTGATGTCCGGCGTGCAAAGCGAAATGGCCCTCTACCCGTTTGGCCCCTCCTTCATGCGCTTTTTATCCGGCGGAGCGCAGGCCAGCTTTGACGGCATTTTGAACGAGATCCTGTACCTTGTCGATGCCGGTTCCTATGTAGAGGATTTTATGGGCTATGTCCAGGATGAGTACAATTTTGATTTTGTCAATGATGCGGCCGCACTCTCCCTTTCCGTCGGCCAAGAACGCTATGAGGCAGTCCGGTTGGCAGACAACGAATACGGCTTTAAGCCGCTGCCCGATGGCGGCTATGCCCATACGCTGCGCTATACCCCCGGCAACCTGGCGGATACCGAGCATTTTACCTGGACGATCCACGAGCCCGTTACAAACTTTGCGCCCGTGCAGCTTACCTATACCGTACAGCTGACAAACCCCAAAACGCAGGCGGGTACCTACGGCGCCTATGACGCCGACGGCAGCCAGGGCTATGCCGGCCTATATACCAACAACAGCGCCGTTTTAACCCCGGTGGATTCCAACGGCGTCCAAGGGGCCGCGCAGCCCTTTGCCAAGCCTACGGTATCGTACACCGTCGAAGAGCAGTCCGTGCCCAGCCCCTCGCCCGAACAGACGGCGGTGCCGTCCTCGCCGGCGGCCTCGGCAGCGCCCACGCCCACACCCGCCAGCCCGCAGACCGGCGACAACAGCAGCCCCGGCGTATGGGCCGCCTTGCTGAGCTTGGCCGCCATAGGCGCTGTATCAACGGCCTGCCTGGCCTATCGCAAACGCAAATCCGCATAACCGTCTAGGCTTTTTGCGAATATGCTGCGTATTTTGGCCATTTGCATCAAAAAAAAGGAGACCCGTTCACAGGGTCTCCTTTTGCTTTGCCTATCGTTTCTTATCGTTTGCCAACGCCTTCCAGTGCGGCGCACTGCTCAATGAACTGCCGCGCCGTTCGTGGGCTGCGCCCATTGCGGCGCAAAGCGTGCGCTTCCGCCTTTTGGATCAGCTCGTCCTTGTCCATCGTCACACCGTACTGCTGCGCCAAATGCAGTACGATCTCCAGATATACGTCCTTTTCCGGGCGCAGGAAGGTGATAAGGATGCCGAACCGGTCGGACAGCGACATCTGTTCCTGGATGGTATCGCTCAGATGGATCTCATCGCCCGCCCGCGCGCTGGCCGTCTCGCGTACCAGGTGCCGGCGGTTGCTTGTGGCATACACCACCAGGTTTTGCGGCCGTCCGGATGCAGAGCCTTCCAAAATCGCCTTCAACGCGGCAAAATCGCCGTCGTCGCGGTCAAAGCTGAGGTCGTCGATAAACAGGATGAATTTCAGCGGGTTTTTGCTCAGGCGGTCCAACAGCATAGGCAGCTGGTACAGCTGCTTTTTCTTCAGCTCGATCATCCGTAGGCCCTTGCCGGCAAACTCGTTGACCACCGCCTTGACGGTGGAGGATTTGCCCGTGCCCGCGTCGCCGTACAGCAGGATGTTGGAAGCCGGCCGCCCCAACAGCAGCGCCTTGGTGTTGTCTATTACCTGGGCGCGCTGCGCTTCGTACCCGCTCATCTCGCTCAGCCGGATGGGGTCTGGCGACTGGATCGGCACGATCTCCTCATCCTTGAGCACAAAGGCGCGGTATTGGGCAAAAATGCCGTAGCCGTGAATGTCGATGTTTGCCAGCCTGTCGCGGTAGACAGAGCCGAAATGCAGCGGCGTGGTGTTCCATTGCGGCAAAAAGCCGGAAAACCGAATGTCCCGCTGTACGGACTCGCTGCTCACCTGGGCAATCTCGTCCAGCACGCGCAATTCATGCTGCACGGCCTGCTCCACCACCGGGGCCGCCTGCTTTCCCTCGGCGCGCAACAGCATATAAAAGTTTTCGTCGCACAGGATATAGTGCAGCAGGTATTCGCTCCAGTTGTCGCCCCTTTGATACAGCGCCGCCACAAACGCTGCATAGGCGTCCACCGCCTTTTCCGCGCCATCCCATACCGCTTGGAGCATGGCCGCAAATTTCTGGAATACCTCGTCGCCCCAAATGCTGCGGAATACCACCAGCGAATGTATCTTTTGTACCATGTCCTTCCAGTTCATGGCCCTTCCCCTTTCCAGGCCGCGCCGAAAAACGCGCCTATAAACCGAGAAGCGCCCCCTTCCCTGGCCCGGGCCGCTGCATGGCCCGCCCCAGAAGAGAGGACGCATCCGTTTTTTCCGTTATACCAAATGGAACCCTGCCTCGCGCAGCGCTTTGCAGATTTCCTGTGCCTGTTCGCCGTTTCTTGTTTCCATGCCTATGCGCAGAAAACAGGCGTTGATGGCCATATTCGCCTCGCCCCGGTCATGGTGTACGGACACCACATTGCCGCCGTACTGGGCAATGATGCGGCTCACGCCTTCCAGCTGGCCGGGCTTGTCCGTCAGCGCAATGGTGATGTTGCTGTTGCGCCCGGCCGTGACGAGCCCACGCTCGATGACCTTGCTCAGGATATTTACATCGATATTGCCGCCGGATACCACGCAGCATACCTTTTTGCCCTTGAGCGGCACCTTATTGTACATCGCCGCCGCCACCGAAACCGCGCCCGCGCCCTCGGCGATGAGCTTCCGTTCCTCGATCATCGCCAAAATCGCGTTGGCTACCTCGTCATCCGTGACCGTCACGATATCGTCTACATAGTTGGATACCAGCTCATACGTCAAATCGCCCGGGTGCTTGACGGCAATGCCGTCGGCAAAGGTATCCACCGTTTCCAGCGTTACCTTCTCCTTTTTGCGGATGCTTTCCAGCATGCTGGGCGCGCCTGCCGCCTGCACCCCGTATACCTTCACGTTGGGCTGCATGCGCTTGATGGCGTACGCCACGCCGCTGATCAGCCCGCCGCCGCCGACGGGCACCAGCACTGCATCCACGTCCTTGAGCTGGTCTAGGATCTCCAGCCCGATGGTGCCCTGGCCCGCGATCACGTCCGGGTCATCAAACGGGTGGATCAGCGTGCGCCCCTGCTCCTCTACCAATTCCAAGGCGCGCTTGTAGGAATCGTCATACGCGCCCGAAACCAGCTCTACCTCCGCGCCATAGCTCTTGGTGGCCTCCACCTTGCTGATGGGCGCGCTGTCCGGAATACAAATCAGGCTGGAAATGCCGTTTTTCGCCGCCGCCAGCGCCACGCCCTGGGCATGGTTGCCGGCCGACGACGCCACCACGCCGCACGCCTTTTCCTCCTCGGAAAGCTGGCTGATCTTGTAGTACGCACCGCGCACCTTAAAGCTGCCCGTCACCTGGAGGTTCTCCGTTTTTAGATACACCTCGCATTCGCCGTTCAGCTCAGGGGCATGGATCATCTCCGTTTTTCGGATCACATCCTTCAATACATACGACGCATGGTAGATCTTATCCAGCGTCAGTTCGCGCTTTTCCGCCATCACGGCATCACCGCCCCTTTGTTTGCCCCGCTGACCAGCTTGGCGTAGCGGGCCAGATAGCCGGTCTTTACCTTGGCCTCCGGCTGTACATAGTGCTTTTTGCGCTCGGCAAAGGTTTCCTCCGATACCTTTGCGTTGATGCGATGGTTGGGAATGTCGATCTCGATGATGTCCCCTTCCTCCAAAAGGCCGATGTTGCCGCCCATGGCAGCCTCCGGGCATACATGGCCGATGGAGGCGCCGCGGCTGGCGCCGGAAAAGCGCCCATCGGTAATCAGCGCCACCTCTTTGTCCAGCTTCATGCCGGCCAAAGCGCTGGTGGGGTTGAGCATTTCGCGCATCCCCGGGCCGCCCTTGGGCCCTTCGTAGCGGATGACCACCACATCGCCCGGCTTGATGCGCTGCCCGTAAATGGCTTGAATCGCCTCTTCCTCATCGTTGAACACGCGGGCCGGGCCGCTGTGCACCAGCATCTCCGGCGCAACGGCGCTGCGCTTTACCACGCAGCCGTCCTGCGCGATGTTGCCCCATAGGATGGCAAGCCCGCCGGTCTGGCTGTATGGGTTTTCCACCGGGCGGATCACGCTTTCATCGCCGTTTTCGGCCTTTTCGATGTTTTCCGCCACCGTTTGGCCCGTCACGGTCAACGCCGCGGTATCCAGCACACCGATCTTTGTCAGCTCCTTCATCACCGCCGGCACGCCGCCTGCGGCGTCCAGGTCTTGGATATAGGTCGGCCCCGCCGGCGCCAAATGACAGAGGTTGGGCGTTTTTTCGCTGACCTCGTTAAAGGTGTTCAAATCCATCTCCACGCCTGCCTCATGCGCAATGGCCAACAAATGCAGCACGCTGTTGGAGCTGCACCCCAGCGCCATGTCGCATGCCAGGGCATTTTTCACCGACACCTCGTTGATGATGTCTCTGGCCTTGATGTCCTTTTCCACCAGGTCCATGATGCGCATGCCCGCCTTTTTCGCCAGCATGGTGCGCTTGGCATAGACGGCCGGGATGGTTCCGTTGCCGGGCAGCGCAATGCCAATGGCCTCGCACAGGCAGTTCATGCTGTTGGCCGTGTACATGCCGGAGCACGAGCCGCAGCCCGGGCAGGTGCCGCGCTCAAACTCCTCCAGCTGTTCGTCGCCGATCAGGCCCGCCTTGCGCGCGCCCACCGCCTCAAACATCTTGGACAGGCTCGTTCTCTCGCCCGCCACGTTTCCTGCCAGCATCGGCCCGCCGGAAACGACGATGGAGGGCAGATTCAGCCGCACCGCCGCCATCACCATGCCGGGCACGATCTTATCGCAGTTGGGGACCAGCACCAGCCCGTCAAAGCAATGCGCCAATGCCATCGTCTCGGTACTGTCCGCAATCAGCTCCCGGCTGGCCAGGCTGTATTTCATGCCCAGATGCCCCATGGCGATGCCGTCGCATACGCCGATGGCCGGCACCTCAATAGGCGTGCCGCCCGCCATGCGCACGCCGGCCTTTACGGCCTCGGCGATTTTGTCCAGGTGAAAATGCCCGGGGACGATCTCGCTGTGCGCGCATACCACGCCAATCAGCGGACGGTTGAGTTCTTCATCGGTATATCCCATCGCGTAGAACAGCGAGCGGTTCGGCGCCCGCTCTACGCCCTGGGTCACATTTGCGCTTCTCAGTTGCATGCCTGTGTGGCCTCCCTTATCGTTTCAAAATGGCTTATTTTTTCAGCCAGCTCATCATATCGCGCAGCTCTTTGCCCACCTTTTCCAGCGGATGTTCGGCTTCCACGCGGCGGGTCGCCAAAAATTTCGCCTTGCGCCCGGCGCTGAATTCCTGCATGAATTCGCTGGCAAACGTGCCGTCCTGGATCTCGCGCAGCACATTTTTCATTTCCTTGCGGGTCTCTTCGGTGATCAGGCGGCGCCCGGTGCGGTAGTCGCCGTATTCCGCAGTGTTGGAAATGGAATAGCGCATCATCGCAAAGCCGCCGGAGTTGATGAGGTCTACGATGAGCTTCATCTCGTGGATGCATTCAAAATATGCCATCTCCGGCTCATAGCCCGCCTCTACCAGCGTATCAAAGCCGGCCTTCATCAATTCGGTGACGCCGCCGCACAGCACAGCCTGCTCGCCAAACAGGTCGGTCTCCGTCTCTTCACGGAAAGTGGTTTCCAAAATGCCCGCACGGCCCGCGCCGATGCCGCAGGCATAGGCCAGCGCGTAATCCTTCGCCCGGCCGGATACATCCTGGTATACCGCGATCAGGCTGGGCACACCCTTGCCCTCTACATACTGGCTGCGCACGGTGTGGCCGGGGCCTTTGGGCGCTACCATGATAACGTCTACATCCTTCGGCGCCTTGATCAGGTTAAAGTGGATGTTGAAGCCGTGGGCAAACATCAATACGTTGCCCTCTTTCAGGTTGGGGGCAATCTGGGCCGCGTAAATATCCGCCGCCAGCTCATCCGGCACCAGCATCATAACAAAATCGCCCGCCTTGGCTGCCTCGTCGACCTCCATGACCTTCAAGCCGGCCTCTTCCGCCTTTTTCCAGCTGGCAGAGCTCTTGCGAAGGCCTACCACTACGTTTACCCCGGACTCCTTCAGGTTCTGCGCATGCGCATGGCCCTGGCTGCCATAGCCGATGATGGCAACGGTCTTGCCGTCCAACAGCCCCAGGTTGCAATCGTGGTCATAGTATTTTTGAATCATTTCAAACATCCTTCTTTCTTTGGATTTTTTATATAGATGATAATATTGGGGTCCTTTATTCCTTGCACCGGTGCTCCGCCGGCGTGCCGCGCTCCAGCGCCGTAACGCCGGTGCGGCACATTTCCAATATGCCGTATTCGCCGATGACGTTCAAAAATGCGTCTATTTTGGTGGGGATGCCGGTCAGCTCTACAATCATGCTGCCTACGGACAGATCCACCACATGCCCGCCATAGATGCGGGCCACCTCGCTGATGGCGCTGCGCGTCGTCTCCGTGGCCTTGACCTTGACCAGCAACAGCTCGCGGAACAGGCTCTTGCCCTCTTCCAGGCAAAATACCGTCCTTGTCTCCTCCAGCTTAAAGGTCTGGCTCAAGATCTGGTCGATCACCTGCGCATCCCCGCGCACTGAAATGGTGATGCGGGAAATCTCCGGGTCGTTTGTGGCGGACACGGTCAGAGAATCAATGTTAAAGCCCCGCCTGGCAAACAGGCTGGAAACGCGTGCCAGCACGCCGGAATGGTTGTATACCAATACGGACAATACCTTGTTTGTCATCGTTTCTCCTCCTCAGTCCATAATGATCTCATCGATCGTCTGCCCCGGCGGGATCATCGGCAGCACCTTTTCATCCTTGTCGATGGGGCATTCGATCCAGCAGGGGCGCTTGCTGTCAAGCGCATCCCTGAGCGCATCCTCAAATTCCTGTAAGTTCGTCACGCGGTACCCCTTGGCGCCAAAGCCCTCGGCCACCGCCTTGTAGTTTGTCTTTCTCTCCGGGCTGGTAGAGCAGTACCGCTCTCCGTAAAACGCCGCCTGCCATTGGCGCACCATGCCCAATACCGCGTTGTTCATGATCACGGTTACCACCGGCAGATTGTAGCTTACCGCCGTGCAGCATTCGTTCATGTTCATGTGAAAGCTGCCGTCGCCCGTGATATGGATGACAGGCCGATCCGGAAACGCCGCCTGCGCCCCCAGCGCCGCGCCATAGCCGTAGCCCATGGTGCCCAGCCCGCCGCTGGTCAGAAAGCTGTTGGGCTTTACCCGCTTGCAATATTGAATGGCCCACATCTGGTGCTGGCCCACATCCGTTACCAGTATGGAATCATCGCCCGCGATCTCGCAGATCTTTCCGATCACCTGGTGCGGCTTTAGCACCGTATCGTCGTCTGCCGGCTTATAATCCTCCGCCTGCCAAGCCTGGATGCGCTGCTTCCAATCCGTATGCTGCTTTTGCTCGATCTGCGGCAGCAGCTTTGTCAGCACCTGTTTGATATCGCCCACCAGGCCCAGGTCTACCACCACGTTTTTGTTGATTTCGCTCTGGTCGATATCGATCTGGATGATCTTGGCATCGTGCGCAAACTTTTTGGTATCCTGCGCCACGCGGTCTGAAAAACGCGTGCCCACCGCCAAAACAAGGTCTGCCCTGTCCACCGCCAGGTTGGCCGTCCGGCTGCCGTGCATGCCCAAAAGGCCCAGGTTCATCGGGTCGTCATAGCTTAAAACGCCCGCGGCCATCAGCGTATGCACCGCCGGGATCTCCGCTTTTTCCATGAGCTGATGCAGCTCTTCCCCAGCCCCGCTGGATGCTACGCCGCCGCCGAAATACAGGACCGGGCGCTGGCTTTGGTTGATCATCGACGCCGCCTGCACCAGGTCCGCCAGATCCACCTCCGGCAGGCACAGCTTGGCCGGCTGCGGCTTTTTCGGCACAAACTCCGCGACCGCCGCCGTCACGTCCTTGGGAATGTCCACCAGCACCGGCCCCTTGCGCCCGGAAGAGGCAATTTGGAACGCCCGGCGCAGGATCGGCGCCAGGTCCTCTACCCGCCGCACCATAAAATTATGCTTGGTAATGGGAATCGTCACCCCGGCGATATACACCTCTTGAAAGCTATCCTTCCCGATCAGGTCGGTGCTGACATTGCCGGTGATCGCCACCATCGGCACGCTGTCCATATACGCCGTGGCGATGCCCGTAACTAGGTTGGTAGCGCCCGGGCCGGATGTCGCGATTACGACCCCCGTTTTCCCCGTTGCCCTGGCATACCCGTCCGCCGCATGCGCCGCGCCCTGCTCATGCGCAGTCATGATGTGGCGGATCCTATCCCGATATTCATACAAAGCATCGTAGATATTCAACACTGCCCCGCCCGGGTAGCCGAATACGGTATCCGCGCCCTGCTCTAAGAGCACTTCCGCCATAATCTGTGCACCTGTCAGCTTCATCTTCATCGTCCTCTCGTTTCCCCGGCAGCCGCCCGGGCCGCCCCCTAAATTTTGCCTATGCCTCCGCACAATACGCCCGTATATCGCCGTTTTTCCCGTCTCCACTGTATAAAAAAACAGCCCTCGCCTCTAAACAACTAGAGACAAAGGCATACAAGCACTCTGCGGTACCACTCTATTTGCTGCGCCGTTGGGCGCAACCCCTTACTTGCCACGGCACGCCATGGCAAAACACGATAACGGATGTTGGCCGTCCCCACCTACTAGGTGCTTCCTTTCAGCGGGCAGCTCTGGGATGAGACCAAGCTGGAATGCGCATTGCCTTTCACCCACCGGCAACTCTCTAAAGCGTTGAGACCAGATGACAGTTTCCCTTCATCGCTTTTCTGTTTTTAGCTAGTGTAGCAAAAAAAAGCGGTTGTGTAAAGTATCATTTTGCAAAATTTCATAGGTTTCGCAAAAAAATGCTTTCTGTCTGCGCCCTCGTCATAAAACGCCGCCTTTGTTTCGGTTTTTTCCGCCGTATCGGCCATTTTTCGCCGTTTGCTTTGTTTTTTCTTTCTTTCAGTTGGGGTATACTAAGCACACGGCATGGCATTGCCTGCCAGGAAAAGGAGGTACTCTATTTATGAAAGTAATCATCGTTGGCGGGGTTGCCGGCGGCGCCAGCGCCGCGGCCCGTCTCCGCCGCCTGGATGAGCAGGCCGAAATCGTTCTCTTGGAACGCGGCCCCTATATATCCTTTGCCAACTGCGGCTTACCTTATTATATAAGCGGTACGATCCGCGATCGGGCCCAGCTTTCCGTGCAGACCCCGGAGGGCTTTGCTGCCCGCTTTGCCGTGGATGTCCGTGTCCTGTCCGAGGCGGTGGATATAGACCGCAACAGCAAGACCGTCACCATCATGGACCATGCCACGGGCCGCCGCTACCAGGAGCGGTACGATAAGCTGCTGCTCAGCCCCGGGGCGGAGCCGGTGCGCCCGCCGCTGCCCGGCGTGGATCATGCGCGCATCTTTACCCTCCGCACCATCCCGGATGCCGCGGCCATCCGCACGTTTCTGGAAACCCAGCACCCTGCCCAAGCGCTCATCGTAGGTGCCGGCTACATCGGCATGGAAATGGCGGAGGCGCTGCATACCGCCGGGCTCCATGTCACGGTTGTGGAAATGCTGCCCCACGCCATCGGCCCTCTGGATTACGATATGGCCTGCCAGGTGCACCAGTATGCCCGTGAAAAGGGCGTACAGCTCAAATTAAACTGCGGCGTGGCCTCCTTTGAGGAAAAGGGCAGCGCCCTATTTGCACATCTCACAGACGGCAGCTTATTGCCCTGCGATCTGGTGCTTTTGTCCACCGGCGTACGCCCGGATACCGCCCTGGCGAAAAAGGCAGGGCTGGAGACCAACGAAAAAGGCGCCATCCTTGTCAATGACGAGCTGCGCACCAGCGCGGAGGATATCTACGCCGTGGGCGACGCCATCGCCATCCGCGATGCCGTCACAGACCTGCCCGGCTATGTGCCGCTGGCTGGGCCCGCCAATAAGCAGGGCCGTTTGGCCGCGGACAATCTCTGCGGCGCGCACAAGCGCTACCGCGGCACGCAGGGCTCTGCTGTGCTCAAGCTGTTTGATCTCACCATCGCTACCACCGGTCTCAATGAGCGCGCCGCCCAGGCCGCCGGCCTGCCCTTTGACGCCGTGCACCTTTACACGCCCAGCCATGCCAGCTATTACCCCGGCAGCACCGGCCTTTCGCTCAAGGTGCTGTTCCATACCGAAACGGGGCGCATTTTGGGCGCGCAGCTCGTCGGCTTTGAAGGGGTGGATAAGCGCTGCGACGTGTTGGCCGCCGCCATCCGCCATGGCTTGACCGCCTCCGACCTGGCAGAGCTGGAACTCTGCTATGCCCCGCCCTATTCCTCCGCCAAGGACCCGGTCAACCTGGCCGGCTTTGCCATTGAAAATATTTTGGACGGCAAGGTCAGGCAGGCGCACTGGCAGACAGCCCTCCCCCTGCCGGAAAACGCACTGCTTTTGGATGTGCGCACCCGGGAGGAATATGAGGAAGGGCATATCCCCGGTGCCCTGCACATTCCGCTGGATGCGCTTCGCACCCGCCTGGATGAGCTGGACCGCACCCGTCCCCTCTATGTGCATTGCCAAAGTGGTCTTCGCAGCTATGTGGCCTGCCGTATCCTCAGCCAGCACCGCTTTGACTGCGTCAACCTTTCCGGCGGCTACCGCCTGTACGCCCTGCTCTGTGGCGAACAGCCGGACGACGCCCCCATCTATGCCTGCGGTGTAAAGATCCCCTCTTGATAAGGAACTGTCCCATGGAATTTTGCAGCGCCCCAGGCCGCCTCTATGCGGAAGATGCAAACGGCGTGCTTCTGGCTGAAATCACGTTCCCCACTGCCGGCGATGGCGTAGCTAACCTCAACCATACCTTTGTCCACCCCAGCCTGCAAGGGCAGGGGTGGCGGGCAGGCTGGTGCGCGCCGCAGCAGAGCAGCTGCGCCTTGAAGGCCGAAAGGCCCGTGTTTCCTGCTCCTACGCCGCTCTCTGGTTCCGGCGCCATCCGCAGTACCGCGATGTGCTCTTCTAAGACAAGCCGCAAAAAAAGTAGCCCTATGGCTGCTTTTTTCATGCAGAAGCACCAAACCTTCGCTTCAACGCCCGCTCTGTCAGCGGCACCGTTCCCAGCGTCAGCGCCGCCTGGGCCAAAACAAAGTAGATGACGGCGGTCTCCATCCAGGGATACACCATCACGCACAGCACTGCCGACACGCACAGCATCGCCGCGCCTGCCGCCATCCATAGCCGCCCGGCCGTTTTCTGCGCAAAGGCCCACGCTTCCTCGCTTTGCATCGCCCTCCGTGTGCGATAGCCGACCCATTGGTTTTGTACGATGCACGCATGCCGCATCATCGCACCCAGCCACAGCACCAGCAGAGGGATACACAGCGCCAGCGCCGCTGAAAATGCGTTCATTGCCCCGCCTCCCTTTGGTTTTTTCTCTGTTATACATCTTTTGTACGCCGCATGCAAGCACGGCGCTGGGCCTCCAGTGCCTGCTGCTTGGCCTTGGCCTCATCCTCCCAGCGTTTTTTGCGCTGCTCCTTTTTCACCAGCCGCCGGTAATACACAGCACCGGCCAATCCCAGCACCACCGAGCCTACAAAAATCCATACCGCCATTTTATACTGCCCGCTGCCCAGCGCCGCGCCGCCGGAGGTGCTCATCAGCGCGCTGGGGATGCGTGCAACGGTAGAGATCGCCAAAAAAGCCGGCAGCTTCATCTCCGTCAGCCCTACAAAATACGTCAGCACATCCTTGGGTACGCCGGGGATCCAAAACAATAGGAATACCAGCACATGCAGCCGCCGGTTGTTCTGTAAAAACTTGAGCTGGCGGATCTTTTCCAGCGGCACAAACACCTCTACCAGCTTTATCCCCAGTTTTTTGGTGAATAGAAAGATGATGGTGCTGCCCAGCGCCGCGCCGATGAGGCACAGGCCCAGCCCCTGCCATACGCCAAAGGCAACCCCTGCCCCGATTTCGATGGGCTCCCCGGGCAGCACTGCCACCACAACCTGAAAGCACATCAGCCCGATCAGGCACAGCGGCGCCCACGGGCCGCAGCCGTCGATCCAGGCGCGGAATGCCTCCGGGCGGCGTGCCAGGCCAAGCAGCTGCCGCCCTGCCGTCAGCGATAAGAACACCGCCGCGCCCAGCATCAGTACAATGCCGCCCGCCGCCAGCACCTTTTTCTTGTTCGTAGCCTGCTTCCTCCTTTCCCGCCTATGAAAACACCCTGGGCACGGCTCTTGTCCCCGTTTGTTTTTTCACAAATAGGCATGCCTGTCCCTTGGTAAAAAAAGTTTGGTAAACACTCAATTTTATCTTGACTTTCCGCCCATTTCGGGCTTACGCTAGTACTATCAATTTTCGCTAAATTCGTTCTTTTTATCCGGGATTTTTTCAAGTGCCTGTGCGTGGCCAGGATGGATGTATTTTATGTTTTTGACCCGAAACGGCTGTGTCCGTTTTTATAATTTTTTTCACAGGGGGGTCTCATCTTGCAACAGTCCAACAGTCTTGAACAAAGGCAAACGCAGCGCAGAGGGGTCTTTATCGGGTTTGCCTCGCTCATCTTCATGTATTGGGCCGCCATGGGTCCTATGGGCTACAACACCTTGCTCTTGCAGGGCAGCGGGTTTTCCAGCGCCGAAGTAGGATCAATTTTGGCAGCTTATGCTGCCGTCGGCATCGTGGCGCCGCCGATCTGGGGGTATATTGCGGATCGTATTGGCTCTGCCTCCAAAACTTTTATCCTTATTATTGGTATCCAGGCCGTCGTTGTTGCCAGCCTTCCGCTGTTCGGCGGTATTAAGGTTGGCGGGTTCGTGCTGCTTGCCTTGGCCATGCCGCTGTCCAACTTTGTGCGTACCTGTTCTCAAAATCTACTGGATGCTTGGACCATGCAAAACACTACACGCACCGGCATTTCATTCGGTTCGGTACGTTTGTTTGGCTCTCTGGGGTGGACGGTCAGCTGCGTAGGCATGTCCATCTTAGCAAGTATGACAAATGCCTCCATCGCCTTTTACCTAGGCGGTATTTTCAGTGTGATTGTCTGCGCGATGGCCTTACGGCTCAATCGAAAGTATCCCTCCCAGCATACTACGGATATTGTCGAGGAAGTCGTAAAGACTGCTAAAAAAATCAATCCTTTCCGTCTGTTCAAAAATTATTATTTTGTTGTATTGCTGGTTTATGTCTTGCTTAGCCAAATGATGTTCAACTGCACTGCCTTTTTACCTTATCTACTAGAGCATCTGAATATTGACGCAAACTTTACCGGCACGCTGATGGGCCTCCGCAGCCTAACGGAAGTTCCGTTCCTGTTGATGGGCGGCCTCTTGCTGCGTCGTTTTCCTCTTCCAAAGCTTTTAGCCGGCGTCAGTATCTTATTGACGATCGAACAACTTTGCTATAATTTTGTCAGCACTCCGATCGCTGTTATCTTCATTGTATTGATTGGCGGCCTGGGTTCCGGCCTATACTTCAGCACAACCATCGAATACGCTTTCCGCCTGGCTCCCCCGGAGCTGGCCTCCTCCGCCCAGACCTTTTTGGGCATGGCCACCGCTGTGGGTATGGTATGCAGTTCACTGTTAGGCGGTTTTATGGTGGATACCTTCGGCGTTCTCAGTTTCTATACTACTGCCGGCATTATCATCTTCAGCGGATTCGTTTTCTTTGTGCTCTCTTTCCCCTTTGCCACCAAAATCCTGAAAAAACCCATTCCCGAAGATCTTTTGCGCAAGGGCTGATCCCCTTGCTTGGGCGCGGCATCTGCCGCGCTCTTTTTTTATCAAAAATTTTCTTGTCGATTTTTGAAACTTTTTGCCGGCTCGTCCGTCTAATAAGTACAACATCGGGCAGGCCGGATACAGCCGCCCTTGCCATCATTCAGGAAAGAAGGGACCCCTATGCAAAGACGCGGTACGCCGTATAAGCGCAGGACCAATCGAGATAAAATACGAAAAAAACGCCGCCGCATCGCCATTATAAGCACGCTGGCCGTCGCGCTGGCTGTCTTTGGCGCAGCGAGGAGTTTGGGCGGGCCCGCCGCGCCCAACGAGCCGGTGGCGCTGGCCACCGTTTCCCCCACCCAAACGCCTATGCCTACCGCCGCCCCTACCGCAACGCCCTCTGCCCCGCCCAAGTCCACCGCCGCCTCCGGCACCGGGCAGGAGGATTTTTCCGACGCCGTCTTTATCGGAGACAGCCGCACAGTCGGCCTTCAGCAAAACGGCGGCCTGGCAAACGCCAAATTTTTCTGCGGCACGGGCTTAAATGTGGAAACCGCGATGACAAAGCCGGTCGTCACGCTGGCGGACGGAAGCAAGGGAACCGTCGTGGATGCATTGCGCCAAACGCCTTGCCAGCGCGTGTATGTGATGTTTGGCGTCAATGAGCTCGGATGGCCGTCGGCCGGCAGCTTTAAGAAAAAATACGTAGAGTTGATCCAGGCCCTTGGCCAGGCCCAGCCGGAGGCGGAGATCTATGTGCAGTCCATCCTGCCCATTTCAAAGGAGAAATCCGAAAGCAGCGAGATATACAAGCAATCCAAGATCAACGACTTTAACCAGGCGCTCTTACAAATGGCCTCTGAAGAAGGCGTGCACTACTTAAACGTTGCCTCCGTCGTTACCGGCAGCGACGGCTACCTACCCAAGGATGCTGCCACCGACGGCGTACACCTTACCAAATCCTACTGTAAAAAATGGGTGGATTATTTGAAAACCCATTCGAAATAACCCATGAAAAGGAGATTTCCCCCGATGAAAAGAAATATTGTTCTGTGCCTATCCCTTGCGCTTTGCCTCTTGGCGGCCGGCTGCGGCGGCCAGTCCGCCCCTGCGGCCGATGCCGCGGAGCTGGCAGACCGCCTATCCACCCAGATCCAATTTGAGGATACCCTGTCCCCGCTGGAAGGAGATATGCTCTATACCCTGTACGGCATCGACCAAAAGGATGTGCAGCAGGGCGCAGCCTATGTAAGCACCGGCGCTACGGCAGAGGAGATCGCCGTCTTTTCCTGCACGGATGATCGCGCGGCCCAGCGGGTAGAGAACGCCTTAAAACAGCGCGTAGACAGCCAAAAGCAATCGTATGTGGATTATGTGCCCAAGGAGATGACAAAGCTCAACGACGCTGTGCTCATCCGCCGGGGCAACTTGGTGGCGCTCTGCATTTCCAACGATAACGCCACCGCCAAGCAGCTGATCCAAGGATAACGGCCCATGGTCTTTGCCAGCGTTCCCTTCCTCTTTGTCTTTCTGCCGGCAGTGCTGGCCGCTTACTTTCTGTGCCCGCGGCGTTGGCACAACGCCGTGCTGCTGGTCTTTAGCCTGTTCTTCTATGCCTGGGGAGAGCCCATATACATCCTCCTGATGCTGTGCTCCATCACCGTCTCTTTCCTGGCCGGGCGGGCGCTGGGCCGCACCCATACGCCTGCCCGGCGGCGTGCCGTGCTCTCTGCTTCTGTGGCCTATCACCTGCTGACGCTGGGTTTTTTCAAGTATGCGGACTTTCTCATCGGCACGGTCAACAGCCTGTTCGGGCTTTCGCTGCCGCTGCTCTCTTTGCCGCTGCCCATCGGCATTTCGTTTTATACGTTTCAAACGCTCAGCTATATTGTCGATGTTTACCGCGGCGTATGCGCCCCGCAGCGCCGGTGGGATTGGCTGGCCATGTACGTCTCGCTGTTTCCGCAGCTCATCGCCGGCCCCATTGTGCGCTACCAAACCGTAGAGCAGCAGATTGCCCACCGCACCATATCCCGGGCCCAATGTGCCGAGGGGGTGCGGCGCTTTACGGCGGGCCTAGTGAAAAAAGTGCTCTTGGCCAACAACATCGGCTTGGTCTTTACCCAAATTATGGGCAATGGGGCGCTGCCGCAGAGCGTGCTGGCGGCCTGGGTGGCGGTGGCGGCGTATACGTTTCAGATCTACTTTGATTTCTCAGGCTATTCCGATATGGCCATCGGCCTTGGCAAGCTGTTTGGGTTTACCTTTGAGGAAAACTTCAACCTACCGTATCTATCGCGCAGCATCACGGAGTTTTGGCGCAGATGGCATATTTCGCTCGGCACCTGGTTCCGCGATTATGTGTACATCCCGCTGGGCGGCAACCGCTGCGGCTGGGGCCGCCAGCTTTTCAACATCGCCGTGGTATGGCTGCTCACCGGCCTGTGGCATGGCGCCAGCTGGAATTTTGTGTTGTGGGGCGCATACTACGCCGTGCTGCTGATGGTGGAAAAGCTAGGCCTTCTGCGCGTGCTGGCCCGCCTGCCCCGCCTGCTCCAGCATGCGTACGCGCTGTTTTTCATCGTGGTGGGCTGGGCGCTGTTTGCCTGCACCGGGCCCGGGCAGCTGTCCGGGGTATTTGGCGCCCTGTTCGGGCTGTCCGGCGTGCCGCTGTACGATGCCTCTTCGCTTTTCTTGCTCAAAAACAATGCGCTGTTGTGGCTGCTTTTGGTCTTTGCCAGCACCGCGTCGTTTGCAAGGCTGCATACGCATCTGCTATCCCGGCGCTGGTATGCGGAGGCACTCTGCCCGCTGGGGCTGGCAGCCGCGCTTTTGGCCTGCACGGCGTTTATCGTCAGCGGCTCATTCAACCCCTTTTTGTATTTTCGGTTTTAAGGAGGTGCGCTCTTGCGTCAAGATACAATCACCCTTGCCATCTTCGGCGGCTTTCTGGCGGTGTTTTCGCTGGGCGCGCTGCTGCTTCCCAAGCGCACCTTCAGCCAAATGGAAAATCGGCCGCTGTCTTCTCCGCCCCAGCTTACGCTGTCCTCTGTGATGGATGGCAGCTTTGCCAAAGAAAGCGAACGCTATCTTTCCGACCAGGCGGTGGCCAAGGATGCCCTTGTCATCTTAAAAAATGATCTCTCCTTTGCCATGGGCCAGCGCCAGCTGGGCGAGGTCTACGTCTCCACAGAGGGGGCGTACCTTTCCCGCTACCAGGAAAACCGTGCGCAGATCGACCGCAACCTGGCACAGATCAACCGATTTGCCGCGTCTGTGCCCAAGCCTTTGCCGATCTCCCTGCTGCTTGTGCCCAATGCCGTAGGCGTGTACCCCGAAAATACCCCTGCGCTGTCCGATTGCGGCAGCCAGGCCGATACCTTGGCCTATGTAAAGCAACGGCTTTCCGGCCGCGTGCAGCTTCTTTCCCCGTATGAAAAGCTGGCCGCCCATAAGGAGGAAGCGCTGTATTATCAAACCGACCACCACTGGACCATGCGCGGCGCCTATTACGGCTATGCCGCGCTGATGGAGGGGCTGGGCCGCAAGCCGCTGCCGCTTTCCGCCTTCGGCCCGTCCCTGCTTGCAGACGATTTCCAAGGCAGCCTGTATTCCAAAGCGCCGGTCAGCTTTGCTGCGTACGACGAAATGCCCTATTACCAGGCCCCCGGCCTCCGCGTGCAGCTGACCTATGACGACGGCACAAAAACGGATACGTTTTTACACACAGACGCGCTTTTGCAAAAGGATAAATACACCGTGTTTACCGGCGGCAACCAGCCGTCGCTGCAGGTATCCTCCAACGCAGCCGGTACAGAGCGCGTGCTTGTGCTCAAGGACAGCTATGCCAACTGCCTTTTGCCCTACCTAGCCACCGCCTTCCCCGAAATGTCCGTGTTGGATCTTCGGTATTTTCGCGGCGATCTGGCCGCCTATATCCAAGAACACAGTATTACGCGCATCTTGCTATGCTATAATATAGACTTCCTGAATACCGACGACCATTTTATTTACCTGAATCAATAAAAACCGGCCATCGGAGCAAAAGGTGTGTGGATGCGTGTGAAACCGACGATGGAGGAAACAGTGGCACAGGAGATCCTTGCCCATTACCAAAGCTATTACCGGCTGTCTTACAGCTATTTGAAAAACAAAGAGGACGCCATGGACGCCGTGCAGGAAAGCGCGTATAAGGCCATGGTAAAATGCGGACATTTGAAAAACCCGGACGCTGTTTCGTCCTGGGTATACCGCATCGTGGTCAATACCTCGCTAGAGCTCTTGCGCCGCAGGGCCAAGCGCCCTCTAGTCCTCTCCGAGCAGGCGGCGGATCTGTCCCGCGCGCAGCCGGATGAACCACCGGACAAGGTAGACCTTTCCGCTGCGCTTTCCCTGCTGGATGAAAAGGAGCACGCCATCATCGTGCTGCGCTTTTATGAAAATAAAAAGATTTCAGAGATTGCACAGATCTTGGGGGAAAACGAGAATACCGTAAAAAGCAGAATGTACCGCGCCTTTAAAAAAATGAAGCTGGAATTGGAACAGGAAGGCGCGTTGCCGCCGTTTGAGATTGGAGGCTGAATGAATCATGACTGTCTCTGACTTTGTCAAAACCAAAACCGAATACGAGGCCATTCCCGTGCCGGAAGAATTGAACGGCCGCCTTACAGAGACGCTGGCCCGCGGGCAGCGCCAAGCGCGTAGGCGGCGGCGCCTGCACCATCTGCTCAGCGCTGCCTCCACGGCCGCTGTGCTGTGCCTGTTTGCCGCCGTCAACCTCAGCGCCCCGTTTGCCAAGGCCATGCAGAGCCTGCCGGTGGTGGGCCCTGTGTTTCGCGTCATTACATTCCGCCAGTATACCGACGACAGCGGCAACTACGGCGCCGAAATTGCCGTGCCGCAAATCGCAGACAGCGACCCCTCTACCCCGCTGGAGGACAGCCTGGCACAGATGAACCAAGCGCTGTCCGGTTATGCAGACAGCATCATCGCCCAATACGAAGCGGATCTTGCCGCCGGCGGCGATCTAGGGCATGAATATGTCTACTCGGATTTTCAGGTGCTCCGCGATTCTGACCGTTTGCTGTCCGTTTGTATCCGTACAGACATCGTCATGGCCAGCACCAATTCCTTTGTCAAAATCTACCATCTCGATAAAACCGCCGGGCAGCTGATAGAGCTTTCCGATCTGTTCCGGCCGGGCAGCGGCTACGTAGAGCGGCTCAGCGGCCTGGTAAAGCAGCAAATGCGCAGCCGCATGGCCAAAGACCCGTCGCAAAGCTACTTTATCGATCAGAACAGCGGGCTGGATTTTACCTCCATCCGTCCAGACCAGAGCTTTTACATCAACGCGGACGGCGCGCTGGTGCTTGTGTTTGATAAATACGAAGCCGCGCCGGGCTATATGGGCGTGGTGGAGTTCACCATTCCCCTTTCCGATATCCAAGACCTGGCGGCCGATCATTCCCCGCTTTTGGCGCCGTAACGCCCAGCCTTTCCCCGGAGGTGCTTTGATGCGCAGAAAAGATAGAGAGCTTACAGAACAGGCCGAGATCCTGCGCCTGCTCGCCCGCTGTGATACGGTACGGCTTGGCCTTTGGGACGGCACGCGCCCCTACGTTGTGCCGGTGTCCTTCGGGCTGGCGCCGGATGCTTTGCAGCCCCTTTTGTATTTTCACTGTGCCAAGCAGGGATACAAGCTGGATTGCCTTCTGCAAAGCCGCTCCGTCTGTATCGAGGCGGATATTTTCTACAAGGTAGAGCCGTGGCGCATGGGCATCACAGCGCGCTATGAAAGCGTCGTCGGCTTTGGCACGGTTGTTGAAACGTCGGGGGAAGAAAAAGAGTTTGGCCTTCGCACCATTTTGGCGCACTACGGCTTTGCCTCGCATCCCCTGACCCAATGCAGGGGGCTTTCCCATGCAAACGTGTACAAGGTCATCCTCCATCAGCTGACAGGCAAGCGCAATTTACCAAAGGATTGCTAGTGCCCCTTGCAAAAAAAAGGACGGGATTCCGTCCTTTTTTCTTGGCTCTTTTATTTTATTCTGCGCCATAAAATGCTGCCAGCGCCGCCGATAGCGCTTCCGGCGCCTCGCGGTTTGCTTCATGCCCCGCCCCGTCGATGGTTTGCATCGCAGCGTTTGATAAGCCCTCTTGCAGCTGCCGGGCTGCTTTTCTGTTTGCCCGGTCCTTTTCGCCGCAAAGCACCAGCGTACGGCAGCGCACCCGGGGCAAAAGGGCGGGAATATCCACCTCTGCCATGGACGCCGCCAGCCCCCGCACCTGCCGCTTTGTCATCCCCAGGCCTGTAAACAGCTTTCGGGGCATCAGCGCAAACAGCAGGTCCTGTATTTTCAAAAGCCGCTTCGGCATTGCGCACGGCGTACCGATGAGCACCAGCGACGCTATCCTTTCCGGCCTGTACGCCGCATAATCCAGCGCCAGCACGCCGCCCAGCGACAGCCCGCAGAGGTGCAGCGGCGCTTTTTCAGCATCGCAAACGGCAAATAGGGCCTCCCTCAGCGCTTGGTACTCTGCCCTGCCCGCCAGCATCGCGCCAAGGTCCGGGATCACGGCGTCAGCGCCCGCCAGCTGACAGGCCACCGGCTGCCAGCTATCCGGCCCCTGACCCAGGCCATGCAAAAATACGATTCTTCGCTTTGCGTCCAACCTCTTACCCCTTTAGAAACATATACAGCGCGCCGTATAGGTTAAACAGCACGGCAAACGCGCCCAGCAGCAGTTCCCACCGCTTAGGCGTTTTGCGTTCGCAGCGCATAAAGTACCACAGCACGTACGGCAGCAGATCCACCGTGTACCGCGCGCCAAACTGCCAACCGCCAAAGGTCTTATGCACCATCAGCAGCACTAGGTTCAAACACAGCGCTGCTGTAATCAGCCACTTTTCCCCTGTCATGCGCTTTTTCGCAATATCCTGTATCAGATACACAAACCATACGAGAAAGATGGGGTTGGCGATGTAAAACATAAAGCCGTCAAACAGCGGAAACGACAGTGTACCGTCCGCCTGCACCGTCACAGAGCGCAGCAGGATATTGTAGGCATTCTGCCATAGGTATTTTCCGCCGAACTGCTCGCTGCCCTCGGCGGAAAATTCCGGCAGATAATTGTGCCCAAATTCCAAGGGGTTGCCAAAGCGTGCGTAATTGTACCACGCATAGCACAGCCCGATGGCCAGGGGAAGGATCAAATATTTGGCCTGGCGCAGCGCCGCTTTGTACCAGGCAACGTCCGTCTCCCGTTTATCCTGCATGCAAAAATACACAAACGCCGCCCCCAAAAGGCACAGCGAAAACGGGCGGCAGCCCACTGCCAGCGCAATCAGCGCCAGGCACAGCGCCCTTTTCTGGCACAGCATCGCCCACACCGCCCCAAAACACAGCGCCAGATTCAGCCCCTGCGCCAAAAACCAAACCCCGCCCGTGGTAGACATCCACAGCATGTTGCTGCCCATCACAAAAAACACCGCCCAAAACATCGAAACCGTGTCTTTCGCGCCCATCTTGCGGAAGCATTCATACGCGCATACCACAGCCGATAGCGCAAACACCATCACCACGATATTGTTGGGCGTATCCGCGCCCCAGATATAGGTCAGCGGCAGCATCACCACCGACGGCAAAGGCGGAAAGGAAACGTAATACTGCCCGTTGTACACGGCCAGCTCCAGCCAGCTGTAATTCTGCGAAAGCGCCATGCGCCCCTCCCGCCAGGCCAGCGCCTGGAGGGTATAGCTGTCCCAATCGTTATGGCGGAACAGCGTGCCGCCCAAAAGATCATGCAGCATCACATAGCCTATGATGAGCACACACAAGGTGCCGATGAGCAGCCAATCGATACGCCCTATCCATTTTTTCAGCCTTGTCCCATTCTTCATACAAAGATTGTAACACATTTCCGGCCGCCTACAAACCATCGGCAGCCATTCCCTAAAAAGCTCATTGTTTCGCCATATTTTGCGTCTGTGCCCATTTGCCGAGCCCCAACGGCTTTTTCCACCATCCGCCAAAATACCGCACCAGCAGCAGGATGCAGCGCGTCACATTGTCCGCCACCATGCACATCCATACCTGAGGTAGGCCCAGGTGCAGGAATTGCACTACCACAAACGTGCATACGATGCGCACGCCCCACATCGTGGCCAGCGAGATGGCAAACGGCACCTTCACATCGCCCACGCCGTTGAATACGCCCTCCATGATGATGGCCGCCGCAAAAAACGGCTCGGAAAATGCCACGATGCGCAGCAGCCTGGTGCCCAGCGCAATAACCGCTGCATCGCGGGTAAAGATGGATAAGATCATCCCCGGCGCAAAGAACAGCAGCGTGCTCATCAGCCCCATCAGCAGCACCGCGATAATACAAATCGCAGAGGCATACTGCATCAGCTTCTTTTCATCCTTTTCGCCGGCGGAAAAGCCGCAGAGCGTGGCCGCTGCCATCTGCATCCCATATCCGGGGATGTAAAAGGCCTGCTCTGCCGTGATGGCGATGGAATGGGCGGCCACAGCCACTGTGCCCAGCCTAGCGATCAACGAGGTGAACACCACCTGCCCCAGGCAGGCCGTTACACGCTCGCCCGCAATCGGCGTGCCCACCGCCACGCATTGGCGCATCACCGGGCCATCCAGCCGCTTATCCATAGCAGACAGCTGTAAGACAGGATGGCGCATCACCGCCCAAAACATCAAACTGCCGCCTACCACATACGAAACCGCCGTCGCAATCGCAGCGCCCAACACACCCAGCCCTGCCGGGCCGATCAAAAGGAAATTCAAAAAGATATTCAGCGCATTCATGATGGTGTTAAAGATCATCGGCGTGCGCGTATTGCCTGTTGCGCGCAGCACAGAGGCCATCAAAATGCTGCTGCTCCGAAACAGCATCGGCAGCGATACCACGCCGAAATACAGCGAGGCATTGCGCCGTATCTCCCTATCTGCCCCCAGCCAGGCCGGCAAAAACGGTGCAATGGCCAACGTCACAACACCCAGCCCTACACCCAAAAATACCATCAGCCAGATGGCCTGGATGCCTGCCTTGCGCGCCGTTTCCCGGTCGCCGCTGCCAAGCGCCCGCGAGATTACGGACAGCACCCCCATGCCAAAGGCAAAGAGCGGCGCGTTTACCAGCCACATCATGGAGGTTGTCAGCCCTACGGAAGCAGACGCCTGTGCACCGATGGCCCCCACCTGCGCCGTGTCCGCATACGATACCACCGTTTGCAGCGCCTGCTCCACTACCGTAGGCCAAGCCAGGTGCAATATGGTGCGCATCCGTTCCCCATCGCCCAGTATCTCCCGTAAGCTGCGCCATAGCCTCATTGCAAAATCCCCCTTATCTCCCTTCTCATTCGTGATGATACCATTGCCCACGCCCGGCCCACAAGAGGGAAAAGAAAAAGCGCGCCATAGGCACGCCCTCATCTACTTTCGCCGATCCCGCATATGATCCTTTTAATAAATAAAAAAAATCAGCATATTCTCCTTTCGATTTTATCCATGCTGGGCCGGCACGTCAGGGCCGGCATGGATCATACTTTTATATAGCTCTGCGGCTTATTGGCTATTGTCGATGTATTTTCGACAGTCTCCGTTTTTGATAGCGCATTCTTGCACACAGCTTCTGCCGGTGTCATACGCAATCACAAAGCCGCCGTCTTTCTATACATACCATTCCCAAAAAAATCTATGAATCCCTTATCACGCAAAAGCTGTAGCTGTTGACGTATTTTAGGCCGAACATGATGGTTCTGCGGATGTTTCTGCCCAAGCAGCCCCTCAAAGGCGTATACATCAGCAAGCGAGAAAACATCTCCATCCATGCGGTTTATGCACGTGAGCACATCCAACAGCCATCCGCGGGCATGGATATCCTGCACCATCAAGGCGTTGCTTCGGTTTACCTTTTGGATAATTTTCGAGCTTTCTTTGATTTTCCCGTCCGCAATGATACAAATCCGTCCTTGCTCTGGGATCTGGTCAATGAGAATATTGCATCCAACCCATCCAGCACGGCGGGCCGTATCCGCCAGCGGCTTTCGTTTTTCAATAATATCCGGAACAAAAAAATGCTTGGGAATGAACAGAAGGTCTGTAACGCAAAGCTGTTTCCTCGAGTAACTCATAAAAAAGAAGTCCGGGTTTTCATGACCGGTGATGCGTTTTATCATCGTGTCGTAAGCACCATCCATAACCTTATGCCCCAATGCACCGTTCTTGCTCTTTAATTCATACTCATTGCTACAGTCAGGACAATAGAAATCCGCTACCGGTCGATTATTTTGAAAATGATTGATCTGCGGGCTCCCACAACGGGGACAGAACATATTGTCTGCAACCCATTTTTCAGTAAGAATACGGGCCACTTGGGACGCAGAATGATAGCCTTCTATGGCAGTGGTATCACAATTCAGTTCCATAACGAGCTGCTCACTCCTTGCTCTGTTCCGATGAGGGATATTCTGCTTTTCTTCCCGTGCCTTGTGCACATGCCGCAGCGCTTTCAAACTGCATCATCGTTGCAGATGTTCCAGCCCAAAAACCTGTGCGATATTCTCGCTCGCTTCGGCTTATTCCTACTGTTTATGCGGATTGTCCCTCAGCTCTACCGCCTTGCCGTTTTCCAGCCGGATGATGCGGTTACAGCCCGTCAGCGTAGACATGCGGTGGGAAATGATGAGCACGGTCTTATCCGCGTATTCGCGCGAAAGCGTATCCAGCAATTCCTTTTCGTGGAGGGTATCCAGGCTGCTGGTCGGCTCATCCATCACAAGCACATCCGGGTCCGTCAGCATGGCGCGGGCGATGCCGATGCGCTGCCTTTCCCCGCCGGACAGCCGCGCGCCCATCTGCCCCATCTGCGTTTGGTACCCATCTGGCAGGGCGTTTATAAACTCGTGAATGCCGGCGCGCTTGGCCGCCTTTGTGATCTCCTCCTGCGGCGCATCCGGCCAGCCCAGCGCGATGTTTTGCGCAATTGTCGTGTTGTATAAAAATGTATCCTGCTCCAGTACGGCGATCCGCCGGTGCAGTTCAGACAACCGCGTATTTTTTAAGGATACGCCGTTGAGCTTAATGTCCCCCTCCGTGGGGTTCCAAAACCGCAGCAGCAGGCGCAGCACGGTGGATTTCCCAATGCCGCTTTCTCCCACAATGCCAATCTTTTCTCCCCTTTGGATATGCAGCGTAAAGCCATCCAAAATCTTTTTTCCCTGCTTGGAATATTGAAACCCAGTGTTTTCAAAATCGATGGTTTCAATCGGCCCGATTTCACAGGGTTCCTCTGCCTCCTCTACCTCCGGTTGGGTATCCTCCAGGGTAAACAGGCGCTCTGCGGCGGCATAGGTTTCCAGCAGGCTGGAAACCACCATCGTCAGCGACTGCGTAGAGGAAAAGGACGCCGTTGCCAAAAACGAGATGAGGATGGTGCCCACGGGGTTCGCCTGGCCGCTGGCCGTCAGATATGTGGCCGCCACCAAAATCAAAATGCGGGCCAGGTACACAAAAAACGTCGGCGCCGAGGATACCGTCTGCCGGTGCAGCGTAATGCCGTGCGCGGCTCGATTCACCTGCTTGTTCTGCGCCAAAATACGGGCCAGCTGATCGTCCGCCACGCCAAAGATCTGAATATCCTTGATGCCGTATACGCTTTCCAGCACCATGGATTTGATCTCTCCCAGCCGCTCGCGGTAGCGCATGCCAATGGGCCGCCCTACTTTGATGGCGATCAACGGCAGCACGATGCTGACGATGAGGTAAATGGGCAGCAGCACCGCAGCAAACAACGGGCTGAACACCAGCGCCAGTGCCAGCGTCGTACAAGGCAGCAGGATCACGGTAAACATCGGCCCGATGGTATGCGCAAAGAAAAACTCCACCGTCTCTATATCGGATACCGCGATATTCAGCAAATCGCCCTTTTTCCGATCCATCAGGCAGGCAGGGGCCAGGCGGCGGATGGTTTCAAACAAATGCACCCGCATATTGGCCAGCAGCCGGTAGGAAGCCGCATGCGAAATTACCCCTTCGCCATACCGGCCCAGCACGATCATTAGGCCGCTTAGTCCGGTGAGCACGCCATACAGCACGGCGGAGCCGCCCACCTTGCCTGCGCAGGCCAAAATCCACAGCGCGCCGAAGCCCATCAGCCCCATCTGCGAAAGGTTGCCCACCACGCTTGTCAAGGTGGACAGCGCCAACATGCCCTTAACGGGCGCAGCAATATGCAATAGCCGCTTTGTCATCGTCCAGATCGAATAACGAAACCTGCGTCTCATGCTCTGCCCTCCTCTGCCTGCTCTTCCAGCTTTTGCTGCTCTGTCACCAGCTGATGATACAGCCTGTTTTGCTGCATCAGCGCTTCATGCCGCCCGCTTTCCTCGATCCTGCCGCCGCTGAGTACATAGATGCAGTCGGCCTGGCGGATGGTGGAAAGCCGGTGTGAAATGATGACCAGCGTCCGCGTCTGCGCCAGCTCGTCAATACAGCGCCAAATCTCCTCTTCGCTCTGCTGGTCTACGCTGGAGGTCGCTTCGTCAAAAATGATATACGGGGCCTGGCACAAAAGCGCGCGTGCGATGCCGATTTTCTGCCGCTGCCCGCCGGATAGCTTGCCGCCGGCATCCCCTACGCTGGTTTGCAGCCCCTTGGGCTGGGCCAGCACCCAATCCTTTAACCGCACCTGCTCCAACGCTTCCATCATTTCTTCCTCCGTAGCATCCTTTTTGGCGATGCGGAGGTTCTCTGCAATGCTGCCGGAAAACAGGCTGACCTGCTGCGGCACCATGGCGATGCGCCTGCGCAGCTGTTCGGGCGTCATGCTCAGATAATCCCGGCCCTCTATGGTAATGCGCCCGCCGTCCGGATCGAAAAACCGCATCATCAGCCCAGCCAGCGTGCTTTTCCCGCAGCCGGACAGCCCCACCAGCGCCGTGACCTTCCCCTTTTCCACCGTAAGGCTCACATCATCCAGCGCCTTATGCCGCCCGGTATACCCGTAGGAGATATGCTCCATCCGGATGCCGCTGTACGGCGTTGTATCCTCTGGGGTTTCGGGCGCATACGGGCGCGTGGTATCGATATCCAGCAGGTTTGAAACCTTTTCCGCAGCCGCCACGCCCGCCAGCGCCGTATGCGTGGCATTCATCAGCTGCCGCACCGAGGAGAAAAATCCGTAGGAGAGCAATAGCACCATCAGCGCCGAGGCAAAGGAAAGCTGCCCCGCGATCAGCCCGCCGCAGGCCAGCCCCGTGGCCAGCACGATGGAGCCGTATACCAGCCCATCCGTCAGCAAAAACGAGGTAAAGTTTACCTTCATAACCTCCATGATCTTATCGTTGAAGGCAAAGGCCTTTTTCCTCAGCACCTTGGTGCGCGCCTCATCCTGTTCATAGAGCTTCAGCGTCGTCAGCCCCTGCACGCTTTCCAGGTAATAGCCCGTTAGGTCCTCCATGCGGGCCCAGTATTCCGTTTTCAGCTTTTCGATATGCGCGCGGAAAATGTTGTTGATGGGCAAAAGGATCATCGCAATGGCGCAGAGCACCGCGGCTACCGCCAGCGAAGCCTCTTTCATTTGGAAAAATAGGTAGATCGGCGCCAGCACGCTGTATACCAGCCCGGGCAGGTACTGGCTGTAATACGTCTGCATGGACTCTACGCCGTCCACCGCCGAGGTAATGGCGGATACGGGGCCGATTTTTTCGATGTTGCCCACATCCAGTTCCATCACCTTGGCAAAAATACGGCGCCTTAGGCCGGTGCGCGCCTTGGCCGTGCAGCGGTATTCCGCCTCGCCCGTCAAAAGCTCAGAGGCAAACATCAATATCGCTGCCAAAAGCGCCGCCAGTATGGCAGAGCCCGCCTCCGCCCAGGTCAAATTGGGCGCATACAAATTGCCCAAAAATTGTGAGATGGTCTTGGCAAACATCGTCGTCCCTACCAGCGTTACCATCTTCAGCCCTACAATGACCCCCATCCAGCCCCACAGGCCCTTGGCCATTTTCATCAGCGTTCGATTGAGCAGCAGCATTTTTTTGATCCTTTCTCTGTAAATTGAGAGTTCGCTAACCTTGCAAAAAACAGCGGCCCCGCCATGCAGCCTTATAATTTATACGGGAAACTAAAAAGGAATTGATAGACTGATTTTATTCTAGCACACTTCCCCTGCATTATCACTGCTAAAAAACAACGCCTTCCGCTCTTGACAAATGCGGACGGCTTTCTATAATAAACTAGGAAACGGTTATTTGAGCAAACCGTTTTTAAATAAAACTAATTTTGAGGAGAATGATACGGCATGTCCAAAAATTCCGAAGTCCTGGTGGGGTTTCGCAATATTTTGAAGTATTACGACAGCCTGCGCCGGCGCGTCTGCAAACAGCACGGCCTTTCCCAAACGGAATTTGATGTGCTCGCCTTTTTGGGCAACAATCCCGGCCTGGATACCGCGCGGGACATCGTGGAGCTGCGCCTGCTGCCCAAGAGCAATGTCTCCGTGGCGGTGGAATCGCTGATCCAGCGCGGCCTTTTGTGCCGCCGCCAGGACACTACCGACCGGCGCCGCATCCATCTATCGCTGACAAATAGCGCCCCGCCGCTTTTGGAAGACGTGCTGTCCGTGATGCCCCGCTTTACCGCCTGCGCGCTTTCCGGCTTTACCGCAGAGGAAACGCGCGATTTTGAGCAATTTTATACCCGCATCGCACAAAACATCTCCTTATGCTTACAGAAAGAAGGAACATTCCATGAATGAAGACCAAAATCAGCTCGGTACAGCGCCTATTGGCAAGCTGCTCTTTCAGATGGCTCTGCCCTCCGTGGTGGCCCAGCTTATCAATATGCTGTACAACATTGTGGACCGCATCTATATCGGCCACATTCCGGAGGTAGGCGCTCTGGCCCTGACCGGCGTCGGTGTATGCATGCCCATCATCATGATCGTATCCGCCTTTGCCTCCTTTGTGGGGGCCGGCGGTGCGCCGCGCGCTTCCATCTTTATGGGCCGGCAGGATCATGAGTCCGCCGAAAAATCGCTGGGCAACTGCTTTACCGTGCAGCTCATCATTTCCGTAGTGCTCACCGCTGTGCTGCTCATCTGGAACCGGCCGTTGCTCTTGGCCTTTGGTGCCAGCGTAAATACCATCGGCTATGCCACCGAGTATATGAACATCTATGCCATCGGCACGCTGTTTGTACAGATCACGCTAGGCATGAATATGTTTATCATCGCCCAGGGCTTTGCCAAGACCGGCATGCTGTCCGTATTGATCGGCGCTGTTACCAACATCGTATTGGACCCCGTCTTCATCTTTGGCCTTGATATGGGCGTAAGCGGCGCGGCGCTGGCCACCATCCTGTCGCAGGCGCTGTCTGCGGCATGGGTAATGCTCTTCTTAACGGGCAAAAAGACGCATCTTAAGATCCGTATCAAACAGATGCGCCTGCAATCCTCTATCATCCTGCCCTGCCTGGCGCTGGGCACGGCAACGTTTATCATGCAGGCCAGCGAAAGCGTCATTTCCGTCTGCTTCAATTCCTCCCTGCTCCGTTACGGCGGGGACATTGCCGTCGGCACCATGACGATTCTTACCAGCGTGATGCAGTTTGCCCTGCTGCCGCTGCAAGGCCTGGGCCAGGGCGCACAGCCCATCATCAGCTACAATTACGGCGCGCGCAGTGCGGATCGTGTTAAAAAGGCCTTCGGGCTGTTGCTGCGCAGCAGCTTGGTTTACTCCACCCTGTTATGGCTGGCGCTGCTGCTTTTCCCCGGCATGTTTGCCTCCATATTCACTTCAGATGCCTCGCTGATCGCATTTGCTACGCCCGCCATCCGCGTGTATTTCGCCGTGCTCGTGCTCTTCGGCGCGCAGATCGCCTGCCAGATGACCTTTACCGCACTGGACCGGGCCAAGGAATCCATCCTCGTCGCCGTTACGCGGAAATTCATCATCCTGCTGCCTCTGATCTATCTGATGCCGCATTTATTTTCTGCCAACCCCACCATGGCCGTGTATATGGCAGAGCCCTTTGCCGACGCCATTGCCGTCACCTTTACCGTACTGCTCTTTGCCCGCCAGTTCAAAAAGGCGCTGCAAAAGATTTAAGCCATGCCATACAAAAAGCGCAGAGAAATCTGCGCTTTTTCTTTGTCCTTTACGCTGTATACATCGGATATTGCGCCTTGGCCAGGGCATAATCCTCGGCTTGGTAGAGCACCAGCGCCACTTCCATCTCATCAGCCTGCAAAAATGCTTCGATGCTCTCCACCGCTGCGCGCAGCGCCTCCGCCTTTGGATAGCCGTAAGCGCCCGCCGATATCAGCGGGAACGCTGTGCTCCGGCATCCATGCGCCTTGGCCAGCGCCAGCGACGTTTGGTAGCAAGAGCAAAGCACCTGCTCTTCGCCCCGGCCGCCGCCCTGCCATACCGGCCCTACCGTATGGATGATATACCGGCACGGCAGCCGGTGCGCGCCCGTGATCTTGGCGGCGCCCGTCTGGCAGCCGCCCAAGGTTCTGCATTCCTCTAAAAGCCCCGGCCCTGCGGCCCGGTGGATGCACCCATCTACGCCGCCCCCGCCCAGCAGCGTCCGGTTGGCAGCATTGACAATCGCATCCACCCGCATCTTGGTAATATCTCCGCACACAAATTTCAACGCCATAGCGTCTTTCTCCCTTCTGCCGCTATTTTGCCACTGCGACTGTGGCAGAAAACATTGGCAGGCTCCCCTCCAGCGCCGCTTGCGAATCGCAAGCAAACTCCTCATTGAGCATAAAGCTGCCCGTCGCCAGTACCGTATCGCCCTCTCCTTTGAGGAATACCACCATCGCCGGCGCCGCCGCTTCATAGGTGTACAAGTATACGGTATTCTCCCCCAGCCCGGCTTGCACAAAGGTCTGTCTGTCTGAGCATATGCTGGCCGCCGACAGAGCGGAAGCCCCCGCCAGCCCGTTGATCTGATTGAGCAGCGCGCCCAGCGTCGTCTGCTTTATTCGCAATGCTTGTGCGCCACGGTGCGCTGTTTTAGCTTTGCTTCCTCCGGCACATAGGCATTGCCATGCGCCATAGACGGGCGCATCTTGGCCGGGCTGGAAAATACGACCTCGTTTTGCGAAATCTCCTCTGTGTAAAACCGGCTGGAGGGAAACAGGTCGCTGGGATATACCATGTTGTTCATCGCGGCCAGCTCTACGCAAATGCCCGCGCCCACCGCGCTTTCCAGCATCCCGCCGATCCAGCAGCCGATGCCCGCCTGCTGTGCCAGCTGGTTGATGCGCTGGGCATTGTACAGCCCGCCGCATCGCCCCGGCTTTATATTGATAACTTTGCATGCGCCCAGCTCTATCGCCTTTTCCGCCATGTATATAGAGGAAATGCTTTCGTCCAGACATATGGGCGTCTCTAGGCGGCTCTGCAGCTTTGCATGGTCGATCACATCGGCATGAAACAACGGCTGCTCTATCATTGCCAGGCCCAGCTTATCGATCTTTTCAAACATCGGCAAATCGTCCAGCGTGTAGCCGGCGTTGCAGTCGATATGAAAGGTAAACTTCGGAAATGTGCTGCGCACCGCCTGCAGCATTTCCAAATCCCAGCCCGGCATTGCCTTGAGCTTGATGCGCTTATAGCCCTCGCGGATCGCTCCATCGATGCGCTCCATCAGGCGGTCCAGGCTTGGCTGCCGCCCAAAATCCGCGCCGGTATCAATCTCGTCATCGCTGCCGCCCAAAAGCGTATGCAGCGGCGTTTTCGTCAGTTTGGATTGCATGGTCCACCAAGCAATTTCTATGGCCGCATGCGCAAACGGATTGCCTTTCACGCACGCCATCGCCTGGTTGATCTCCTCCGCCGACTCAAAGGACTTTCCCAGTACCAGCGGCGCCAAAAATTCGCTGGCCACATAATAGGCCCCGTAGGCGCATTCCGGCGAATAGGTCGGCGCCAAAAACGGACAGGATTCGCTCCAGGACGTTTCCCCGCCGCTTGTCAGCTTTACCATCACAGAATAGATCACAGGGTCAGAGCCATACGCCGTCGTCCATGGCTCTACCAACGGATGGGCCACATAGTACACATCCAACGCATCGATCCTCATTGCCAATTCCCTCCACACCGCATTTTTCTTCATCATATAATCGCTGTATGCATCTGTCAATTCCATGCTGTTTTATACGGCAAGGGCGCCGCGTGGTATCCAAAAGCAGCGGCGGCCGGGCCATCAATTCAGATTGCGTTTTCTTTGCTCTCTGGCGCATACGAGGCATCCGCTCCCTTGGGAACGGCTGTCCAGCGTCGCCTGCCACCGGTGGCCCTGCTTGCATTTCCACCATACCTTGGCATTGGAGCGGGCGGCATATTGTTCGGGCGGGCGGTCATTTTTGCCAGCATCCCACTCAGCAAGCAGTTCCGGATGCTCCTTAGCAAAGGATTGATGCCGGATCTGTTCATGATGGCACACGGGGCAGCCCTTGCTATGGATGCGCCCATCCACTGTCGACTGCCATGTATGCCCCTGCTTGCATTTCCACCAAACCCGCTTGCCGCTTCCGGGCGTCACATCCTGCGGGGTCAGCGGCGCATTCTTCTCCCCATCCCACTCTTTGGCAATTTCAGGATGTATGGCCGCAAGGCAGTTCTCTGCCGAGGCCCTGTGTCCGGAGCAATACGGGCACCCATCTCCGCGCAGGTGCCGTTTGGCCGGTGTTGTCTGCCACTCATGCCCTTTTTTGCATTTCCACCAAACGCGTTTGCTGCTCCAAGGAAAAACCTGTTCCGGCGTCAACGGGGCATTTCTGTCTGGATGCCAATCCGCCGCCAGCTCGGGTGCAAGATACGCCAGCGAGTTTCCGGCCCAAACCTTTCGGTTATTGCAGTAAGGGCAGGCCTTTTCTGCGCCCCGGCCCTGCATCTGGCCCGGGCTTGCCTCCCACTCATGCCCTTTTTCGCATTTCCACCACACCTTTTTGTTGGAATAAGGTGCAATCTGCTCCGCAGTGCAGCTGTTTTTCAACGGATGCCATAGCCGGGCAAGCGGAGAATTCGACGCCGCCAAGCAATATTCTTTGGATAGTCTCCGGCGGTTGCAGTAGGGGCAGATGCGGTCCGGCACATGCTTTTGCAATTGGTCCGGCGCCTCCTGCCATTCGTGGCCCTCTGGGCATTGCCACCAGAACACCTGATTTGAGTTGGGCGCAACCTGCTCAGGGGATACCGCATTTTTAGACGGATGCCAGTATTGTGCCAACGCTGGGGTTTTCCCTGCCAGCGATGTTTTCGGCTCCACGGCATGCCCCTGGCAGTATGGACATTTTGTGGGCTTTGGCCCCGTGCGCGTATAGATCAAGGCCCGCCAGCTATGGCCCTTTTTGCATTTCCACCAAACGCTCTTATCTGTACCGGGCAGCACATCCGTCGGCTTAAGCGGCGCATTTTTGGCCTCATCCCATTCCGCGGCCACCTCCGGATACACAGCCGCCAGGCAGTTTTCCGGCGTCGCTCTGATATGCGCGCAATAGGGGCAGGAAGAATGGTGATAGGTACGGTTATGTACCGTGGCCTGATACTCACGATGGCATTTGGGGCATTTCCACCACCGTTTTTTCCCCAGCCCCGGAGAAACCACATCCGGCCCCTCCTCATTTTTCTCGCTCCATTCCTTCGCCAACTCCGGATATTGAACAGCCAGAGAACGCTCCTTTCGCGTATGGTTGTAGAAAGCCTCTATTTTCCAATGGTCTTTTATGTGGTTCGGCTCTATATGAACGCCCGCGATGAATACCAAAAGATATTGGATAACGCGGTCCAGATGGCGGTTTTGTTCGGAAAAGGGATAGGTGATCGTATCGCCGTCCGTTTGAATCCCTTCATCCTGTTCCGGCCTCTCCTTCACCCGAATCACACAGTACCCCTGTTTTCGCAGATATTCGTCTTTGCGCGCTTCGCGGGCAGCGGCCTCGGCAGTCTTATGATGATGGTACCCATCGATTTCCAATGCAATCGGCCGGGAAGACAGCGGCGGCGATTGTATTTCAATATCGATGATATACCGCCCTGCCTGCACCTCGCAGGCGCAAAGCACTTGGTTTCGGTACAAATAGTAATATATGGCTCTGGCCGTATACGAAATGTGAAAATGCCTAGAGCAAATAGGGCACCCTCTCAGCAGCTGTGTGCGGTTAGAGATACGGTCCGCCCAGGTATGCGCCGGATTAAAAGCGCAGCGCCAAAATACCTTTTTCTGGCTGGAAGGAGAAACCATCCGCGGGGTTAAGGCGCCATTTTTGCTGTAATCCCATTGATCGGCTATCTCCGGGTGTATCGCTGCCAAATTGTAAAACGTTGAAGTCCGTCTATGGCTGCAATATGGGCATAGCCCGCCGCTTGGCGGAGAAGGATTGCGCCGGTATCGTTCCGTAGCCTTTACCTGCTCGTCGATGGGGCGCGTCCAAGTATGTCCCTGCTTGCAGCGCCAATGTGCATTGTAGCCGGATTTAGGCAGATAATCCTCCAGCCGCCCTTGGTTTTTCTCTACATCCC
This sequence comes from uncultured Eubacteriales bacterium, assembly GCA_959600905.1. GTDB lineage: Bacteria > Bacillota > Clostridia > Christensenellales > QAND01 > UMGS1975. The sequence continues at coordinate 5,103 of CAUGNO010000005.1, read as the reverse complement.
AATAGTGAATCAGTTCGGGATACAGAACCGCAGCATTGTAAAATGCGCTGGGCCGTTCATGGCTGCAAAACGGGCATACCGTCCGATCCTGGCGTTTTCGGTTCATTTTATTGGGGGTAGCATACCATTTTTGTCCACAAACACGGCATTTCCATTCAACCAGTTTGCCGGACGAAAAGCCTATGCATTCCGGCGGCAGCGGGTTGTCCGCTTCCATATAACAGCCAAGCAGTTCTTCCCAATGACGGCTTTCACACCAGTTCTTTAAATCTATCATCGATACGCCCACCCTTTTACTTTCCTATTCCCGTGCCCAAGCACATCCACATTCCCTCCATGCCCCGCCGTTGAAGCGCAGCATGCATGCTTTCCTTCACCGCGCACGGGGGAATCTCTTGTTAATCCCGCTTTGCTCTTCGGTATGCACAGTATAGCATACAGCTTTATTTATATGCGCAAGGCGTATACCGTAAGGCACTACAACACACTCTCAGGCAATTCGGCGCCGCGGAGACTGCCGAAATGGATATTTCTTTCGGGCAACAAAAAGATCGCAGCCCGCCAACGTGAATTGCGATCTTTTTGTTGCGGCAACCTGCCGCAGGGAAAGGCACAGGAAAAAGACATTTTTGCATGCCCATCACATGGAATCGAACCTTGATCACTCGTAAAAGCAGCAACGTCAAACCGTCTTGAGCTCGTTTGTAGCCGAACAGGCGAGCCGAGCGTGACTTTTTGCGAAAGAGAAGGAGAAGGCGCAAGGAAATGGGCGAATGGCTTATTCTTCTGCAAAAGGCAAAAAACAAGTCGGAGCAAAGTTTGCTTTATTCCAACGTGAGAAGCGTTGAATAAAAGATACCCGGCATTGTAATCAAAGACCGAATCGAAGCGGGTTGGATTCGGAGAGGATCTGCGACAGAATGAGTGAGAAGTGATTTTGAAAAAAGATTGCTGCGAACGATATACCGTCCGCAGCGGCGCGGCAGAAGCTGTCGGAATGGATATTTCCTTTCGGACAACAAAAATATCGCAACCCACCAACGTGAATTGCGATATTGGTTGCGGCAACTTGCCGCTGGTGGAGGCGAGGGGAGTCGAACCCCTGTCCGAAAACCGTCCCACCAGGCTTTCTCCGAGCGCATTGGGCATTTTCCATTCCCTTGCCCGGGCCCCTGCCCAAAGGGTCCCGGGTTTGGTAGCTTCATCGTTGGCTGTTAAAGGGTCAAAGCTTTCCCCCTAACAGGGCCCCACCTAATGGCGTTTCGGCCCCACCCGGTGGGCAAGGTGGGCGAAACGTCGCAGCGTTACGCTGCGAGTGCGACTTCGTTTTTGTTCGCGTTTATTTTTTTTGCCGGCTTTTATCGCAGTTCCGGCGCCTGCGGCTCGCTTACCCGGCGTCACGTGTCCCCGTCGAAACCGTTACGCCCCCATGTACATGTTATTTCTGCCGCTCGCGGAACGCGCGTTCCATTTCGCGGGCATCATCCTTGGCCTTGGCGGCGGCGCGCTTATCGTACAGCTTTTTGCCCTTGCAAACGCCCACCTCCAGCTTTGCTCTGTTTTTGGAAAAATAGACGGAAAGAGGAATCAGCGTATACCCGTCGCGCATCACCTGCGCCTGCAGCTTTCGGATCTCCGCCTTGTGCAACAGCAGCTTTTTCTCCCGCAAAGGATCACGGTTGAAAATATTGCCCTGCTCATAGGGCGAAATATGAAAGCCCAAGACAAACGCTTCGCCCTCTCGGATCTGAATGTAGCTGTCCTGAAGGTTGCCCCGCCCCTTGCGCAGGGATTTTACCTCCGTACCGCTCAATACCAGGCCGGCCTCTACCCTGTCCTCCACAAAATACTCGTGACGGGCCCGTCTGTTCTGTATGGCGATTTTTTTTCCCGTAGATGCCGGCATACGCGCCCGCCCCCTTTCCTTTGTCGTACTGTATAGTATATCAGGTTTCCGATTCCTGCGCCACTACCTGCGGCGCCGTTTTTGCCGCCCCCTGCGCCGTTTTCCCTGCGCTTTTTTCTGGTTTCGCGTCCGGTGCTCCTGTTTATGCGGCTTGGTTCCCGCTACCGTCTCCGCTCCTTCCAAGGCAAATTCCACGCGGCGCATCGCCAGATCCACCGCCGTTACCTTCACCGTTACGCGCTGCCCCAGCGCATACACCGTGCCTGTGCTGCGGCCAATCAGCCGATAGAGCTGCTCATCGTAAATGTAATAATCATCCTCCAGCATGGCAATGGGAATCAGCCCTTCGATGGTGTTTGGCAGCTCTACAAACAGCCCAAACGCCGTAACCGACGAAACAACCCCTTCATAGACCTCCCCGATCTTATCCTGCATATATTCCGCCCGCTTCAGATCATCCACCGCCCGCTCGGCTTCCATCGCAACGCGTTCACATTCGCTGGTATGGCGGCCAAATTCCGGCATCTGGAGCGTCTGCTGCTCCAACGCCTTTTCAGACAGCCCGCCCTCTAGCTTTGCAATGATAGCGCGGTGCACCACCACATCGGGATACCGACGGATGGGCGATGTAAAATGGCAGTAATGCTTGAGCGCCAGGCCGAAATGCCCCAGGTCCTCCTCACAGTACCGCGCCTTTTTCAGGCTGCGAAGCATCACGCGGCTTACCGCATCTGCGTACGGCTCCTTCTCCGTCTGTGCCAAAAGCGCCTGTAAATCCCTCGGTTTCAGCCTACGCTTCGGCTTTTGAAACGATACGCCCAGTGCTTTGCACATCGCAAAAAACTCCGCCATCTTTTCCTCCGCCGGGTCCTCATGCACCCGGTACAGGAACGGCAGCTCGTATTGCCCGGCAAATTTCGCGGCGCATTCGTTTGCCAGCAGCATGAACTCCTCAATCATGCGGTTGGCAATGCCGCGTTCATGCACAAAGACATCCACCGCCCGGCCTTCTTCGTTTAGCGTAAAGGCGGACTCCGGAAACTCAAAATCCAGGCTGCCCCGCCGCTGCTTGTTGCCCATCAGCTTTTCCGCCAGAGCACGCATCTCTTCCAAAAGCGGCAGCACGGCCTGATAGTCGTTGGCTAATGCTTTGTCGCCCCGCTCCAAAATGGCGTTGGCGTCCTCATAGGTCACGCGCTTATCCACATTGATGACCCCGCGCGCAAAACGGTATCCCATTACATACCCATTTTGATCCACTTGCATGATGCAGGAAAGCGTCAGCCGATCCTCTTTTTGGTTCAAAGAGCAGATCCCGTTGGAAAGGGCCTCCGGCAGCATAGGCAGCACCGCCCCCGGGAAGTATACGCTTGTGCCCCGTTCATATGCCTCTTTATCCAGCGCACTGCCCGGCTTTACATAGTGCGTTACATCCGCAATATGCACATACAGCGCATAGCCCACATCCGTACGCTCCAGCGAGATGGCGTCGTCAAAATCTCTGGCGTCTGCGCCGTCGATGGTCACCGTCAAAAGATTGCGAAAATCCTCCCGCGTTGCGCTTTCCCGGCTTGTGACCTGCTGCGGCACCTCCTTGGCCTCCATCAGCGTTTTGGTTTCAAACGTCTCTTTCAGCCCATAATGGCGGATGATGCCCAGCAGATCCGCCTCTGCCGAGCCCGCTTCGCCCAGGATCTCGATCACTTCGCCCTCCGCATTGCGGTTGTCCTGCTGGTAGGCGGTAATTTTTGCCACCACAAGCTGTCCGTGCTGCGCGCCGCCCGTCTTCCCCTTTGGGATAAATAGATCCGGCAGCCGCCTGTCCTCCGGCGTTAAGAAAGAGGCATAGTGCCCCTTTTCCAGCGTCCCTACCAGCGTTTGGCGGGCGCGCTGCAAAATGCGCAGCACCTCCCCTTCCCGCTGCAAGCCCCTGCCGCGCTTGGTCGGCGCAAAGGTGCGTACCAGGGCACGATCCCCATGCATGGCCCCCAGCAGCGCATCCTGCGGCAAAAATACATCCTCGCTGCCATCTTCCGGCAGCAAAAACGCAAAGCCCTTGCGCGTGCCCTGCACCCGGCCGCATACACAGCCCAAGAGCTGCGGCAACGCCCATTTGCCCCGCTTGGTCTGCATCAGCAGCCCCTCATCTGCCATGCGCATCAGCCGATCTGCCGCTTCATCTCGGCCCAGCGCCAGCGCTTTTTCCAGCTCCGCCTGGGAAACCGGCACGGTCTGATCCTGCAAATATGCTATAATATCTCGCTCTATCGCTTGGTTATAAAGTTCCACATTTCCTCCAAAAAAAAGGCGCCCCTTTATGAAGAGCACCTTTTCCGTTTTTTATCTTTATTTGGCCCCGCCCATTATAGGCTCTGCATCAGCACCAGAGCAAAGGAAACAATGCCAACGGCAATGCCGCCGATTTTTGTCATCCGGTTGAGCTTGCCTTCTACCGTACGGGATCTCATCTTGTTCGCATAGGAATCGCTGTTCCCCTGTCCCAGCGCCGCGCCCGGGTTATCGTCCGCCGGCTTTTGCGCCGCAATGATGAATACGACGAATACGCAAAGGATGCATAATAATATTTTTCCAATTGTGATGACAGTTGTCACTGGGAAATCCCTCCACTAGCTTGTGTATCAGATGGATTATATCACCCACAGCATAGTTTTGCAAGGAAAATCCTCTTTGATTCTTTATGTTTTCCGCCTCTCCGCCGCGATCCGCTGCTGTCACGTGTCTTAGATTGTCCTTATTTTCAGCAAATATATATTTACGCATCATTATATCTGGATTTTATGCGCCGATTTTCTTGCGAATCCTCCCTTTTTTGGGGAATTTAGCCGAACCGCATTGCGGACAAAGCGGAATTTCTGTACAATGATTTTGTTATTTTTTGGAAAGGATGCGCGCTATGCTGGAATATAAATTTGATACACAGCTGTTGATCGATGGCAAAGATCTTTCCGAAGATGCCATCAACGAATACATCACCCAACATATCAAGGGAGACTGCCTTTTGGCCGTAGGCGATGAAACGCTGATTAAAATCCATTACCATACCAATGAGCCTTGGCAGGTCTTGGAATACTGCGCTTCCCTAGGCGAAATCTATGATGTTGTCGTGGAAAATATGGAGCGCCAGGAAAACGGCCTGCCCGGCTGATGGTATTTGCCTTGGAAAGTATACCTTTTTG